>CAJTMJ010000042.1 GCA_910577335.1 uncultured Duncaniella sp. | reverse complement strand
GTCCGACTTATACCCCAAAATTCGATGTTTTCAAATTTTTGTCATGTACTTAAATTACGCCGAATAAAGTATTAAATTTGTAAAGCAACCTTAAATCAATTTATCATGTTAAAAATCCTCTCCTTATGGCAAAACGAATCGTGATAAAAGTAGGAAATGTTTTCTGTGCTGAGATCGATGGCAAGTACAAAGTGTATCTCCAATACATCGCCAAAGATTCAGAACAATTGAACAGTGCAATAATAAGAGTGTTTAAACAGCGTTATCCATTGGATGCAAATCCAAAAATAGATGACATAGTAAAGGATGAAGTTATATTCTACATGCATACAATCTTAAGGGTAGGTATTGAGGATGGAGCTTGGTATAAGGTTGGAAAATCAAACGATTTGGGGTTGGATCAGTTGTCAAAAGTTTGGTTCGGCTCGGTTCCCGATAGTATATTTGATAGGGAAAAATTTCAGTTTGTGAAATGTTCGCCATTGGATACCTTATATGTTTGGCATGTCAATGAAAAAAGAAAACGTGTTGAAAACCCAATGCAGAATCCATATAGACCTCTTGAAGAGGGAGCTGTTGTGCCGTATATGTGTATTATATCACGGATAAAATATGGTTATGATTCTGGAAGTGATAATATTTATTATTATGCAAAACGTGTTCCCTGGGATGATGTGGATAGCTACACTAAGTTGGAGGATTCAGAGAGCGAAGACGTTGCCTATCTTCATTTTGTAGGGAAGAAGGCTGTTGCTATAGTCATAGTCACGCCAAATGGAAAGGTTTATCTGGATGAGCAGCACCCTAAATCCGGTGAATTCAAAATGTTTGAAGGTGATTTTGGCGACATCAACTGGAAATACAATGAATTCATCACCGCCGAGGAGTTCAATGAGGTGTGGGGCGATCATAAATGGTAAAAATTTTATTATGGCAAAGAGAATTGTAACAAAGATCGGAAATATTTTCTGTGCTGAGATCGATGGCAAGTATGCTAATATAGATGGTAAGTATAAAGTTTACTTCCAGTACATAGCCAATGACATGAGCCAACTTAATAGTTCCGTTATTCGTGTATTCAAACGGCGATATCCGTTGGATGCGAACCCCAAAATGGATGACATAGTAATGAATGAAGTGGCATTCTATGCACATACTGTTCTGCGTGCCGGGATAGATGTCGGTGCATGGTATAAAGTCGGTAAATCAGATAATTTAGGCTTGGATTCATTAAGAAATGTCTGGTTTGGGGACGTTACTTATTTAGGAAATCCAAATTTTAGGGTTGATTATTCTAAATTTAATACTCAGGATAATTGGTGGGTATGGCATGTGAATGAAGAGCGGATATATTTAGGACAACTCAGAAATATTAAAAAATTTGAAGAATCCGATCATCCAACCATAGAACCGGGTGCTGTTTTTTCATATATAGGAATTATTGAATGGATTGAATTTGGTTATATGAAAACAGCAATTGGGGAATATGATGGTATTAAAAAAATACCACTGGAAGATGTCCATTCTTACACGAAATTGAAAGCCATGAGTAGTGAAGATGTAGCTTATTTCCATTTTGTAGGTAAGAAGGCTGTTGCTATAGTTATAGTCACGCCAAAAGGGAAAGTCCATCTTGATAAAAATCATCCAACATCCGTAGAATTTAAAATGTTTGAGGGTGATTTTGGCGACATCAATTGGGACGACGATCAATTCATCACTCCCGAGGAGTTCAGTGAGGTGTGGGGCGATCATAAATGGTAAAAATTATCTTATGGCAAAGAGAATTGTAACAAGAATCGGTAATATTTTCTGTGCTGAGATCGATGGCAAATATAAGGTTTACTTCCAATACATAGCCAATGATACGGAAGCGTTAAATAGCTCAGTGATTAGAGGTTTTAAACGTAAGTATCCTTTGGATTATAAACCAAATATTGACGAAATAGTAAAAGATGAGGTTGTATTCTATCTTCATACGGTTTTACGTGAAGGTATAGAGAATGGCATTTGGTATAAAGTTGGTAAATCGGATGACTTGGAATTGGATAAATTAAATAGAATTTGGTTTGCATTGCTTGACAGCGATTATTATGATTCTGAGAAAGAGCAAATAATAAAATATAATCCGCCTGGAATGTGGCGACTATGGCATGTCAATCAAGTTTGCAAAAGTTTTGATGTTATACCAAAATCTTATTCAAATGAGATTGAATTGGGTTGGGTATTTTCATATAAATCTGTAATGGATAGATTTAAATATGGGTATATATTAGGCACTTATGAGGAATATCAAGGCATAAAGCGAGTTCCTTGGGACGATGTGGACAGTTACATAAGATGTGGAGTTGAGAATGGCAAAGATACTGCTTACTTACATTTCTTGAGTAAGAATCTGGTATCTGAATTAATAGTGACTCCAACGGGGAAAATATATCTTGACCGTGAGCATCCCCAATGTGACGGATATGAGTTTTTAGATATCGAGTTTGACGATATTAATTGGCATTACCAACAATTCATCACCGTCGAGGAGTTCAATGATGCGTGGGGCGATCATAAATGGTAAAATATGGCTGCTTGTATCAGTAAAAGAGGAAAAACAGGCGGGGTGAATAAAAAATCGGCTTAAATGCTTAATAAGTGAAATATTAATATTACATTTGCGTAACGTAATTAATGCCATGGTGAAATTGTCGGCTACGATATTAGCATATAATGAGGAGAAGCGCATAGGCGCTTGTCTGGAATCATTGTGTGGAGTTGCCGACGAGATTATCGTGGTGGATTCCTACTCCACCGACCGCACCGTGGAAATATGTGAGCAATATGGCTGCCGCATCACCCGCAGACTTTTTGACGGATTCGGCGCTCAGCGTCAGTATGCCACATCGCTCACCACCCACCAGTACGTGCTTTCGATCGACGCCGACGAGGTGCTCTCGCCCGCCCTGCAGGAATCGATAAAACGCATGAAGGAAGAGGGATTCAGCCACAGGGTCTACAATGTGTCGAGGTTAAATTTCTATTGCGGTATGCCGGTGAAACATTGCGGCTGGTATCCCGACCTCCAGATACGCCTGTTTGACAAGCGGTATGCCAACTGGAACCTCCGTGACGTGGCTGAAAAAGTGATATTCCGTGACTCCGTGAAGCCCGAACTTATCGACGGCGACATACTGCATTACCGTTGCGACACCAAGGAGCAATATGCCGATGTGAGCCGCCGTCATGCGGCTATGAAAGCGAGGGTATTAGCAGTGAATAAAGAAAAGATAGGTCCACTGTCCCCCTTCATGCATGGAATGAAAGCCTTCTGGCACACATATATAACCGAAGGAGGCATACTTGAAGGTAGTGTGGGGCGTGAGATTGCCGCCGCCCATTACCGCTCCGAGCTGCTTGCCTATTCGGCTGCCAAGGCTCTCTCCAAGAAGAAATGATAAGATTTTGAATTTGTGTGACACCCTCTAAATACTGATGTATAAATGAAACCCTCACGTTTTCACTTAGGCTTGCCTGTGTCTGTGGTCATGATGTCGATATGCATGTCAGCCATGGCTGATGTGCCGTTCAACGGGCTGATATTAAATGAAGACCTTTCGCCCGCAAAGAAAGTCAGGGTTTACACCACAAATGAGAAACGATATGCCACCACCGACAAAAAAGGTCGCTTCGGGCTTACCGACGTAGCGCCGACCGACACCTTGACACTGGTGTTTAAGAAGAAACAGAAGGTGCGCATACCCGTGGACGGGCGGCAGAGCATAAAAATAATACTTCGTGATGACCATCAGGTAAGCAGTGCCTCACAGGACGATGAGCTTGTGAACATGGGTTACTGGTATGTGAAGCGCCGTGAGTTTACCGGCGTAAGTTCAGGCATCAGCGGTGATCAGCTTCGCCGTACGGGTGAACGGAGCATACTCGGGGCATTGCGGGGGCTTGTGCCGGGACTTAACATCACTAACGGGAGCGGCGGTGAGATGGATGTCAACATAAGGGGACAACGTTCGTTAATGCTCTCCAGCACTCCGCTATATATAGTGGACGGAATAGAGGTGAAGTCGCTCGACTTTATAAGCATATATGACGTTGACCATGTGGAGGTGCTTAAGGATGCCTCTCAATATGGCGCGCGTGGTGCCAACGGTGCTATCTTGGTCACCACCAAGTCAGGTCTTTAAGAGGTTATTAAACAACCTCTAAGTCAGATGAGTTTGAATGTGAGCCTGTGAAGGGGCGTGGTGCCTATGCGGGCTATTGCCGCACGATGATCCTTCGTGGGGTATCCCTTGTTTATTTCCCAGTTATATCCGGGGTAGATTTTTGCCGCATTGCGCATAAATTCGTCACGGTGTGTTTTGGCAAGTATCGATGCGGCGGCTATGTTGCCTAATTTGCCGTCACCCTTAACTACGGTCTGATGCGGTATGTCACGATAGGGTTTGAATCGGTTGCCGTCAACCACTATTTGCCCCGGTGTCACATCGAGTTTGTCAAGGGCGAGGTGCATGGCGAGAATGGAGGCGTTGAGGATGTTGATTTCGTCTATCTTATTGTTATCTACCATAGCCACACCCCATGCCACAGCGTCACGCTCGATGATGGGGCGCAGTTCCTCACGCTGTTTTTCGGTAAGTTTTTTAGAATCATCGAGTAGCGGATGGGTATATCCGTCAGGCAATATCACTGCAGCGGCACATACAGGTCCGGCAAGACACCCGCGCCCGGCTTCATCGCAGCCGGCTTCAAGCATGAACGGAGTGGATGATGACGGTAAGGGTATTTTAGCCATAAAACAGATGTGGGGGATTATTCTTTATCCATGAATCCGTAGCCAAGCCCTGAGCGGTTGACTATATTGCTGCCGTAGTTCAGCAGTTTTTTGCGCAGACGGGAGATGTTGACATCCACCATTCTCGGGTTGGTCATCTCTTCGCCGGACCATGCGCTGTTGAAGATTTCCTCACGTGAGAAAAGCTTGTTGCGAGAGCGCAGCAGGAATGTCAGGATTGAAAATTCTGTCGGGGAGAGCGACACTGACTCACCGTCGATAAGGAGCGTGTGCGCATCCACATTCAGTATGAGTGTGCGGTATTCAATGGTGTGGAGGGTGGATTGGGGAGCCATGTTGCGGTGGCGTCGTAGCACCGAGCGGACTCTCGCCATCATCTCACGCAGTGAGAAGGGCTTTACAATGTAATCGTCGGCACCGGCATTGAGACCTCGTATGATGTCGTTTTCACTGTCGTGGGTGGTGCAGAACATCACCGGGATATTGGCGGTGAGACGGCTTTCCTTCATCCTGTCCACAAATTCCCATCCGTCGATTTCGCCGGGTAGTGATACTTCGGTTATGACCAGACGGTAGGATTCAAGATTGTCGGTAAGAGCTTCCTCGGCAGAATTGCGCACCTCAACCCTGTAACCTTCCGTCTGGAGGTTCAGCTTGAGGAGCGATTGGATATTGTCATCATTATCAACCACTAATATGGAATATGCCGAAGAGTCGAAATTCACTTTTACGCGATTGTTGGATTAGGTTGCTAAAAGTATATGCAAATTTAATAATAAAAATATTAAATAAAAAACAGTGTAACCATATTGTAAAAGATTTGAAATTGAATTGTTACTATTTTAACTTAAAATATCTGTAACATAAAAGCCAAAGGGAGCACCAATGTCGCTTGGTGACATTGTTAGATAACGTAGATAATGATTGCTTATATTATTTTCAGCTTATTGACCAACTCGCTGAAAATGATTATATTTGCGAAATAAAAGACTCTGTAACTTCACAGATATCATGGATTATTGGAAAAAGTAGAGCTTTTCATAGTGAATATATCGAATTCAATATAATTAACAGCATGACAAAAATAACAGTAAAAGACACAGAGATCAATGTCTTGAAAGTAAATGGAGAGGACTATATCTGCCTTACTGATATGTTAAAAGCAAAAGATGGAGACTTTTTCATTACTGATTGGTTACGTAATCGTAACACATTGGAGTTCATTGGAATCTGGGAAAAAGTATACAATCGTGATTTTAATTATGGCGAATTCGCCATAATTAAAAATCAATCAGGTCTTAACAGTTTCAAAATAAGCGTGAAGGAATTCGTCGCAAGAACCAACGCCATATCATTACAGGCAAAAGCTGGTCGTTATGGGGGAACCTATGCCCATAAAGATATTGCTTTTGAGTTTGCAATGTGGATAAGTCCTGAATTTAAAATTTATATTGTTAAAGAATTTCAGCGCCTAAAAGAGGAAGAGCAACATCTTATTGGCTGGTCTGCAAAACGTGAGTTGTCAAAAATAAATTATCGTATTCATACAGATGCCATAAAACATAATCTCATTCCTGCCGAAATTACAAAAGCACAAGCAAGTGTTATTTATGCAAATGAAGCAGATGTGCTTAATATGGCAATGTTTGGTATGACTGCAAAACAATGGCGAGAAGCCAATCCTGCTCTAAAAGGTAATATTCGTGATTACGCCTCTATAAATGAACTGATATGCCTCTCTAACATGGAGAATCTAAATGCTGTGTTTATTGAACAGGGGCTTCCGCAATCGGAGCGGTTGATAAAGCTCAATAGGATTGCCATACACCAGATGGGTATTCTCGAAAGCGGGGACATCGATAGAAGGTTGCTTAAAAAAAAAATTTTTTAGTGTTAAATTGAATTTTTCGCACTGTTTTGGGGATGTGGGGGTAGTATCTTTGCATAGAACTTATTTAAACTTAGAATTTTAATGCTATGAGAACTACTAAACAGATGTCGAAAAAGGCTTATGAGGAATTTAATAAACGAGTGATTAACGCATTCCGATGCATTGACCCTTATTTCCTTGACGGGATAGGGATTGTGATGGGAATGATAGACCTTTTCCTCGGCGGGAAAGATGTGATGTTGGGGGTTCGCAGCAAGGAGGTGAAATTGGTATATGCGCTCCTGTTGCCTGAAGTTGAAAAGGCTGTAGCTCGCTCGGAACGTGCCCGTGAAAATGCCGCACGCCGCCGTGAAAAGAAACTGGCGGAACAAAAGGCTAATGACAATAAGATAAATAATTCGGAACAGATGGAAATTGTCAAGGATGATGTTGCCCCCAAGGCAGAAATTCCTAATCAGCCGTCATACGTAAAACGGATGTCAAACGTAAATCAACGCTCAAACGTAAATCAAACGTCAAACGTAGATCGGATACCATGCGTAAATCCGCCATCTCCGCATCCTAATTCAGTAGGTACGGCTGACAGGGCCTTTGTCAAATTAGAATAGAGAGGAAGGTTGTTTCAATACTCGTAGGGATGTTTGTGTCGGTTTATTGGTGAAAATTTTTTGAAAAAGTTTGCAAGCGAGAAAAAATTTGGATTTTTATGATTACCTTTGTTCTTAGGATAATATAAATAGGAATAAATTAATATATGAGTACCAAATATAAGCGAGTGTTGCTTAAGCTCAGCGGCGAGTCGCTGATGGGAAAGCAAGGTTACGGTATAGATACCGAACGTTTGAATGACTATGCCCGACAGATCATGGAGATTGTCGGCAAGGGTGTTGAAGTGGCTATCGTGATAGGGGGCGGTAATATTTTCCGCGGTCTTTCAGGTGCAGCCAAAGGCTTTAACCGTGTGAAGGGTGACCAGATGGGTATGCTTGCCACTGTCATCAATTCGCTTGCTCTTTCGTCAGCTCTTGAAGCCATAGGGCAGCCTGCGAGGGTGTTTACCGCCATCAACATGTTCCCCATCGGTGAGCATTATTCCAATGTCCGTGCCATTGAGGCTATGGAACGCAGGGAAGTGGCTATCATAGCTGGCGGCACAGGCAATCCGTTCTTTACCACCGATACCGGCAGCGCTCTCAGAGGCATCGAGGTAGGTGCCGATGTGATGCTCAAGGGCACACGTGTTGACGGTATCTACACAGCCGATCCTGAGAAAGATCCGACTGCGACCAAATTTACTGAAATCACTTACGATGAGGTGTACAACCGCGGCTTGAAGGTTATGGATCTCACCGCCACTGCTCTTTGCAAGGAAAATCATCTCCCTATCGTCGTGTTTGACATGGATACCGTAGGCAATCTTGCCAAGGTTATCGATGGCGAGCCGATAGGCACGTTGGTATATTAATCACGCAAATTAATCAACCTAATACATACTAATTATGGAACCCTCAGATTACCTTAATCCCGCCGAAGAAAAAATGGAGATGGCAGTGGCTTATCTTGATGAAGCGCTTGCGCATATCCGTGCCGGTAAAGCCAACCCGAAGATTCTTGACGCTATACGTGTGAGCTACTATGGTACTAATGTGCCTATCTCACAGGTGGCTAATATCTCTGTTCCTGACGCTCGTACCATCACTATAACCCCATGGGAAAAACCTATGTTCAAGGAGATTGAGAAGGCTATCATCAATTCAGAACTTGGCATCACTCCCGAGAACAATGGTGAAATAATCCGTATCTCTATCCCGCCGTTGACCGAGGAACGTCGCCGTTCGTTGGTTAAGCAGTCGAAAGCCGAGGCTGAAAATGCCAAGGTTTCAGTGCGCAATGCCCGTCGTGACGCTATCGAAGGTCTTAAGAAGGCTGTGAAACAAGGAATGAGCGAGGATGTGTCGAAGGACGCTGAAAATGACGTTCAGAAGCTCCACGACAAGTACCTCAAAAAGATCGACGAACTCTTCGCCGCAAAAGAGAAGGAAATACTTACGGTGTAATTGACAATTGACAGTTATTCAATTGACAATTGACAGTTGACTTATCGGCTTTGCTGCTTTGCTCTGTAAGGAATTGACAATTTTTTTCAATCGATTCATCGACTTTGCTCCTTTGCTCTGTAAAGGATTGAAAGTCCAATTGACGATTGGTAGTTAATATTTACAATAGAAAATGGACAGTTGACAGTGTAATAATTGTCAACTGTCCATTTTTAATTGTCAATTTTCCATTGTCAATTTTCCATTGTCAATTGAGAAAATTGTCCATTGTCCATTGATTTGTCGGAGTAGGGTGGCGGAGGCGCCGGTGCTTCCGGTGTGTTGGATGCAGATGCCGCCGTGCTGGGTTTGGGGGACTGTAGCTTGGAGATGTACTTCGGTGGAGAGGTTGGGATGATGGGGTGCCGGGAGTGGTGAGAGGTTGGTTATTGTTGCCGTAAAGATTGTGGTGTTGGGTTGTGTTTCCTGCTCAAAATCGGCGGTGTGGGTGGAGAGGTGGATTTTGCAGTTGCTGCGGTAGCAGATAGCTGAGACGGGTGATGAGATGGGGGTTGCTATGCCGTTTTCATAACGCATTAGCAGGAAGTCTACGGCTTTATCATTTTTAGGTGTGCGTATGATGCGTAGGGCATAGCCTGAGAGGGTTTCGGGGTCGAATTTGATACATATATCCATATATTGTCCTGTGGCACTACCGAACCCCTGTCCTGCGCTCTTACAAGGATCTACTATAAGTGTCAGCTCCATATCTCCGTAATCATGTGAAACGGGACTGTAAATGAGTCTGGCGCCACGCGACGCTTGGAGAAGTCCGTTTATGCCTGAAGCTCCGTCCACTCCGGTGCCGTAATACCATCCGTTCTTAGGGTCAGGTGTCCAGTCAAACTCTTTAGTGTCGGCAGGTTTGAAGGCGTCTACAGTCCAGAATCCGGGTATGAGTTTAAGTTGCGGATCGGTGGGAAATTCACTGAAATCAGTTTGAATCTCGGTAAGGGGTGTGTCGGTCTTAACCGGGCGGTCAGTTATAGCGGTAAGCGGAGAGCCGGAATTTGAGCGGATGTGGCGGGGCGCAACGGAAGCCATGATATAGTAACCGTTATCAGCTTCTGTTATGGTATAAGAACGTTTTGGCGAGTTGTTGCGGGTCACGGCGACAGGTATAGCATCTGTCCCGTCAGCGGATTTCGCACGGAACCAAGTGATTTCCGAGAGGTCTTCCCTACCTTTTAAGTCAAGAAGATAGTTCAGATTCAGGGTGTCACCGATCTGGGAAATGACAGGTTTGGATGTAAATTCAGGAGCCGGGAGTACCGGTGGTTTCACTGTCACCACGCAGGCGGCTTCGAGTCCTGAAGGCGTCTTGGCAAGCAGTGTGACGTTGCGTTTTTGCTCGCCGTTGTTCAAGCCTTTGATAAGGCATTTGCCATCGGATTCCGGGGTTAAGTTTATGAATGGCTTGTCGGTTTCCGACAGCTGCCAAGTTACATCGGGGAGGTTGGCAGTTATAAAAATAGAATCCTTGCCGGTTTCGATTTCAGCCTTCTTGAGGTTCAGTGTGAGTCGGGTCGGGAGAGATGGGAGGGTAGATGTGTTCTGCGCCATCGGGTTCCAGCCGTCGTTACCTTTAAGGAGATTATAAATATTGTATGTTTCACCGTTTTTATAGGCGGTAAGGAGCGGTTTTCCGGTCATGTCAACGGTGAGCCAAGGGTGTTCGGTGTCGATGAAAAGAGGCTTTCCATTGAGCGAGATATTGTGCTGATATGAGCGAAGGTCGTCAGTCGGATCCTGTGTCCAGCCGATATACAGATTCGGGTCATCGGAAGTCCACCGGCAATCCACCATTGCCACCTGACTACCAACTTTCACGAGATATTGCCGACCCGAGGTCAGGGCGTGAAGGTCGCAGTCGAGGAAACGGGCACCTTGCAGTTGGGTGTTATAAAAAGGTTTGCCGCTGAAAAGTGTGAACCGGCAGCGATAGTAAACACCCGTACCGCAAAGAGCATCGTCGGTACATTCGAAATAGCAATTGTCGAAAAGCGCACGTTTTGCCCCTGCGAACGGACAGAGATTCAGACGGCTTATGAAGCGGCAGTTTCGTGCCACTATACGGTCGCCTTCGCAGATGGCAAGCTGAGCCTGAACGATGGCGTCCTCACGGCGTTTGCGGTTGAGAGAGGGGTCACGGGGATAGATCAGATCCACGTTGCAATAGTTGCCGAAAGTAAGATTTTCGGCTTGTATGTCGTCGCCCATAAGGTGAAGCATGGTGAAATTGCCGTTGGCACCTTGGGTCTGACCACGGTTGCAGGCAATCACCACATCTTCGGGATTATCGCTAAGACCTATAAGCCGTAGGTGGCTTAATGTGAGTTCCATACCGAATGGCGTATTGCTGCCGGGAGCCGGATTTCTGACAGCCGTGTCATCGGGATCGTCGAGCCAGTAGACAGAGGGGGAGATGCGGATGGTAAGCGGTGATGACTCAGTGTAGGAATACTGTTTCTGGAGTTTTTCAGCGGTCAGCAGGGCTTCACGCAGGGAGGTGAAACGGGTGCTGTCGGCTGACATTTCACCGGCGGTGAAAGCCGGGTTTACATTCAGTACTGACGGCTGTGCAAGTGCGAAGAGAAAGGGTAGGAGAGTGATGAACGTTAATATGCAGCGGAGATTCATGGTAGAATTGTTTTAGAGATCCATGGTATATAGTTTTAAGGCGAATGTGGTCGGGAGGAGGTCAGGAGAGAGTGTGGATGGTGGCACCGGATGGCGTGACGTTGAGTGAGACTGTGGAGGAACAGAGCATAGGGATGTTGTGGTCAACGTGTCCGATAGGCACATTGTATACGACCGGGTAGTCATATTCGGCTATCATGTTTTGAATCATATCCTCCATCGTGTCATTGTCACGGTCACCGACATAATTGGTGAAGCGTCCGACAATCAGTCCGGCAAGTTTGCCAAGGGTGCCGTTGAGTTTTAGGGTATACAGTATGCGTTCCACCTTATATATAGGTTCGGAAACGTCCTCGATAAACAGGATGGATCCGGGACGGCAGACGTCGAACGGGGTGCTTATCAGCCCGGCTATCACAGCGAGATTTCCACCGAGAAGTATACCCTCGGCAGAGCCATGTCGGTTCTTTGAGAAGGGGCTCACATGTATGTCGGGAGTTTCCCCTCTGAGCAAAGAGAAGAGACGTCGGGAATCCTCGTCAGTCCCGTTGTGTTCGGCAATATGTTTTGTCATCGGGGCATGGATTGACTTTATGCCGTGAGCCGACATCAGAGCATGAAGGGCAGAAATGTCGCTATATCCGACAATCCATTTGGGGTCGTCGCGCAACGGCAGACGGTTGAGCCTGTCGAGCAGATGCACCGCACCGTAACCACCACGGGAGCATATTATGGCACGTGTGTCAGGGTCGGTGAGGGCTGTCTCAAGGTCGCTGTACCGCTGGTCATCAGTGCCGGCGTATGTGCCGTGACGGGCGAAAGTATTCTCGCCGACGTATGCTACCCAACCCAGATCGGTGAGCACCGGGAGAGTGGAATACACCAATTGCGGTTTTATGATTCCGGCGGGTGAAATGATGGCAACACGGTCGCCGTGTTTCAAAGGTGGAGGCGTAAGGATTTCCATAATTTCAAATAGGGAGTTTAATCTGTTCAAGTGGAAAATCAAGCGACTTGCACCTGAATTCCGGTCTCGGAAGTTATCTTTTCAGCGATTGCCTGAAGCTCTTCTTTTGAAACTTTTTCGAGATTTTCAGCCGGTGTCTTGCGGTCGATGGAATAGATCATGACCTCACGGGGCTGAATGATTTTGTAAGCTTCGATGAGAGCGTCAACCTCGGCAGGGACGGTATTGTCAATCTTAACTCCGTCGTATTCTCCACGCAGGAACATGGTCTGCACTATGCACTGATTGTGGAATTGGGCAATGTTGGCTATCGCCCGTTCGGAAGTGAACGATGGCTGTGTAGGGCGGTCGATGGTGCGCATGGTTGAGGTTATCGCCGAGTCGAGTTTAAGTATATTATTATCGACCATCCGCAGAGCGGCTATGACATCGGTATTTTCAAGGCGAGTAGAGTTTGACAAGACACTGACTTTGGCATCCGGATAATACTCGTTTCGGATGCGTATAGTGTCCTCGATCACACCTTTGAAATCGGGATGAAGCGTAGGCTCACCATTGCCTGAGAATGTTATCACGTCGAGCGGTTCGCCGGCGGCTTTCATATTTTTAAGGCGCGATTCCAAAAGCCTTGCCACTCTTTCACGAGGAGGGAAACCGGTGGTGCCGGGACCTTGGGCGTTGAAGCCGGCTTCGCAGTATAGGCAATCGAAAGTGCAAATTTTCCCATCGTCGGGAGTGAGGTTAATCCCGAGCGACACTCCGAGTCTGCGAGAGTGTATGGGACCGAAAATCGTTGAGTGAAATAAAACTGTCTGCATAAGTACAAAGTTACGATTTTATGGGGAGAGGTAATGAAAATAAACGGGATATTCTGAGAGGATATTTTAACTTTTTATGAAATATTAAAGCAGTTCTATGGTTCATTGTTTGTTTTTTGCAAGAAAAATTGCCAAATTTGCATAAACCAATAAAACATAGCCTACCATGAATTTCGCAAAAGACTCATTTAAGATTTTCCGTGACACAACAGCGCTCTATCACGTAACAGATGATGTTGACGCAAAAGTTGCGAACCCTTACCCTGAAGGCACCATCGAGGCTACGCTATTTGCCAAGAACTGGATTGATGCCGTGCAGTGGCACCTTGAAGATATAATAAGAGACCCCAACATTGACCCTGTTGCCGCATTGGCGTTGAAGCGTCGCATAGACAAATCGAATCAAGATCGCACAGATATGGTTGAGGAGATCGATACCTATTTCCGGGAGAAGTATAAAGATGTGGCAACTCAGCCTGACGCCACAATCAATACCGAATCTCCGGCATGGGCTATAGACCGACTTTCGATTCTTGCTCTGAAGATTTACCACATGGCAGCCGAAGTGGCACGTGCGGACGCATCGCCGGAACATATTGCGAAGTGTCAGGCAAAGTTGGACATCTTGCTCCAGCAGGAGGAGGATTTGACAACAGCGATCGACCAGCTTCTTGATGACATCGCCGCCGGCAGAAAATATATGAAGGTTTATCGTCAGATGAAAATGTATAATGATCCGGCGACAAATCCGATACTCTATAAGAAGTAATAATTAGTCGGTCAAAAAATAAAAAACTCATCGGGTTATACTTTGTCGGGGCTTCCGTTGTCGGATGCCCCGACTTTTTTGATTGGTGTGTGCGGACAGGAGTGGGGTAGGGGATAGGTGGCGATTTTTAAGCCGTTTTGGCGGTGAAATTCACGTCCACCTTATCGAATGAGATTGAATTTTTAAATCTGAGAGGGGATAAAATTGGGTATATTGTTGATTATTAGCACGATATGTTTATTTTGCGTGTTTGGAGTTTTGAGTCAGATAAATTAATTTGACCAAAAATGAAAAAATGAGTATCTTTGTGTCATATAAAATTGAATATGAAAAAGATAGAATGGTTGACTGACGGAGGCACAAAGATGCCGGCGATAGATACCGCTCAGCTCGATGAGTGGATTTCAAAAGTCGTAGCTACACATTCGAAAGTTGTAGGACCATTGGTATACATTTTCTGCGATGATGAAAAGATTATCGAAGTAAACCGGCAATTTCTAAATCACGATTACTATACAGACATTATCACCTTCGACTATTCACGCGGAAGAATGGTGTCAGGCGATATGTTTATATCTCTCGATACAGTTAAGAGCAATGCCGAGCTTGTCGGCGCCACATATCAGCAGGAGCTTCACAGAGTCATAATCCATGGAGTGCTTCATCTGTGTGGAATCAACGACAAAGGTCCCGGCGAGAGAGAAATAATGGAAAATTTTGAGAATCAAGCACTTGGAATGTTGGATATGACATTTTAAATGTGAATTGATTGCAGGATATTAAAAAGGATAAACACCCTCTTAGTTTATGAATTTTGACTATGACGTTATAGTGATAGGAGCCGGTCATGCCGGATGTGAGGCAGCTCATGCGTCAGCCACTCTCGGCGCATCGACACTTCTTATCACCATTGACATGAACAAAATAGCCCAGATGAGCTGTAACCCGGCAGTGGGTGGCATAGCGAAGGGTCAAATCGTGCGTGAGATAGATGCGTTGGGCGGCATGATGGGTATCGTGACAGATGAATCAGCCATCCAGTTCCGTATGCTCAACCGTTCAAAGGGTCCGGCTATGTGGAGTCCGCGTTCGCAGAGCGACCGCATGATGTTTTCAAAGCTGTGGCGTGAGATACTTGAAAATACCGAGAACCTATATATGTGGCAGGACTCGGTGAATGAACTTCTCATTGAATCGGGGAAGGTTGCCGGCGTTAAGACAGCTCTCGGAGTCACATTCAGGGCAAAAGCAGTGGTGCTGACAGCAGGCACATTCCTTAACGGACTGATGCATATAGGACCTGTCAAGAACCCCGGAGGACGAGTTTCGGAACCCGCATCATACGGTATCACGGAGCAATTGAAATCAATAGGCTTCGCAGCTGACAGAATGAAAACCGGAACACCTGTCAGAATCGACGGTCGTTCGGTTGACTGGTCGCTTACCACCCTACAGGAAGGTGATAATGATTTCCACAAATTCTCGTATCTTCACAATGTGCGTCGCAGGTTGCGTCAGCGTCCTTGCCACACGGTGTATACAAGCGAGGCGACACATGATATACTCCGTGAAGGGTTGCCCGACTCACCGCTTTACAACGGGCAGATTCAGAGTATAGGTCCTCGTTATTGCCCCAGCATTGAGACCAAGATTGTCACATTTGCCGATAAGAGCGAGCATCAGTTGTTCCTTGAACCGGAGGGTGAGACGACGACAGAATACTATGTAAACGGATTCTCGTCATCCTTGCCGATCAATATTCAGATACGAGCTTTGGAGACTATTCCAGCCCTTAAAAATGTGCATATATTCCGTCCCGGTTATGCTATCGAGTATGACTTTTTCGACCCGACACAGCTTTACCACACGCTTGAAACAAAACTTGTGGAAGGGCTGTATTTTGCCGGTCAGGTAAACGGCACGACAGGATATGAAGAAGCCGCCGGTCAGGGTTTGGTTGCCGGTATCAATGCAGCATTGAAGATAGCAGGGAAGGAACCGTTTACGCTTTCTCGTGATGAAGCATACATAGGTGTGCTGATAGATGACCTTGTGACAAAGGGTGTGGATGAACCTTACCGCATGTTCACATCACGCGCAGAATACAGAATACTGTTGCGACAGGATGATGCCGATATGCGTCTTACTCCGAGAGGTCATGAGATCGGGCTTGCGTCAGATTTCCGCTACGAACAGATGCAGTCGAAATTGCGTCAGCGTGACGGGCTGATGGATTTCTGTCGTGAGTTCTCGGTTAAAGCCTCGTTGGTAAATCCGTATTTGGAGGAGGTGGGAGAACAGCCGTTGAAGCAGGGTGTGAAACTGTATGACCTCGTATTGCGCCCACGTTTGAACATCGAAATACTTGCAAAGGGTATCAAGCCGCTTTCCGATTATATCGAAGAGAATATAGAGAAAGAGCGTAGAGAGGAGATAATCGAAGCGGCGGAGATACTGATGAAATATCAGGGATACATACAGCGTGAGCAGCTAATCGCAGATAAGATTCGCCGTTTGGAAAATGTGAAGCTCCGGGGCAAACTTGACTACTCAAAGGTCAATTCCATCTCCACAGAGGCTCGACAGAAGCTCATCAGAATCGACCCTGAAACAGTGGCTCAGGCATCAAGAATACCCGGTATCTCACCTGCCGATATAAATATACTTTTACTGCTGTTGGGTAGGTGATGAAATTGTTCCACGTGGAACAATTCGGCTTTTCAGATACCTGAGAGCATGATTTAGCGAATAGAATAATATGAAACATTAATAAACCGAAATATCATGGAATATTTGAAATCTCACATTCGTGATGTGATTGACTTCCCTCAGAAGGGTGTCATCTTTAAAGACCTTACCACACTTTTTAAGGATCCGAGAGGTTTGCATATCATCGGCTGGGACCTTTCTCAACTTTATCGTGACAAAGGCGTTACTAAGGTTGTGGGGATCGAGTCGAGAGGATTCATCGGCGGCTCTATTCTCGCCTTTGAATTGGGCGCAGGTTTTGTGCCGGTGCGTAAGCCCGGAAAGCTTCCTGCCGACACCATCAAAGCTTCGTATGACAAGGAATATGGTAAGGACACCATAGAGATTCACAGGGACGCTATCGGACCTGATGATGTGGTGGTGCTTCATGACGACGTTCTTGCCACCGGCGGAACAATGGCTGCAGCTTACAACCTTGTGAAGTCAATGAATCCGAAAAAGATTTATATCAACTTCATCATTGAGCTGACAGCTTTGAACGGAAGGGCTAATCTTCCTGCCGATGCGGAGGTTTCCGCGCTTATCAGCTATTGATGGGTTAGATATTCGGATGCTCCATGGAGCATCCCTACATTAAGAACAAAGCTTAATTTTGCAATAGCTTCTACGAGAGGTTTTATGGCGATGCATAAAAAATCGGCTGCTTTGAGGGAGAAGATCTCAATACTCCCCGATACCCCCGGAGTCTATATGTACTATGACTCCGAGGGTACGGTGATTTATGTCGGAAAGGCAAAGAATCTGAAGCGGAGGGTATCGTCATATTTCAACCGCACCCATGATTGTCTGCGCACCAATCTACTTGTGCGGGCGATAACGGATATGAGTTATGTCGTGGTACCGACAGAGCAGGATGCCTTGAACCTTGAGGCGTCCATGATCAAAGAGTACCAGCCAAGATATAACGTGCTCCTTAAGGATGATAAATCCTATCCTTGGATAGTGGTCACAAACGAGCCGTACCCACGGGTATTCATGACACGTCAACTGATAAAGGACGGATCGAAATATTACGGACCCTATACTGACGCCGGTTCCGCAAGGGCGACTTTGGAGCTTATAAAAAGACTCTACGGAGTCCGCTCTTGCCGCCATCTGATAACACCGGAATATATTGAGAAGGGTAAAGGGAGATTGTGTCTCGACTATCATTTGAAACGGTGTAAAGGCTGCTGTGTCGGCGCAATCTCAATCGAGGATTACGGAAAGGATATCGATAGAATAAGGGCTATCCTTCGAGGCGATATCGGTGAGCTGTTGCAGTATCTGAAAGGTGAGATGGAAAAGCTCGCCATGGAGCTGAGATTTGAAGAAGCGCAGGTGCTCAAGGAGGAGTATGAACTCATAAAACGCTACCAGTCCAAGAGCGTGATAGTGTCACAGACGATAGAGGATATCGACGTGTTTGGAATCGATGACGAGGACAGCGATGTGTATATAAATTATATGCATGTGCGCCGTGGTGCGGTAGTGAAATCCGTTACTTTGGAATACAAGCGAAGACTCGACGAAACGCAGGCGCAACTGTTGGCATACGCCATGAATGAAATTTCGGAATCGTTCGGGGTGAAGTATGACGAAGTGGTGGTAGCCGAGGAGCCTGACGTGGAGATGCCCGATGTGAAATTCACAATACCTCAGCGAGGGGACAAAGCTAAGCTTTTGGAGGTGTCGCAGAAGAACGCCCGACAGCATCGTGTGGATAAGATAAAGACAATGGAGAAGCGCAATCCGGAGACAAGGACTGACAGAATACTCCAGCGGATGAAGTCAGATTTTCACCTTAGCGAGCTGCCGAAGCATATAGAGTGTTTTGATAACTCGAATATCCAAGGGACGAATCCCGTGGCATCGTGCGTGGTGTTCAAGGACGCAAAGCCAAGCAAAAAAGATTACCGGCATTTCAACATAAAGACCGTGGTGGGACCCGACGATTTCGCATCGATGAAAGAGGTGCTGACACGACGGTACACACGTCTCGTAAGCGAGGGGCAGGAGCTTCCTCAGCTCATAGTAGTGGATGGCGGTAAAGGGCAATTGTCAGCAGCTGTGGAAGCGTTGGATGAGATGGGTCTTCGAGGTGTTATCGCCGTTGTCGGGATTGCAAAGCGACTTGAAGAGATATATTTCCCCGGGGACAGCATCCCGCTTTATATCGACAAAAACAGTGAGACATTAAGGGTGGTGCAGCATTTGCGAGACGAAGCTCACCGATTCGGAATAACCCATCACCGCAACCGCCGAAGCAAAGGACAGGCAGTGTCGGAGCTTGACTCCATAAAAGGTGTCGGGGAAAAGACACGCACCGCATTGCTCTCGCATTTCAAGAGCGTGAAGCGATTGAGAGAGGCTGATGTGGATGCGATAGCCGAGATAATAGGACCCGCTAAAGCCTCGGTGGTTTACGGGGCGCTTCATGAATGAGGGTGGAACGGAATAGATGGAAAAAGGAGATTTTGGAACCAAAAAATTTAAATTTAAAGAACCATGAATTGTGCATGTGATTTTGACCGGGAGATATGCCGTAAAGGCACCGGAGCGATAAAGGCAGATTGCCTAAAAGATTTTTTCGGGTGTGAAGACCTTGTGCCGCTATGGGTGGCAGATATGGATTTTGCCGTAGCACCTGAAATCACCGAAGCACTTATAGAAAGGATCAAGCACCCGGTATACGGATATGCAGCGGTGCCTGACAGTTATTGGGAATCCATAATCTCATGGCTAAAGCGCCGGCATAATTGGAACGTGAAGCGGGAGGAACTGACATACGTAAACGGAGTGGTCAGAGGTATCGCCTTCATTATCAACTATTTTACGAATCCGGGAGATAAAATATTGATACAAACTCCTGTGTATCACCCATTTCGTAATCTGACAGTGGGAAATAAAAGAATCTGTGTGACCAATCCGTTGCGAGAGACCGCAGAGGGTTATGAAATGGACTTGGAAGACTTGGAGCGCAAATTTGCGGAAGAGTCACCGAAGATGATGATACTTTGCAATCCCCATAATCCTATAGGGATACAGTGGGATGCGGAAACGCTTAGGAAAGTAGCTGCTTTGGCTAAAAAATATGGGGTGATTGTGGTGTCGGATGAGATACATGGCGACCTTGTGCTGTATGGTAAACCACACATACCATTCCTTGAAGTTAGCGACGATGCCCGGGAGGTCGGGATTGCGCTCGGTGCCCCATCGAAGACATTTAATATCCCCGGATTGGCAAGTTCATGGATAGTGATAAGTAACGAGGATTTAAGAAAGCCGTTCTTCGAATGGATGGCGGTCAATGAATTTTCCGACCCAACCTTTGTTGCAACTATAGCAACAGAAGTGGCGTATAATAACGGCGAGAGATGGCTGAAAGAGCTGACTAATTATATAGAGGGAAATATCGAGGCGGTAGAAAAATTCTGTGAAGAACGCTTGCCCGGTATACGAGCAATACGCCCCCAAGCATCGTTCCTTGTGTGGTTGGATTGCCGGGGGCTTAGCCTGACTCATGAAGAGCTTATAGATTTGTTCGTGAATAAAGCACACCTCGCCTTGAATGACGGAGGTATGTTTGGCGAGGAGGGTGTCGGATTCATGCGACTGAATGTAGGCACAACGAGAGAATGCCTTATGAAGTCAATGGAATCATTGGCAAAGGCATTGGAGGTTTAAGAACTGTTCTTCCGTTCTCTTCCCTACGATACGACATTGACAGGTGTGCCCTCGGCGAATGAGCTGAGGTTAGCCACGGCTATATCCACGAGTCGTCGACGTGCCTGAGTGGATTCCCAAGCGATATGCGGTGTGATGTAAACATTCGGGCAACCGATGAGCGGAGAGCCATTGCGCGGAGGTTCCTGACAGAGCACGTCAATGCCGGCTGCGGCAATATTGCCTTCACGCAGAGCCTCGGCGAGAGCAGCCTCATCAACGAGCGGACCGCGGGAGGTGTTTATGAGTATGGCAGACGGTTTCATCTTGGCGATATTCTCACGGTTGATAATACCGGCGGTTGCAGGTGTAAGCGCAGAGTTAAGCGAGATAACATCGGCTGTGCGGAAGAGAGTGTCGAGGTCAACACGCTTGGCATACTCCGGAATTTCTCGACCGGAATTAGTGATGACATTCATCCCGAAAGCGTGTGCTATCTGAGCCACACGGCTGCCGATATTACCGAAGCCGATAATACCCATAGTTTTTCCTGCGAGTTCATCGAAGGGGCGGAGACGATAGCTGAAATCGATGCACTCAGACCATTCGCCACGGTTTACAGACTCAGCGTAGCCGGATATATCATTAACGATGTTCAGAAGGTGGGCGAAAACAAGCTGCGCAACCGAGTCGGTAGAGTAAGCCGGGACATTTGTCACTGTTATGCCACGACGGCGAGCAGCTTCGATGTCGATGTTGTTAAAGCCGGTGGCAAGCACGCCTATGTATTTCAATTCCGGCAGGCGGCTCATGACCTCATCGGTGAAAAGCACCTTGTTGGTAAGGACAGCCAACGCATCCTTGCATCGGTCTATGACATCTTCGGGAGCAGTGCGATCGTACACGGTAAGCTCGCCCAACTCTTTAAGTTTATCCCATGACAGGTCGCCACTGTTTGCGACATATCCGTCAATGATTACAATCTTTCGCATAGTTGATTTAAATCAGTTCTATTCTTGGAAATTTAGGAAAACAATGTATCCCAAACAGCAACAGAAAAAATAAGACGCAAATGAAATATTTCCTATCTTTGCTGTCGAGACCCGTTGTAAAATTAATAAAAAGCGAATCATGAAACAAATTTTATTAGTAATTATAATTTCAATAAATTCAATTATGCTTAGTGCCAAAACATCGATGGATATAAGGGGTGTAGTGTATGACATGGGATTGCGTTATGGAGAGGGTGTGTATTCCGTTGACACATACGATGAGGAGGCTGTCAAGTATGATCTTAATGTCATATCCAATATACTCCGATGCAATACCGTGAGAATCGAGGGTGAGGATATAGACCGATTGGTAAAGGCTACAAGGTTGGCTAACGCGGAGGGGTTGAAGGTGTTTTTCAATCCTTGGCTGATGGGCGCCGGGGTTGATGAGACCGTGGCATATATGGCTAAGGGAGCAAAAGCCGCAGAGATGTTAAGGAAAGAGGGTATAGATGTGGTATTTGTTGCGGGATGCGAGTACTCCTTGTTTTCCAAGGGAGTGTTTCCCGGCGAGGAGATGAATGACCGGTTGGCGTGGCTCGGCTCGTTGGCGACTAACGGCGGTTTTGAAGAATTGGTATCGAGAAATAAGGAGCTGAATAAAGTGCTTGGGAAGATATGCAAAGCCGTGCGGAAGGAATTCAAGGGGAAGGTCACATACGCATCGGGGACATGGGAATATGTCGATTGGGATATGTTTGATATTGTCGGGGTGGATTATTACCGCAGGGGTGAAACCGATGAAGAATATCTGGCAGGACTCGACCGCTATAGAGTCGGGAAGCCGATTGTGGTTATGGAGATGGGATGTTGTGCATACAAAGGAGCGGCAAAGCGAGGAGGAGAAGCGTTTGCCATACTCCAAGGTGTTGATGAAAACGGTAATGGGATTTATGAAGGTGGCGTAACACCTGTGAGAAGCGAGAAAGAGCAGGCGGATTATGTCGAAACCCAGTTAAGGCTTCTTGACCAAGGTGGAGCTGACGGAGCATTCGTGTTTGTGTTCAAATTTCCGGTTATGCCATACAGCGAAGAGGGTGTTGACAGGGATATGACATCGTACTCATTGGTGAAATCCTATCCCGCAGGTGACAGCCATAACGAGAAGATACCGGCATGGACGCCCAAGGAGGTGTTTTACACGGTCGGGGAAGAGTATCTGAAACTTGAGAATAGAAAGTAGGTATCGCATACCGAGTTTTGGAAATTTTTTGTAACTTTGCGGATTATGCGGGCGGTAATCCCGTCCAAAAGATGAAAAAACCGATAAAGTTATGAAAATTGCCCTTATAGGATATGGAAAGATGGGTCATGCGATAGAGCGCATAGCCCGTACACGAGGACATGAGATAGTGTCGATAATCGATGTCAACAATCTTGATGATATGGATGGCGAAGCGTTTGCCTCGGCTGACGCAGCCATAGAGTTTACCACACCAGCCACTGCCCCCGGAAATATCAAGCGAGCTGTCGGCAACGGGGTGCCCGTGGTATGCGGGTCAACCGGCTGGAGTGCGCACAAGGAAGAGGTGGATAAATGCGTAGCCGAATCAGGGAGCGCACTTCTCGCATCGAGCAATTTCAGTATCGGCGTGTATATCTTCAATGCCATAAGCCGCAAGCTTGCCAAGTTGATGAGCAATCTTCCTCAGTATACTCCCTACATGTCGGAAACGCACCATGTGCATAAGCTCGACCATCCGTCGGGGACAGCCATAACACTTGCCGAAGGTATCATTTCGGAGAACGAACGTATCAATTCGTGGGTGGATAAAGGTATGGTGAACGCCGTGACAGATGATGCCACAAAGGAGGAGAAATTGGAAACAATCACAATGAGCGGATTTGAGGCAGACGAGCTTCCGGTGATGAGCTTCCGACGGGGAGAGGTGCCGGGTATTCACTCCATACTTTGGGACTCGGCGGTGGACAGCATCAAGATCACCCATAGCGCAAAGTCGCGCGACGGTTTTGCACTTGGCGCAGTGATGGCAGCAGAATGGCTTGCCGGCAAAAAGGGTGTTTTCACCATTGACCAGATGATGGAGGATTTGCTATAATTAGAGGTATATGACAGAAAATTCAAATAATACTACGGATAACTCTTCGAAAGGCTCATCGGATTTCATGACAGATTTCCGCCGCCGAGTGGCAGAGAATAAAAAATCACGATGGATACGTTTCGGAATCGTGTCGGTGATATTTTTCCTTTGGGTGGCATGGCTCGGGAGCTGGTGGGTCGCCATCTTCTGGTTCCTGCTTTTCGATATATACATAACAGGATATATCCCCTTCACATGGTGGAAGAAATCCAAGAACGCAGCGGTCAGGAGTGTGATGAGCTGGGTGGATGCGATAGTCTACGCATTGATATTGGTGTATTTCGTGTTCACTTTCATAGGGCAGAACTATCAGATACCCTCGTCGTCGCTTGAAAAGTCGCTATTGGTAGGTGACTATCTTTGGGTGAACAAGATGGCATACGGACCGAGAGTGCCTAACACACCGGTGCATTTTCCGCTTGTGCAGAACACATTCCCGATCATAAACACAAAGTCGTATCTTGATAATCCGCAATGGAAATATCATCGTCTTGCAGGGTTTGGGAAGGTTGAGCGAAATGATATAGTAGTGTTCAACTTCCCTGCGGGTGACACCGTGGCTCTGAAGGTTCAGAATCCGGATTACTATACACTCGTGAAGATGTATGGGAAGGATGCGATACATAATAATCCGCAGACGTTCGGCGAGGTGATATATCGACCGGTTGACCGCAGAGAAAATTATGTGAAGCGTGCAGTCGGACTTCCCGGAGAACGATTGAAGATAGTTGACGGGGTAATATATATCAACGGCGAGGCTCAGGAGCAGCCGGAAAATGTGCAGTTCAACTATTATTTCCAGTTGCGCAAGGGGCAGATGAGCGAAGCCGATTGGGAAGAGCTTGGAATATCAGCCGATGACCGGCATGAGGTTCCGGTGTCGCCACAAGATATACCCGGGCTTTCGGCTCTCGGATTTGTGATCAATGAAGATGGAACCGTGCCATCGGTATATGCTTCACCGCTCACACCTGCCATGGTCAAGCAGCTTGAATCGAATCCGGCGGTTGCAAAGGTTATGAAAATGCCGGCTCCGCAGGGTGACATGCTTTATCCTGACGGTGTGGCTGACGCATGGACGCGCGCCGACTATGGCGAGATATGGATTCCGGCTAAAGGCTCGACATTGCGGATGTCGCCTACCGCATGGAAGATTTATGGCAGGGTTATCAGAGATTATGAAGGTAACCGTGACGCAGAGCTTAAGGACGGTATTGTATACATAGACGGGAAGGCTGTGGACTTCTACACGTTCAAGATGGACTATTACTTCATGATGGGTGATAACAGGGACAATTCACTTGACTCCCGTTACTGGGGTTTTGTGCCTGAGGACCATATAGTGGGTCGCCCGGAGAAGGTGTTGATATCGTTTGACAAAGACCGTTCGCTTTTCAACGGTGGTATCCGTTGGAACAGAGTGTTGCGTGATGCCAATACAGACAAAAAATGATAAGATAGGGTCATGCGTCCTGTGATTTATCCGAACAGCTGCGTGGTATTGCCACCGAGACTTTGTGGCTCGGTGGAGTACTATGCATACGCATGGAAGTATGCCGACTATGTGCAGGATTGGAGCCGAAAATTCGACAAACGGGATAAGGATACGCATAGGTTTACGATAGCTGACACACGTGGTCAGCTGTCGTTGACTGTGCCTATTTCAAAGCCCGCATCATCGTCATGCCGGTGGTCGGATATTGAGGTTTCCACACATGGAGCATGGTGGGATGTGCATAGGGTAGCGCTTGAGAGTGCCTACGGGAGGACACCTTTTTTTGAATTCTATGTCGATAGGTTTTTGCCAATGCTCACCGTGGGGGTTGAGGATAGATATCCCCGGCTTGAGGAACTCGCCTCGGCTTGGGATGCGGAGATAAGGTCTATCTTAGGATTGCCAAAGCAAGGGCAGGGTGATGGAATGTCGCCGGAAGGTCATTCGGCGGATTTGGTGAAAGTTGAACCTGCCGAGATGTCGGCATTGCGTGCCAATGTTGAAACAACTCCGTATTATCAGGTCAGGGCGGATAAATTAGGCTTCATACCACATCTTTCCATACTTGATTTAATCTTTAATCTCGGTTCGGAATCGCAATTATATCTGCAAAACTTATGATTTATCGGTTTTTGTGGGTGAAATACGGGATGTTTTAGTAATTTTGCGCTGAATTTGAATAAATTTTCAGCCAATAGATAAGATATGAGAGTCATTGACCATATAACCGGCAACGGGGGAAAGACGGCATTTTCCTTTGAGATTTTGCCTCCGTTGAAAGGTAACAGCATCGTTAAGGTCTATAATATAATTGACAAGCTCCGTGAATTTGATCCGAAATATATCAATATTACTTCACACAGGAGTGAGGTGATATATAAGGAGATGCCTGACGGGAGTTTTCAGCGTCAGAAGATGCGCAAGCGTCCCGGCTCGGTGGCGATAGCGTCGGCGATACAGAATAAATATGGTATCACGGCGGTGCCTCATATCATCTGTAAGGGATTTACCCGTGACGAGACAGAGTATGCCTTGATAGACCTTAATTTTCTCGGTGTGCATGATTTGTTGCTGTTGAGGGGTGATATAAAAGGTCCGGATATTTCAACCGACCCAAAGGTGGTGAATATGCACGCTACTGACCTTCAACAACAGGTTAATGATTTCAACAAGGGTATATATGCCGACGGGGAGAAGTTTGAGGCTAATGAGACCCCGTTCAGATACGGGATGGCTTGCTATCCCGAAAAGCATGAGGAGGCGCCAAATATGGAATCAGACATACGTTATGCAAAGCAGAAGGTTGATGCCGGTGCCGACTATTTGGTGACGCAGATGTTTTTCGACAATGAAAAGTATTACGCTTTCGTTGACCGCTGCCGTGCTGAGGGGATAACAGTGCCTATTATTCCCGGGATAAAGCCGGTGGTATTCCGTAATCAGCTTAATGTGCTACCGCGTGTGTTCCGTTCGGACATACCTGAGCCATTTGCAAATGAACTGCGCAAATGTACCACCGATGATCAGGCAAAAGAGGTAGGCGTGGAATGGTGTATAGAGCAATGCCGTGACCTAATGGCTCATGGGGTGCCAAGCCTGCATTTCTACACACTCATGGCGTCAGAGTCGGTACGCAAGGTTGCCAAAGCTATCTATTAGGGGATAGTGAATCTAATAATGGTGGGTGAATTAAAAAAATAGAAAGTTTAATTCAGTTCATCGGCTGTTTATTTGCAGGACTGAAAAAAACTATCTACCTTTGCAGTCGGAAATCAGAAAATTTTCCATCGGGGCGTAGCGCAGTCCGGTTAGCGCACCTGCTTTGGGAGCAGGGGGTCGAAGGTTCGAATCCTTTCACCCCGACGAAAAATGAAGAGGTTGTGTTAGAATAGGCACAGCCTCTTTTTTGTGGCATTGAGGTCTTGATTATTTTGATAATAGCCCTGATTTACAATAAAATTCGTAACTTTGCGATATGAACTCCGAGCTGAAGAAATATGATAATATTAACGCTGATGACGCTCAATTTATAAGCGACATCAAGGCGATAGTATATACCGCCAAACAAAAGGCATATCAAGCCGCTGACATATACCAAGTGGTCAGTAACTGGCTTGTAGGCAGACGCATTGTAGAACAAGAGCAATATGGACGAGAACGCGCTGAATATGGTAAACGAGTCATAGAGCTTGCATCAGAGGCGTTGACGGCAGAATATGGCAAAGGATACAGCCTTACACAAATAAAGAATTTCAAGAAATTCTACCTGCTGTTCAGAGGTTTGGATATTCAGCAAGCAATGCTTGCTGAATCAATGCGAATTAGAGGGTGTTGCAGAACTCCCTTTGTTAAAGCTTTTGAGAATTGAATATTTTGAA
>CAJTMJ010000041.1 GCA_910577335.1 uncultured Duncaniella sp. | reverse complement strand
CGACTGAAAATTAAGTGTTTAACAGCATAAATTTAATTTTTGTCATCTACTAAACGGCGTAATACAAGTATCCATGATTAAATATTTTGACATAATCACTACATATTTTTACAAAATGCAATCATATTACCGCAAACGATTATATTTCAGGTCAATTTGCCATCAAATTGTCACCACAAACTTAGCCGTTAACTATTCTTAACTGGTTTATGTTTTTTATTATGATTTTTATAGTTAATTTTGCACTCGGATAACGTCATGTGGAATTTAGCTACTATCAATAAGTTTAAAGTCAACAAAAGTTAGGTTAAAGCATGGGGCGGGCTGTGAAGTTCTCCCCATTTTTTATTTACCTATAACGTATCATGATTCAAACTTTTCGATGAGGGATTGCGTTGATTTTCTATAGTGAAATAATGCGGTTTGTGACATTTTTCAACTATTATTTTCAATGAAAAACGAATTTAATGAAAAACGCAATCATCATGAATAGATATTTATTGCCTATAACTATGGTAGCCATGATTATGGCATCGTGCACGGGGAGCAACAAGTCAGCTGACACCACCGTAAATGATTCACTGACACAACACGCCACTGACGGCACTCTGATAGCCAGACGTTTCATATCAGCCGACCTTAAGAAATTCGGTCTCTTCGGCAACGTTAAGAGTGCGGAGCCACAGCCCGACGACCTCATCAGAACATGCCTCAACGAGACTCTTAATTTTAACAGTGACGGCAAACTCATCACCGAGTTCCTGACATATTACGACAACGAGATTAAGACCGACAGCGAGGGATATATCACCTCGACGTCGTGCGAGGAAAGCGACGGCACTTCATGGACCGTGACCTTCACCGGACTGAACGAAAACGGATGGGCTACCGAGGGTAAATATGAGACCGAGGGTCCAAAAAACAGAACCGTGATAAATTTCACATATACCTACGACTCTACCGACTCGATAGGCAACTGGACTCAGCGTACCCTAAACGGCACACGCACCATCCAGCCAATGGACTACGACACCGGCGACTACGCCATGTCACAACCCTCAACCCCAGTCAACAAAACCCAAAAAAGAAAGATAACGTACTATTGAACTAATACAAATGTAATACAATAGTTCCTTATAATAATGTTTCAAAATTGTAGGGATGCTTCCTCCGGAGCATCCGATAGCGAATGACTTATTTACAGCCTGTTCCAATCGGATGCTCCGGGGAGCATCCCTACGATGAGGATAATTATACGTTGGTAAATATCATCTTATCGTGTTTTTTATTTAAGGATTGCTGAGTTGATGGTGCCTGAGGAGTAGCAAGCGTTAAGTAGCTTTTGCGGTAACTCGTAGAATAGGGATGCTTCCCCCGGAGCATCCCTATTTTCTATTTTGAAACACGGTTATTAACAATGTTGATAACGGTGTTGATAAGTGTCAATAAGAATTTAATTGATTTTTAAAGATTGGTGTTGCATATCTCATCTTCAATACTGTATATAGTTTATGATCCGGAATGCAAATAAGTTATTAATTAACTTTGAATCGGTTTTCAAGGTGGTTTTAAACATTTTAAGGTTGTTTATCTGCTGAAAAGTTTTTAACTTTGCACATTATTAACATGATGTTAATAAATCTGTCAAATATCAGATTTAAAGCAATTTATAATGTTTATAACTGTGCAAATATTGTAAATCGGAGTTCAATAACCCAATAAAGCAAGTAAAAAGCCAAAAAGTTACTTCATGTTTTAACATCTGATATTATTCTTATTTAAATAGCTTTTTTTAAAAAATTTTCTCAAACATAAAAATAGATGAATGTTGATAAAGGGTTTGTGGAAGCACCCATCGACAAAACTTTGAATCTCGCTGAAGAGATCAAGAAGTTGAAAAAAGAAAAAAACGCAGTGATTCTCGCCCATTACTACACGGTGGGTGAAATTCAGGACCTCGCCGATTTCGTCGGCGACTCATTGGCGTTGGCTCAGATTGCCGAGAAGCTTGACAATCCCGTGATAGTGATGTGTGGCGTGCATTTCATGGGTGAGACTGTCAAGATACTTTGCCCTGACAAAAAGGTGTTGGTTCCCGATCTTAATGCCGGCTGCTCGCTTGCCGACAGCTGCCCGGCTCCGGAGCTTAAGAAATTCAAGGAGAAATATCCGGATCACATAGTGGTTTCCTACGTCAATACCTCGGCTGCCGTGAAGGCTCTAACCGACATAGTTGTGACATCGGGAAACGCAATGAAAATCATCAACGCTCTTCCTGCCGACGAGAAAATAATCTTTGGTCCCGACCGTAACCTCGGAAATTATATCAACAGCGAGACCGGACGTGACATGATACTCTGGGACGGCGCTTGCCATGTACATGAGCAGTTCTCACTTGAAAAGATATTGGAACTTAAAAAGCAGCATCCCGAAGCAAAGATACTGGTGCATCCCGAATGTCCGGCACCTGTAAGACTGGTAGCTGACAAGGTTGGCTCGACCGCAGTGTTGCTCAACTGGGCTGTCGAGTGTCCTCACAATGAATTTATAGTGGCGACAGAGAGTGGTATTCTGCATGAGATGCGCCGCAAGTGTCCGAATAAGACATTTATCCCCGCTCCTCCCAACGATTCAACCTGCGTATGTAATGACTGCGCCTTTATGAAGCTCAACACTCTTGAGAAACTTTACAACACATTGCTGTATGAGCTTCCTGAAGTGCATGTTGATGAGGAGATCATCGAACCTGCACGCCGACCCATAGCAAGGATGCTTGAAATGAGCAAATAATCATCACCTTTCACGAAAAGAAAAAACAGTAATAATATATATGGAATACAATCATAGAGAGATTGAAGCCCGCTGGCAGAAAGCGTGGCGTGAAAACAAGGTGTATAAAGCGCAGATTGACGCTTCACGTCCTAAATTTTATGTGCTCGACATGTTTCCTTATCCCTCGGGAGCCGGACTGCATGTGGGACATCCCTTAGGCTACATAGCATCAGACATATATTCACGTTATAAACGTCTGCAAGGTTTCAATGTGCTCCACCCGATGGGCTATGACGCTTACGGACTTCCTGCCGAGCAGTATGCCATACAGACAGGTCAGCATCCTGAAAAGACTACCACCGACAATATAGCGCGTTACCGCAGCCAGCTCGACAAGATAGGTTTCTGCTACGACTGGGACCGTGAGGTGCGTACATGCGATCCTAAATTCTACAAATGGACGCAGTGGGCGTTCATGAAGATGGTGGAGAGCTACTATGACACCAAGGAGAACAAGGCTATGCCTATCGCCGACCTTGTGAATCATTTTGAAAAGCATGGCACCGAGGGTATACATGCGGCATGTTCCGAGGAACTTTCATTTACCGCCGACGAGTGGAACGCTATGGACGAGAAGCAGAAGAGCGACACTCTGATGAATTACCGCATAGCTTATCTCGGCAATACGATGGTAAACTGGTGTCCGCAGCTCGGCACAGTGCTTGCCAACGATGAGGTGAGCGAGGGTCTTTCTATCCGTGGCGGTTATCCTGTGGAGCAGAAGTTGATGTATCAGTGGTGTCTGCGTGTATCGGCTTACGCACAGCGTCTTCTTGAAGGTCTTGACACTATCGACTGGACTGACTCGCTTAAGGAGACACAGCGCAATTGGATAGGTCGTTCGGAGGGTGCAGAGATGAAATTCCATATCGCAGGAAGCGATGTTGACCTTGAGATATTCACTACCCGTGCCGACACTGTGTTTGGCGTGACTTTCATGGTGCTTGCTCCCGAGAGCGACTATGTGAAACAGGTCACCACTCCCGAACAGGCTGAGGCTGTGAAGGAATATCTTGACAGCATAAAGCATAAGACTGAGCGTGAGCGTATGATCGATAAAAAGGTGAGCGGTGTGTTCTCAGGCAGCTATGCCATCAATCCTCTCACCGGTAAGGAGATACCTGTATGGATCAGTGACTATGTGCTCGCCGGTTACGGAACAGGTGCCATCATGGCGGTGCCTGCGCATGACAGCCGTGACTATGCTTTCGCAAAGCATTTCAATCTTCCTATCATACCTCTTATCGAGGGTTGCGATGTTTCGGAGCAGAGCTTTGACGCCAAGAGCGGTAAGATGATAAACAGTGCATCCGATGAACTTAACCTTAATGGTATGGAGGTCAAGGAAGCGATTGCCGCCACAAAGAAATTTATAGAGGAAAAGGGTATAGGTAAGGTGAAAGTCAACTATCGTTTGCGTGACGCTATCTTCAGCCGTCAGCGTTACTGGGGCGAGCCTTTCCCTGTATATTATAAGAACGGTATACCCACTCTGATGGATGAGTCGAAACTTCCTCTCCTTCTTCCGGAAGTTGACAAATATCTGCCTACCGAGACAGGCGAGCCGCCGTTGGGTCGTGCAAAGAATTGGGTCACTGAGGATGGTTATCCCATAGAGCTTAACACTATGCCCGGTTTCGCAGGTTCATCGGCATACTATCTCCGCTACATGGATCCAGATAATGAAAACGCTCTTGTGTCGAAGGAAGCTGACGAATATTGGCGCAATGTTGACCTTTACATAGGCGGTACCGAACATGCCACAGGTCACCTTATATATTCTCGTTTCTGGAATAAGTTCCTCTATGACCTCGGTTATGTCTGCGAGCCTGAGCCGTTCAAGAAGCTTATCAACCAAGGTATGATTCAGGGTCGAAGCAACTTCGTTTACCGTATTAAAGACACCAATACTTTTGTGTCTTTGGGTTTGAAGGATCAGTATGAGACCACACCTATACATGTGGATGTCAACATAGTATCAAACGATATTCTTGACCTTGACGCATTCCGTGCATGGCGTCCCGACTATAAGGATACTGAGTTCATACTTGAAGATGGCAAGTATGTGTGCGGATGGGCTGTTGAGAAGATGTCGAAATCTATGTTCAACGTTGTTAATCCCGATGATATCGTTGAGCGTTACGGTGCCGACACTTTGCGTCTGTATGAGATGTTCCTCGGTCCGCTCGAACAGAGCAAGCCTTGGGATACTAACGGTATCGACGGTGTTAACCGCTTCCTTAAGAAACTCTGGGGTCTTTACTATAAGGGTGACGAGTGTCTTGTGGATGATTCTAAACCCTCACCTGAGGCTCTTAAGGCTCTTCACAAGCTCATAAAGAAGGTTACAGGTGATATTGAGTCGTTCAGCTACAATACTTCGATAGCTGCGTTTATGATATGTGTAAACGAGCTTAATGCTTGCAAGTGTCATTCACGTGAGGTGTTGAGCGATCTGCTTGTAGTTCTTGCGCCTTTCGCACCACATATCGCTGAGGAGTTGTGGCATACCGCTCTCGAGAATAACACTACCATAAACGATGCCAAGTGGCCCGCATGGAATGAGGAGTATCTTAAGGAGAATACTGTGAACTATGCGGTGTCGTTCAATGGTAAGGCTCGTTTCAATATACAGGTTGCTGCTGATACCCCTAAGGAGGAGGTTGAGAAGATGGCTATCAACCATGAGTCGTCTGCTAAGTGGCTTGACGGAAAGAGTATCCGAAAAGTGATAGTCGTTCCTAATAAGATAGTGAATATAGTAGTGGGGTAAGTACCCGCTGTCATCTCTGCATGGGGGCATGATATCGTCCCCTGCGGGGACTCTGAGTGCGGGTGCCGGCTGCAACCCCCGCAGTCACTACGTTCCTCCGGGGGATAACCACGATATCGTCCCCGAAGGGGACTCTTGGATGTTGGAGAGGTTCCTTGTCAGCCCCCGTAGTCACTACGTTCCTTCGGGGGTTAACCACAACATCGTCCCCAAAGGGGACTCTGGTGTGTTGGAGGGGTCTTTTGCAGCCCCCGTAGTCACTTCGTTCCTTCGGGGGATAACCACAACATCGTCCCCAAGGGGGACTTAAATGTAAAAAAGTGACCCATAAAAGTTGGATATAAGACTTTTATGGGTCACTTAATATATTGCGTCCGTATGTGCGCATTCTTCTTTTATATGCGAGCTATTCTTCTTTTATAAGGTCCTATTTAGCCTATTCTGAGGGCTTTATTGGGAGAGGGATTATTTGGGGTTGAGGGGGTTCCAGTTGTCTTCGCCGGCGAGGACGGTGGGGATGGCGTAGGGGGTGGGATCGGTTAGCTGGCGTGAGTATGGAGCACGGGCTGAGGGGTTGGCTCCTGCGCCTGTGCTGTTGTATTCGGCATAATTAACGGTCTTTTCGTTGGATTCCTTACCCCAGTTGTTCCAACCTTCGGGTGATATATGCTTGCCAAGGCGACAGTTGATGAAAATAGCCTGTGCGAATGGACGCCAAGGGCGTGACAAAGGTACGTTTTCGACACCTTCATCGGCTGTGAGATTGCAGTCGTGGAACACATATCCGTAAGGACTGCCTTCGGGTGTGGCGGGAGCGGTGACGTAGCCTTTCCCTTTGCTGTGTATGTCGCAACGATTGAAGACGGCTGTAGCTTTACCGAAAATGAAGTCAACAGTGCCCTCTATATAGCAATCCTCGTAGTATTGGCGTGTGGGATAACCGTAGGTATACAAAGTGTCCTGACAGCCGAGAAAACGGCATTTACGGAATATGGCACGGTCGCCACTGACAAAACATGCCACTGCCTGTCCCACTGGTCCTGAACTGTTTTCAAACGTGATATTTTCGGCTATGAAATCAGGAGCGTAGATATAGCATGAAGCTGAGCCGGAGGTGGATTTTTCCTCACCGAAACGGTTTGGCTTTGAGGCATAGTCGTCGTAAGTGATGACGGTACCATCCTCACCGATAAGCGAGAGGTTAATCTTACATTCAGGGATTATGACCTTCTCCTTATAGTTACCTTTCTTTATGAGTATATTTGTGCGGTTTGCCTTACGGAAATCGGGCACGGCGTTGATAGCATCCTGCACAGTGGTGAAATCACTGCTTCCATCCTGAGCCACAACAAAGTCATAGTGACGCTCTTCGGCTGATGCTGTCAGCAAGCCGAAGAGTACAAATAATAGCGATAATGATTTTTTTAACATGGTTAAATTTAAGATGGTGTTATAATAATTTTATTGAAATCTTATTGTTCGTTTAACAGGTCGGGGCGCAGCAGCCGGGTGCGGGCGAGAGCCTGTTCATGCTTCCATTCGTCTATCTTAGCCTTATGTCCCGAAAGGAGTATGTCAGGCACTTTCCAGCCATTGTAATCAGCAGGGCGTGTATACACGGGTGGAGCAAGAAGATTATCCTGATAGGAGTCGCTAAGGGCACTCTGCTCATCGCCTATAGCGCCGGGAATAAGACGTATCACGGCATCGGCAATGACGACAGCAGGGATCTCGCCACCGGTTAGAACATAGTCGCCAATGGAAATTTCCTTGGTTATCAGATGCTCGCGTATGCGATAGTCAACACCCTTGTAGTGACCGCAAAGTATTATAAGATTATTGGCGAGCGACAGGGTGTTAGCCATCGGCTGGTCGAACTGTTCGCCATCGGGGGAGGTGAAAATCACCTCGTCGTAATCACGTTGAGACTTCAGGTCGGCTATGGCACGGTCAACGGGTTCGATCTGCATCACCATTCCGGCTTCACCTCCGAAGGGGTAGTCATCAACTTTACGATGCTTGTTGGTGGTGTAGTCACGGAGATTATGCACCACAATCTCACACAGCCCCTTATCCTGCGCACGTTTAAGAATCGAGCAGTTAAGAGGCGATTCAAGCATTTCCGGTAGTACTGTAAGTATATCTATCCTCATAATTTTTCAATTGTCAACTTTCAATTGTTTTTTGATTCTCCACGGGGCGGGGTAGAGGTTGTTGGAGCGGTTGCCGAGGTTTTTGACAAAGCCGAGAGGGGAGTGCTGGTAGGTAAGCAATACGAAGCCTTTGCTGATGGATTCCGGTAGTGTCAACGCATCGCCATGCAAGTAGCGCAACGCATCCTCACGGGAGAGGTCACATTGTGGGAAACTGTCACGGTTAAGGTTCAGCGACATTGCAAGCGACTGTGAAGGTATCACATCCTTACCTTTGACATTACCCATAAGTATACCCTCATGTATCACATCCACACGCTCTTTCACAGCTTTAAGCAATGGTAGATGCTGTTTCGGGAAGGCGTTTATGCGGTCAGAATCGGTATATATCTCCATTTCACCGCTGTTTGTGAGCCAATCGGCGATGTGAGTAGGGATATTTACCTGATTTTTTCGCTTATCATTTTTTGACGGCTTGACTTTAGGCACACGTGATGTCGGGATGCCTGACTTACGTATCACCGACACGAACAAACCTTCACCTCTAACCCTTCCGGGTATAAAACGGTAACAGTAATGTGGTGTGTCGATACCCGGCGTTATCCCCCACGATGGATCGACCGGTATATCCACGCTTTCACCTTCGAGTTCAGAAATAATCCTGTCAACCATCTCTTCATTTTCGGAACGGTTGAAAGTGCAGGTGCTGTATATCATGTAGCCGCCGGGACGGAGAGTGTTCCAAAGATTTCCCACAATCTCCCATTGGCGGTCGGCACATTCCTCAATCAGATCCTCCGACCATTGGGCTACCGCGTCAGGGTCTTTGCGCATCATCCCTTCGCCCGAACATGGCACATCGGCTATAATCATGTCGAAGCTGTCACGGAGTTTGCCGAGGTCACGAGTGTCGCCACGGGTGACTATAATACCCGGAAAACCCCATTTAATTGCGTTTTCCCGAAGGATAGCCGCACGTGCGGGCACATATTCATTGGCGACCACAACAGAGCCTACAGGGAGCGCATCTATCGCAGCAGTGGTTTTACCGCCGGGGGCTGCGCAGGCATCGAGAAGAGAAACGGGCATACCGGGTTTTACGAGCGATTCCACAACATGACGGTGGAACATGGAGGAAGCCTCCTGCACATAGTATCTCCCCTGATGAAATGCCGGGTCAAGTGTGAATGACGGGCGTTCGGACAGGTAGAATCCGGAAGGACACCATGGCACCTTGCCGTCAGAATCAGGAAACAGGGCACTGATATCCGACGGCTTTCCGTTGTTAAGACGCACTGAAACTGCCGGCTCGCCTTCACGGAGTGTATCCGCAAGGTCGGCAAGCCCGAGAGAGTCAAGCAACTCAACGAATTTTACAGGTATGTCACGTTTCATCTAAAATCAGTTTGTTATTTTGCCGGATTTCTGTCGGTAATCAGGGGCCAACCATCTTTCCATTCTATTTCACGAATATAGAGTTTGCTGGCGCCGTTAACATTCTTGTCGTAAGCGTGAGCTATGAAATACCATTTGCCATTCATCTCATACACACTGCAATGTCCCACACCGCTGTAGTCGAGACTCTCGCCCACGATAATCTCACCGCCACATTCGGTCATCGGTTTACCGTCTTTTCCAACATACGGACCGGATATGTTCCGGCTTCTGCCAACGGCTGTCTTATAGTTGCTGTTGAGTCCGCGGCAACAGTAATCGTAGCTTACGAAGAGGTAATACCAACCGTCATGGCGCACTATGAATGGGGCTTCTATAGCGTTTGCATTGGCTGTCTCAGTTCCATGCTCCACTTTGTCTACATCCATGCGGCGAGCTATGGTGACGGGTGTGCTGACAGGAGTTTTCATATCCTTATCGAGCTTGAATAACTGTATGCCGTCCCAAAAAGAGCCGAAAGTCATCCAAGGGTCTCCGTTATCGTCGATTGCAATGTTCGGGTCGATGGCGTTCCAGTCGTTTATGCCGGGTTGTGAACGTATCACAGCTCCCAAATCCACCCATTTGTAATCAGGGCTTTCAGTATTGAGTGTTTTGTTGGTGGCTACACCTATCACAGAGATGTTTTTGCCGAAAGTTGAGCAACTGTAGTAAAGATACCATCTGTCACCTACTTTCACTATATCGGGCGCCCATGTGTGACCCTTATATGCGGGTACCAACTCTTTCGCCCACTCCGGAATAGGATTGAGCGGTGATTCTTCCTTTTTCCACTCCTTAAGGTCGGTTGACGACATCATATTTACACCAAATCCGGTGGTAAACATGTAGTACACGCCATCCTCCATCGCCATCACCGGATCATGCACATCAGGATTTGAAGCGTTGAAATTTCTTGTATTGGCGGCGTAGACCGGGATGAGTATGGCTGCAAGAAGAGAAAGTATGAATATACGTTTCATTATCGATTGGCTATTAAATCTTTTGACAAGATTATCTGATAGTCTACAAAATTAGGAAAAATTGGTGAGATTAGTAAATTTTAGGTGAATCATAGGGAACAAATAGGTTAATTATTTAAGACCAGACGCTATTACTCGGATGCACGGGGCGTGCATCCCTACTTTTCGTTAAAAATTTAAAGCTTATGTAATATTCTATCAGTCCGTACTTTATATTTATTTTTCTTTCGGTTTGCGGAGGGTTTTGCCTTCGTAGGCTTCGAAAGCGGCTATCCATTCGGGGAGGATTGGCGCTGATGTGTTGGTGGTCATGTCAAAGCCTGACATGATGGTACGACAATCGCACTTAACCTGTCCGGAAGCGGGTGAGAATACACGCTGCTCTATGGTAAGACTTTTTTCGCCTATTGCCACCACTGCGGTTTCCACTTCTATCTGTTCGTCAAAAAATGTCGGGGCGCAGAAGTTACAATTTATATTCACGATGACTACCCCTATCTTATCCCATTCAAGCTTGCCGCCCAGCACTTCTTCGAAATAGCGAGCCTTGGCAAGATCCATAAAAGTGAGATAAACACTGTTGTTGAGGTGTCCTAACATGTCGATGTCGTTAAACCTCATCTGAAGCGGCATACGATGTTTGAACGATTTGATATGAGGTGCGCAATAATTACCCATTATCTATAAAATTTAATGAAATTGTATCTCTTTCACAACGTCAGTACCCACGGCTCGGTTTATGGCGTTGATTAATTTGTCACGATTAAATGACAGTTCGTTTTTAAGCGGAGCCGATGTCATGTAGACATGCATCACACCCTTGTCGACATATCGTCGGGAGGTGTAACGGTTTATTGCCGGTCCCACAACATCGATCCACGCAGCTGCGGCACGTTGTTCGTTAAGAGTGTCGGTCAATCCGGCACGTGCCATCGCCTCGTCAATAATGCTTGCTATCTGTTTCGGATCTGTGCGTTTCATGACAATGGCTATTGATGTATCGGGGTGAAACATCCGTTTTCCACATTCCACAGGCGGTAATCGCCACCTGTGCGGCTCATAATTTCGTCAAGGTGTGTACGGTTGGTATCGGTGATGAAAATCTGACCGAATGAATCATCAGTGACAAGCTCCATTATACGCTCCACACGTGTGGCGTCAAGCTTGTCAAAAATATCGTCGAGCAAAAGCAGCGGACGCATACCGGTAGATGAGTGCAGGAACTCGTATTGAGCCATGCGCAGGGCTATGGTAAAGGTCTTGCATTGCCCCTGAGAGCCTGTGCGGCGCATAGGCATTCCGTCAAGTTGCATATCAATGTCATCCCTGTGTATGCCTACCGAGGTATGTTTCACAATCTCGTCATGCCTGCGGGCCTCGTCAAGGAGTGTCTGCATACTGGCGTTTTCACGGTTGAGCTGACTTTGGTACGCAAGGCTCACATGCTCCCCGCTCACACCGGCTATGGCTGTGTAGTATCTGTCGAATATCACAGAAAGCTTTTCAATCCATGCAGCTCTGACATCATGGATATAACTTCCGCTCATATCGAGCATAATCTCAACAGCTCCGTAAATATTGGGATCAACACAACCTTCACGCAACAGCCTGTTGCGCTGTTCGAGCGCACGGGTATAGCGAATCAGATTATCGAGATATACTGCATCGCTCTGCGAAATGACCACATCCATCCAGTGGCGACGCTCCTCACCGCTCTCACGTATGAGGTCGATATCCTGCGGTGCGACCATCACCAGCGGAAAGCTTCCTATGTGAGAGCTAAGGCGGTCATACTCCTTACCTCCACGTTTCAAAGTTTTGCGCTTGGAGGATGAAAGTCCGAGCATCAGTTCCTCGTCAACACCTTTGCGGATATAGTCGCCACGCACAATGGCGAAATCTTCGCCGCGGCGTATCAACATTCTGTCATTGACACGTGAGAAGCTCTTGCAGAAGCTCAGGAAATATATGGCGTCGAGAAGATTGCTTTTACCCATGCCGTTGTTTCCGAGAAAGCAGTTGACTTTCTCGGAAAACTCCAGTCCGGCATCGGCTATATTTTTGAAATTTGTTAGTGAGAGTTGCTTTAGAAGCATTGAATACTGTTATTGTGTTACTTAATTCCGACAAGTTCGCGGATACGCTTGGGAATGTCAGTGTTGTCACTGAACGAAGCGAATTTTTCAGCACCGGCACCTATAGCATATACAGGCACAAGACCTCCTGTATGTCCGTTGGTGGTCCATCCTATCCCGGTGAAATTGTCGAGTGTGCGGAACACGAGAGTAGTGAACTCGTTGAAATTATTATAAAGAGTTTTTTGATCCTCCCCTTCTCTTTTCTTGAAGCATTTTTCGAAACTGTCCTTAAGAGCTACGGTCTGATCATCGGTGAGCGGGACATATTTCCAGAAACCGAGTTTTTCGGTAAGAAACTCCTGCATATCCTCCCATTCGAATATGCGGCGAGACTTCATGATGGCTTTGCAATAGTCAGAGAAAGTGTCCTTGGATACTTTCTGATAGTCATAGTAGTGGGGATGAAGGTCGTAACCCACAATATTGTTTCCAAGCCCCATACCGCCTGTCTCATGGTCGGCAGTTATGATGATGAGTGTCTCTTCGGGATGAGCGAGATAAAAATCATAACCCACTTTGATGGCTTCTTGGAAATTAAGAACCTCCTTTATGATAGTACCGGCGTCATTGCCATGTCCTCCATGGTCGATATTGCCACCTTCCACCATCATGAAGAATTTTTCATGTCCGTTCTTTTCATCAAGATGTCTGAGGCAAGCTTCGGTCATGACCGGGAGGGTCAGCACACCCGGTATTGAGTCGATGGTGTAACCTATATCGTTGACAGAGATAGAGTCAGTGTTAAGAAGCACCAAACGGCGGGAATCGGTGGCGTTAAGCGCATCAATCCCTCGCACAACCGCAACATTGTTTTCAGCGAATACCTGCATGAGGTCTGTGGGATTGCCCTTCTTATCCTTCACGCCACGGAGGTTTGCACCGCCAATGAAGTCATATCCGCATGAAGCCGCATCCTTGCCTATTTCATAGTACATTGAACGCTTCGGTACGTGTGAGTAAAATGCGCCCGGGGTGGCGTCGTCGGGGGCTACCGAGGTGACTATTCCGACACCGTAACCCATATCGAAAAGCTCCTTAGCCACTGATGTGACAGCTGCTGAGTCGGGGGTTACGCCAAGCATACCGTTGTTGGTCTTATATCCTGTCGAAAGAGCGGTGCCGGCTGCCGCAGAGTCGGTGACCGGTGATGAAGCTGAGTATGTGGTTATGGTTGAAGCTACTGGAAATTGCATCATGAGCAGAGGTTTGTCGCTGCCACGCACCAAGCGATTGTAACACTCCGCACTCATGACCTGCCCCATCCCCATACCGTCACCGATATAGTAGAATATATACTTTGGTGTGGCTGCCAATGCAGCAGACGCTACAGTCAGGGAGAGGATGAATGATAATAATCGGTTTTTCATCTGTTTTTCGGTATTTTATTTATATGTTTATCTGTTAAATTCAAGAATTTCGTCCATAGGATGACGGGTGTTCGACAGTCGGGGCACTTTACGCTGCCCTCCGAGTTTGCCCGTTGATGCAAGCCATGACTCAAACACACCTTTTTTACCTTTTATCACTGTCAGCGGGTCGAGGAATATCCCGTGGCTACGTTTTGCCTCATAGTCGCTGTTTTCCTGCTGCAATGCCTTGTCAAGTTTCTCGGCAAACTCGCTGATTGAAGCCGGTTCCTTCTCAAATTCTATCAGCCATTCGTGTCTGCCTCGGGTGTTGTCGGCTGCATAGACCGGTGCCGCCGTGTAGTTGGCTATTTCGCAATCAAGCTCATGACATACTTTCGAAAGTGCCGCCTCGGCGTTTTGCACCATAAGCTCCTCGCCGAAAGCGTTTATGTAGTTCTTGGTACGTCCGGCAATGGTTATTTTCAGCGGATCGACCGATTCTATCTTCACGGTGTCACCTATCGGATAGCGCCATAGACCGTTGCACGAGGTGATAATCATGGCATATATCTCCCCTTCCTCAACCTTCCAAGCAGGAATTATCTCCGGGCGGTCGTCGTCCACTTGGTCAATCGGGATAAATTCATAGAAAGTGCCACAGTCGAGAAGCAGGAGCATCGAGGGGTCATCAATGGCGTTCTGAACAGCAAAGAAGCCTTCGGAAGCATTGTAGGTCTCCAAGTAGCGCATGTTCGGAGATGTGATTTTCGCATATTGTTCCCTGTAAGGGGTCATGGATATGCCTCCATGGAAGAATACCTCAAGATTCTTCCATACGTCATGTATGTTTGACACTCCGGCTCGTTTCAGCACCTCTTTCAGCACTGTTAGGAACCATGACGGAACCCCGGAGATGTTGGTGATATCCTCATTTAGGGATTCCTCCACTAACGCCGGGAGTTTCTTCAGCCAATCCTGCATCAGAGCGGTTTCTTTAGCCGGTACTCTCACCATATTGGCTATCGGGTTGATATTTTCTATCAGATTTGCGGACAAGTCCCCCACCCTTACTCCGTGTGGAAGTTTCAGCTCGTTTGCGAAACTCCCTCCGAGTATGAAGCTTTTGCCGGAAAATATACGGCTGTCGGGATACAGATTGAGGTAGTGTGACACCACATCTCCCCCACCCTTATAATGACTCCGGTGGAATGACTCGGCAGTGATGGGTATATATTTGCTTTTCCCGTCGGATGTCCCTGAGGATTGGGCGTAATTATGGGTCACACCTTCCCATAGAAGATCCTTCTCCCCGTTTATCATCCTCATGATCCAAGGACGGAGTTCGGGGTATGTCACAGGTCGCGGCAGCGCATTGCGGAAGCTGTCATAGTCCCACGCCTCTTCCAGTCCGTGTTCCACCCCCCACAAGGTGCGGCGTCCCACGGTGAGCAGGCGGTCGAGTTCCCTGCGCTGCACCTCCTCTGTGTTATGGAGCCAGCTTTCCGATTCTCTTACTCGTTTAAGGAACCATGGACGGACAACAGGTGTGAAATCAATCATTGCGCTTATTTATAATTCCTCGGGATGCTTTCTGTAGTATTCTTCAAGGAGGGTTTTGATGTTGAAATAATACCCGCCACGCTTCTTGCCGTCTTTGTCGGTGACGGTGAGATATTCATAATACGGGTCATAAAACAGATGGTCGGTCACTGTGTAATCCATCATGTTTAACAGTACATATTCGTGCTGCGGCTCTATTACAAACCATGCGTTTTCCTCGTCAACGCCGCTGCCGGTGGAGACTATCGCCATAAGGAGAAGATTGAGCTTGTATTGCCAGATGTTGGCAAGGTTGGTCTTCCCTTTCTCACGGAGGGCATTTATGAGCATCACCATCTCTCCGAGGTTGAACGGATTGTCGGCAAGTGCTTTCTGGGTATAGGCTATCACCGAGTCACACTCCTGACGGGTCAGCTTCTTTGATTTGTCAAGAACGTTGTACTGGATGCTGCGTTGCGAGGAGCGGTAGGGATTATAGTCCTCCTGAAACATATATCCGAGATAGAGGTAACGGTACTTGTCAAGCTTCATCAGCGTATCGTTCCTGTTAAACTCCTTCATGAGCTTCGGATAATAGTATGGCGAATTTTTATCAAGTGTTTCACGCTTGATTTTTTCGAGATCAGGTTTCTCACGTTTTATATCACCTGTATTTTGTGCATAAATGCCTGCGGTGATTATGAGTGATATGATTATTGTCAGTATCTTACGCATTTGTGTGGATTGATGATGAGAGATTTGAAATTTGGATATGATCAAGGATTTTCCGGTAAGAAATCGGGAAGCAGCCAGCTTATCGACACCCCGATAATACATATAGCAATCACCACCGGGAAACCTTTGGCACAAAGATAGCTTAAAAATTTGGAAGATGGAAATTCAAGTGGTTTTCCTTCGGGAGTTTTTGCGTATGCTATGGTTCCGAGGAGCGCTCCGACCACTATGCACAGCACTACTGAGTGAAGTAACAGCCCCACGAACATCCCGACAATGGCTCCGCCGCCGATATATCCGAGCCCCTGACGCGATTTGGCAATGTCGGCGGGGAGAAGCATATCTATAACGAGCACTATCACCAATGCCACGCCCCAGAATAGCAATGGTGTCATCTGTATCTCGGAGGGGGCTATAAGTCCCGCTATACACAGTGCGGCATACGCCACGGCTACGGCATAACGTTTGGACTTGAATGTCATTATCATGGCAATAACCATGAGTAAGACGCATATTGATATGTATGTAATGGATCCTATCATATATTATTAGTTGGCGTGATGGTTTTAAAAGCAATAACGCAGGTGGATTGCATATTGTTTTTTTGTCCCCATAGTGTCACATAAGGTAGCCATACACTTTAAGACGTTCACGGAACAGGGTTAATTTGCCGCTCTCTATAAGCAGCAGGTAGTTTTCAGCTCTGCGGGTTATTTTACGTATCACCGGGTCTGTCGCGAGAATCTCATGCAGCTTTAAATCCGATTTGTCAATTTCATATATGGTGTATACGTCGGGGCATTTCGTTATCTTGCTTATATTGCTGACAAGACCTTTGAAGAAGTCCTCCCAGATTTTTGGCGGTTTATTATCAATGAAATGCCGGAAGCTGGCAATCTTCTGAGTTATGTTGATAGGTGTAAAGCAATTTTTCAGGAATGATGATGTGGTCACGACGTAACGGTGGTTCCCTATCGGGTTGGATATATCCTTCAATAAGGACTCGTAGGGGTTGATCTCGCCCAACGACCGTATGAGCAACTTATCTTCGCTAAGTTCGAAGTATTTGAGATTTTGGGGCTTGCTGACGGTTGTATAGGTCTCGTTGATACCTAAAGCATATCTGCCTAACGGAGTAAGCCGCAGGTATTCGAGTCCGTCGTATGGGCTTGGTGACAATTCATCGACCTCCGTATAGGCGATTTCCACAATTCCGATAGATGCGAGCGTAAAAATCACACCCTGAATGAATGGTCGTCCCACTTGCCGGTATATTGTAGAATATGTTACATTCTTCATGCTACGGGTGTTGCTCACATCGTTTTCCTCCATCAATCTCGGCTTCACGAATGTGCAAAGCATCTCGTTAACCTCCCGATCCCTCAATAGTTCCTCGAACGCATCGTAGAGAACCCATCTATTATCGTTTCCCAAGGAAACGAGGACGGTTTGTATCTCTTTGAAAATCGGGGATACGTATGAAAATTGAGTGAAGGATGTGAGTATGCGGTTGAGCATCGGGAGGATGAGGTTGGTGAGATGATGCGTGTAATACATCACATGCGGGATTATCTCCTTGACCATATCATGAGAGGTCATCTGCATGGCTCCTTCACGGCTGCGCATGAGTGTGTTGGTGCCGTAAAGGGTAAAGAGCGTCAATGCCATGCGTGTCCTTATCAGTTGGTCGTCCTTCTCATCGGTCTCAGGGAAAAATTCGCTAAGATTAGCCATCTTACCTACATTTTTCAGGGATGTGGCTGCGATTTTTGTTTTTCCCATCTGCAGAGTGTCATTTATAAACATGTTCCTCAGCACCGGGAGCATGTTTATGATATCATTCTCGCCGTTGAATACCATCAGATTTTTATCCTGAGGTAGTGTTTCGGTGAAAGCCGATCTGTCAGGTATTCTATTATGGAAATATGGGAGAAGCAATTTTCTCAGGGAGGGAGATAGTGAAAACACGGTTTCCTTCTGTCGCCATGAGCCGCTTGACGATACGGTGAACCAGCCGGTTTCAGGAATGAATGTCTGATCGGTGGAGTAACCGTAATAGTAGGACCGCTTGTTGCTTACAGTGCTCTTCATCCCCGACAGTTCGTCAAATTGAGTCTCGGACAGATAGTAATTCTTGTCTATCCCCTCCCAGACTCTTTTTAACTCAGGGGAGAACAGGCTGAAATAGGTCTTACGATTGCTTGGGTCGGCTAATATGCGTGTAAGCAAACCCACAAAATCCACTTTCTTAGCCCCCGTCCTTCCATTAATCTCTTCAAACGTATGGTTCAGTATTTCGATGCGGCCCATCCATGACTGCATTACCTCATATTCGTCAAATAGAGGCTTGAGCGTGGAGACAATGTTCATCAACTGTATCTTGTTAAAGCTGTTGTTGAGAAGATTGTTCCATGTGGTCATGCTATCGACATCGGGAGTGGCGATATTATAAGTGGTTTTTGTTGTATTTCCGGACATAGGGATGAGTTTGTAAAGCTTGTTAGCTGAGTATGAAATTTATATCCTCCTGAGAGAGTTGCTTGGATGAAGTGGAGTCAGTGCCTATCAGCCCTTCAAACAGTTTGGTCTTCTGTTTCTGCAGCTGGAGTATTTTTTCCTCGATGGTGTCGCGGGTTATTATCGAGTAAGAGTGGACTTTGGCTTTCTGCCCGAAACGGTGTAGGCGGTTGATGGCTTGCTCCTCAGCCGCTTTGTTCCACCACGGTTCGAAGATAAACACTGTGTCGGCTACGGTGAGGTTAAGCCCTACCCCACCCGTTTTCAGTGTCATCAGAAGCACTCTGCAATCGGGGTCATTGTTGAAATGTTCCACCACTTCACGGCGGTCACGTGTGGCGCCGGTCATACTTTCATAGTCTATGCCATGTTCGGCAAGGCGTTCGCCGGTCAATTCAAGTCCTGCTATGTAATTGAAAAATACCACACATTTATGACCGTTTACAACAGCCTCGGTGATATTTTCAATCAGCATTTCCATTTTGGTTGACGTTATGGCGCCATCGCTCATGCTCTCAGGAACTGATGCGATGCGGCGTAGCTCTGTCAACGCTTGTAACATCATAAACTGCGACTTCTGCAACCCATCCTTTTCGATCATTTCGTTGATACGGCTGAGATAATAGCGTCGGCGTTGCTCATAAAATTCAGCCTGAGAAGGCTCCATCTCAGCGTAGAGGGTCTGCTCGATACGGTCGGGAAGCTCGGTGAGCACATCCTTTTTCAGACGGCGCAGCATGAAGGGGTACACTCGTCGGCGTAACGAGTCGGTAGCCTCCTTGTCGTTCTCCCTCTGTATCGGTATGGTGTATCGGCGGTTGAAATCATCAATATCCCCCAACATTCCGGGGTTGAGGAAGCGGAACAGGGAGTAAAGTTCGGTAAGGTTGTTCTCTATCGGGGTGCCGCTTAGGGCAAGACGGTGGTCGGCTTTTAGCAGGAACGTGGCACGTGTGATCTGCGCCGTCAGATTCTTTATGTTCTGACTTTCGTCAAGGATGATGTAGTGAAACTGTTGTTTGCTCAGTTCCTCTATGTCATTTCGGGCTGTGGCGTAGGTTGTAATTATGATATGATGCTTCATAGCATCATTGATATTTCGGTTGCCATAATAGCAATACACGGAAAGTTCCGGATTGAATTTTTCAAACTCCTGCTGCCAGTTGAACAGAAGGCTTCTCGGCATTATTATCAGTGTGGGTTTTGTTTCCTGAGGGTATATCTGCGAGAGCACGGCGATGGTCTGCACGGTTTTTCCGAGACCCATGTCGTCGGCAAGGCACCCTCCGAGATTATTGTCGTGGAGATATTTTATCCATTTCACACCTTCCTGCTGGTAGGGGCGCAGTTCAGCTTTAAGAGCGGGGATATCAACTTTCCCTTCATGGAGTCGGTTGAAACCCTCGTACACTTCTCGTTGACGGGCGAAAAGTGAAGGGTCTAACTTTTGTGTCAGCAGATCATCTATATCGGGGAGGTCGAAGTATGAGATTTTCACATTTTTCCCGGCATCGTTTTTGTCGCCGAATATACGGTTGAGCCTGCGCATGTAGCTTTCATCTATCACCGCACGGTTTCCATCGCTCAGAGTGACATATTTGTTCTCCCTGTATTGCTCGAAAAGCTTCTGTAGAGACATTTGTTCATCCCCCAATTCAACCATTGCATCCCCTTCAAGGAAATCTATCCCTGAACGTAGTTTGAGGTTGAGTTTCGGTTTCACGGGCTTTACCTTATACTCTTTTAGCTTCTCGGCGCCGAGTATTATGTATTCACGGAGCAGCTGCGGCAATCCGTTGAGCAGGAACGGTGAGGCTATCTCGTGGGGCAAAATGAAGTAGTCGCCGTCGTTATATAGAAGTCTTGACTCTCTTCTTCCGGAAATATATTTTCTGATGAGAACGTTGAGCTCCGTAATGTCATCGCTGATATTGCGCCGGCGCACATGTTTCACTTTTATCTCACCTGCCGGGGTGATAGTGGCTAATGCCGACAGGTCGAATCTCTTTATGAAATCCTCGTCGATTCCGGGTAGTGACTGTGATATTCTTATATGCAGCGCAAGGTCGCTGTCTATTTTTTCAAATATGAGGGCGGGATGAGTGTCTATCTTTTCATCGGAGATGACGGTGGTGTAAGAGCCGTAATTAATGCTTATATTGTCGAAATATGAGAAAAGGACTGAAAGATAGCGTTCGAGCATCCCTTCAGTAATGTCGGCGATGAAAAAATGGAGGTCTTTGTAGTTTTCACCGATTGAAAGTACGGGGTAGATGGTGTTGTTGGCGAGGATGAAGCTGTCGGTAAGAAATCTGAACCGGTCTATGAGCTCGCCGGTGGAGAGTTTGATTTTCCATGACGGTACCATCACCTGTTTTTCGGTGTCAACCTCAATCTTCATCACTAATGAGACGGTGGAGTCATTGACGGCGACATGATTTCCATTTTCATCCACTATGTTGTAGCAGCGTATGAGCTGATATATCAGATAGGGGTAAGAGTCTAATTTTATGCCGTGTGATTCCTCTCCCCATGAGATATTGAAGAGCTGTTCTTTACTGATATTGTCCATGCTGCGGAGCAAGTTGGCGACATCACCGGAAAAGTACCTGTAGTCAGGCTTTACAAGTTCATTATACCGGTCCACAGTCACTAACTCAGTACTATTTGCAGTCTGGCGAAGTTGGAAATTGAATTCCTTGTTAACCTCTGCGCCTTCATTGCGCCGGTTCATTGACAGACGCCATTTTAATTTAGGTAAAAACTCCTGCTCCATAAATAAAATAGATAGTACACTCCACTCCTATTTCGTGTCAGTATCCCTTCAATTCGTTTGATAAAGACATAATTAGGAATAAACCACAAAGATAATTAAATCTATATTAAAATCAAAAATTTAACATAGAACTGATTTAAACTTTTTATAAAATGTTAAACTCAGGCTGAAACTTCTTATATAAATATGCAGGAACCCCCGCCATCACCTGTGGGAGGTAGTGGCGGGGGTAACCTGACTTAATGTATTATTTTAAAAATTATAACTTATTCCGATTGAAGGTACGAGTGCGTGAAGCTTATAATCGGCTGTGAATGTACCTGTGGGCTGGAATCCTGCGGCTTTGATGGCTGCCGACATTGCTTTCATTGCCGGGGTGGCATTGTCGCCGAGAGCATCGATCTGTGCTGCTTTGCCAAGCATGGTCTTGCCGAGGAGGTCGGGATATTCGCAAGATGCGTTGTCAACACCGAGACCTGCAACATACATGAATGCCAAGTCGATTGACAGGCGTGGTATGGGGCGGAAAGAGAAACCGATGGTGGGTTCAATTTTTGTCATACCGGGAGTCTCGGGATTGTAATAATTCTTGTTGACAGGAGATGTGTCAACCATAAGACCGAGACGGGCATCGAACCGGTCGGTGACGGCATACTGTGCGCCAAGTGAGTAGCACCATGAATTCTTGTAATTCTTTTTGATATGCTGGTTGTAGTCAGCCAACTGGTCAGCGAGAAATTCGATGTCGAGTTGCTTGTATGCGTGCCAGCCTGTGAGACGAGCGTCGAACGCAAGGGTGAGCTTGTCAACAGGTTTGTATGACAAACCGAGACCGAGTACCCAAGGTGCCGGCATTTCAGCCTTGAAGTTGGCATTGTTTATAAGTTCAAGTGACTCTCCGAGGATACCTTGTGCCACAGCGTTGGCGTATGTTACGCTTGCATTGCCTGCTTTAACCTCCATACCCATTTTTGAACGGTAAGACGCACCGAATGTAAGGCGGTCGGTGATGTCATACATCACACCCACATTGAAACCTACCTTAACCTCGGCTTTGCCGTTGAGGTTGACCGATGCAGGAGTTGTGGTGCCAAATGGCTGTGCGCCTACGAGCGAGGGGTTGAGAAGCTGGAAGAGGGGAAGCGCCTTGTCGGTTGTAGCAGCGGTTACAAGACCTTTGTTAAGGTCAACGGTACCCCAAGTTATCATTGCTCCCAAACCTACAGAAAGCTTCGGGGTGATAGCCCATGACATTGTAGGCTGAATTGTGAACACCTTAAGGCTCACATTCTGATTAAGCACGGCGCCGGGCCAGTTGTCGGTCCAGTTGATTGATGATCCGTAGGGTGTATAGAATGATACACCGGCTTTAAGATTGTCATAGATTGAGAATGCAGCATGTGCGCCGATGGGGGTGGCGACATCGCAATCAGTTTCATATTTTTTGCCGTCGGGGGTTGTGGCAGTGGCAGTTGGCATAATGCCTGTGAAGGAGCCTGACAGATCGAGAGTCTTATCCATGAACGCCATGCCGGCGGGATTGAAGAACATGCTTTCAGCTCCGAGTTTGAGAGCCACACCAGTATGGCCCATACCTAATTGTTTTGCAGAAAGTGAATTGACTTGATAGCCTTCCGCACGGGCTGCTCCCACGGAGAGAGCGGCAGCCAATGCTGCGATGATTAATTTATTCATAAACTTACAATTGCGACGGGCTCCGGCATTGCCGCCACGGCACTCCTGCCCGATATTAAAAATCGCCGCAAAGGTAGCTCTAACCTCCGAGACCCCCAAACAATTAAACATCTTTTAAGAAAAAAATATACCTCGAAGTCTGATTTATTGGTCAGTTTTACCCTTAGAGGCACAAAGTTTATGATTTGATATAATACAAATCGGACCGCACGTGCCAACCACTGATGATTGGTCTGTGCGGTCCGATTGATAGGCTAAATCTGATATTTATTATCTTCTTTTTCCTTTTTGTTTCTGCTGTTCTCTGAGCATGGCTTGCTGGCGGCGCTGGGCTTCTTCAAGACGAGCCATGAAACCTGATTTCTTTTTGGGTTTCTTGGCGTTTTCTGCCATCTTGGCGCGCATCTTGTCTTCCGAAACGAACTTACGCACTGCGTAGGTCTGTACTATAGTTATAAGGAGTGAGAGGAAGTAATAGTAGCTAAGACCTGAGGCGTAGTTGTTGAAGATGAACAGGAACATCACAGGCATCAGATACATCATCCACTTCATGCCCGGCATGGCTGAAGATGACGGCTGATTCTGCATATTAATGCGAGTGTAGAGGATGTTGGTCACAGTCATCAACAAGCAGAACAGGCTCACATGGTTGCCGAAGGTGCTTGAGATGAAAGGTATGTTGGCATTCCAAGAGATTATGGCATCGGGAGCCGCAAGGTCTTTAGCCCAAAGGAATGACTCACCTCTCAATTCGATGGCTGACGGGAAGAACCAGAACATAGCCACGAGCACCGGCATCTGCAGCAACAGGGGCAGACAGCCTGACAGCGGATTGGCTCCTGCGCGAGAGTAGAGTGCCATGGTTTCCTGCTGACGCTTCATGGCGTTCTCATTGCCCGGATATTTATCGTTGATAGCTTTGATTTCCGGTGCAAGCAAGCGCATACGTGCCTGTGACATGTAGCTCTTGTAGGTGAACGGGAAGAGAATCATCTTGATAAAGATGGTAAGAATCAGGATGATAATACCATAGTTGGAGATGAAGCTGCCAAGGAATGTGAAGAGAGGTATGATAATCAAAGTGTTTATCCAGCGGAAGATGGGCCAACCGAGCGGTATAAGCTCGTTGAGGTGCATATTTTCATCGGGGAAAATATTCTTTTCAATACCGCTCATCAACGGATATGAGTTGGGACCGAGATACATCACGAACGATGCGGGATTGGCAAGACCTGCGGAGTATTCCATGGTCACGTCAATGTTCATATCCTTGATGAATTCGGGGCTTTCAAGCACCTTGCTTTCGAGGTTTGCCGACGAGAAGTTGGTGCGAGCCATAAGCACTGCCGAGAAGAACTGGTTTTTGCAGGCAATCCATTTGAGACGCTGGTTTATCTCCTTGCTCTTGTCAGAGCTTTCGCTCAGGTTCTCGACATCTCCGTCGATGAACATATAGTACAATGCAGAGTTACGTTCCTCGAACACACGTCCTGACTCGTAACGGCGCATCTTCTGATGCCAGTTCATATCCATGCTTGCCACCGATGAAGGTATGATGGCTTGCATCCCGCTCTGCACCACATCTATATTTACGAGGTAGCTGTCCTTGGGGAGTGTGTAACGTATTCCCCATTTGGCTCCGTCGCCCATATCGAGCTGCATCAGCACGGTAGAATCATTCTCTACGATCGGTGTGAAGAAGAATTCACGAGTGTCGAAGCGTTGAGTGGCTGATGTGAGGGTGAAGCCGTATGAATCGGTTTCCGGGTCAAGCAGTGCGATCTTTGTGGAATCGTAGCTGTCATAGTCAAGGAGTGTGGCGCGTGAAATGACACCACCTTTGTTTGACAGTTCGAGTGAGAGATATTTGTTTTCAAGTTTCACTGTAGTGCTGTCGCCTGAAAGATGACGGGCGAGACCTTTGTAACGGGCAGCGGCTGCGAGACCGTCACGCAGGTTTTTCACAGCGGCGGCAGCGACACTTCCGCTGAATGAGCTGAGGTCGTTGTTGACAATCGAGCTTACAGGCACCTTCTCGCCGTTGACATTAACATCGCCGCTCAGAGCGTTGTCGGCACTGAGTGAGAGGGTTACTTTGTCAACGTTGAGTGTTGTGGCACCGGTCACGGTGTCTGTTACACCGAGCTGGCGCACGGTGGCTGTGATGCTGTTGATTTCTGCCGGTGTTATGGAATCGAGCGTCAGCAGCCCCGGCTCGGCGGCTTTCTGTCGCTCCTGCTCTTCCATCTGTTCACGTTCAAGCCGTTGACGTTCGAGCTCCTCAGCCGACGGGCGGTTGAGATACATGAACCCGAATATCACGAGCCCCATAAGCAGTAGGCCGGTAAGTGAATTTTTATCCATTCTTATTGATTATTCTTTTGGTTTATTGTTTTTATAGTCGATTGCCGCTTTCACGAAAGAGAGGAACAGCGGGGATGGTGATAGCACAGTGGATGAGTATTCCGGATGATACTGTGTGCCGATAAACCAGCGATGGTCAGGGAGTTCCACCACTTCCACAAGATGTGTCGCGGGGTTCTCGCCCACACACTTCATGCCGGCTTGTTCGAAACGTTCCCGGTAGTCGTTGTTGAATTCGAAACGGTGACGGTGACGTTCCTTAACCTCTGTCTTGCCGTATGCCTCGGCTACTTTCGAGCCGGGTTTCAGGCTGCAGTCGTAAGCGCCGAGACGCATTGTGCCACCCATGTTGGAGATTGATTTCTGTTCCTCCATGAGGTCTATCACATTGTCGGGGGTGTTAGGCGCCATCTCTGTCGAGTTGGCTTCCTTAAGACCGAGGACATTGCGGGCAAATTCGATAACCATGCACTGCATACCGAGGCAGATGCCGAATGTGGGTATGTCGTGCTTGCGGCACCATTCGAGAGCCACAAATTTACCTTCGATACCTCGCTGTCCGAATCCCGGGGCTATTATCACGCCGTCGAGATCTTTCATCTGCTCTTCGACATTCTCGGGAGTCACTCGCTCTGAGTGGATATATTTCAGGTCAAGGAGATGGTCGTTGTATGTGGCGGCTTGGAAAAGAGCCTCGTTGATTGACTTATAAGCGTCCTGAAGCTCCACATATTTGCCTACAAGACCTATTTTCACCGGAGCGGTTGCGGAGTGCATCTTGGTGAGGAATTCCTTCCACGGAGTCATGTTAGGCTGTCCTTTCGGCTCGATATTCACCTTGCGGAGGAGTATCTCGTCGAGGTGCTGCTCATGCATCATCACCGGGACATCGTAGATTGACGGAGCGTCAACGCTCTGGATCACTGCGTCGGGTGACACGTTGCAGAATTGAGCTATCTTTTTTCTCATACCCGCCGGTATGTCATGTTCGGTGCGTAGCACGAGTATGTCAGGCTGGATACCAAGCTGCTGGAGCTGCTTCACGGAGTGCTGCGTGGGTTTTGTCTTTAACTCTTTGGCGGCATGGATGTATGGCACGTAGGTGAGATGCACGCATACACAGTTGTCTTCAAGTTCCCATCTTAGCTGTCTGACGGCTTCAAGGAAGGGCTGTGATTCGATGTCGCCCACCGTTCCGCCGATCTCTGTGATTACGAAATCAAAATTTCCGGTGTTGCCGAGAGCCTTGACGTTGCGTTTGATTTCATCAGTGACATGGGGTATTATCTGCACTGTTTTTCCGAGATAATCACCGCGGCGTTCCTTGTCGATGACATTCTGGAAGATTCTGCCGCTTGTCACATTGTTTGCGCGGGTAGTCTGAATGTTGGTGAAACGTTCATAGTGTCCGAGGTCGAGATCAGCCTCGTGTCCGTCAACGGTCACGTAACATTCCCCGTGTTCGTAGGGATTTAGAGTTCCCGGGTCGATGTTGATATACGGGTCAAACTTCTGAATGGTAACATTGTAACCACGAGCCTTAAGCAGACATGCAAGGGAGGATGATATAATCCCTTTTCCAAGGGATGAAACCACGCCTCCGGTCACGAATATGTATTTAGTTTCCACGCTGAAAGGGTGATAAATTAATTAAGTTGCAAAATTAGTAAAAATTGTGGGTTCACGCAACGAACCAACGGAGCAAAAGAGTTATAAAAATAGAATATTCAAGAAATATTTTGATTAAGATTATTATTTTCTTCAGATATAGTATATATTGGATAATGAAAATTTTAACATTCAAATAATTATGTTAACTTTGCGATTGTAAATATATTAGGTGCTTATTTATAAAATCATTATCATGAGACGCTTATTTTTAGTTATCACCGCTATCCTATTGCCTGTGATTGTTTTTTCGGCTAATAATGAAAGAGCAGAAATCAAACCGCTATTAAAAAGTGAGTGGAGTGGTGGGACTCCATATAATGCCACTGTGAAGGAACTAACTGGATTGAATGAGCCGGGTTGTACACCTGTGGCACTTTCTCAGGTTTTATATTATTATAAATATCCTGAAAAAGCATTAAGGAATGGACGTTATAAAACTCCGGATGGTATGATAAAAGATTATCCCATGGCGGAAATTCCATTCAGATGGGATTTAATGAAAGACAGTTATAATGAGTCTGATGATCCGGACTCCGACTCATCACGGGCGGTAGCTGATTTAATGTTTGCTACTACCCTTCCGCTTTCAATGAATCATTCAATAAACTCTTATCCTGAAGGTCCTCTTTATAATGGGGAGGCGGTTGCTCTGGAATATTATTTTGGATATAATGATGCTGTTATGCATCTTTCACATGATTATTTTGATTCGGAGACTTGGAGTGATATTATTTATTATGAATTATCACAAGGACGCCCTGTGATGTTTTCAGGTCACCATCCACTATCAGGACATTCATTTATATGTGACGGATACAAAGATGGTTATTTCCATTTTAATTGGGGATGGGGATATGGTGGAGAATATCTGGATCTTGAGACTTTCCGAACACAAGACAATCCGCTTATTGACGGTTCCTATAAATTTGGGACAAGTATAACTGTTTTAATACAGCCGGGAAATATTAAAGAAAAACCGACGAATCCATATATAAAATACAATCCGTTATTAAAAATTATTTCGGATTTCGGTAAAACTTTCGAATATGAAAAAGAGAGCATATATGATTTTTCAGGTGATATAGGCTTGAAGGTAATTTCTGAGCAAGGAGAAATTTCCTATGTGGAAATAGAGAGTATTTCTATTAAGGATAATTGGTCAAAGAAATGTGATATCGATATGAATCTTTTAAGGAACTTTAAAGATGGTAACTATAGTGCTTATCCTGTTTATCGGAAACAGGGAGAAAGTGGCTGGTTAGATATGATGGTGCCTTTAAAGAATATAAAGTCCTTATCGTTTAATATAAAAAATGGTAAGGTAACATTATTGGAATCACCTAAGCCGGAGTATTATTATGATGTGAAGATTTCAGAATTTCGTCCAACATCCACTGTTTTTGATAATTCTGTAGTTCAATTTGCTTTTAAAGGAGTAAACTCAGGCAATATTCCATATTATGAAATGTCAAATATAAGGATTTATAGTACCGATTTAAGTACATGACAAAAATTTGAAAACATCGAATTTTGGGGTATAAGTCGGA
>CAJTMJ010000040.1 GCA_910577335.1 uncultured Duncaniella sp. | reverse complement strand
CCCTAAGAACCGTACGTGAGAGTTTCCCCTCATACGGCTCAAGCAACTCAATATTTCTATTTGTTGTTAGAAATCGGCTCATACTTTCAACTGTTTCGTTTGTGTCGCTTATAACAGAGATTGTGTACAAGTTGCCTTACGATTGAACCGCCAACAGATATTTCGTTGACGTTCCATGCTTTCGTATGGTCTATTTCCTTGCCACAAAACGGACAAATCCGGTTCTGTCTGTTCCACAAATATAAGAGTGTCTTACGTCCTTTGAGTGATTCAAGCATTCTCTGCGCCTGTCGCTGATAGAAATAGTCATCACAGACAGGGTCAAAGGGATTGGCATCGCCCTTTATTTGTTTGTAAGGCGTATAGTGTACGTCCGACAACCGTTTAAGGGTCAAGTAATTCTCTTTCCTGCTTTTTGACGCATATTTCCATGCGAAAGTCCATTTCCTGCCACGGATTTCGTGCCAATATCTCTTAGCCACCCAAGGTCTCGTTTTCTTTGGATGGCGTCTGAGTGCCCATTTCCATGTCATATTGAAAATGTGATTGTCGCAGTCATGAAAAGCATCGGTTGATGCTCCGTAACGGTAGTAGTTGCTCCAGCCTGTGATTACAGGATTGAGCATTCTAATCAGAGACTCTTGTCTACACATTTTGTGTCCCAATATGATGTCGGAAACTTTCGCTTTGAAACGTTTCCTTGCATCTTTGGATGGGGATGTGTACAATCGTTTGCCGAACTTTCTTATATTGAATCCGAGGAAGTCGAAGCCGTCATTGATATGAGTTATCTTTGTTTTCTCTTCGGAAAGGGTCAGACCCCTTTCTTTGAGGAACTCTATAACGACAGGTTTTACCTCGTTTTCAAGAAGTTCCTTGCTTAATCCTGTGATTACAAAGTCATCTGCGTAACGGATAAGGTTCACTTTGAAGTTGGTGGTCTTATAGTTACGGAAGATTTTCTTAAATCTTTCGGCGAGCAATGGTTGTAGTCCGTCAAGCGTCATGTTTGCAAGTGTCGGTGATATTATACCGCCTTGGGGAGTACCCTCTTCCGTCGGGAACAATTTACCATTGAACACCGCTCCACATTTGAGCCATTTTTTGAGTATCGCCTTATCCATTGGGATGTTGGCGAGTAACCATTCGTGACTTATGTGGTCGAAGCAGCCTTTTATATCACCCTCCAAAATCCATTGTGGAGAATGCCCACGGTTCAGCACCGTGTCGATTTGACGGATGGCATCCATTGTTCTACGCTTCTTTCGGAAACCATAGGAAAATCTGTCACCTATCGTCTCGGCTATCGGTTCAAGAGCCATGAGATAAAGAGCCTGCATAGCGCGGTCTTTCATGGTCGGTATTCCCAACGGTCTGAGTTTGCCGTTCTTTTTCTTGATGTGTACTCTGCGGAGGGGCTGCGGTCTGTAGCCTCTGCGTTTGAGTTCACTGATTGCTTTGAATTTTCGCTTGGGAGAGTCCCAAAGCTGTTTGTCCACTCCAGACGTGTTCTTCCCTTTGTTGGAAGTAACCCTTTTTACGGCCAATGCCTTGGCGTAAAAAGAGTGAGTAAGCATCCATTGCAAGGCTTTCACCTTGTTATGTCTGCCTTCTTTCTGAGCCTTTACAATACGCGCTTGTAGCTTTCGGACAAAGGCTTCGCACTTGGGCCAGTCTATCCCGTCCCAAGTTGTCTGCCCCTTGTCAGTAGGCGCACACGTTTCTTTCGATTCGTTCATTTGCTTTCTACTTTAAAAAGTTCTAAAAGTTATCTTGTAAAGAGTTACCTTATACGGAAGTCTGCCCACTTTCGTGTCGGATGATGTGGCTCTCTGCCATACATGGCAATGAGGTCAATCCGTATCCGTCCCATTACAGGACGGCATTCGCTTTTTCCGTTATCTCATACCTGCACCCCGTTCGGCTCACCTTGCGGCTCGCTTACTCATGTTGCCATGAGAGAGATACAGGCTTGCCCTGTTCCACATGATTGACAAAGGATAGGTTAGGTTCTGTCAACTCCACCGGCAGTGCTTTGTCCGTGTAACCCTAACGTGGGCAGGGTTATCCGACTGCTTACCATTTTGGTGAGAGCGCTCAGTATCTTTGGCTCCTTCAAACCTTACGATGGCTAAAGACAGTTCACTTACGTTAACCATACTATCCAGCCTGGCCACTCAACGGTACGATACTAACCGTTCTTGATTCCCCTCGCGGTTACGTCTTGTCATTACTGAAAGTGTACGTTGTCCCAGTGAGCTTGGCACGTCCCATTGCTGGAAACGCACCTCACGGTAGGCTACCGCTGACGGAACAGCGGGTTAAATCAATATTCAACTCTTTGGATATCATTGTTTAACAATCAATCATGTGACTTTTCAGGTCACACCCACGTTTTGTTCAAGTTTAGCATTATGGTATAGGCGGATTCGTATGCGTCGGCGATGTCCGTCATGAAAGCCGGCGCAATGGGATTGCAACGATGGCTCCGCTTGGGGTCGTCGAAGTTTATCACATAGAATCTGGCGGCTTCCGTGTACTTCTCCCTGTTTTTCAGAAAGTGATTATAGACAATTGTGCTGAGGTCGGCAAACTTGAAATCGTAGCAATAAACCGCGAATCCTTTCTCTATCTGCTGTTTAAGGAGGTTGTTGATCACGGCATACGACTTTCCTGAACCGGGAGTACCGAGCACGATAGTCGCTCTGAACGGGTTGACTACATTTATCCAGCCGTCATTCCACTTCTTTCTGTAATAGAATCTTGTGGGCAGATTTATCGAGTATTCATTGTCGATTTTGCGCGTTTCTTGCTGAAAGGATTCGTTTTCATTGTTGAATACATCGGTCATAAGATTGTTGCGGAGTATTCGGCTTATCCAGTTGCCCGCCATGAGCAGGCAGATGAAGCCCGCCGCAGTACACATTATATATAAGGTGTAATGCAGCTTGGGCATGAGATACAGCACAAGTCCAGCTCCGAGAAAGAGCCAGATGGTGCGCCATGTAATATCCTCGTTCTTAACACCCCTCGTGCCGAAACACGAGAGGGCGAGAAGAAGCAGAGCAAACCACTTGGCGGTGTATTGGCTGTGGAACATGTGGCAAGAACGGTCGAAACCATTCAGCACCTTATCGACGATTTGGAAAAAATTGTCGGGCTGTGTGGGGTGAAGCTCCGGGCAGAACCAATAGATATTGATTACGACCAGAACTATACTGATGGCACGGAGAAAATCCATGATTTTCGCCAGTGCCCTGAGGTCATCTTCTTGTTGAGACATTGTTTTTCGTCGGGTTTTGAGATTGAATGAGTTATGCTCCAAAAGAGCGGCTGTATTATCGCTTGTATAACAAGATGTTAACATATTGTTTTCTTTACAAGGAAAAGAAAATGAGATATTTCTTTCTTTACAAAGAAAATTATTTGTAACTTTGTGAAAATTATAATGGTATGGAACGATTATATGAAATCTCAGCGCGACTGATAGAGTCACTTGATGCTCCGCTTCACCGTTACCTATACGATGCTATCGTATGGAGCGACCGACTCATAATGATTAAGGGAGCGCGAGGTGTGGGCAAGACCACTATGATGAAGCAGCGATGCAAAGAGAATGGAGAGAAGGGTGTATATGCCTCTCTCGACCAGTTGTTCTTTAACGACCATACTATTGTGGAGCTCGCCGACTACCACTATAAGCATGGAGGGACTCACCTTTATCTTGACGAGGTTCATCGGTATCCTCGTCCCAACTGGGAACAGGAACTGAAGAATATTTATGACAGCTATCCTGACCTGCGTGTAGTATTCACAGGTTCATCATTGCTCCATCTGAACAGTAAAATTGCAGACCTCTCACGTCGTGTTGCGGTATATGAACTGAGGGGACTTTCCTTTAGAGAATATCTGAATTTTACCGGAAACTACGGACTGTCACCTGTCACCCTGTCGGATATTCTAAGCAATCATCGTGCCTTGGCATCCAAGATAACATCATCCATACGTGTTATAGGAGAATTTGAGAAATACCTGAAGATGGGTTACTACCCGTTCTTTATGGACAGCTCGGAATTTACCTATGCACAGAGAGTGGAAAGACTCGTGCTGTCGGTTATTGACATTGACATACCCGCTGTGACTGCCATTGAATATGAGACCCAGCTGAAACTGAAGAAACTCCTTGTGGTTCTTGCCGAGCAGGTGCCTTTTGTGCCGAATATGACGAATCTTTCAAGAGATGTCGAAGTAACCCGAAATCAGTTGATGAAATTCTTCACATTGCTTAGCGAAGGTGCGATTCTCCGTACACTGATGGATGCGACGACACAGCCTAAGCGTGCTTCAAAACCGGAGAAAATACTATTTGACAATCCCTCGGTAATGCAGGCACTTGGAATCATCAACAAAGCAGGTACGGTAAGAGAAAGCTATGTGGCGTCAATGCTTAGCTATACCGGCAAGCTGTTTGCCGCCAAAGAAGGAGACTTTCTTCTTGACCGCACCTATTTGTTTGAAGTCGGAGGTAAAGGGAAAGGATTCTCTCAGATTGCTGATAAGCCCAATAGTTATGTCATAGCCGACAATATAGAGACCGGTATCGGCAACAAAATACCTATGTGGCTGTTAGGCTTCCTTTATTAAAGACCGCGTCCTTTCTTCTTTTTCTTTTTACGCGCACGACGTGCGAAGGCTTCTTCCGCAGGGTCGAAGTCCGGTCCGGTCTGGAATAGTTCCAATCCGGGCAGTACGGGCGAGTAATCGAAATCGTCGGAATGGGACGGCTTCTGCCGTGGCTGTTGCTGAGGCTGATTTGGTTGGCTCTGTTCCGAGGTCTGCTGACCGCCACCGGGTGGCGGCGATTGCTGACCCTGCGACTGTTGACCCTGCAATTGTCTCGGCTGTTGCTGAACCTGAGGTTTTGCCGTCGGGTCATTGAACCAGAGATTGAGAGCATTGGCAGAGAACTCACGACCTAGGCGGGAACCGTTGAGTGCGACATGATTGTTATGGTCCACGAAAGTGACACCGTACAATCTGCCGTCGGCATTGTAGCGCAACGCAAGGTCGATATTCTTTTCTTTCAGCTTGGCGATAAAATCATCCTTGCCTGTGGCCGCTGCCATTGCATCGGACACCTGCCTCTTTGTGGACTTGATGTCGATTTTCTCCTTGTCACGCTCGAACTTACTTTCGATAGCGGTTCGACTCGCAAACTTGCCGAGTCGGGATGCTTTCAGAGGTGTGGCTATGGTATTGCCGTTGTCATCCGTGGCGAAATATACCAGACCGTGATACTCACGCCCATTGACTTTGCCGTCGGTCATCTCGCATCTTACATTATACAGTCCGAGTATGGCGTTATATTCGCCGATGCTCTGGAACTGCCAGCGCATACCAACCAGTTTTACCGTGTTCTGAACCTGACGCTTGATGTCGCCATTGGGGTCAATCTTGGTGATGGGAGTGTCGGGAGATACCTTTTCACGTTGTGCCTTGTGGAGTCCATATTTCTCTTCAAGCTCGGTAGTGATCTTCTTGCTTCGGCGGAACAGGAAAGACTGGTCAAGGCGTTTGCCCTGCTCGTTGACATTGACGGTCACTATATGTATATGGTGGCGGTCGATGTCTTCGTGCTTATATATAATGAAGGGTTGCTCTCCGAAACCGAGTTTGTCGAGATACTCGCGGGCCAGAATTTCAAAATCCTGATCCGTGAGCCTGTCATCCGGATGCGGGTTGAGTGAGATATGGAGAACCGGCTTCTTTGTCCTGCCCATCCTGGGCATAAAAGCCTTGAAGTTCTCCGCCATAGCTCCAATGTTTATATTGCCGTCTGCCGGCAACACTATCTTATTGGCTCCCAACACACGTCCGTGTGCCTCGTTCATCTTCTCCGCGTTGTATGCAAGGGCTCCGTAAAGGCTGCTGCCTATAGAGATTTTTGCGACCACACCTCATCAAACTTGACGGTGAGAGCCTTGACCTCGGCCAAGATGTTAGCCATTTCGATTGTGGCTTTTTCAAGTCTGTAGAGATATTGCATCGCTTTCTTTTCGCTGAACTCCGTGCGCAACTCCTTTACGATAAGGTTGTAGTTCACACCCACAGTGCGGAACTGGGCGAAGAACTCCGAGAGTTTGGCGCAGTATGTCGCCAGCGATTTGTCTGTAACAAGCACTTTGAAAGGCTTGCCGAACAATACTTGTTTGATAAAGGTGGACTTTACCGTCTCATTCGCCTTATCCATCATGTGAACCAGCATGTCAAGCTCGGATGTGTTGAAGCGAACCTTAACAAGATGGTCACACCTGTCCGGGAGCGGAGGTCGTCCGCCCTTGAATGATTTTTCCATGTTGTCTGGGATTTTTGTTTGTTATCGCAACGCGATTTTTCTATACCATGCGCCGCAGGCATCCTTTGGGAAATTCGACTTTGGAGAATTTCCTTGTCCCACACGGGCAAGGTTGTTTCGGTAGGGCTTGGGCCCTCGAAACCTTTTCAGGTCCCTGAAAAGACACCTTGCTGTGTTCCGTTGAACACGTCGTAACTGAGAGAAGAAGCTACCTTATAATGATGGGCTAAAATGCCTGTGTGTTTTCGCCTTGGTGCCGGTCTTCATCAGGCGTATAATATAAGGTGTGTGCGGGAGCATGGATTTTATCTCTGTTGCACATTGCAAAGTTACTGCCATTTCGGTGGTCTGCCGCGCCCTCGTCACGGAAAAGAACGGAACCAAAACGGAATATCACGGAACATGCCCGAAATAATTTGGAACGTATAATGAAATGCCCTTAACTTTGCATCGTAAATGAACGACAAGCCCCCGTGTTCAGGCCGAGAGGATGACTCGGGTACGCGGTCGCCGTTTACCGCCCGCATACATATAATAAGCGGGCTTATCTGCGGTGAGGAAGCCGCGCTGAAATGGCCGGAGCACGCGCTCCATCAGCTATGAAGCACACAATACAAGACTAAAGCCTTGTAAATCAGCCGTAACCTAAGGTTGTTTGATTGGCTGATCAATTAGTTGCTTGGCCGGATAATGAGTTGGCTCGCCGACTATCAAGTTAATTATCCTGCTAATCAGATAGATAACTTTCCGGATAGTTAGCTGGATAGTTGACCAACTATTGTATTGTAAGTCTATCGGATTTGCCGGTCTATATTCCGATATGCTGACGGCTAATCGGCTATTCGGCTAATCAGTCATTTGACTAATTAGCCGAATAGCTAACCAGCTAATTGATTGGCTGGCTGATTATCCACCTGACCGATTAGTTATCTAATTCACCAATTATAGGGCTATCTGATTGGCTAATCAATCAGTTGACCATACACTTGGCTGTCCATATAGTTAACCCGATAGTGGGCTGTAGAGCTGATTGGATATATATCCGCAATATCGCTTGACCCGCATCCGGTTCTATATGCCGTCTGGTCATTACTGTCTTGGTCTGATAATTTAACCATAGGATATTCCTACCTATCATCCGCGGATGATATTTTCGATTTCGGCAGTCGCCGGAACTTAGTGGCAAATGTTGCCGACAATTTTCACCCTCAAAAACATTTGAATGAGCGACACCATTGTTGTTGCCTTCTCCAACCAGAAGGGAGGAGTGGGCAAATCTACACTCACGGTGTTACTCGCCAGCTATCTCTACTATGAGAAGGGCATAAAGGTTGCAATCATGGATTGCGACTCGCCCCAGCATAGTCTTGTAGGAGAACGCAACCGCGAGTTAAAGACCGTTAGTGAGACAGAGCATCTTGCACAGATGGCACATGAATTGTTGACCAAAACCGGTCTTCAGCCCTACGCCATTATGAAGATTCCTTTGGAAGAAACCATGTTCCGCATCCGTCAGTATCTCAGCGGAGACAATGACACGCAAGTCCTGTTCCTCGACCTCCCGGGTACGATGAACAATCCCAATGTTCTACAGATAATATCAAACTGCGATTATGTATTCTGTCCGATGGCAGCCTGCAAGTACGATATAGAAAGCACTCTTGGATATTGCCAGTTTATCCATGACCGTCTTATGACGATGGGATATGGCAACCTTAAAGGAGTGAAGATTCTGTGGAACAAAGTTGACGCAAGAGAGCGCACCGACCTCTATAACGCTTACGATGAGTTCATGGAATCAATCGGACTTGAAGCGATGAAGACCACAATACCTGCAAGCGTCCGTTTCAAGAAAGAACTTTCATGCAATCCGAAGCATCAGATTTTCCGAAGCACAGTTTTTCCGCCCTCGTCGGCTATTGTCAAAGGGAGCGGCATTGATGAACTTGCCGAGGAATTTTTGAAACTGACCGGAATCCGTAATGGCTAAGAAAATTGCAAAAGTCCCGCTTGGTGAAGATTTTCTTGCAGGTTACAAACCCGTAACTCCTGATTTTGCGGATATACCTATGGATAATGATGTGGCACCGGAACCCGTGCCAGGGCCCAAAGGAGTTGAGGATGATTTCTCAGAAGAGCCTTCAGAACCATCTGCTCCTAAGATACGACCATTTTCGGATTCATTTGTCGATACCTTTCTAAAAGGTGGGACGGATGAAAAAAAGAACGAGAAGGTATATCTTACACTCGACCATCTTATTTGCCTTAGAGAGATAGTACAGGCTATCAGATCGAAAACGGGCAAAAATATGACGATTGGGAACTATGTGTGGAATATTCTGGAACATCATTTTTCCACCTATCAGAAAGACATAGCAGGTCTCATAGACCAACGCAAACACAAAAGTCTTGACAGATTCAAATGACCGCAAAAAACAATGCGAATCCCGGAGCCGAAATCAAAGTTGACGGCACCAGCTACCCTGACGAGGTAAAACGCTCCTACCGGGAAACTTTTTTGACCCGTCACAATCTCAAGCCCTACAAGTACGTGGGCTGCACCATGTCGCTATGGCAGCGACTCAAGAGGATAGTCACTAACATCGGCGGCGAACGCGCCTCCGTAGGAATGTATGTCCAGAACATAGTGGCTTACCACCTTGAAGACGAGGATGTGAAACCGCTTATCGCTGAACTCTCAGCCGCATCCTGTCTATCGGATACCGACTCCAAAGCAATGGATGGTATCTCGCTGGAAGCCAAGAAGTATCAGGCGAAATACCTGATGGGCGATATGGTCAACCGTAAGGAACGGGAGATTTATATTTCCGGCGAACTCGGAAAACGACTGAAAAGAATCGTGCTGGATATTGACGGCGACAGACCCACAATGGGTTCATACGTCGAGGCAATCCTTATCGAACACCTTGATGCCTGTGCCGATCTCATCAATGAGATGACAAACGATTCAAAACGAAATACTGTATGATATGGCTGTATATCATCGGCACTATCGTGGCACAGGCCATAGTGGTCGTCCTGCTCAACGAGTATCTGAACCGAAGAGGTCAACCCCCTGCGGCAACACCGCAACAAGAGGATACACCTCCCGCTCCATCTCCGTCAATGGTTACGGAGGCAAAAGAATCTGAACATCCGGCCATCAATCCGGCAACTGTCGATGATGCCGTAGGTCTGTCGAATTTCTCTATGGCAGACCTCAAGGCGATGATGGAGGATGTAGTGAAACCCATCAGGGACTGCGTGGAAACCCTGATGGACGAGAAAGATGCAGAATTTGATGTGAAGAATGAAGTTCCAGAACCTCCCAAGCGGATGTCTCCCGAAAGAGAGGCACGGGCATGGGAAGACCACCGCGATGAAGAGGCACAGCTCGAAAGAGAGGATAACACTGTCGCTCCTCCCAATCCGCTGGCCTGTGGTGCTGACTTCGATTCTCTGACAAAAGCGTCGGCTATTGTCCAGTCCGACGAGCCACAGCCCATTGGCGCGTTGCAGTTTGCAATGAATGTTTTTAGGACAGTTGACGGTACACAGTTCAGCGGATGTCTCCCCGATGCCCTGCTTGAAAAACTGTATGAGTGCCACCGGAGAGTCGAGATGAACGAGGCTCTCCGCGAGGAGGAAAGCGAAACTGAGACTGCCCCTGCTGAAGCAGTTCCGGCTAAAGAAGCTGAAGTAATGCAGCAGGCAGAGGAAAAGCCGGAGCCTAAGCCCGAACCGGTTATCGAGCCGGAGGTGAAGGAGGCTCCCATACCTCGTTTCAGAATGTCTTTCCTCAACAAAACGTCTCAATCCCAGAATTGACGCATGAAAAAGTTCACAAACATTCTGCGCTCGGCATTTGCCAAGCGCGCAATCTTCGCACTCTTTGCTCTCGCATCTGTCGCCCAGTGTTTCGCCGCCGGCAACGGCATGGCCGGTATCAACGAGGCTACTTCGATGATCTCCAGCTATTTCGACCCAGGGACGAAACTTATCTATGCAATTGGTGCCGTGGTGGGTCTCATCGGTGGTGTCAAGGTCTATGGCAAGTTCTCGTCCGGCGATCCTGACACCAGCAAGACCGCAGCCTCGTGGTTCGGAGCCTGCATCTTCCTCATCGTCGCCGCCACCATTCTCCGCTCATTCTTCCTCTAAATGGCTGAGTTCGCTATCAATAAGGGTATTGGTAGAACGGTAGAATACAAAGGATTGAGGGCGCAATACCTGTTTATCTTCGCCGGAGGTTTGATTGTGGATTTCATTGTGTTCGTCATCATGTATATGTGTGGCGTTGCCCAGTGGTTCTGCATCTCCTTCGGCGCGATAAGTGCCTCAATCCTTGTGTGGCTAACATTCCACCTCAATACCAAATACGACCGGTACGGTCTGATGAAGCTGACGGCGGTCAAGTATCACCCACGCTACATCATCAACCGTCTGCGCCTTAAAAGATTGATAAATAAAAAATGAGAAATATACTTAAAGCCACAACGCTGGAATCCAAATTGCCTTTGCTGGCGGTGGAGCATGGCTGCATCATATCGAAGGATGCCGACATAACTGTCGCTTTCGAGGTTGCCCTGCCGGAACTTTTCACCGTTACCTCTCAGGAGTATGAAGCCATGCATGGAGCATGGTGCAAGGCAATCAAGGTGCTTCCGCACTACTCGGTGGTACATAAACAGGACTGGTTCTGTTCGGAGAAATATCAGCCTGAGTTGCAGAAGGATGATTTATCCTTTTTGGACAGAAGCTTTGAGCGTCACTTCAACGAGCGTCCTTATCTCGCCCACAAGTGTTACCTCTTCCTTACCAAGACAACAAAGGAACGGGCGCGTCAGCAGAGCAACTTCTCCACTCTCTGCCGAGGGCGAATCACACCGAAAGAACTCAATCACGAGATGGTTGTCAAGTTTATGGAGTCGGTGGAACAGTTCGAGCGAATCATCAATGATACCGGATATATCAAATTGCGTCGCCTCTCTGACGATGAGCTGATCGGAACAGAGAATACGTCCGGTCTTATCGAGAAGTATATGTCACTGACAATGGACGATGTTACCTGTCTGGAGGACATTGACCTCGATGCAAGTCAGATGCGGATTGGCGACAAGATGCTCTGTCTGCATACGCTGTCCGATACCGATGACCTTCCCGCAAAGGTCAGCACCGATAACCGTTATGAGCGGTTATCAACTGACCGGAGTGACTGCCGCCTCTCGTTTGCCTCTCCCATCGGGTTGCTCTTACCCTGCAACCATATAGTCAACCAGTATGTGCTGATTGACGACCACGATGAGAACTTGGCGAAGTTCGAGAAGACGGCCCGCAACATGAACTCCCTTTCGAGGTATAGCCGAAGCAATGCTATCAACAAGGAATGGATTGACCGCTATCTCAATGAGGCTCATTCATACGGCTTGACCTCCGTCCGCTGCCATATCAACATTATGGCGTGGAGCGACGATTCAGAGGCACTGCGGCGCATCAAGAATGATGTCGGCGGTCAGTTGGCGACTATGGGATGTATGCCCCGGCACAATACTATCGATTGCCCGACACTGTTCTGGTCAGCGATACCCGGTAACGAGGCTGACTTCCCTGCCGAGGAAAGTTTCTATACTTTCATCGAACCTGCCGTCTGCTTCTTCACTGCCGAGACAAACTATCGTTCTTCACTATCCCCATTCGGGATAAAGATGGTAGATAGGTTGACCGGGAAACCGATACACCTTGACATATCGGACGAGCCGATGAAGAAAGGTGTAACGACCAACCGAAACAAGTTCATTCTCGGTCCGTCAGGCTCCGGCAAGTCGTTCTTCACCAACCATCTGGTACGACAATATTATGAGCAAGGAACTCATGTTCTGCTGATTGATACGGGTAATTCATACGAAGGACTCTGCAATCTGATTTATAATAAGACGCATGGCGAAGACGGCATATACTATACATATACCGACGACAAGCCGATTTCATTCAATCCGTTTTTCACTGATGACGGCATCTTCGATGTGGAGAAACGCGACTCCATAAAGACGCTGCTCCTGACTCTGTGGAAAGCGGAGGACGAGAGAGTGACCAAGACTGAGAGCGGCGAACTCGGCTCTGCACTGGCGATGTTCCTCGATAAGATGGCGAAAGACCGTGATATTGTACCGTGTTTCAATTCGTTCTACGAATTTATGCGCGATGAATATCGTGCTGAGATGGCTAACCGGCCCATACCCATCTACAAACAGGACTTCGACATAGACAACTTCCTCACTACGCTCCGCCAGTATTATCATGGCGGACGATATGATTTCCTGCTGAACTCCAAGGAGAACATCGACCTGCTCAACAAGCGGTTCGTGGTATTCGAGATTGATCAGGTGAAAGACAATCGGGAACTTTTTCCTGTCGTCACCATCATCATTATGGAGGCTTTCATCAACAAGATGAGGAGATTAAAAGGCATCCGCAAGATGATAATCGTGGAAGAGGCGTGGAAGGCACTTTCTACCGCAAACATGGCAGATTATATGAAGTATCTGTTTAAGACGGTCAGAAAGTATTTCGGTGAGGCTGTGGTGGTTACTCAGGAAGTAGATGATATTATTTCCTCGCCCATTGTCAAGGAAACAATCATCAACAACTCCGATTGTAAAATCCTGCTCGACCAGCGCAAGTACATGAACCGCTTCGACCAGATTCAGGAGCTGCTCGGCCTGACCGACAAGGAGAAAAGCCAGATACTCAGTATCAATATGGCGAATAATCCGAGCCGCCTCTACAAAGAGGTGTGGATTGGTCTGGGCGGAACGAAGTCAGCGGTTTATGCCACGGAGGTGTCAACAGAGGAATATCTATGCTACACCACTGAGGAAACGGAGAAGATTCAGGTACTCAACAAGGCAAAACAACTTGGGGGCGACACTGAGTCGGCTATCAAGTTGCTTGCCAATGAAAGGAAGGAGGCAATATGAAGATACCGAAAGTATTTCGCCCGATTCTCGGATTGATGATTGGAGCCATTCTCTTTCTCGTCGGCATCGCTGTCTTATCTGCAACTTTCGTGCTGGCATACAAGTTTGTTGCCTTTGCAAAACCGTATGTGACTGAAGTATTCACCGACATCATCCACCATCTCGCAACACTTTTGCCGCTATGAAAGTCCTTCATGTCCTGTGGCTGGTACTTTCCGGCCTGTTCATCGGTCTGATTGCACTAATAACATTCCCTTTGCTCCTGCTATATGCGGGAGTAAAGATAATCGGAGGCTTTGCCTCTAAACTCAACTGAAACAGAAGCGAATGAAACATCTCAAGACAATCATCGCGGTGGTGGCTATGGTTCTGCTCTTCGGAGCAAACCGGGCCTCTGCCCAGTGGACGGTCATAGATCCGTCCAATATCGCTCAGAGTATCGTAAACAATTCTAAATCACTTGTTAAGGAGTCGCAGACGGCGACCCATATGGTCAAGAATTGTGCGCCCGTATAGGCAATATAGATAAATGTAACTTTGGCAAGTTATTAGGTTCGCGTTCAAATAACCTATCATCATCCCCCTTACCTGACAACGAAAGACGGCAGGGAGTGTAGCATGGGCGGAGAAGCCATGAGTCAGTCTGCTATAAAGGCTGCGACTGAATGGTTAGATGAAAGGAATTGATATGAGGATAAAATCCAAACTGATTGAATGATAGTCCAAGCGGTACCAGACCAAACTGCGGTGTATTATAGCTGTACTCACCGTACCTCGACACTCTATTTTGGGAAGTTGTCAAAATGGAGCATGAACGAGCCGAGGCGCATCTGCAATATGCAGAAAAGGACGGAAGTCATATCCGACAATCAATTCAAGCCAAGTTGTCATATTGTAAACGGGGATTGCCTAAATCAGAGTGCCTGCAATGTAGGCTATAAGGTGCAGACCTTTGAAAATCTGACATGGCAACGGAGTCTCCGTAGTAGTCCGAGCAAGGGAAAGCCTTGTACATGGCGAAGGGAGACAGTTACTAATTTTTAATACAATTAAAGGAATTTGTGTGAGACAAATGAGAAATCCCGAAATCGTATTAAACAGTTTATCGATGCACGGTCAGCAAGACGATTATAAGTTCAAGCGGCTCTATCGGATTCTGTTAAATGAGAAAATGTATCATGTTGCATACGAGAAAATCGCAACAAAGCCCGGCAATATGACTGCCGACTGCAAAGGCGATACCGTTGACGGCATGAGCATTGAGAACATTGAAAAGCTGATAAACTCATTGAAAGATGAAAGTTATCAGCCACGACCCTCAAGACGTGTGTACATTCCCAAAAAGAATGGTAAAATGCGTCCTCTCGGCATTCCGTCTTTCTATGACAAACTTCTGCAAGAGGTTATACGGATGATTCTTGAAGCTATCTATGAGCCTCGTTTCTCCAAGCACTCTCATGGATTCAGACCCAAACGTAGCTGCCACACCGCATTAGCAGAAATAGAAAAGACATTTTGTGGAGTAAAATGGTTTGTTGAAGGAGATATAAAAGGCTTCTTCGACAACATCGACCACAATGTGCTGATTGAAACCCTTTCTGAACGTATTGAAGATTGCCGTTTTCTTCGGTTAATCCGCAAATTTCTGAATGCGGGTTATGTGGAGGATTGGAAATTCCACAATACATATAGTGGCACACCACAAGGTGGCATAATCAGTCCGATTCTTGCCAATATATACCTTGACAAACTCGACCGCCACATGGCAGAGTTTGAGAGCCAATTCAATAAGGGCAAAGGTCGTAAACGGAATCAAGAGAACCAGTCGCTGCAATACAAGCGTCGCTGGCTTAAACATCGTTTGTCTAAAGTTTCAGATGGCAATGAGCGGAAAGAAATAATCAAAGCACTCAAAGAAAATCAGAGACAAAATCTTCTGATTCCATCTGGGGACGAAATGGATGCAGATTACAAGCGTATCCATTATGTGAGATACGCAGACGATTTTCTGATTGGAATTATCGGTAGTAAGGCGGATGCAACCAAATTAAAGCAGGAAATTACTGAATTTCTTGGTAATAAAATGAAGTTGGAACTGTCTGCCGAGAAAACACTGATAACACATTCGGAAGAACGAGCCAAATTTCTTGGTTATGAAATCTGTATTCAGAAGTCAAATCAAACCGTAAGGCATAAAAATGGCAGTCTGTGTCGTGCGCATAACAAACGTGTCCGACTGCTAATCGGCAGAGACGTGATTAAGAAAAAGCTCCTTTCTCTCAATGCCATTGAGATTAAAATCCACAATGGCAAAGAGCAATGGAAAGCCAAATCACGTGTTGGATTGACAACATTGGATGACCTTGAAATTCTGAGGAAATTCAGTTCAGAAGTAAGAGGTCTATACAATTACTATGCCTTAGCACAAAATGCCTGTACCGTCAGCACTTTCGATTGGATGATGAAATGCAGTATGTATAAAACATTTGCCCATAAATATAGGACAAAGACATCTGCTATCAGACGTAAATATTTCAAAGACGGAGTATTTACAGTATCATTCAAAGCAAAGAACGGACAGATTCGGGAAGCCAAATTCTATAATGACGGCTTCAAACGAAAGAAAGCAGACAGTAACGGAATGATTGACAACAGCCCAAGTCACATGACCTACAAAACGACCACAAGTCTTATAGACCGTCTTGCGGCTCGTAGGTGTGAGTTATGTGGCGCAGAAGAAAATTTGGTAATGCACCATGTGCGTAAACTCGGAGAACTCAAAGGAAAAGCTCCTTGGGAAAAACTGATGATTGCACGTCAACGCAAAACCATTGCACTCTGTAGTAAATGTCATCGTAACATCCATTTAGGCAATGTATAGACTGATATTAGTAACGGAAAGCCGGATACGCAGGAATGTGTACGTCCGGTTTGGGGGCGAGTATTTGGAAACGTATTGTAGCAATACAACAACGCGCCGGATACTTAGCCTACTTCAGGAAACTGTGAAAATTTACCAGCAGGCGAAGAAGTATTACGATGCTCTCCAGTCGGTGAACAACCTTGTCCGCGACGCCCGCAAGGTGCAGCAGACAATTCTGATGCTCGGCAATATCTCCGGCTACTACGTCAACAACTTCCAGAAGATGCTGACTGACCCGAACTTCACCAGTGCGGAACTCTCGGCAATCGCATCCGGATACACAAGGATTTTAGAAGAGGCCAACGGAGTGCTGTCCGACTTGAAGCAGGTGGTAAATATCACAACATTAAGCATGACAGACAAGGACAGAATGGATGTTGTGGATGACTGCTACAAGGAGATGAAACGGCTGAAAAACCTTACTGCCTACTATACCAACAAGAATATCTCCGTATCGTATTTGCGGGCAAAGAAAAAGGCTGACACCCAGAGGGTAATCAACCTGTATGGCGACGGTTCCGAAAAATACTGGTAGCCTATGCTTTGCGCGATAGATTTTGACAACCTACACACGGTGCTCCGCTCGCTCTATGACGAGATGATGCCGCTGTGCAGCGACATGGCGGGTGTGGCTCAGGCGATAGCCGGACTCGGCGCACTGTTCTATGTGGCGGTGCGCATCTGGAAATCACTTGCCGCTGCCGAACCTGTAGATGTATTCCCGCTGCTCCGACCCTTTGCCATCGGACTGTGCATCATGTTCTTCCCGTCGATTGTGCTCGGCACCATCAATTCAGTGATGCAGCCGATTGTTCAGGGAACGGCGACGATGCTCGAAGGTCAGACTCTTGATATGCAGAAATACCGCGAAAAGAAAGACAGGCTGGAGTATGAGGCCATGATGAATGACCCTTCGACAGCATATCTCGTGGATGATGCGGAGTTTGACCGTCAGATTGATGAACTTGGAGTGACAGAGGTGGGCACTGCCGCCGGAATGTATATCGAACGTGGAATGTATAAAGTGAAGAAGGCAATCCAGAACTTTTTCAGGGAACTGCTGGAGATGCTTTTCCAAGCGGCATCACTGACCATTGACACGATAAGGACTTTCTTCCTGATTGTGTTGGCGATATTAGGACCTATTGCCTTTGCCTTGTCGGTGTGGGACGGCTTCCAGTCAACACTGACAATGTGGATTCAGCGGTATATTCAGACCTACCTATGGTTGCCTGTGGCAGACCTGTTTTCAACAATATTGGCGAAAATACAGGTGCTGATGCTTCAGAATGACATTTCGGAGTTGACCAATAATCCGAATGTAAACCTCGACAGCTCAAATACTTGTTACACAATATTTATGATCATCGGCATTATCGGTTATTTCACGATTCCGACTGTGGCAGGCTGGATTATTCAGGCCGGCGGCGGTATGGGTGCTTTCGGCAGACATATCAACTCGGTAGGTATGCAGGGTGGTTCAGCCGTGGCTGGTGTCGCAGGTTCAGTTTCAGGCAATATCGCAGGTCGTGCCGGCAAACTTCTGAAATAGCATGAAAATGGAATTCAAATCTCTGAGAAATATCGAATCGTCGTTTCGGCAGATCCGGCTTTTCGGCATTGTCTTCGTGTGCCTTTGCGCTGTGGTGGCGGTCGCTTCCGTGGTGCTTTCGCTCAACTTTGCCGAGAAGCAGCGCGAAAAAATCTATGTCCTCGACAATGGCAAGTCACTGATGCTTGCCTTGTCGCAGGATATGGAGCAGAACCGACCGGCAGAGGCTCGCGAACATGTGCGACGCTTCCATGAACTGTTCTTCACCCTCTCCCCGGAGAAGTCAGCCATCGAGCACAATGTCAGCCGCGCTCTGTTGCTGGCCGACAAGAGTGCCTACAACTACTACCGGGATTTCACGGAGCAGGGTTACTACAACCGCATCATTGCGGGAAATATCAATCAGGTGCTTAAAGTCGATAGCGTGGTGGTGAACTTCACCAACTATCCCTACGATGTGCGCACCTATGCCAAGCAGATGATTATCCGTCAGAGCAATGTCACGGAGAGAACGCTGGTGAGCAGTTGCAAACTGAAGAACTCCGGCCGCTCCGACGACAACCCCAACGGATTCATCATCGAGAACTTTACCGTAATCGAAAACAAAGACATACAGACAATCAAGAAATGAACATCAAGTCTCTGAAAGAGAAAATCGGACACCTATATAATAAGGTGTCCTGCCGCAAGGAGAGCGCGGTGGAGTATGTGCGTCGCTTCTGCGACGGCATACCCCCGCAGAAGCGGTTCCGGATAGTGGCGATTACCTTCGCGCTGTTCGCATTGCTTGCCCTATTTATCTTCGGCAAATCAATGTATAACATCTACAACGGGGTACACAGTAATCCCGACTTCGGCAACATAAAACAGATGCCGATGCCCGACAAGGGCAGCCAAACCACCATAAACAATCTTTATGGATCTGAAAACCCTATGGAATAAACTCACAAGACCCACGACTGAGGCGGAGCGGAAGATGAGGATGAAATACCTCGTTGCCTTTCCCGCAATGTTCCTGACCACCGGCATTATCCTATGGCTTATCTTCGACAGTTTCGGCGATGGCGCAGCAACCACCACCAACGGCTTCAATCAGAATATGCCGGAGCCTGACGCTCAGGAAATCACAGCCGACAAGCGTGATGCCTATGCCGCCCAGAAGGATACCGTCAGAGTAACGACTGACACAATCCCCCATGTCGATTCTATCCCGCAGAGTGCGGAGGAGCCGGAACCCGATATGGTTGAGGCGTCCGATCAGGCTTATCAGCAGGTTCAGGCTTCTCTTCAGGATTTTTATATCCCGGAGGACAATTCCGCGGCACAGGTGGCGGAGTTGCAGGCTCGGATTGATGAGCTGGAAGCGCAGAACGCTATGGCTCATCAGAGTCAGCAGCCAAACGAGATGGAACTGATGGAGCAGTCTTACAAACTGGCGGCGCAGTATCTCGGCACTGGCAATGGCGGTCAAAAGGCCGTAATAGTCGATGAACCGGAGGAAGACCGTAAGGTCATGCCTGTCAATCAGGTAAACCGCAATGTCGTGTCTTCCCTCAGTGCCTCGACCGATAATACCCGCTCTTTCTCTACTGCTGTCGGCACCAAGCTCACGAATTTCAAGAACACCATTTCAGCCTGTGTCGCTACTGACCAGTCGGTTACCGACGGGCAGAGCGTGAGGCTCCGGACACTCGAACCGATGTGGATAGGCAACTCGCTGTTGCCGAAAAACACCACTGTGGTGGGAGCGGCGCGGTTACAGGGTGAGCGTCTTGAAATCAAGATAGAATCTATCGAGGCTCTCGGCTGCATCATGGAGGTTGACCTCTCGGTCTATGACTCCGACGGTCAGGAGGGTATCAACATACCAAACTCGATGGAGAGTGATGCCCTGCACGAAATCGGGGCCAATATGGGCAGTACAATGGGAAGTTCAATCAACCTTACCACCAACGCCGGGGCGCAACTCGCTTCTGATGTCGGGAAAGGGCTTATCAATGGAGTAAGCCAGTATCTTAACAAGAAATTGCGCACTCCCAAGATTCACCTCAAATCCGGCTATAAAATCATGCTCAAGCAGAACGAGCAGTAATCATCAACCAACCCCAACAGCAACGAATGAAAACAATCACAAAATTCTTTGTTGCGGCAGTGGTACTCTTCGGAGTGGCCACCGCTGCCAACGCCAAAACTGTCAATAACACCGAAAACAACGTGTCGCCTGACACTGAACAGGTAGCCGAACACGACATGAACGTGTACGGAGCCAACTACACCGACGGCGACAAGTTCGACGGTCTGACCCGCAAGGTGGGCTTCGACCGGATGATTCCGCCTCACGCACTGGAGGTCTGTTACGAGAAAACCACACACATTATCTTTCCTGCGGAGATAATTTATGTGGACCTCGGCAATGAGAACCTTGTGGCAGGTCTCGCAGACGGGGCAAAGAACGTACTTCGCGTGAAATCAGCGTTTAAGCGTTTTAAAACTGAAACAAATCTGTCGGTGATTACCGATGATGGGTCTTACTATGTTTTCAACGTCAAATTTGCAAAAGAGCCTCTGCTCCTGAGCATTGAGATGACCGACTTTCTCCATGACGGTGAAGCTGTCAACCGTCCCAACAACGCTCAGGAGATATACTTGGAGCGTCTCGATTCGGAGTCGCCTATGCTTGTCAAGCTGATTATGAAGTCTATCCACAAGCAGAACAAACGCGAAATCAAGCATATCGGTTCAAAGCGTTTTGGAGTGCAGTTCCTGTTGAAATCCATCTACACCAACAATGGGCTTCTCTATTTCCACACCGAGCTGAAGAACACAAGCAATATCGCTTTCGATATTGATTATGTGAGCTTCAAGATTGTGGATAAGAAGGTTATCAAGCGTACCGCGATGCAGGAGCAGGTACTTGAACCGCTCCGCGCCCAGAACTATGTAACGGTCGTACACGGCAAAACCTCCGAAAGAACAGTCTTCGCTCTGGAGAAATTCACTATCCCCGATGACAAGCAGCTCGTTATCGAAATCGCCGAAAAGGAAGGCGGCAGACACCAGTCTTTCGTGGTCGAGAACGAGGATATTGTGAGAGCCAACGTAATTGACGAATTAAGCATACAGTAGCCTATGAGTAAAGCGATAATGATAATCGCTGCCATGCTCAGCCTCTTCGGAGGCCGGGCAATGGCCCAGCGATGCCTCCCCGGAATGTCAGCGGTAGAAATCAAGGCTGACATGGCAGACGGTTTTTATACCGGCAACTCCCGTAACTGCGGCTATTCTTTCGGAGTGTTTTACTCCGTCTATAAAGGTGGTGCAAATACTTGGAGCTTCGGCGGCGAGTATCTCCAGACCTACAAGCCATACGGTGCGAAAGGTCGTATCCCTGTGGCTCAGTTCACAGGCGAGTTCGGCTATAATCTCCATCTTCTCAGCGACTACTCGCAGACCTTCCACCTCTATGGCGGTGTTTCCGCTCTCGGTGGCTATGAAACGGTCAACTGGGGGAAACACCTTTTGCCCGATGGCTCGACTATCCAAGCGGAAGATGCTTTCATCTATGGCGGTGCTGTAACGCTGTCAGCCGATTTCTATCTCTCTGACCATGTGGCACTCGGAGCGCACATCAAGGAGCGGTTTGTATTCGGCAATGACACAGGTCATTTTTTGTTCGCCTATGGCTTACACCTCAAATACCAGTTTTAGCCTATGCGGTACACAAAAAATGACATCAGGAACATACCGCTGACGGAGTTCATGGCTGCTCTCGGAGAAAAGCCTGTCAAGGCTTTCGGGGATATGAAGCTCTACTATGCGCCGCAGCGAGACGACCCGGAGCCGATGCTGGTGGTCGATACCAATACAAACCGATGGTACGACCACGCCACTGACCAGAGTGGCGACATCATCGACCTCGCCGCCCTGAAGATGAATCCCAATCTCTACATGGATCCGCGTGACTTCATCCTGAAGTATATGAACGAGTATGAGCAGGGCAAGGAACTTTCGGCAATGGCACGTCACCCACAGCAGCCGACGGTTGTCGGCGTTGACATAAAGAAAGTGAAACTCACTGACTTTATGAAGGCTCTCGGTCAGGAACACCCTGTGGCAGCCGACGGCAATCTGAGGATTTACAATGCACCATACGATGACAAGCCAGGACCGACAATGGTAATCAACATCGAGACAAACCTCTGGCGTGATACCAAGTCCGGCGCATACGGCGGAATCTATGACCTCGCCTATGAGTTAACAGGCTCGTGCAATATGTCGGAACTTAACCAATACATTGCAGGACAGATGTCTGGCATGGGGAAATCCCAAAAGGTGGAGCCGCCCAAACAGGAGCAGGAACCTGACAAACCGAAACGGAAGATGCGACTATGAACATCGACGAAATCCGGAAAATCTCGCTTGTCGAGTTCCTGAATCAGTTGGGCTATCAGCCCACCGGACGCGACAGCAAAGGTCTGTGGTTTTACTCCCCCTACCGAAGTGAGCGTAAGCCCTCGTTCCATGTCAATCCACGGAAAAATCTGTGGTTTGACTTCGGAACGGGCGCGGGTGGCGACATCTTCTCGCTTGCCGGAGAAATGTCCGGTGAAACGGACTTTTTGAAGCAAGCCGATTATATCGCTGAGAAGATGCGCCTCCCGACCGCTTCATCGTCGGAACGACGCTTTGCCTCTGCAAAGAACCCCTATAAGCCAACGCAGTTTGTCGAGGAACCGACATTTGAGAATATCGAAGTGTCGCGTCTGGAGTCGCCGGTACTGCTGCGCTATCTCGCCGACAGAGGTATACCGAAAGAGATAGCCCAACGCTACTGCGTACAGGTTGACTATGAGCTTCATGGAAAGCGATACTATGCCGTCGGCTTTCCCAACAACGCCAATGGTTTAGAGTTGAGGAATCCTTTCTTTAAGGGTTCTTACCCACCCAAGCACATCACTTTAATTGCCAACGGCAACGCCCGGTGTAACGTGTTTGAGGGATTCATAGACTTCCTTTCAGCGGAACGCCTCGGCTATAACGATGGACTCGATACCATCGTGCTAAACTCTGTATCCAATCTCCAGAAGGCAATCCCAGCCCTCGGCAATTACTCTGTAATCCAGTGCTACCTTGATAATGACACCGCAGGACGCGCGGCACTCGCCAGACTCCAAAGAGAATTCGGCGACAGGGTCATGGACAAGTCGGCACTCTATCCCGACTACAAGGATCTGAACGACTACCTCATGTCGCTCTATCCGAAAAAATCAACAAAACTCAAACTCTGAAAAACGTGAAAACAATCATCAACAAAATCGGCGAAACGCGCCTCACTCCCGCCCGGTTCTTCGGGTTCTTTCTTCGTTCCACTACGAAAGCGCGTTGCGGTTACTGGGCAATCCTCTTCACCCTCGTTATCGCTCTCACTTCCTGCTCTGACGACCTCGACGTGCAGCAGTCCTATCCGTTCACGGTGGAAGTCATGCCTTACGGCGACAAAATCACAAAGGGACAGACTGTTGAATTGCGCTTCGAGATCAAGCCCGAAGGGAACTATGCCAACACACTCTACACAATCCGCTACTTCCAGTATGACGGCGAAGGCACTCTCAAACTCGTTGACGGTCCCGTACTGGTCAACAACGACCGAGTGCTTCTCGAAAGCAAGACCTTCCGACTGAACTACACCGCCAACTCATCCGAGGCCCACAAATTCCTCGTGGTCGTGGAAGATTCGTTCAATTCTACCCCGTGGCAGCAAACCTTTGAGTTCAACAGTAAAGACAGCGGAGACAATGACGGCGGTAAAACTCCCGGCATCATCAGCCCTGTCAATCCCGGAACTATAACACCGATTGCCCGATGAAAAAACTATTGATATTCCTCATGGCGTTAGTGACCCTCGCGGTCACTACGCCAGCCTTTGCCGCAAAACGGTCAATAATGGAACTGCCACTTTTTGAACGGGCAGTCCTGATAATCAAGAAATTTGAGACGATCCATAAGCCGAGTCACTGGCCTTATTATCAGAAGAAAAACATTATCCAACGAAATCTTAATGATAGTGCTATTGTTCAACATATTAGCAATGAAAGTGAAGATATTTCTTTCGATAATATTCTGAAGCCTGACACTATGAGAACTGCATCCGCTAGCCCCGATATGCAGATAGCTTTTGTATGTCTGCCGCTCAAAAAGATTGTAATTTCATCAAAATACGGGGTTCGTAAGGATCCGGTTACAAATAAGTATCAACATCACAACGGCCTTGATTTGCGTGCAAAATTTGGGGAACCGGCATTTGCAATGATGCACGGAGTTGTGAGCGAAGTCGGTCGAGATGGCTCCAGAGGTAATTATGTTGATATTCGTCATGGCCATTACAAACTCTCGTATTACCATTTGTCAAAAATTCTTGTTAAACAAGGCCAGATTGTCCATCCGGGGCAAGTGGTTGGACTTGTAGGTTCCACGGGGCGTTCAACTGGCGCCCACCTGCACCTGACACTTCGCAAAGGCGCGACATCACTTAATCCCTTGATTATACTGGACTATGTGAAGGCCATGTTGAACAAATTGTCAGATACAAGGCGACATCGCTTTTAGCCCGAATGCTTTCCAAGACTCTTGAGCCATTCTTTAAGAGAACTGTTAGTCTCCCAAACGGGAGTTGCATCCCGTTCTTTATCCGGAATGATGTCACGGTAGGCCGCTTCCAGAGCCTCTCTTTTCTGTCTGGAGTCAGCCCGCGCGTATATTTCAGTCGTTGATATGGACACATGTCCCAACATATCTCTTATATATACCAGCTTCACCCCGGCCTGGAGCATGTGCATGGCCTTGCTGTGTCGTAAACAATGCGGTGTTATACGTTGAGGCACAAGTGATGGATTCCGCTCGTGCGCAAGAGTCACGTACTTCATTAGCAGGTACGTGACTCCCGCACTTGTAAGCCGTTCTCCGATTCTGTTCTTAAACAAGGTCTCAGACTGGACTTCACGGCGGTCAAGGTTAAAATCCTCAATATATAGTTTAAGCAACGCCACTACTTTGTCTTGCAATGGGACGGCCCTGTTTTTATTCCCTTTTCCTTGCAGGGTCAGATAGGCTGGAGATTCAAGATGAAGGTCGCATAGTCGTATATGGATGAGTTCGTTCACACGGGCTCCTGTTTCATAAAGAAGTGCGAGCATTGTCAGATTGCGTCTTCCTGCCGCAGTATCGGTGGATACCTGTTCGAGCAGGAGCTTCATACCCTCCACAGAAAGAAATGTCATTGGCCGGGGCCTGTATTTCTTTGTCTTTATTGTCAATATATCATGCCATCGGTCTATATGGGTAATGTCATCATGTTGTAGAAAACGACATAAAGAGTGTATGGCAGCAAGGCGCTGGTTTCGAGTCTGTACCGAGACCCCCTTGTCGTTTTCAAGCCAGTTCAGATAGTCGAGCACGTTACCGCGACTAAGTGCGGATGTGTCAACTTTGCTCACTCTGATACCACGTACTGTCTCAAGATATTCGAGATAGCCTGTCAGTGCATTTGCATATGAGCGGATTGTGTGAGGACTGGCTCCACGTTCGACAGCCAGATGATGGGAAAAGAAAGCCCCTATATGTATTGATAACGGAGATTCAAGTGATTTTGATTTCATTGTCGCGGGATTGATATGGTTGGAAAGATGTGTTCGGATATGGCTGATGTCATCGCTGTCAGATCCGGATAAACCTGTCTTGTTATCCTGACGTAATGTTCTGTGTCAGTGACACACTTGTGTCCGAGAGCCACGGATATGACGGGTAAGGTGTTGTATAAATCGGCTCCGTCCCTCGAGGCCCATTCAAGGGCATGCACGGCGAAAGTGTGTCGCAGATCGTGTATCCGGGGCCCTTTCCCTGGCATATATGGAATCCCGCATATTTGCAGGATACGCAAAAACCAGCGAAAGACTGCGCCATTGTCAATCCGAGACCCGTTCAATGAGATAAAAAGTGGATTATCAGGCAGCCCCACACATTGCAAAGGCAATTTACCCCTGTTTTCAAGATACTGGCGCAGTACACAATGCAAGCTATCAATGATGGGAAGCTGGCGTTCCATTTTATTCTTCGGATGTCGGATATATATCACTCCGTTAGGCATGTCAACATCTTTGTTATTGAGAGCCAATGCTTCTCCGATCCTCATGCCTGTTGAATACAGTAACCGTAAAATTACAGGTATCGAAAACACCGCTGAGGTAAACAGTCTGTTTTCTGCCTTCAGACTGTCTGCCGCAAAAAATATTTTTTCAATCTCTTCCTTTGAAAAAATATACGGGACATACAGTTTCTTGGGCTTTCTCGGATAAACCGGCATATGGCATGGGATTCCGAGTTTTATCAGATATCTGCAGAACTGTCCCATTATACAGCACTTCTCATAAATTGTAGAGGCTTTCCTTCCTGTCGTCTGATCTTTCCATGCTGCCAGAACCGACTGTGGCAAATAGAGTGAGGTAATCTCAGATTTGGATATAAAGCGGTCAAAATCACGAAGAACAGCAAGAAAATTATCAAGCTTATATTCCGCGGAAGCCTTTATTTCCAAAAACCTCAGGATATATGGTGAGAACACACTTGTAAAGTTATCCTCATATATAGAATATACCGTTTTGCTGTCCATAGAAACTATCATTTACAGGTGGAACCTCAAGCATACATCTACGTATCGCGCCAATGTCGATACGCAAGTACTCCATTGTGATATCGTTGCCTCCATGACCGAGAGAATCAGATATGACGGGAAGATCTGTCCCTTCCTCAAGCATACGTGTGGCGAGGGAAGAACGAAGTGAATGCGGACCGTGTTTCCTTCCGGCACCGTCAATACCACTGCCTGTTATCGCATTGGAAATCAATTTTGACGCGCCAGAACGATTCATCATGCTCAACGGCGGGGTATGAGTGACAAAAACATAATCAAGGTCACAGTCAGGCCGCACTCTAAGATATGATATGATGGCTTCGCCGACAGGCGCCAACAGAGGAAGCTCAATAGGTTTCCCTGTTTTGACCTGACTCAGTTTTATTGTCGATTGATCCCAGTCTATGTTATCGAACCTCAGATTGGTAATATCAGATATCCTCAGGCCCAATCTTGATGCCAATAGGAACATGGCATAAGTCCTTTTCCCGATTGCGCTACTTCTGTCAATAGATTCCTCTACAATCCGTATCTCATCAAGGCTGTAAGCTGAAGGCAGTTTCCTTGTCGGCACAAAATGAGTGAATTCAAACACATAGGAATAATCCGGTTTCCCCGGATAATGTTTCCCTACATAGCGATAGAATTGCTTCATCGCTGAAAATCTTGCCTGCTTGGATTCTGGAACATCTAGAAATGAAAGTACATCATCTTCTGTTATCTGAGACAAATCAACCTTTCCTTGAGTTTCCATGCTAACAGTAAAATAAGACAACAGTCGTCGGTGATGTTCAACAGTGATTAATGCACACCGTCCTTGTTTTTTATGTTCCAAAAACTCTTGCGCCACTTTCCCAATGGCTCCCGGCAAAGGAGGTGGGGCTACACGTGGTGCGTGTTTAGGTATATTGCCTGTTGCTATATAGGCGTCAAGAATCCTTATGCTCCTTTTGAAACGACGCACAGTGGATGGACGAAGAGTCGGTATAATACCATGAAGGAACTTTCGGCCTAAATCTATAGTATAGGCCATCGATGATTCTTTTTCTAAAAAAGGTATCAGGTAAAGACGCCATCTTACATTATGAGAGTCGATACATCCCGGAGAGTATCCGGATTCTTTCATTTGCTCCGAACACTTCACAATCAGACTGTCAATATTGTATCCTTGATTGTTCTTGGCCGTAAAGTTTAGAGGGTTGTTTTATGATTAAAACTAACATCGGTCATCAAAAGTTCATGAATGATGCATTTTATTATCCAAATAAAATATCAACAAGAATTATTTATAATCAGATGCTTACGATGATTATTACATGGAACATTGGATAATGTTTTTCTTTTGATAATACGGCTTATCCAAAGCTTTAGATAAGCCTTATGTAGGCTACGGTCATCAAGTCCAGCGGGGAGAACCCTACCGCCGAGGCTGTCAGCTAACCGAAGCGCAAGCCGACGCATTGCTCCGAAAAGACCTCCGTAAGTTCTGCGCCCTCTACTCCCAATACGGCAAGGACTCAGTTCTCCTCGGCGCACTCGCCTACAACTGCGGACCCGGTGTAGTCAACAAGTCCACCGTCCTGAAAAAGTTGAAACGTGGCGACCGCAACATCTTCAAGTCCTACACCTCCCACTGTCGCTACAAAGGAAAGTGGCACAAAGGATTATACACTCGTCGCCTTACAGAAATACTTACTTTATACACTCCGTAGTTTATTGAAAGCATTCCGTTCTATAGCGGGATGCTTTCACTGTTTTAATACGATTAAATTGTCCATTTTAGTCCAACTTCGGATTCCTCCATGATTTAACTGAATTATCTCTTTCCCATCTCGAAAAAAATTAGTAATTTTGCCATTGGCTTAGTGCTACTTACCTTTTTGGTGGGGGGCCTTAGCCATGACATATTAAAGGCGTTTCCAACGCTTTGCCCTTGGCATATAGAAATCTGACAGTTTCTTGTCTGTTTTCTAAGTACATGACAAAAATTTGAAAATATCAAATTTCGGCTTGTAGAGAGGTCTGAGGAGAACATTTGCGATTTCTTCCAAACCATACTTTACCAGCGATTTGGCTCTCTTGCCGTGTTTCAATATTCTGACAGCTTTCACATTCATATCCTTATGTTCGCCCACGAGATACGCCCATACCAATGCCATGCAGACCATCGCCGTAAGACGTGCGATGCGGTCGATGTCGCGCAGGTGTGTGTCCTCGATATTGAATCCGGAGGACTTCATGGCGCGAAAGCATGTCTCAATCT
>CAJTMJ010000039.1 GCA_910577335.1 uncultured Duncaniella sp. | reverse complement strand
ATAATGGTGATGTCTATTCCACATTATCGCCTTAGCGTGTCCGCTGAATAGTTACGCATAACCTAAAATGAAGTACTATCTTCAACGACGACTTAGTATCTGTTGAGTTCAACATGTATACTATCCAAAATTTGAGCATTATCACATCAGAACTTCTCTCTTTAACCTAAACTCATGAACTCAAAACTGTTAACTATCCTAATAAACTCGACACCGGTGCGTCATGACACATCGGCAGTCATCCATTTTACCCCCCCCCATTGTACAACTCCCTGTCAATCACAGAGTTAGCATAGTACAGCCATAACACCCTCCTGTTCTGGCAAGCCCTACCGTAGCCCCGATCTACGCCTAAACGACATCACAATAAGTAATATCTACCTAACACGACTTAGCAATGAGATTAAAAATCGTTATTCTAATTCTTGCGATAACCGGATGCTTTGCTCACTCGGGAAATGCCCGTGAAGTCGCTGTAAAGACCAACCTCCTTTACGATGCCACTCTGAGCATAAACCTCGGGGCTGAGATGGAAATAGCGCCCCAATGGTCGGTTGACCTTTCCGGAAACCTGAATGCGTGGACTTTATCGCACGGACGCCGGTGGAAGCACTGGTTCCTACAGCCCGAAGCACGTTACTGGTTATGCGAACCCTTAGGAGGGCATTTCTTCGGAGCCCATCTCATCGGAGGTCAGTACAACGTCGGTAACATCGGAGCCGATTTCACCTTTCTTGGCACCAACTTCGACAAGACCCGCCACCATCGCTACCAAGGCTGGTTTGGCGGCGCGGGAATAGCCTACGGTTACTCATGGCTATTAAACCGCCATTGGAACCTCGAAGCCGAGATAGGTATAGGCTGGACTCATTCACGCTTCGACCGCTTCGACTGCTCAGGATGCGGCAAAGCTTTGGATTCAGGTCATCACAATTATTTCGGACCCACTAAATTAGCCATAAACATAGTATACGTTTTCTAACCTGACTGATTCCCCAATCATTATGACAATTTCATCATATTTTATAGCAACCATAACCGCCCTTCTGCTCCCTCTAAGCATGATGGCGGAAACGCTTGTTCCTGCCGACAGCCGGGTAAAAGAGATATCCATCGACCGTTCAGCGCATGAGCTTACCGTCTCAATGACCGTTGACCTCTCCGACATGAAGATAAAAAGCGACCGCGAGCTGTCATTGATCCCGGTAATCCACTCCGGCGACAACTCCGTCTCGCTCCCCCGCATCATAGTGGCGGGACACAACCGCTACATCCAGAACGAGCGCAAACGCCCGCTACTCCCCGGCGAAACACTCACCAAGCCCGGAAAGACAGTGGTATACTCAGCCTCCGTCCCCTTCCAGCCTTGGATGGAAAAAGCCACCGTCAGCGTCGCTGAGGACCTTTGCGGATGCGGTCTCGACCTCATCTCATCCTCTCGCCGTGACATCGCCCTGCTCGACTTCACCCCGCGCACATTCACCCCCTCATTCTTATATATGCGCCCGACTGCCGAAGTCGTGAAGACCCGCAATATAAAAGGTTCGGCATACATCGATTTCCGTGTCAACCGCACCGACATCAACCCCGACTATCGCCGTAACCCTGAGGAGCTTAAGAAAATCACAGCTTCTATCGACAGTATTAAGGGTGACTCCGACATCACAATCAAGACTCTCACCATCCGTGGTTTCGCTTCCCCTGAAGGCTCCCTTGCAAACAACGAGCGTCTTGCCAAAGGTCGTACCGAAGCGCTCGCCTCATACGTCAACAACCTCTACCACTTCCCCGCCGGTGTCATGAAGACCTCGTGGGTCGCTGAGGACTGGGACGGTCTTGAAGCATGGATCAAGAACAACGAAATCGAAAACCGTGACGAGATTCTTGCCATCGTCGCCGACACATCACTCAACCCCGACAAGCGAGAGTGGAGACTCAAATCACGCTTCCCGCAGCAATACCGCTATCTGCTCGAAAACGTCTATCCCGGCTTGCGTCACTCCGACTATGCCGTTGACTACACCATCCGCACATTCACTGACCCGGCTCAGATTCGTGAGATAGCGTTCACCGCTCCGCAGAAACTTTCGCTTGAGGAATTCTACGTTGCTGGCGAGAAGATGACACCCGGCACTCCGGAGTTCAACCGCCTGTGGGACGCTGCCCTGTCGGTCTACCCTTCCTCAGAGGTCGCCAACCTCAACGCTGCCAACGCAGCCATGGCGTCAGGCAATCTCGACCGTGCAGCCGCGCTCCTTGCCAAGGCAGGTGACACCCCCGAAGCCATCTACGCCCGCGGCAACCTCGCCGCAATGCGTGGCGACTACACCGCAGCCCGACAACTCCTTGTCAAGGCTCAGCAACAGGGGCTTACTCAGGCTTCTGACGCTATAACTCAATTAGACGAGTATACTGATTGGCTCAACCGCAACGGTAAATTGTAATTCAGATTAAATAACATCACAATAGTTACGACAGCTCATCTCATAGCCATAACACCCTGATTAGCAATAAATAAAAAAATAAAGTTTTAACTTAACTCATTTCTTCACAATGAAAAAATTTAAATTATTCGCAGGGGCGGCAGCCGCTCTCGCCATGGGTATCCTCCCATCCTGCTCTGACAATGACATTTCTCAGGTTCAGAAGCCGGAAGTGTCAGAAGTTGATCAAACCCAATACATGGCAGTCACAATCTCAGCGCCAATCGAAAGATCTCGTTCCTACGAAGTCGGATCGAAAGACGAAAGCAAAGTGACAAGATTCGATTTCTTCTTCTATGACATTAATCGAAATCCTACAGCTAAGATGCAGTCTTACGATTCTGATAAAATCGAAGAAGAATTCGATCAAACCGAGGGTCCGTTTGATGATACAACCACTGATAATGTAACTGACAGATGGACTTCTATAATTCCTGTTCAACTTGTTCAAGGTCAAAATATTCCGGCTTATGTTATTTGCATTGTAAATGCACAGTCTGTTTCCGGGTTAGAAACAAAAACAATGGATGAGCTAAGGGATATTAACGATCAGCATTTCTTAGGTAATAGTGGCAATTTCATAATGTCAAATTCCACCTATTTCGGCTTAGACGTAATGACCGGCGAACGAGATGCTCGTCTTTGCGCTACACCAATTCTCGCATCCCAGCTTTATGCCACAAAGGAAGCTGCACAAAAAGCTATGCATGAAAACAATGAAGATGGGTCTAAATATGTGAATATATATGTTGAGCGTCTTGCCGCAAAAGTTGGTCTAACAATGACAAGTGATGCTCCAAAAGATTACATTCTTGACAAGTCAGCAGGTGGAACCGTAACTTTGAAATTCGTTCCTGAATATTGGTTTATGAATTGTATTGCTAAAAACAATTATATCACTAAACGCTACGGATTACAGGATAAAGATAATTCCAACACACCTCCTACAATAACATACAATTACACACCCACCAAAGCGCAAATTGACTCCAAGTTTGCAAACACCGGTATGGCAAATACTTGGAATAAGCAGGAGGATCATCGTAGCTTCTGGGGTGTGTCACCATCTTATTATAATGGCAACTATCCTCTTGTTTCCGACCAAATAAATGACCTTTTAGGAAGTACGGGTGACTATAACCAAAAATATTATTCCTACAACGAAGTTAGATCACAAGCGACAGGAAAAATCGGTGCTCAGGCAATCCAATATAATAATGGCTTTTCAACTTCCATAGCCGCGGACAAGTCATCCGGTTACATATACACACGCGAAACCACCACGGCTATTGGGATTATCAATGAAATATCAGATGGCAACCCTGCTGCAACTGTTGGTTCAGCTGTAATCGTAGGTTATTATACCGTTGGCGGCACAAAACCGACAGAAGCTTTCTATATTGATCGTCATGCAGGTACTAATGAGAACGGTGTTTATTATGGCACTGCTGAACTTGCAAAAGCAGCACTTGTATCACGCCAAAATATTCTCTACAAATCTAATCCTAGGGAGAATACAGATGCAGCAAAAGCTGATGCCGGAAGCTTCATAATCGAACACCCTAAAAAAGCCGTTCGTGAAAAACTTGCCAATCCTAACATTGCGGGACGTCTCGTAACTCTTCAACTCCCATCGGTTCCAACTCCTGCACTATACTGGTATGATTCTTCAAAATCCCAATATGTTCCTGTTTCTACAGAAAACATAAACCAAGTCAATGCACAACTTGTATCAACCGGCTATATGGATATGTTCAATAAGGGACGAGCATTCTTCAGTGTGCCTATCCGCCATCTTGGCTTCCCACAAGCTGTTAACAATAAAGTAACCACACCAGACGGAAAAACTTTATATGAAAAAGGTGTATACCATTGGGGAAACATGCGCCTTGGCGATCTCGGTATAATCCGTAACCATGTGTATACTTTGAATGTAAATAGCATTTCTGGTCTCGGCACCGGTCTGCGTGACGACGATCAGCCTATTCTTCCTCCTAAAGATGCCGTAAACCAGTGGGTAGCTGTGCGCCTTAACATTCTTTCTTGGAATGTGGTGACCGGTTGGAATGTTGATCTCTAATACGTACTGACAATAAACTATCAAAATAATCTATCATTCTATCTGTATCTCCCTCATTCAAGCAACACAATACAAATACCGCAATGACACTTCTGAGAACACAACGAATAGCCCGAACCATCCTTATGTTCGCAGTCTGCGCCGCATCAGCCCTCATAAGCTCATGCGACTCCATGATTTACGACGATCAGGGCGATTGCACGGTTCACTATCGTGTACCATTCACCTATACCCACAACATACTCAGTGCCGATGCGTTCGTATCGCAAGTATCAGCCGTGACACTCTACGTGTTCGACTCAAAGGGTAATCTCGTGCTTCAGAAATCAGACAGCGGAACCACACTTGCGGCAGGTGGATATAGAATGGACGTTGACCTCCCGGCTGGCATCTACGACATGATAGCATGGTGTACCGGTACGTCACCCATGCCCGACCCTACAGCTTTCAAAATAGGCGGAGGCGATACCCCCGCATCACCATCTCAACTCACCGCCACACTCCCCTTGAAAGGTGAGACCGGCGACAAATACGTAAATCAAGATATAACGCCCCTCTTTCACGGAATGATACAAGGGGTGGAATGTAAAGAAAGCGACTACGGATATATCGACCTCCCTGCCATCGACCTTATGAAAGACACCAATGTGATAAAGGTGATACTCAATAACATTGATGGCACCGAGTTAAACCCCGATGACTTCAAAATGGAGATTACCGGCACAAACAGTGAAATGGACTACGAGAACAATCTCGTGGGCGACGCTCCATTCTCATACCTCCCGTGGAGCATCAGCCGTCTTGTAACCGACAAGGAAGAAAACCGTGCTCCCGTGGCATCAGGCATGATGGCTGAACTGTCGATGGGACGGCTTATGACCGACCGCCAACCACGCCTTAAAGTAACACGCTGCGAGGACAAAACGGAGATCATCAACCTCAACCTTATTCAGTTCTTCCTACTCGTCAAAGGTCACTATCAGGCACACTGGAGCAATCAGGAATACCTCGACCGACTCGATGAATACTCTCTCACATTCTTTATCGACAAGGATAAAAACTGGTACACAGCAGCCGGCATAAACATCAACAGCTGGCACGTGGTGCCTCCGCAGGAAGAAGACTGGTCTCGCTAATACATGTATATAACACACTTAAACGGAAAGTAATCAAGCATGAAAACAACCATAACCAACATACTGACCCGAAGGGTGACACGCCTTATGACAATGGCAGTGTTGCTCACAGCCATTGTGTCAGGTTGTGCCAATGACGATTCACTATCCCCGCTCCCCGAAGAAGAGCAGCAAATGACGCTGCAATTCACCATCACGGCGCAAAGACTCTATGACCGCTCACGCACCCTCCTCCTTCCGTCCGGAACGGAGCAGATTGGAAGCCCGGCAGAGAATATCATAGATACCGAGCATATAACATTCCTTCTGTTTGATGGCAGCAAGCGTCTTATCACACTCTTCTACCCTACAGTAGCCCCTGAGAATTCAGACGAGGGGAAAAATCATCTGAGATACATAGTGACAGCGAAACTCCCTTCAAACATATTCGACTACGCCACCGGCGACAATGTGGATTTCTATATAATGGCTCTCGCCAATCTCCAAGGCAATTCTCCGTCAAGGTTCAACTACCCGATGGGTCCCGACGAGGATATATCGCTGATGTTCGACACAAAATCGGTCATCACATTCGCAGCACCGTTGCAAGAACATATCCCTATGTCCGGGCTGCAGCTGTTCACAGTTAGCCGCACGGCTTTAGCTGCAAGCTCGCCGGATAACCCATTAAAACTTTACCAAGACATAGCTAATCCCAAGGATATAAACATGCTTCGCGCCATAGCCAAAATCGAAATTATCGACAAAATAGGCTACAGTGCCACATCCTCTCCCACGCAAAAGCCCGAAGGTAAACGCATATCGGTAATCAGCGCAAAATTGGCAGGATATTTCAGTCAAGGGTCTATACTCCCAGAGATTTCAAATTGGGAAAGATCAGGAAGCTTTGAGACTCAATATGTCACCGGAGCATCAATCCCCTCCAATGCCAAATATAACACGCCTGTGAGCTTTGACGCAATGATGAATCAAGGCAAAGCTCTTGACCCGACCTTAAATTTCGCTTACGACGAATATGCTACAACCCTGCGCAAAGATGGTTGCAAGGTATACTCCGTGTATCTTCCGGAGTTTGACCCTACAAAGATATTATTGACTAATGAAAAGCCATGGATACTGGTCACACTTAATATTCCCGCCGACCAGACAGGTGACATTGACTCCGACAAGTTAAATCCCAATTATGAAATCAAGCTTGCCGAATATACCTCAGGCAAACCCGGCGAACCCCTGACTATCCTGCGCAACAACATCTACCGCTACGAAATCACCGGGGCTTCCTCATCCCTCAACCTTAACTGGACAGTGTGCGATTGGGATAAACCCGATGACATCGACATACCACCTTTTAATTAATATTCAGCATATCATCATAAGAGTATTATGAATCTTTCACCTCGACATATATTCCATCACGCCATGATGGCAGGAGTCCTGTTTATTTCAGCTCTTGCCACAACCTCATGCAGCGATGAACTGCCTGAGGTCAAACCTAATTTCTCGGTCTCAGGAGCTGATACCCAAATTTCACTCAACATATCGCTTCCGCAAATGGAAGTGAAATCACGCAGTGAACTCACAGCCGATCAGAGTAACCTTGTAGAATCACTTTGGGTAGGTATCTATAGTGCCGTTGATGGCTCAGCTCTCTGCGACCCTATCATACAAGAGAATGATGTGCAGACTGAAAATCACCAGTCCTATAAGCTCGAAAACATAAAAACCAAATCAGGCTACGCATATATAGTTGCGGTGGCAAATATCGACCATAAGGGGTGCAAATATAATGCCGATGGCAGCTACACACAAGGCACATTGCGTGAATTGCTTGCCACAGCTAATACATGGGATGATTTTTGCGCAATATCTGTACTTGCGCCTGAATTTGCCGGTAATCCAGCAGTCACTACCCCGGTAACCAACACCCTTCCGATGAGCGGCGTCTATTATTCGAGCGATAATGACCCGACACTGAACACATGGACGGATTTAAGCACTAAGTCGGTGTTTATTCCGATTTCCAGTAAGGCATACGAACTCCCCGGACGCATACACCTGCGCCGACAGATATCACATATCACATTTAACCTCATCCCAACCAAAGATGTCACAATCACACCAAACAGTTATCAGATTGTAAATGCGCCTCGCACCGCCTGGATTCTTGAACGTGACGAAACTGTAAATGAAGGCAAAATAAACGCTTCATTCCTGAAAACAAACTCTACTCAGATGCGTGTCACAAGTCAAGAGACAGTCAAAGACGGGTTTTTCAATTCAGACAATATGGGAAGCCGATTTTTCAGTGCCGGAGAAACTAATGGCTCCTACACTTTTGACTTTTTCCAGTTTGAAAACAAACATAAAGGCGAAGCATCCGATTACCATGACCGTGAGAAGGAAGTAAAGGGAACCGACAATTTGAACACCGGCATATACAAAGCTTTATGCCCTGCCGGTTCATGGACTTACAACAATACCGCCACATACGTAATCATAAACTGCCGTGTTAGCCCCGGAAATCTTGACAGCAACCTTGAAGGCATTAATAAGGATGCCATAATGACCTACGGAGATGCGAAAATTGTTGTGCATCTTGGAGGTATTAATAATATTTGGAGCGATTTCAACTGCAACCGTAACACTAAATACACTTACAACGTGACCGTAGGAGGTGTGAACGACATAGCAGTTGAAGCTATCGAAGACAAAGAGACCATCCCCGGATTTGAAGGTATCGTCACCCAAATTACCGGCGGTTATTTCAATCTCGATTGCCACTACAACCGCTTTAATGTGAGTTTAAGTGACAATGAACGCATGGGCGCAGGGTTCGGATATATAATCGAAGCGTATGATGACAATGGTGCACACATACAATTCGATGAAAATAGTGTGGATAAATTTGACACAAAATATAGCGATTGGGTAATCTTTGTACCTACTACAGGTGAAGATGAATATGCCGAATTCCCTAAACCAAATGATAACAGTCGACATCTTCGCATATCCCTTAAAGAAATGGGTATGACTGAGAAAAAAGGTAATGAAACCGTTCTATCCTATCCACATACTGACAAAAAAGGAGGTGCAGATAGTCCCCGATGGTACACAGTATTTGTCAATGAGTACGTGTATGAGGAAAGCTCTGACGAAACCAAAGGGAACTGGAAGAATTATGTGAATCTTCCTGACCGCCGTTGCTGGATTAAAGTGACTAAAAAAGAATCCTCCGACAAGGAGAGTGTGCTGGTCTCTTCAAAATATGCTATCTCTCAAAAATCTATTCAGACCTATTACAACACCGAGATCACTGCAAACATTGGCGCTGTCGGTCTGGAACACCAGAACGAAAGCCGTGGGTTAGTCCTGAAAAGTCTATACGGACCATCAGAAAAAGGTACCCTCAATATGAATAACGGACGATTAAACACATGGGATTATATCAATCATACCCACACATACTCGGGATACAATGGAACACAATCTAAAGAATGGGGTTCAATAGTTGACCAAACAGCTCCACAGCTTATCAATGAAATTACTGCGCAAGGAGCTTCATATCCGGCTAAACTAAAACAAAGTGAATTAAATGGTAATTTTGAAAACTTCGTACCTCTCCCTAAAATGTTAAATAATTTAGGAATAGATGTTTCAGCCTTAACTTGGGTTCCGGAAAGTGGCAGGCAACATATTACACTAACAGCAGCTATTGGAGCTCCACAGAACATTTCCTCAGGGCGTAGTGATCAAATTATAGAAGCTATAGCCGCCTGTATGAATAGAAACCGGGATAATAACGGTGATGGTATAATATCAAAAGATGAAATCAGATGGTATGTGCCTGCTACCGGTAAATATTTGCGTATGATTCTCGGTCGCCGATCTCTCAACACACCTTTAATGGATTATGATGCTGTTGGCACAGCGTTATTTTATCCAACTAATCGTAACCAAACTGAACCTTACTCAAAGAATAGCAATACTCGTTGGAAATTATTCTCAAGCACACGGCATGTTGTGTGGGCTTATGAAGGTCTGTCATTCAGCGATCTTAAGCTTCAGGGTAGTATTGGTTATTGGGAAGTACGTTGTGTGCGCAATCTTGGTACAAATCTTTCTGAAATAGGTAGTGAAAACTCGGATGGAACCCAGATGGCATTCACACATGACGGAGATGCAACCAATGGTGGAACAGTGACAATGACATATTATGATTCTGAATCAGTACGCGCTCCTCATTCCGGCGCATTCCCGATACATCCTATAAATGACCAGCAATACAATCGCTGTGCATACTCATTTGAATTTGCTCCTCTGCAAGGTAACACTGCGGATAATCAAAATTTCCAATATTCAGGAGCTTCAGACCAAAATAGCATTAACACTTGGATTGCAGGAAATCCATGCAAAAATTTGAATACTAACGATCATAATGGCTGGCGTGTACCAAATCAAAAAGAACTATCTATTATGAGAAATTTAGGATTGTTCAATAACATGACATCTGACCAAAGATATATTCTAAGTTGCACCCGAGAACTATATGACCTCGGGGGAATTCGAATAAATGGAACTGGGAATTTCTCTGGATGTAGATTATTATCTGTATGTAAAGTATCAACAACGGCTTTTAATATTGGAAATACTGCAATTGTACGATGCGTACGTGATAAAGAAACTATACGTTAATAACTTATAACACTTATGTGAATGGTAGCATAGTACAATAGTAACTTAGAAAATTTATTACTAAGGCAAAAAACGTTAGTCAGGACAAGCGGGTTTGCAGAAAATCCGCTTGTCCGCTTTTTTATACCCTCCGCAATACCGTTCCCGGACGCAATATATCGCACCCTTACCGGCACCAATCCGCCCATACCTTCCGCCTCCATTCTCAGTGAACAAAACCGCTCCGGCAAGCGTATAATTTTGAGAACGTTTCATCTACTAACTTACTGACGAGCGATGAGAGTAGGATTTTTCGTGCCATGCTACGTAGACGCACTGGCGCCACAAGCAGCAATATCGAGTTTCGAACTATTGAAACGGTTTGACATCGATGTGGAATACATCGAGCAGGCGGCATGTTGCGGTCTGCCGCTTACCGACATGGGATACGACCATAAAGGTTGCGTATTGGAGACAAATCTCGTCAAATGGCTGCGGGGATACGACTACATAGTCATCCCATCAGGCATCTGCACCGACCAGATACGCAATCACCTCACAGCCGTGGAACAGACACCCGAAGTGAAGCATATCCGGGAGACAACCCACGATATAGTTGACTTCCTCCATGACATCCTGCAGGTCAAAAGCCTGCCGTGGGCAAAATTTCCACACCGTGTGGCGCTCCACAACGGTTGCCATTCGCTCCGTTCGCTCCATCAGGCACGTCCCACCGAACTGATGATACCCGACTACTCCAAACCGGCAGCCCTGCTCAACCTTGTGGAAGGGATAGAGATAGGCTACGCCACACGCCGCGACGAATGTTGCGGCTTCGGAGGGGTGTTCTCCATCTGGGACGAAAGCTGTGCTGCCCAACAAGGGCTGGACAAAGTGAGCGATTACGAACGCAACGGCTTCAAATATGTAACCTCAGCCGACTTCTCATGTCTGATGCACCAGCAGTGCATAGCCCGCAAAAACGGAGTAGACATCACCACATACTACATCGCCGAAATCCTCAACGGCGATGCACGGTAGCATTTCATAAAAAGTTTAAAACGGTTCACAATATGACTCAGGTAAACCAAGTTAAATTAGGGGCTAAATTCATAGCCGACACCCCGCACCGGGAGAGCCACGACCGCTGTCTGTGGGCTGCCCGTATGCGCCGTGACAGCGTGGCTCAGCGCATACCCGAGTGGGAGGAAATGCGAGAACTTGCGTCACAGATCAAAAAGCACACTCTGTCACATCTCGAAGAGTACCTGATAGTGTTCGAAGAGCGACTGAAAGAAAACGGCGTGCATGTGCACTGGGCTTTAGATGCCGAGGAACATAACCGCATAGTGCTCGACATATTCCAAAGCCACGGAGTGAAAGTGGTGACCAAAGGCAAATCAATGCTCATGGACGAATGCGGGATGCGTCCCTTCCTCGCAAAGCATGGCATAGAGGTATATGAGGCTGATCTCGGCGAACGCATTCAGCAGCTCGACGACCAGCAGCCGTCGCACATCGTCATGCCGGCTATCCACAAGCTGCGTGGCGACGTGGCACGTCTGTTTGCCGAAAAACTTGGCAGCGACCCCGATATAGACGACCCTCCATACCTCAACAGCGTGATGCGCAAGGATATGCGTCAGCACTACATCAAAGCCGATGCCGGGATGTGTGGCGTCAACTTCGGCATTGCCGAGACAGGTGGGATAGTGGTTTGCACCAACGAGGGCAATGCCGACATCAGCGCAAACATCCCTCCGCTGTTTGTGGCAAGCATGGGTATCGAGAAGCTCATACCCACGCAGAGCGACCTTGCGCTCTTCATCCGCCTGCTCTCCCGCAGCGCCCTCGGACTTGACATCACCCAATACACCAGCCACTACCATGGACCCCGTAAAGGGCAGGAGATGCACCTCATCATCGTTGACAACGGACGCACATCGCGCCTTGGCAGCGACTATTGGGAAGTGCTTAAATGCATCCGCTGCGGTGCCTGCATGAACACATGTCCCGTGTTCCGGCGCACCTCAGGGTTGAGCTACGACGCACCCTACATGGGACCCATAGGTATAGTGCTCGAACCGAGCTATGACCTCGACCGCTATGCCCGTCTCCCTTATTCATGCACCCACTGCGGGTCGTGCGGCAATGTATGTCCCGTGAAAGTGCCTATCCCTGACCTCGTGTTCTACTGGCGCGACGTGGTGGTTAAAGCCGGCAAGGACCAGCTGAGCCACCGCATACAGGAGAGCGGCATGGAGCTTGTGCTACGCAATGCCACAAATCTCTCCCATGCCGAAAAATTAGGGCTGTGGGCGCTCCGCAATCTCCCCGAAAGTCTCCTGACCTCACGCCTGAACCCATGGGCTAAGGCTCATGCCAACCCTGTGCCACCCAAAGAGACTTTCCGTGAATATTACGCCCGAAAATATAAGAAGAACTGACATATAACCCCTGAGCGATATGGAAAATAAGAAATCATCACGTGACATAATAATGGATCGCATACTCATGTCACAGCCTGACCCGGTGGCTCATCCCGATGTGCCGATATATGGCATAGCGGGCGATCCCGTGAAAAATTTCATAGAACGGCTGGAGAGTTTCGACGGTAAAGCCCTTAGTTTCCGGAGCCGCCGTGAAGCCCTCGACTGGCTCGAACAGAATATCGACAGGAAAGCCAAGCGGGTATACTCGTCGCTGCTCGATTTCGAAGGTAATGTCAGCGATAATGATGTCGCCGACCCGCACGCAGCCCATATCGTAGATATTTGCGTGGCTCAGGGTGTGATGGGTGTGGGCGAAATGGGGTCGATTTATGTGACTGACGAATCGCTCGGACTTGCCGCCTGCGCACTGTTTTCCACCGACCTGTATCTGCTGCTTGACCGCTCCAAGATAGTTGACGGTATGCACCGCGCATACGAGTTGCTTGACCTCCGTGCCAACCGTTACGGGTCGTTCTTCACCGGTCCCTCCGCAACAGCTGACATCGAAGCCATCCACATCACCGGCGCACAAGGGGAGATCTCCCTCACAGCAATTCTATACAATTGACAATGGACAACTTCGTTCAATTGACAATGGACAATTGGAATGAAACTTTTTTGCAAATAATTGTCAATTGTCAACTGTCAATTGTCAATTGTTTAGTAAATTTGCGGTGTATAACAATAAGTAGAAACTGATATGACTATTAAAGAGTCGATGCAAAATATAGTGGAGACAGAGGCTAAAGCCCTTCTGGCTATCCCGTATACTCCTGACTATGACCGCGCTGTTGAGCTTATCATCGAGCATGTACACCGCCGTGGAGGCAAGTTGGTGACCGCCGGAATGGGAAAAGCCGGGCAGATAGCCATGAATATCGCCACTACATTTTCATCAACCGGGACACCTGCCGTGAACCTGCATCCCAGCGAGGCGCAGCACGGTGACCTCGGAGTGCTGCAGCCTAACGATGTCATGCTCCTGATATCCAATTCCGGACGCACTCGTGAGGTTTTGGAGTTGGTGACACTTACCAAAAACCTTTATCCGCAAATCCCGATGATAGTGATCACCGGAAATCCCGACAGTGAACTTACAAGGATAACTGACGTTACAATTCTAACAGGTGGTGCGCCGGAAGTATGTCCACTCGGACTGACACCCACCACATCAACCACCGTCATGACAGTGATAGGAGATGTGTTAGTGGTAAACGTTACCAGACTGATAGGTTTCACACCTCAGGAATATGCCAAACGTCACCACGGAGGATACCTCGGGCACAAATCACGTAACGAAACAGACTATGAATAAGGTAATTTACATTGGAGAGCTTACTCTCAACATCACTTTAAAACCCGACTGCACCGCTTCGACAAAAGTGGGCGACTGGGCTGTCAATGCCGCCATGCTCGACGGTCGTATGGGTCTTCCGACCATCTTCGTTGGTGAGGCTGGTGCCGATACCGTTGGCGACCACATCGTGGCTCATCTCGAAGAGGCGAACATAGATGTGAAATCCATCGACAGATACACCGAGGGGCTAAGCCCGGTAAGAATCTCCGATGGCAACGACTCTGCCAAGGTGATGGGACATGAGAAGTTCCCGGCTGAACCTGTCAACGCCGTGTGGCCCCGCATCGACGAGGGTGACGTAGTGGTGTTCGGCTCATACATGGCTCTCGACGATCGTAACCACACCCGTCTGTTCGACCTTATAAAATATGCCAAAGCCCGAAAGGCTGTAATCATATATGTACCCTATTTCGCACCATATCAGGTGCCGAGAATCACTCGGGTTATGCCCGCAGTGTTCGACTCGCTTGAAATCGCTGACATGGTTATAAGCACTGTCAACGACCTCAAAGCCGTGTTCCCCGGCGATGATGTGGCTGCTATTTTCAAAGATCGTATTCTCTTTTACTGCAAGAGGTTACTATGCCTTGACGCAGCCAACAAGGAGATGAGATTCTTCGATGGCGACGAGTCTTGGACAAAGAAATGCCACCCCACCGACAATACCGACTTCCAATGGTATGCCGGAGCATTGGCAGGAGCTGTCAGGACTATAGCCGAAACCCGTCATGACCCCGACGACATAATGGAGGCGGCAAACGAGACTGCTCACTCAGAGCTTGCTGCATCAATATAACCATACGTTCCGACCATGAAACCCATATCGCTCGAAACAGTATTTTCACAACCCACCACCGACACCACGGCACTGCGGAACCTGTTCAAACGCACTCGTGCCATGGCGGAAGTGCGCCATGCAATAGGTGATTCCGAGTTCAACACCGCCTACGATTTCTTCCGCACCACTGCGGCAGAGATGGTGGAACGTGGCGAAATAGACCGGGCTATTGAGACTCTGAACGAAATTGACACCCTAATCACCCGCAGTGGCGAAGAGGAAGGGCATTTGCTTAACATCCACTCTGCGTTGATGCAGATACTCACAGCCCTGTATATCGAGAATGGGAACATGGATCAGGCTACAGCTACAGCGGCTGCCACCCTCAACCTCTTGGCTCAGGAGCCGAAGCGTAAGGATGAACCGTTTCTGTCGGTTCTCGGAGCGTTGCTTTATGACATAGCTTACCTGCACGGCGAACGCAAGGAATACAAACAGGCGGAACGCGAGCTTGAAAAATCGCTGAAAATCTTTGAACGTCTTGCCAAAACAAACCCTGAAAGGTATGCTCCGGCACACGTGATGGCTCTTAACGCCGCCACTGCCGTCTACAGAAACCGTGTGAAACAAGCGGAACTCTTAGCCCACTATCAGGTGGCTACATCAACCTATCTGCAACTCATGGACTCTGGAGTGGAGGATGCCGCGACACGCTTGGTGGATTCACTCACCTCCGAGGGTGACACATTGGCTCAGATGGGTCGCCATAGAGAAGCGATACAATATTACACCAGAGCGTTGAAGTATCTTACGAAGCTTGAGGATGATTTTTCACTCCGTCAGCTCAACCTTTCAATAGCATTGGGTGAATCAATGCTTCAGATAGCCGCAATGCGTGACAAAGGTGTGCATCTGCTCAACACTATGCTCCATAAAGCCACTAAAATAAACGCATCGGAGGCTCACCGGCGCATTGTAGACAGCCTTGTCGACGCCAAAAGCCGCTCGCTTGACATCCTTGGGCTTTGGCACAAGGTATTCCCCAAATAAACGGCAGCCGTTTGTAATTTACACTTCCTAATCGTATAATCACATAAAATTTCCGATATAAATGTCAACATTCGCACCTAAAAGCGCACTCCCTAAAGTAAAAGATGCCAGAATAGCCATAGCAGTGGCTGAATGGAACCAGCATATCACCTTCGCACTCGCAGAAGGTGCCGTAAAAACGCTGTATGATAACGGTTTTGACGAAGATTCTGTGAAGGTCGTGACAGTACCCGGAGCCGTGGAGCTTACATTTGCGGCATCAAAACTTATCGAGACAGGAAACTTCGACGCTGTTATAGTGATAGGCTGTGTGATAAAAGGTGACACCCCCCATTTCGACTATGTGTGCCAAAGCGTCACCCAAGGTGTCACAAGTCTGAACGCCGATTGCGACATACCGGTGATATTCGGTGTGCTCACTGTCAACAACGAACAGCAAGCCCTTGACCGCACCGGTGGCAATGCCGGACATAAAGGTATCGAAGCCGCTGAAACAGCCATCAAGATGATTGCTGTCAACCGTGCCATAGATGATCTCTGATCGGCTCCTACGTTCTATACACCTCTCTCCCTTCCCTTTCTTCACATAATACCTGTCCCCGATAAAGGGACAATTTGAATTTATCTGTAAAACAACCCAAAACTCTCCTCCATGGAACGCCTGATGCAATATGTGTGGCAGCATCGGTTGCTTCTGCATACCGATATGACCACTGTGGACGGACGACATGTCACCGTGATAGACCCCGGACACCTGAACAAAGATGCCGGTCCCGATTTCTTTAACGCAAAGATTCGCATTGGCGACCATCTGTGGGCTGGAGATGTCGAAATACATGTCCGGGCAAGCGACTGGCATAGGCACAACCATCATAATGACAAGGCGTATGACTCGGTGATACTCCATGTGGTTGACCGTGACGATGCCCAAATAAAGCGGACTAACGGCGAAATAATACCGCAGATGGTCATGACCTGCGATTCCGAGTTCCATCGCCGCTACCATCAGCTTGTTGACCGTGCCGACATCGACCTCCCATGCGCTCCATATATCCCCGGTATTCCACCTCTATATCTCACTGACTGGCTCACAGGGCTTGCCTACGAACGTCTACATGCTAAGGCTGACCATATAGCCGTCCTGCTAAAGGAATACACAGGCGACTGGGAGCAGACCTGCTATGTGATTCTTGCGAGAGCGTTAGGATTCAGCACGAATTCAGAACCTATGGAGCGTTTGGCAAAGTCTCTGCCGTTGCAATTTCTGCGCAAACACAGCGATTCACTCCTGACGTTGGAAGCCTTGTTCTTCGGGCAGGGAGGATTTCTTGACAAAGCTCCGGCATACGACCCCTACGTTGAGCAATTAGTGCGTGAGCATAAATTCTTTGCCCATAAGTTTTCCCTTAAACCGCTACAGCCCTTAGGTTGGAAAATGGCACGTATGCGTCCCCATAATTTCCCCCACCGGCGCATAGCACTGTTAGCGCAACTCGTCAGCAGTGATTTCAGACTTGTGCATCGGATCCTTGCCATGAAATCGCCTGAAGAAGCCATGCAGCTTTTCACCCAACCGCTCACAGGGTATTGGGCAAACCATTTCACCTTTTCACCCGGAAGCGAACGCACGTATGAAGCCCTTAGCAAGGCTTCTGCTGCGATTTTAGTGATTAATGTGGCAGTACCCCTGATGATGGCATACGGGACGTCACACGGCGACGAAAACACCGCTATGAAAGCCGTGGAATGGTTACAGCAACTTCCCTCAGAAAGCAATTCAATAGTCACACTATTTGCCAATGCCGGAATACGCAGTAACGACGCCTTCACCTCCCAAGCCCTCATCCAGCTTCGGCGCAACTACTGCGAGCAACGCAAATGCCTCTTCTGCCGCCTCGGCCACCGCCTCCTCTCCACCCAAGCCAAACGCCGCTAACCCCTTTAAAACGCCAAAACGCCATGCGGATGCATGGCGCCTTGACATATTGTGTGTCCAAAAATAATATTTACCTTAAAATCAATAACCTAAAAAATTACAATACCTAAATCTAAATCTTCTTTACCTTTTTATTAACCTTTTAGAAACTTAAAATAGTGTATAGTATGTTGTCAGTAACTTTATCTCTACGAAAAACTATCTTAATAGCCTTTCCGTTTAGTCCGTTGAAACGGTTGCAAAATAGTTGTTATTATAATTCAAATCAGCGGTAGTCCGCAAATTGAGTCTGGAGTTTTTTACGAGCGAAGAATATGCGGCTCTTTACAGTGCCGAGAGGAAGATTCATCTTCTCTGCGATCTCGTTGTACTTGTAACCTGCCACATGCATTGAGAACGGTATACGGTATTCGTCGGGAAATGCATTGATGGCATCGGTGATTTCATTCGCACCAAAAGATCCTTCGGGGGTTTCAAGACCTGAATCCTGAGAAAGATTGAGGTGATAGAGATCTTCAGTCTGGTCAATCACTGTGGCGCTGCGGGCAACACGACGATAATTGTTGATGAAGATGTTACGCATGATGGTGAATACCCAACCTTTGAAATTGGTGTTATCAACATACTTGCTTTCATTGTCGAGAGCTTTCAGAGTAGTGTCCTGAAGAAGGTCGTAAGCATTGTCACGATTTGATGTGAGCATGTAAGCGAAATTCAAGAGATTACCTTGAAGGCTCATAAGCTTGTTCTGAAATTCCTGGGCTCTCATATTAGTATCGTTTTAGTGTTGAATGTTTGTTGTCAATGGTGTTCTTTCGTTGCTATCCCTTTGTGATTTTTTTGTTTTTATGTCGGTTAGCTTTGTTGAACAATTCAAAATTACATTCTTTGAATCAGTTCGTGAAATATTGTGGCGAAAAAATATTCATAAATTTTTTAAAATTTTTAATTTTTACCTCAATACCCTAATATTCAAACACTTAATGCTGAAATAATTTTGTTACAAAAATATTACAATGGTTACTTATTGTAATAATCTTGCAAATTAACATATCCCTGAGACAAAAAACTCCCTATGCCGTAATGAGCAGCATAGGGAGTGGATAATTTATAGCATCAGTGACAGCGACTGTCACCTGTCAGCCACACATTTAGATATCTTCTTCGATTGAGAAATCATCGGGAAGATCAGCATCGTCAAACAGGTCAGTCGGACCTGCATTCTCAAACGCCTTTATCTCCTCCTCGGTAGCTTCAAGAACCGAATTATTCTCGTTGGCAACTTTCTTAGGGGCAGCCTTCTTGTCTTTCTTTCCGGGCACTGTCTCATTGAGGGCATCCATAATCTTAGCCTCCAACTCATCAGCAAGTTCAGGATTGTCGATCACAACACGCTTGGCAGCGTCACGTCCCTGAGCAAGCTTAGTGCCGTTATAAGAGAACCATGAGCCGCTCTTGTTGATTATACCAAGTTCAACACCGAGGTCGATGATCTCTCCGCTTCGTGAGATACCTTCGCCGAACATGATGTCAAACTCAGCGCGCTTGAATGGAGGCGCAACCTTGTTCTTAACAACCTTAACCTTGGTAAGCTTTCCGAGCACATCATCGCCATCCTTAATGGCTGTGCTGGGACGTATATCTATACGCACTGACGCATAGAACTTAAGAGCGTTACCGCCGGTTGTGGTCTCGGACGGACCGAACATCACACCGATCTTCTCACGCAACTGGTTGATGAATATACAAGTGGTGTTTGTACGAGCTATAGTGCCTGTGAGTTTACGCATAGCCTGCGACATGAGTCGAGCATGAACACCCACATTCTTATCGCCCATATCACCGTCTATTTCGCTCTTAGGGGTAAGAGCCGCCACAGAGTCAATCACAAGTATGTCGATGGCAGACGAACGTATAAGCTGCTCGGCAATCTCAAGAGCCTGTTCTCCGTTGTCGGGCTGAGCCATGAGAAGATTGTTCACATCCACGCCAAGTTTCTCGGCATAGAAGCGGTCAAACGCATGTTCAGCGTCGATAATAGCAGCGATACCTCCGGCTTTCTGGGCTTCCGCTATAGCATGAATGGCAAGAGTGGTCTTACCTGATGATTCCGGACCGAAAATCTCGATGATTCTGCCTCGCGGATAACCGCCAACACCAAGAGCATAGTTAAGACCGATGGAACCTGTAGGGATGACCTCGACATCCTCAACATTCTCATCGCCAAGCTTCATTATGGCGCCTCTGCCAAAATTCTTCTCAATATTACCCATAGCCTGTGCGAGGGCATTGAGTTTAGCCTTTGAGGGGTCAAGGTCTTTTTCCTTTGACGCCGCCTTAGATGCCGTTTTTTTCTTTTCCATGATAATATCTGTTTTTTGATTCGTCGTTTTTTATTTTGTACTGCAAATTTAGCTATAAACCTGTGCAAAACTATTACACACCTATATTAATATGAGTTAAAACCACTTTTCGCACATAATTTTTTCGCTCTGCTAAGTTAGCTAAAATTCAGGAAGTTGGCAAAATTTTTTTAATTTAATATGAATTTTTTACCATTTCCGTGAACTATCTGCGTATAGCAACGTTTTATAAGTACATAGCAAAATTACTTTTTCCATTGCAAGAAATGTGATAATGATTGGTTTATTATCTAAGCGAGAAGACGATGTGAATCATCTTCTCGTTTGATTTTATATCCATATCATTGTTTCAGAGCCATAACGTCGTAGCCCGAGGGCGCTTGATAGACCCGCAGACCAAACTGTCCCACAGAAGCTAACAGATGATCCATAATGTCGGCTTGCAGATGCTCGTAAGGCTTCCATGCTGTAATCGTGGTGAAAAGATATATTTCCACAGGGATACCGTGTGGCGTAGGCTCAAGTTCACGCACCATGTAGACTATTGAAGCACCCTTTTCCTTCCCCTTTCCGTCACCGTGACGTGCCGTCTGTGGTTTGCGAGCGGGGAGAAGCGTGGGAAGATGTGCTATGTAGTGTTCGAGGTATTTGCGGAACACTGTGAGATTAACATGGCGCTCCGAGAGGTCAAGATCTCTTCCCCACTCCTCATTGCGGAATTTTTTCACCATCTCATGTGTGCAAAATCCCACTGTGTTTATATCTATAGTCACCGACCTTGTGATGCGTCGTCCCTGTGCGGCATACATCCCACGCCAGTTTTGAAACGACTCGCTGACAAGCGCGTATGGTGGCACCGTCACTATCGTCATGTCGAAATTCTGAACCTTGACGGTATTAAGCCCGACCTCCTGCACCACACCGTTAATATTACGAGAAGGCACTGATATCCAGTCGCCGGGACGCAACATGTCATTAAGCGTAAGCTGCACTCCGGCTACCATACCCATAATGGAGTCCTTGAACACCAACATGAGCACAGTGGCAGCGGCTCCCAATCCTGAGACTATTATCAGCGGGTTCTTATTGGCAAGTATCGAGATTGTGACCACGAGACCTATGCACACCGTCACCACCTGAAGCATCTGCCTGATACCCTTCAGCGACGATACCCGCGAATTGGAATTATGCTCCAGCAATTCATCCACGGCAAGCAACAGCCGGCACACTAAATGCACCACAGTCCACACCAAAAGCAGCCTGCAACACAACATAGCTATCGCACGAGCGGTGGAGTAATATGCAAGCGATTCGGGCAAAGTGACCTTAAGCAGAATCACGCACAGCAGCTCTGCCACGACCTTCAGCAGCTGAGGATTAAACAGTATGTCATCCCATTTGGGACCTGTCGAACCTACCACCTTCAACACGCCCGGCACTACCAAGCATGTCAAAGCCTTGTAAAGCAGCCATGCGAGAAAAATAGTGCCTCCACCCACTAAAATAGTGGAAAAGAGGCACAAATATTCTTCACTCGCACCCCAGTTTTCAAACAAGGAGTGTGCGAGTTTTAGAAAATAATTCGGATGAATAAGAGTTTCAGCAGTCATACGACCTTACGAAAGCGACCATTCAACGCCATCCTTAGTATCCTTGACTGTGAAGCCCATGGAAGCCAGACGGTCACGGATTAAGTCGGAAGTAGCCCAATCCTTGTTTGCCTTGGCTTTGGCTCGCATTTCAAGCAGCAGGTCCACAGCTTCCTCAAACGGACGCATTGCGGCTGAATTATCTGCACTTCCTGCCATTTCAGTACGTATACCGAGTATCTCTACCAAGAAGGTGTCGAAAATCCATTTCAGCTCATCTATGTCAGCCTGTGAGGCGGTCGCGTTTCCATCCTTTACTTGGTTCACCAGACGAAGAGCGTCAAAAAGATGCGCTATCACCATCGGTGTGTTCATATCGTCATCGATAGCGTCATAGCACTTCTGACGGATACCGGAAACGTCGATTGTGGAGGTCTCTGACGCTTTCAGTTCCTGCAAGCGACGGTATCCTTCCAACATTCTGCCGAGAGCCTTTTCAGAAGCCTGCAAAGCCTCGTTTGAGAAATCGACAGTACCACGGTAGTGAGCCTGAAGGATGAAGAAACGGATAGTCATTGGGCTATAAGCCTGCTCCAAAAGCGGATGTGAGCCGGTGAAGAACTCGTCAAGCGTGATAAAGTTGCCGAGCGACTTGCCCATCTTCTTACCGTTGATGGTAATCATATTGTTATGCATCCAGTAGCGCACGGTGTCATGCCCGTTATGAGCCACTGATTGCGCTATCTCGCACTCATGGTGGGGGAACATGAGGTCCATACCTCCGCCATGTATGTCAAATGACTCTCCGAGGTATTTTTCACCCATGGTCGAACATTCGAGATGCCATCCGGGGAAACCTTCGCTCCACGGTGAGGGCCAGTGCATTATATGTTCTGGTGCAGCCTTTTTCCAAAGGGCGAAATCCGCAGGATTATGCTTCTGATCCTGTCCGTCAAGGGCACGTGTGGTTGACAGAAGCTCATCTATGTTTCTGCCTGAAAGCTTACCGTAAGGATGCTCGCTGTTGTATTTTGGCACATCGAAATATACCGAACCGTCCGACACGTACGCATAGCCGCTGTCAAGAATCTTCTTTATATATTCTATCTGCTCTATTATATGACCTGACGCATGGGGTTCGATGGATGGCGGAAGCACATTGAGCGCATCCATAGCCTTATGGTAGCGGGTAAGATAATACTGCACCACTTCCATTGGCTCAAGCTGCTCAAGGCGCGCCTTTTTTGCTATCTTATCTTCCCCGTCATCTGAATCATGCTCCAAGTGACCCACATCGGTGATATTGCGCACATAACGCACCTTATAGCCGAGATGACGCAGGTAACGGAACAGTATGTCAAAGGTGATGGCTGGTCTGGCATGACCTAAATGTCCGTCACCATACACGGTAGGACCGCATACATACATACCCACACGCCCTTCATGAAGAGGTTTGAACAACTGCTTTGTACGTGTCAGGGTGTTATAAATAGTAAAGTTATTGGGAATCATCTGATTTATGCGGATGCTTAGAGTATGTTTTAAATTAAGTTATATTGTCAGGCTTTCCCACCCATTATGAAGGGATTGGGGATTTCTCCGTTGGAGCCGTTAGAGCCATTGTTACCCTGATTGATAGGACGTTTATAACGTATTTCTCCGAAAGTGGCTTCATATTCCTTCACATTCTGCATCAGTGCGCCAAGCAGGTTCTTGGCATTCTCAGGTGTCATCACTATGCGTGACTGCACCTTTGCCTGAGGCATGTTGGGTGCCATTGTGATAAAATCGATAAAAAACTCATTGGCGCCATGTGCTATCATGGCAAGATTAGAGTAAACACCTTTTGCCACTTCGGGCGAAAGCTCTATTTGTATTTCGTTTGGTTTCTTTTCCATCTTCTAAAAGGATTTAGTAAGCATGTAAATTATCATTTACGTGCTGTGTAAATAGTGCAGGTTCCAAATGTCATCGGTATATGCTTTGCCTCCCTTAATCCGGCTTTGACCATTATGGCTGACATCTCAGCCCCTTGCGGCACTGCGGCAATCGACTCGGGCAAATAGCTGTATGCCCTGACATCTTTTGAGACCAAGCGTCCCACATTGGGGATGATATGACGGGTATACAGGTTATATAGCGGTCTTATGACTGCCGACCTGGGAGTGGACAGCTCAAGTATAACCACCATGCCATCCTTGCGCAGCACCCGGTGCATCTCCTTGTAACCGGCTAAAAGATTCTGGAAGTTCCTGACTCCGTAAGCGCAAGTTATGCAGTCGAATGATTCATCCGGGAACGGCAATTGCAGACAGTCACCTATCCCTAATGTAACCACCTCATCAAGCCCGGCTGCGTTCACTTTCTTTCTCCCTATCTCCACCATCCCTTCCGACAGGTCAACACCTGTGACAGAAAGCGGATCAAGCTTTCGGGCAAGTAGGATGGCAAGATCTCCGGTTCCTGTGGCTATATCAAGAATATCGTCATGACGTTCATTCGCCAAGAGCTTTACAGCCGCACGACGCCACAACTTGTCTATACCGAAGGTCATGGCACGGTTCATAAAGTCGTAAGCGGGTGCGATAGAGTCAAACATCTCACGCACCTGCTCACTCTTATGACGCGAATCGTCGTATGGATTGATATTCTCAACCTGCATCACCGGCGGTTAGGGGTTAAGGGTATTAAGGCAATCAAGAACATTTTTGGAAATGCGGTCCTCAAGATGTTCTTCGGGTGCCTTGACAAATTTCTGACCTGTGATATGCTCATAAAGCTCAATATAGCGCTCTGAAACCTCTTCACAGAATTCATCGGTCATTTCAGGTACTTTCTGACCTGCTTTTCCCATAAAGTCATGTGCCATAAGCCACTCGCGTACAAATTCTTTTGAGAGCTGACGCTGTGGTTCACCCTTGGCAAGACGTTCCTCGTACCCTTCTGCGTAGAAGTAACGTGATGAGTCGGGAGTGTGTATTTCGTCGATAAGTATCACCTTGCCGTCACGCAGACCGAATTCATATTTGGTGTCAACAAGTATAAGACCTTTTTCTGCAGCCATCTCTGAGCCGCGCTTGAATAGTGCACGGGTATATGCTGCCATTGTGTCAAACTGTTCTTCAGTGACGATACCCTGCGCAATAGCTTCTTCACGAGAGATATTTTCGTCATGACCTTCGTCTGCCTTGGTGGTAGGGGTGATAATCGGTTCGGGGAAACGCTGGTTTTCCACCATCCCTTCAGGAAGCTTAACGCCACAAAGCTCACGCATTCCGTTCTTGTATTCACGCCATGCGCTACCGGCAAGATAGCCTCTGATAATCATCTCAAGGCGCAAACCTTCACAACGATAACCCACGGTGACCATTGGGTCGGGAACTGCGAGTTTCCAGTTGGGAACAATATCTGAGGTGGCATCAAGGAATGTAGCGGCTATCTGATTGAGAGCCTGTCCCTTGTAAGGAATACCTTTGGGAAGAATAACATCAAATGCCGATATACGGTCAGTGGCAACCATTACCATAATGTCATCGTTTATGGTATAAACGTCACGCACTTTGCCATGATAAACTGCTGTCTGACCGGGAAAATTGAAGTCGGTGTTAACCAATGTTGTTGCCATAATGAACTGATTTGGATGGTTTTGATTTTTCTGATTGCAAAAATACAAAATTTACGGCTGTAATCATCCCGATTTAAGCAAAAAAATCAATTCACAAGTCTGCGGGCTATTATATGTGCCATCCGGTATATACCGCCGAAGCGACCAAGAGGTAACCTAAGCTTCAAATTAAGCAATGAAAGGGATAATGACACTCTTCGGCTTGGCTCTTTCAGGTTCTCTATGCGCAATGCTTCAGCATACCTCCTAATCTCTCTCTTTACCTTCTGATAATAAGCCATATCGCTTATCCGTCGGGATCTTTCATCTATTTGATGCAGGAATAGGGTAGCGTTAAGTAGCTGCGCTGTATGTTCACAATTATCTATGGTGCTGATCTTCTCCTTCATTATAGCCATCAGTGACTCTATTCGGCTTTCAATTGGCTTATTGGACATCGAACATGGATTCACATTATACATCATGGTAGGGCGTCTCAGAAACGCCACTGATTCCACATATTTGGCACAATGCCATTTCCACAAATTGTCTTCATGATAAATTCCGGGACGGAAATATAGCCCGTTATCCACTAAAAATTTGCGACGAACCAACTTATTATGCGCTGTATCCGGGAAAAGCTTTTCCCTAAGGAAGGCTCTCTTGCATGAGTTTTCACCTTTCAGATAGTCATCTTTTATTTTTATACGTAGATGCTGGCTGTTTCCATCACACGCATACTCTCCGACCACCATATCCACATCCGTATACTCCTCAACCTTTTGTGCGAATGACGCTATTGCGCCCGGCATTAGCTCGTCGTCACTGTCAAGAAACAGTATGTAATCACCGGATGAGGCTTTAATACCTGTATTACGTGCTTCTGAAAGCCCTAAATTTTTATCATGGTCGATGATTTTGAAACGTATAGTCCCTGCGTATTTATACAAAAGTCCTTTCACCACTTCCATACTTCCGTCAGGAGTGCAATCATTCACAATCACACATTCCAGCACACCCGCAAAGTATGTAGCCTGTGCCATCACTGATTCGACACATCGCCCCACATACTTCTCTACCCCATATACGGGTACTATTACGGAAATTGAAATCATGGTAAAAGTAAAATGAATAAAATAAAAAGCGGTTGAAGGGATAAAGCCTTCAACCGCTATGTGATTTACAAGATTACAATCTTATTTAGCTGCTGCGGTCTTTGCGCGATCAAGGTATTTCTGAAGATCTACGTTGATTTCAGCACCGTAGGTAGGATAATCCTTGATAATCTGCTCGTAGATGGCAGCTTCTGCTGAATAATCCTTCATTTCGCGATATACTGTGGCTTCCTTCATAAGGAAAGCGGGAGTATAATGAGGATTGTTGTCAGAAACCTTTACAGCCTGCTTGAAACAGTCGATGGCTTCGGGATACTTTTTAAGATTTACGTAGCAATCGCCTTCGAGTGATTTTGCTGAAGCACCGATGATTGTTTCTGATGAAGAGAAGTTCTTCAGATAGCCGAGAGCTTCTTCATATTTCTTATCCTTGTAAAGGAGGATAGCTGCGTTAAGATTTGCAAGATTGCCGGCATCATATCCGTGCTCATCTGCCACTTGCTGATATTTTGCCAACGCTATTGAGTCATTGCCCATCAGAAGTTCTATGTCAGCTTGTCCTAATGCTTTGTTTCCCGAAACCTGTCCGGGCTGACGGATAGCATATACATAAATAAGGATAGCAGCTACGACAACTGCCACACCTATACATGACCAAATGAGAACCTTAGGATTGTTCTGTACTTTTTCACCTATGCCGGTAAGGGTGTCGTTTACCTCATCTATCGAGGTACGGGTTTCGTCTTGGGGCTTGTTATTTGCCATTGTTATGTGAGTCTGTTTTTATTTAGTAGGCTCCACCGATTCGAAGCCTGGGTTTTATTATCTCCTGCAAAATTAATACATATTCCACAATCTATGAAATTTTTACATCTATTTTTTGATTATAACCCCTAATTATGACAGCTATGACAGCAACTTCTCCACCTCTGACTTAAGAATAGGAAGATGCTTTATGATTATACCCCATATAATTTCTTTATCAAGGCTATCATAGCTATGTATGACCAGATTCCTTGTATTTACAATACTTCGGGCTGATGTTATCGGTATTTGGTCGTCAATCTTTAGAACCCGATTCATCGCTTCTCCGATAATTCCGATATTTCTCTCCACAAATTTCCTGTAAACCCTGTCTTTTGCCAGAATTTCAAATTTACGACCACGAATATCAGTCTCTTCAAGAGTTTCATTTATGGCTGAAAGGATGTCATACAGATATTTTGAAACTCTATCATCCATATATTAATTTTTTAGTCGAATCAAGTTCTCTGCGGAAATATGGATTCTGTACAGACTCCTCACAAACCATGTCTATATCTCGCCCTATCAATTGCTTAAGTTCGTCTATGAAATCAAAAAAATTATCAGCGTAATTAATCAGCGGTATTTTATTTTTATCAAATATCACAGAAAAATCCACATCGCTGTCATCATTAAAACGAGAGGTAAGGATAGAGCCAAACACCCACAGCTTCATGACCTTATACTTCTTGCATAAGGCAATAATCTTGTCAATATTCATCTCTATCAGTTTCATATCATCGCAAAGATAATAATTTACACTTATATAACAAAATTTTGCTAACTTTGCAGCCGTTTTCGGTCAAAACCAATGACCATTAGGTACTTTATTTTTATGGTTCGTTTAAATAAGTTTCACAAATGGCTCCCGCTGGTCATATTGACGGTTGCCGGTTTCACTTTCAATACTTCCGAACTTATACCTATCGGACTCCTTAGCGATATAGCTGCCGATTTCGGCATAACCGAAGCACGGGCAGGATTGCTTATCACCATCTACGCATGGGTCGTGGCTCTACTTTCCCTCCCTCTCACGCTTTATTTTTCCCGTGTCAACTTCCGCAGGCTTATGCTTTGTATAGTCGCTATATTTTTCGTAAGCCATATAGGCTCGGTACTCGCACAAGGCTATTGGACACTTATGGCATCACGAATAGGTGTGGCATGTGCCCACTCCATTTTCTGGTCAATAGCCCCTCCGATGGCTGTAGCCGTGACTCCCGGCAAATCAAGAGCCACTGCTTTGAGCGCAATGGTGGCTGGCGGAGGGATAGCGCTTGTGGCTGGTCTACCCCTCGGACGTGTGCTCGGACTCGTAGCCGGATGGCGTGTCACATTCGCCGCCTTGGGATTACTTGCCGGACTGATATTCATAGGGCTATACCTCACACTCCCGTCGCTCCCGCAAAATGACGCATCTGAATCACGAAAGAACATATTGAAAGACGTGCTCTGTTGCCGTCCTCTTTTAATGATCTACATAATAACCGCAGTCATCGTAACCGGTCATTACACCGGATACAGCTATATAGAGCCGTTCATGTATCGTGTGGTACACATGCAGGAACAGGCGATAACGCTGACCTTATCACTCTTCGGCATTGCCGGACTGCTCGGCAGCTATATCATGTCACGCTATTTCCCGAAATATCCTCGGCGTATCATACTCTCCGCCTGCTTCGGGATGCCTGTTATAATGCTGTTGCTTTTGCCGGTTTCATGGATTCACCCGGGACTGTTGGCGCTGTTATGCATCCTTTGGGGACTGGCGATGACTTTATATAACATCGCTTTTCAAAATGAAATCATCTTATTTTCACCTCATAATTCGGCAGTCGCCATGAGTATCTACTCCGGCATCTTCAATCTCGGCATAGGTAGCGGCGCATTTGTCGGAGGTATAGTCTGCGAGCATGGCTCTATGGAAAACATAGGTTACATCGGCGGTATGATAGCCCTTTCGGCAGCAATATACGCACTCTTCCGATTCATCCCCCGCATTAAAATTTAAAACATAAATCCCTCAAATACCAATCACGCTCATCTTCATTTTTGACTCTCATCAGCCGTTCATAATGCGACCAAGACAAATTGGAGGGAAGCATTTTTGCTAACTCCAATTCGGCAGACAGTGTCTGCCCTTTTGACGGAATCAACACAGAGGATTGGAGGGTGTTGCAGAACTCCCTACAAAAAAATTAAGCAAAAGCCTCAACTTTCAC
>CAJTMJ010000038.1 GCA_910577335.1 uncultured Duncaniella sp. | reverse complement strand
TGGCTCTTTTGAGTTTTTGCTCTCAAAAGTGTCAACTTTTTTCAGTTCAAGTCAAGTTGTCGGATAAATTCATCCTGACGCACTGGCGAGATGATAAGCGGGATAGAGCTTTTCAGAATCTTCCGGTCAGTGAAAGTGATTGCCAAGCGGTGAGTCAGCGAGGTCGCCGGAGATGATAACACGCTCTTTGTCGGTTTGATTTCTTTAATCTTGTCAATCGGGTAGGCGGTCGGGATAAAGAATGTGTACACCACGAGCTTATCCCCGTCAATGCGGTAATATATACTGAGAAATGTTACCATGACAAACGCCAACATCACAAGACAGATAATCGTCGGCCATATCCCGTCATCCATGAAACAAGGCGTAACACAACAAAACGCAACCAGCCCCAAGATGAACCATGTAGAGCCATCCCATCGAGAGTTATACCTTGTGCCTCCGAACTTTTCCATAATCATTGTCTTGTGTTACTATGCCGATAATGTTACTTGGCAGGTGTTATTTCAGAATAATCCATCTACCGGTTTTGTCAGAACCCTCCCTCTTGATATAACCAAGTTTCTTCAACTCTCGGGTTGATCTTGTGATGGTTGATTCAGAAACACCGAGACTTTCCATTAGTTCCGTAGATTTTATCTTAGGTTTATTGACAATCGCTCGGTAGATTCTTTGGAGCGTTCTGTTAAGATGCTTTACACAGTCATTTTCGCCTTTTACACCGTCATAATTAATGTTTACACCGTCATTTTCTTGATACTGCACAACCCGGCGGTTGAGATTCGCGATATGCTGACGGAGCATAACGTCCTGTGCAATTGTCGAATCATCATTCTCACGGCTGTCAACGAGTGACTGGATATATTCTCCTTTGTCATCCTTTCTGACGATGGAAGGGACAAGCCCTAACTGCCGTTGAATCATATTCATCACCAGTCGCGTTGTTCGACCATTGCCGTCAACCCACGGATGAATGGTTACCAGTCGAAAGTGAGCTTCAAAGCTCAGACGATAACATGCCGCGATATTTGCCCTATCCGCATTGGCAATTTCTTCATTTAGCCAACTACAAAAATCGTCCACGGCGCGTGGAACTTTATTATATGCAAGATAACTCCTGCCGCCAATCCCGGCACTAACATTACATAGGCGAAACTCGCCCTTTGAAGAATCAAAATGTCCGGCAATAGTGGAGTATTCGCTTCCGGTACGGCGCATCACCAAGGCTGACATTTGTTGCAATAACTGAGGCGTATATGTCGGATTTTCAGAGGCTATTTTGAATGCATAAAGATAAGCGTCCTTCAGGTCGACATTCATCATCTGCTCGGTCAGTGATCGTCCTTTTGCGGCAATACCCTCATCGAAAAGAAGCTGGTTTTCTATTTCGGTTACAGTAGAGCCCTCAATCGCCGTGGAATGGGTCACGATGGAATAGAGATAGAACTTCTGATAGTCTACCTGATCCTCGACTCCCGAAGCCGAATATGCCTTCAGTGCTTCTGCTATCTGAATGTCAAGATTTGCATCCATAATTTATTAACCAAGTGGCGTTGTTTTTAGCTCCTTCTCTAGTAATTATGCCCTTGTCTTTCAAGGCGGCGATGACTCTGTCAACAGTACGCCTTGATAATCCGGTTTTGGCGGTTATGGTAGCGATTGATATTTTGGAGTCTGACGCAATAAGGCGTATCACAGCCATTTCTTTCAACGAGAGGCGTTCGCTAAACGACAATGGCGTTTCCAAAACGTTATTTTGGCGTTTAGCATCTTCGGAAACGTCATCCTGTCGCAGCGGCTCATCCCAACGGATATGCAACGTGCGGTTGCGGAGATCAGCGGGGATACCGAAAACTGCGAAATTCATAAATCGCTCCAGCGGCTCGAAAGTGCGGTGAATACTTTTGGGGATATTCTCGTATTGTGAGCGGACGAGAGCATTGCGGAAGAACCAGGAATGTTTCTCAAAACTCTCGTTATTTACCTCAAAGCCAAAACTTCTTAGATACTTGATAAGGAACACCGCAGTTGTGCGGGTGTTGCCTTCGCTAAATGCATGAATCTGCCAGATTCCTGAAATGAACCGTACGATATGCCCGATGGCCTCGGAAGAAGAAACAGTACTGTAATCAAACTTTTTCTCCTCGCCGAAGTCATAATTAAGAAGTTCCGACAAAGACCCTGCGCTACCATAACTGATTGTATCTCCATCAAGAATCCACTGATTCTTAGTGATGTTATATGTGCGGAACTGCCCGGCATGAGACAGAACATCTTTGAAAAGAAATCCATGAATACGCGACAGTTCCATCGGAGAGAATGTAAAAGCCTTCTCTGCCAAAAGAAGATTGATGCGGTCTGCAACCCGGTCAGCCTCAAAGGTGCCATCTTTCTCGGCTTTCTCTAGTACCGACTTCTGGCTATAATACTCCTCAAGCCGCTTGCCGACCTCCTCGCTCGAAATCTTCCCCTCGATATTAGCTTTAGCCTGTTCAAGCAGAAACTCCGACGGCTTCAACCGGTCAACATCCTGCAAACCGATAGCCATCGACCAGTTACGCGCACGCTCCTCCACTCCCGGTTCCACGGAAGCAAGATACTGCTCAAACCCCTTATATCTGTCTTCGTATGCCATTTTGAGTTGTATTTGAGGTCAGATAAAGAATCTATAATCAAAAGTTTGGTTTGGATAATGGGATAATAATCTACCAATTTGAGCGACTAAATTGGATGTGGAAACAGTAGCTGGTATTTTACTATAGAAATTAAAGGTATTCCAATCCATTTTTGTGAATGACAGCACTTCCATCGCAATGGTTTCTATGTCTGTAGAGCCAAAACAACGTTTAATTTTTAATGGAGATGGAATTGCTCTTCCTCCTGCATAATATAACCTCCCAGATTGCACAGATGGAACAGCTCCATGCGTCCATAGAAGTATCTCGTCATCGGATATCTGAATGCAAATTCCTCTTTTTAGAGGATAATTATCAGTAGAAATTCCATAAGTATTAGCGATTTGAGAAATAGCCTTTATATTGCTTTCCTCCGTTATCGAAATGAGATCAATTTCTTTAACTCCGCCAGTAGCAAGTGATTTCTTTAATCCATTTATCTCCGTAGATTGAAAATCAGTACGTTTATGTATAACAACTCTTCTCGGGAATCTTTCCATTGATTCATGAAACAAATCTAATATGGAAAGACCAAACTTATAAGCTTCTGTTTCTGACAAGTATGGATTCTTGCGATCAATCCACAGAGGATTTTCAATATTTCTTAATCGATATTTCAATCCTTGCCCCTGATTATTATATAAGTGGCTACATCCAATTACAAGTTGATGCCCTTTATTTTTGCTTCGGTCAATACTAAATCCAATGCCTGCATATGCAGAATCTTGGTTGAGATTTGCTAATGTCCAAGGTAATCTCTGCGCTTTTACAAATAAAGCAAGGGATAACCACCATCTTTTTTCACAATCCATCAAATTGGATAAACTCTTTTCTTCAATGAATTGTGTAGTTATTCTAGATTGCGCACCAAATGCTTTAATATAGTTGTGCAAATTGAAGGAATCGTTAGGAGATATTTCTTCCTTAATAGATTCCCATTTTTGCGGAATAAAAACAATAATAGTAAAATTGGGGAAATTTTCACTCATCTTTTGAGAGAACTCGCAGATTTTTGAAGCTAAAATTTTCCCATCACGTTGTGTATCATTACATTTAATCCATCTGCTCTTATCTGTTGGATTTGGTATATCCAATGCGCTAGAGTAGATTTTATCAAACCCAGGATATGGTTGAATATAGTCAAAGTATTTAGGTACGCAGTTCGATTTAAGTTTGTCAAGAAAATTATATAGCCGATCTGTGTATGAATATGGACATATTACCCCAATGTAGACAGGGGAATTTGAGCTCAAATTCAAGCATCTTTCTAAGGGATTTCCCAATAAAAGACCTCTCATTGGATTGGTGTCTTCTATAAATCCATCACATGTGGGGTTCGCAAAACGGAGTTTCGGTTCGGGTATTCTTTTCCCAGACCATATCTCTCGGTTAGATAGCGCAAACTTTGGCTCTGGACTTTCAGGATCAAATACACCTCCAAATGCACTATTATGTCCTAAAGTAAATGTACAGAGTCCTGAGTCTTGCAAAGGGATTTGCCATATCAAATTTTTACCACCAAATATATCCGATTCCCATTCAGAAAGTTTATTGCAAAATTCTTTATTCTTTAGAGAGTCTATATATTGTCGAACAGTATTTTGCTTTTGAAGTTTTGTATAATTATCCTCTTTAAGAAAGAAGATTGTTGGTGAAAACGATACTAAGATATAGTCGTTTCCTCTGTTTGGGTATAAATTTATTTTTAATCCTTCATAACCTAGTCTGTCGTATCGTTTTGTGCTAGACCATAATATTTTATCTCTGTATGAAGCGTGGAGTGAAGAATTTATAGATGAGAGTCCATATAAGACAGCTTTTATAAGCAAATTCTTAATTGTCCCATTTAATAGGGGGCAAACTGGCATTTGCACTTGTTGAAGAGCATCCGGAGAAGAAATTGAAAAAGTGGAGACTAATTGAGAGATTGTTGCAAACGCAAAAATCTGAGTCCCAATAACAGTTGCTACAAAAGGAGCACCCTTTATAAGTTCTGTAAGATTGTCATTTACAATAGATGATAAGCGTGCGGTATCTATTTGATAATATTGTCTAGGAATCTTCAATGGATAAAGATTTAGTTTTAATTTTGAATTAAATATGCTCCCTGTATTTAATTGTATAGCTGAACCGCTGTAAATATCATTGGTAGAAGTATTTTTAATTCCTTCAATAGTGGCTCGTTTCTCTGGATCCTCATAAAAACAATGTTCCATAATTGAAAGCATTACCTCATCAAACCCAGCTCCGTTTATAAAGAAAGCCTCCCTATTATTCCCTCGACAATGAGAAATAAGTTCTTTTACAGATTCTGGTATGTGATTGCCATATCCGATCCAAAATAACCTACCGCTACCAGGTTTAGAATAAGCAGCCTTTAGTGCATTCATAAGAGATTTATCCCTACCGCTATATCCTAAGACAACTAAAGAGTTAACCGATAAATGATTTTGTAGACTTTGCTCGAACACTGTGACTTGTGTATCAAGTTCTGTTGCTGTATTTTTTAGCTTAGTATATTTATAATCTCCATGTAAGGCCACATATAATAAATCAGCAGAATATGGTTGCGAATAAATCAAATCAGCTGTATTAATATTTACATTAACGCATGGGACATCTACCTTATGGGCTGCCCGCTCTACAAGTCCATCAAAATTCGTACTCCAAACAGAAGCAAGTTTGCCAAAGCGGAAAAGTTCTATTAGCAATCGGTAGCCAATGGAAGGCTTGGCGTTTCTTGAAAGCTGTGCAAAATACTCTTTTCTGTCTGCTTCGATGGGGTAGGCGATTTCTACATAAGTCTCGTATTCCTCGTTAGACCCCAGTGGAGGGAATCCACCAATACTATCAAGCCAATTTTGAATGGTCTTTTGCACATTATCTTGCCGTACATCAAATATTGGAGAATTAACTTTATTCCGAGTTGAATAAATCGCTTTTTTCCAATCCCATATACATTGCTGTGCAGATGGCAATCCGGAAGAAATTGAACAACCAGCACCGAGTAAGAATGCATATTTCCCGTTCTTCATAAGCCCGAATGAACGCAGAAATGCATCAAATCCAAGGGTGTAAGATTTTTCTTCCATCTGATTAAGATTTCGTAATAATTATTTCTTAAGCGGCCTAATGATCAAAATAGTTCTTGTTCTTCGCAGCCTGAATTCTTAATCCAGAAGTTGGGCATGGTCGTTTTGAACTCGGGATCGATGTAGTGGCATTGTTCTTTGATTATACCACGACGGCGAATTGCAGGTTGTAGGCAGTAAGTATCGAACTCATCGAGGTTAACGGCTTGTGCACTTGTCCAATGGGGGAAGAGCAGTTTCATGTAACCCACAGCTATCTTTTTTACAGCTTTGGAGTCACGGGTATCTGCATCTTTGTCTTTACCGACAATTTGGTCATAAACAAGTCCATAGATACTCTGAGTGCGCATTGAGTGCAGTATCTCAGAGAAATATTCTACATTGAGAGTCCAGCCCTTGTAGATTATCCCTTCGTTGATACGGGGAAGATGCCAGCCTTCGATGAAGCAGTGGAAACGGTCGAGGAGCGCAGATTCTCTAAACGATTGCGGTAAAGAATCAAAGTACCGATAATTTAGCGGTCGCTTGTTGGAGTCAAGAGGAATATTGCCCATAAGCATCAGACCACACTCCGATGAGAATTCGTTGTTATCAATCGTGGTTTTGCCTGATTCCAGATAGGATTTTAATGCGGCTTGGATCTCTGCTGGCTCTTGGAATATGATGGTTTGGATTTCATCGAATGCTGTGAAATCATGATTCTTCATAATACCATTCTGTTGACGAGCCTTGTCATAAAACAGCTTGGCGCGGGTTACTTTACCACCACTAACAAGCCATCCGTATTTCGATAGATTGCCGAAAACGAATGATTTGCCTGTACCCTTGGGGGCCAACTCAATAGCATTTAACCGAGGTTCAACGAAAATCAGTAAGCGAGAAACAAATTCCAGCTTTTGGGTAAGCGATTCAAACCCATCGGCATCATACTCCATAGCAGAGAGAATTACATCAATCCACTCTTTTGTTGTAAATGCTTGACGGGCATTTCTAAGATAATCAATATCAACTGATTTATATGGCTTGAATGGTTTATAATCAACCATCTCCACGTGGTTTTTCTTGCCATCATCATCCGGGAGAACGGAAAGTTTGATGATGCCCCACTTCTCTCCATCTACCAACTCGCCAGGATGTTTTGCGTAAACATATTCCGGTATTACACCCTCGTTGGTTTTGATGCCGAGGTCTGGAATACCAAATCGGCGTAATCCTTTAACAAGATCGATATATACCACGAAACGGCAAAGTAGCATTACTTCTTGTCCTGCATCAAGACGGTCTTTTACTTCCGTGCTCTCCTTTGGTATGACCACATCAAGGAATGATGTGAGCTTAAGACGGTCAACTGAGCCATCTGGATTGATATATCGCTTGAGTAGGAAGTCTTTTACAAACGAGGGCAAGTTTCGTCCGGCAAACAAAGAGTTGGTTGCCAGCGGATCTTTATATATGGACATCGTGGCAAATTGCTCGCGAATCTTATTAGAGGTTACAGTGTTCATGATAATACAGATTTAGAAATCGAAGAGGTCGTCTTCTTCCGCGCCGGTGGAGATTTTGATGATGAACGGTTTAGAGTAGTTGCCGATGTGAACTGTAACTCTTGTAGCAGTATCTACAAGGTTCAGCTTCTCACTGACAAATATGTCGCCTGATTCACGCACGAGTGAGTATGTGGTAGAATTGTATTCGAGCACAGGTACATCTATCGAGTTGAGACCTCTTATCTTAAGACGAACTACTGGATTTGTACCGTCAATCTCATTAGTCAATATGTCAGCCGCGTATACGTTAGCATTAGGCTGATTAGACACAATAATGATGGGTACCAGCACTTCTTCTGGAGTCGCGCCTCCATGTGCGCCATGACCTTTTGGCGTTTTTGATGTCAAAGAGTCTTCAGTCAGAACGCAAAGTGTTTTGCCATCGTCAAGAATACAATATTTATTGTCAGACACTGCCGTTCCAGAAGTAACGACGGCTGTACGACCTTCATGGTCGCTGACAACCCCTGCAAGATTCATGCCCTGTCCATATTGTGCGAGATATGTGAGGCCGTGGTCTGACACAAAAGCAATTTTTTTGCCATTGTATTGAGTCAGGATTTTATGAACAGCGTCCTCGACAATGCGCATTTCATCAATGATATATTGAGGAAATTCTTTATGCTGGTGTGCGAAACTATCAAGGTCGCCAATTTTTTCGAGTTTACTTCCATCTACGACAAGCTCCACGAGCTTAGTCTTATTAACAGATGTAGTTGTTGGAAGAATTGCGCGGGTAACATACACCTCATTAAGATAAATATTATCTACGTTATGCTTTTGTATAACATAGGAGATGAATGGAATCCAGTCAACGCCGAGTCCGTCAATCCAATAGAACTTATCTATATCGGGGCGATTATGAAGAAGCGTCTTAACAGTTTTAAGATTATCTGTCCAATGTTGGAATGTTGATTGATTTGCATTCTTCTGAGCGAGCAGAGGTGCGACAAGGCTTGCATTATTTGCAATTTTTGAACGGCGATATGCCTCAAAATATTCAGGAATCCATTGATTGGAGTTCTCCAACTGGATGCCGAGCGGTTGCATATAATGATACAGTTCTGGGTAAATCTTCTCCACATCTGAGAGCGTGATTCTTCCCTTGCCCAGCGATTCGACAATCAGACGACGGTCACTGTCGGTAAAGGCTGTCATAAGCCTGATGGCATTATATTTAGCCTCAGGCTCGCCACACATCATTGCGGAGAGCTTGGCGTAGATTTGTCGCTCGGCAGCTTCGGTTATGCGAATATCATAACACATGGCCTCTTTAAGCGCGGAGCGACGTTCCCGAATATTATCATCGCTTATCTGTGTGTCGAATATATGCGTAGCTATATTCGAGAACAGCTCTGATGTGTTTAGATTTATGCACTTACCAAGTGATTCGCAAATGTAACCATGGTTACCGGAAATTTTGCGGTAATACATGGCCAAAAGCCAGCGGTCGAAATCGGTTTCACATTCAAACCAAGTTTTAATGAAGTCCCTACTATCCTTGATGTTGAATGTGTCAAATCGCTCGTTAATGAAAGTCTCGAAATCGAAGTTGTCTAAATCAATGCTTTGGGCCAGTGTTTCCCACTGCGGCATTTCATCCTCATTAGGAGTAATGCCCTCAAAATCGAGTTTCAGACCTTTGGTAAGGAACTTGTATGCATTATCACATTCGGTATAAACGAAGGCATTATCCGGTTGTGCGTTAAAGGCATTTGCAAAAATGGTCTTTGATGTGCATATAATATTCTTCTTTACATCCGAACCTTTCTCCCAAAGTTTTAGCCACTCATAGAGATTACGAACTACTGAGTAATTCTTCTCCAGGCCAGATATGCCATAGGTTGTGCCATTGGTTAGGATAAGGTTGTATGTACCCGTCTCATGGGGCGATTTATATTCCCAGACAAAGGTCTGATGGTCGTCCATGTACGGCCCCATCTTGCCCTGCATACCAACGATAGGAATATATAACCGGAGATGTGCAAGCTGAGCATCTTCCGGCGGCTGATAGCCACGTATGGTTTTTACAAGCGAATCAAATTCTCGTTTGCTGTAAAAACGTACCATTTCGGAAAATGGATATACAACAAAGTCGTTGGTTGGAAGTGCCTTGACATATTTCTTGATATTGTCCGACAAATCAGTAAAGGTCGGAAATATGTCAAGATAGTTTTTGTCTACAAGATAATCTATTGAAAACTTGTAGACTCCCGAAGGACGATTGACAACAAATTCATTGAAGTCAGCAAAGTTTTCAAACAGAATAAAGCGGATGGGATACCGATTGTGCATGGTTGCCTCGGCACCCTCCCATTCTTTGTCGACTTTTAAGTGGTCAAAGAGTTCGTCTAATGATTGAAAACTTTTATACATTGTCGTTTTCTTCGTTTATGATTTGGTCAAGGATATATTCATATCCGAGATTAATCAGTTTGTCAAGGATGTTACGGAGCTGCTGAATGTCGCCGATGCTGTCGATATGCTGTCGAGCATTGACTTTCTTAGCCGGAACATTATCGGGGTTGCCGATAATTTTCTTTGCTTCCTCAAGTTCCTTTTCGTACTGCTTGCGCTGTTCTTCGAGTCTGCAACGCTCCTCTTCTTCACGCTTGCGGCGTTCTTCTACCTCTCGCTCCCAACGTTCACGAGCAAGTCGCTCGTTTTCGGCAATACGCCAGTCCTTGAGTTTGTCGCTGACCTCCGCCTCTGTCCAAAATCCGACTGTTGATTCGAGATGCTTTTTAATATAGTCATAAGCATCAGCGACTTCTTCCTCCTTCAGACCAACATTTGGTTGTGAAAGCATGAAGTTCTCAAAACCATTCTGGAACGAACCTTGCTTAGAAAGGATGTCGGGGAAATCAGCTCGGTAGCGGTCAATGAGGTCAAGCGTTGCAGTGACGAGCTGAACATTCTTCTGATCTTTTTCTTCGCATATAGCGACGATGTTGTCAATAAGTTTCTTGACATCATCATTCATTGTTAGCTGAGGCAAAGAATTGATGAAATCGTCGGTCATGTATTTAAGTGACCACAGGGGATAACCCTTCTGCTCGATAAATACGCCGGTGATGGCGAAGCGAGCATCTTTCATGCTCGTTACGTCGTTATAGCCGGGTAGCTTGTTCAGTTTGAACAACTTGATAAGATCCTTGCATAGTTTGCCTTCCTGTGGTGTTTGAAACTTGAAGCTGAGCTTATTGGTCGCTTTCCCCTTTTCCCAAAAGTTGAAAAGGAGAACTACATCGTCTGCAAGATGGTCGGCTGTGCGGGCTTTGCCGGTGTCTTTGTCGTAGATTTTGTCAATCCACGGGCGCATGGCGAAGGCCACGGCAGCAGCCGAAGCATAGTTGGCCGAAAGCCCATAAGGAGGTTCTGTCAACTCCTTAAAGCGCTCTGTGAAGTCAAACGGTACGGATGTGTTACCGTGGCTTATGAAATTCTTGATTGTGGAGTTAATGAAGTCAAAGATACCCTTGAACTGATGGTCAGCAGGTATGTCAGGCTTCCATTGCAGAGTGTCGTCCAGGGCATCCTGAATGAAATGCTGTACGGGCTTCATTACACCATTCACATCAAGCAGGTCGGTTTTGCTCGTGCCGAACAGGAATGTGCGGATAATTTCTTTAGACACCTGCGGTTTCCAGAACGTGGAAGCAGCCTTGGTGCGGAGCACTTCAAGTGCATCAGGGCCTTTGGGGAAGATGATGGGCGCAACGGTGGAATTGAGTGCCGAAGAAAGATGCTTGATGGAGAATGGAATAGTCTTGCCGTTGACGAAGATGGTGGCATTGCCTCGGAGTGCGGTCTGCATCCATTCCTTGATCATGTCAATGGCATGGTCGCGGTGCACGTCGGCCTGGTCATTGAACCCATGATTACCGGCACTCTTGTAACTTGCCATGTATTCAATGAAACGGTCGTAGGCTTTTTCGCCGAAGGTGGAGTCAACAACAAGGAATATAATATCCTTAAGTTCCTTGTCCTCATTCACGGCAGCGTTGGCACAGTCTTCTGCAAACTGACGAAGGTGTGCAAGCTCAGCTGTATCGCGCGAGTAAAGAAGTGCGAGGAAAAGGTCGCTCGGACGGGCGTTTTTCTTTGCCGTCTTTATCTTATTCTTCAGAATCGAATCATTGGTATCGTTGGAGAAGAACTCAAATACGTAAGGACGTATCACTTTCTGCACATACTTCTTGTCAAAGAAGTTGCGTGCAGTATCGCCAAACTTCAGAATTTGTGAAGTATAACGATACTCAGTGTTATAGAGTTCTTCCTTGATTTCTTCAAGCTCATGCGACGGTAGCGAGTTGAATTGCACGGAGAAGATTCCTCCGGGTGCTCTTTGCACAACGCCCTCGTCGTTAAGCCAATCGAGCACGGTATCGATTTCTTCCTCGTATCGCGAGCCAATGAACAGATAGCGGATGTTGTCCTCATTGGGTGTCACACTCTCATCGGCAGCAACATTGTTGAAGGCATTGAGAAGCAATATGCCTTTGAAAAGGGCTACATAAGCAGGGCCGGCGTGTTCTACTCGATGCTTGTAGGTGTTGTAGCGTTCTGTCACAGCGCCATAATTCACAACATCCTCCTGGAATACTTGATAAACGAAATCCCAGAGATAATCGGCGGTGATAGTGTCACGGTTTTCAAAGTATTCCTCCGTTTCAAGGAACTCTCGGATTGAGGGGTTCTGACCAAGGAACTCGAAAACGCTTCGCGATGACGAGCCCACCACGGTTGCGTAGTGAGTGGCGAGGTTCGCCGTTCCGGGATGGAGCGGGAAAAGCTTGAACAGGTCGTCGCGCGTCTCCTGCGGGTCGTTGGAGTTACGGGTATAGAGGTCGAGCAGGTTACCGTTCACATTGTAGAAGAACTCATAGCGTTTCTGATGCAACGTTGACTGAACCACTTCAAATTTGCGCGACATGATTTTGAAGGCCGACACCGACTCCATGTTGTATTTCATGCGGTGGTAGCGACCATCGGTCTGCTTCGTGGCTTCCGAACCGAGTTTATTGAAGGCCGAAGGGTGCGATATGAGAAAAAGGTAACTATCGTTTCCCTCGTTCATGAACTTCTGGGCAACGGTCTGAAGTTCTTTAAGCACGGGGATGCCTACTGCATCATCCATCACATCGGTAAACTCGTCCCAAAGAATGAGCAGACCCTGGAATACGCCTTGCTTGCGCAGTTCCTCTTGAACTTGAATGAGCCACTGAGCAAGTGTGTCTTGTTCAAGGAGCACATTCATTCGGGCCTCGCGCAGTGCAATCTTAGCTTTTTGTAATGTAGCTGCATCCTTTCCGGCAAGTTTTTGCAGGAGCATAGCACGATTGGCAACTATCGTGCCGAGAGCCACATTGCGGTTGATAAGGTCGTCCCATACCACAGGGTTGTCCTTGACGTGCGACATCAGAGAGTCATAGTCAGTATCGACGGCCATCTCGATGTCGTGTTCATTCAGTGCTTCCACAACTGCAGTCTGAATGACCGGTGCAAGCTCTGATACGTGAGTGATGTTTTTAAGACTTTCAAGCTTTACGCGGAGAAGTCGCTTATTTTCGCGCAGCGAATAGATCGACTCGCGTATCAGACGGAATTTATCATTCTTATACTCGTAGTCAACCCATCGACGTATGCTTTCTACAGGGTCGCAGAGAAGATGGGTGATTACGGCAACGGCGTGACTCTTGCCGGTGCCGTACGTACCGTTTATCCAAAACGACTTATGGAAGTCTATGTCATTGCCACGCACTGAGCGCAGTACGGTTTTGAGCACGTTGTTAAACTGCTCATTGGGAATGAACGACTGCCATTCATCGCCCTTTTCTTCTTCGATACTGTAGGCCGGTTTGCCTGCACGTATCTTTATTATATCCGCATATTTCGTTGCCATTAGATTACGGAAGATTGAAGTTATTGAGGTATCGGTTTATTATTACTTGTTTAAGGTAGTCCCTGTTCTCTTGCACTTGAAGCAGTTCCCAAAGGTCATCGTCGAGCTTAGCATAAGCGAGGTTATCACGCAGATACTTCGCCGATGGAGTATGAGAATTAGTCTCAGGCCGTTTATCCGACTTCCATGCTAACTCATAAAATGGTTCAGAGTCAAGATGAAAGTATGGTCGGATAAAAAACGGAAGGAATTGCGTTTTAATTTGACCCAAGAAAAACTCGGATAGAGTTTTGTATCTAAGCCTTAAATAACTATCTTCAAATGAAAACTTATTCTCGACAATATCTCCAGCGGATATAGAGTCGATAATACTTAAAATAAGAATGGGTTTCGAAGTGGCAATTTTGCCATTTCGGTTGCCAAGCCTTAATGTCTTAAGCATCTCGCCGTATATATCAATTTGGAGATTGTACTTCATCCGAGAGCAAGCTTTTTAAGAACATCTAATGCTGTGATTTTATCGTCAAGCGTAATATGGTCTAAACCCATATTTAGTTCGGCAATAAGCACTCGGTCAGATTGCGATGAGAGGTATCTTAGCCCTTTAATGAAGTCATTCTTGGGAATGCCAAACTGACGATAAATCCCATCGAAAGTGTCTTCTGCGTAGAAATCAGATACACGCATCTCATTCGTATCATGAGCTTCGCCATACTTAAATAAAGAATATGCGATTGCTTCTACACTCAAATCGGAATAAGGTGTGCGTACTTTCATCTTCTCCCGTTCTTCGCCTTGCTGGAGTTCCTCACCAACTGGAGTTTTGTCGAGAAGGTCTAACAATGCTAAACATGCATTGTTAAGTGTTGACACAGCATTAACTGATTCCTTTTCAAGGATAGCATCAAGAAGAGTTCTGCTATTAAATTGACGACCCATAGGAACATTTGCGCAAAATCTGTCAACAATAAACGAATTGTACGAAAGATTAATCCAGATAATTTCCCACACTAAAGTTGGGTTGTCTGAATAAATCTCTTTCAAGGTGCTTCCCAATTCTGTCAATTCGTTTTTTGAATCGAGAATTAGTGCATCCTTGCCCCATCGCTTGAAAGCTTCGTACATTGGTTGACCCCAATCCTTGTTGGACCAAAACGACTCCGGATCGCTCATGAAATCATCGAGCCATTCTTCACGGAAGCCGAATTTCTTGTAGCCATAAATTTTAAGGCTTGTATCTGAATCTTTAACCATTCTATTACAATCTGCGACAATGCATCCTCTGTCATGCGCATTTAAACATTTATGACAGTGAACACATTTAGATTTGTTTATTTTTATTTGTGGAGTTATCGATAATGCACCGGTTGGACAATCTACCTCACACACCTCGCATTGAATACAATGAGCGACCTTTTGTATCAGTCGTTTTATAAGTAAAATTAATTTCTGATCATATATGTCAGAAATTTCAAACACTGTTTTCCCTTTTTCGATGTCCTCTACTAAGGTATAAGGGTGGACAGAATTATTAAATTTTAGATCGCCAAAGTAACCTTTCTTGTCTGAAGAAACTGTGTAATCACAAAGAGAAGGCAACCAAGAGAATATGGATTGCTTGGGATTCTCAATCTCTGCTCTGAACTTGTGTGTGTCTTGAATAAAACGAATTTGTGGCAGATTGGAAATATTGCCAAGTATTTTCAGCTTCCATTTACGTTCAGCCAAGAATGTCTTAATGTCCTTTATGTGAGTATGGGCAGAATATTGTTCGATTTTATCAATAAAGGGCTTTAACTCTTCAGGATAAAATTGATTTATAATGCTGTCGTCCCAGGCGGTTGAAAATGGACAAATAATACAACCCACACGTGATTTTCCAAGTCGATAGGCTTGATTTATTTGAAGGTTATATTTGAAGAGATATAAGAATATCTCAACATTATTCCATTTTAAAATTGGGTGCGCATTAAAAGTAAATATATGTTTACCTTTGCCAATTCGATTATATCCACTTCTCCTGGTTGATTCTTCGGCTCGGACTCCGTCGAATGTTAGGACACGCGCTTGTTTGTTCCCCTCAACTTTGAGTGAGCGATAGAGAGGTGCAGTCTTCATGACAGAGCAGCACCAGCGATGAGTGTCGGAGGGAGTACCGATTTTATCCCAGTAGTTGAGCACCGATTCGTGGTTGCGAGTGGTGGTAAACTTAAGAGCCGGGAAGCGTTCTTTGTAGTAACGTTGCACTTGCTCGTAGAGGTCGAGCGACGGCGGAAGCTCGTAACCGGTATCGGAGTAGATGACCTCAAAGTCAGTGGGTGGTATGGCACGAGTGCATAGGTCGAGAACAACCTGTGAGTCCTTGCCTCCGGAGAACGATGCGATGAAGCGATCGATGCGCGTGGAGAGCAACACTCGCTTGCCTTCTTCGTTGGCAACGTCGAGCGGCATGATGTCGAAGCTGTCGCAGTCTTCTCGCACCACGGCCATCTTGGTCTTGGTCTTTTTCTCAACCTTTGCGGCTATAGCCTCGAAGTCCATCTCCTGGTTGGCGCGTACAGTATCATGGGCACGATTCACTTTGGAATATGCTACAAAAGTGTCACGTATAAACTCGATGGCTTCGCTTTCGATAAGGAACATCTGGTCGGTGTTCTTTGCGAGCATCGCATCGACATCGATAGCCGTTAGCGTCATTGGTTCCACACCGGGAGCGATCGCCACCGTGGGAGCATCATATATATTGGCACCCTTTGCTTCAAAAAGCATAGTGCCGCGATACCAGTATTGCTTATTGACCGCCCACATGATGGGGGCTTCCTCACGGGGGTAAGTCCAGCCGAGGCGGTCAAGTCCGAGCAAGTCAAGTTCTTCAAAGAACACAGGACGCGGCGATATGCCCAAGGTCTCTTTGGTGACCTTAGAGCTGAGGAGAACACCTCCTGTCTCGCTATCCCATGTTATCTTAAACATACTCGATTCATTTTGTAGGGCATAATAATTCTCTCACATCTACATCTAAGATGCGAGCTATTTCTTGAAGTTGAGGAACAGAAGGCTGAATCTTATTATTACACCAACGTGAAACCGTAGTTTCATTTTTGCCTACGGCTTCGCAAAGTTGTTTAGCGGACACCTGTTTCTCGGCTAAAACAGCTTTGATTCTATTAATAGGTATTGGTTTATCTTCAGTGTTCATCTTTTTACAACTTCTTGTAATATCATGCAAAGTTAACAATTTTTATTGATATGGCAATCGATTATGCTTAGAAACATAATGAGAAACGCCCCGACAAGAGGGAGGGTCTTGTCGGGGCGAGGGGTGATGCTACTTCTTAGTAGAGGCGGATGCAGGTTACGTCGGCTTCTTTGACGATGGCCGGGTTGTCAGGGTTCTTGCTGCGCAAGCGGCAAGCCGATGAGTCTTTGGAGAAGGCGAAAGCAAGGTGCTGGATGCGGTGCTTGGGACAGAGCTGCATGAGGAAGTTGGTGAACTTTCTCAGCTCTGCAGCGAGCCATTTTACATCGTTGGTTGATGTAACTCCACCGAGCAGCAACACGTTGTCGGGGAGATGGGCGGCTCCGTCTGCTGTCGTTAGGATTACAAGCGTCACTGCAAAGGTTGCATCTTCCGAGGTTAGACTTGCGCCGTTGGTGTAGTCCTTATATTGCAGCTTCGCGGGCAGTGTGCCGTAATTGTCGGCGAGATATTTCTCGATGTCGGCGTGAGGCGAGGGTCGCTTACGGATGCGATGCCGGTGGGCGGCTCTGCCTCAAGTGGGCTGTTGGCTGCCGAGGTCGCCTTGCGGCCGAAGATGGTTTTTACACGGGAGAGAAGTTGGTTGAGGTTGTTGGATGTTTTCATTTCCTGTTGGACTTGGGATTTGTTTTTGAATTGAGTTCGTTGATTTTTTCTTCGAGGCGCTGCTTTTGGTCGAGGGCGCGGGCGGTTTCTTGCACACGGTCTTCGTAGGCTTTCACCTCCTTTTCGATGTGCTTGACGCGCTCCGGATCGCAGAACCAGCTCTCGATGCTGTCGAGTCCTTCGGATCCGACTCCGCCGTGCATCAGTATGTAATGATACTTGATGTCGGAGATGCGGGCCTTTTCGATACGGGCTTCCTGCCAGATTGTTGTGGCTCCGAAGAACATCAGGGTGAACACCGAGATGAACAGCGAGAGATACACCTGCCACGTTTCCTTGGCTATGCGGATGGTCTTTTCGACTTTCTGCACCGGGGGATTGGCCGTGAAATTGTCAATCTTTTCGGTTATTTCAGTCTTCAGGTCATTGACCGTTGTGGTAAGATTGCCTCCGATTTCGCCGACCGTCCGTGTTTGGTCCTCGATGGATGTTTTCATCTCACCGACTTTCTCAGTGACGGCTGACGTTACCGATGCGCCCATATTGTTCAGATCGTCGGTGGTGGCACAACTGAGCTGCGTCTCTTTGATTTCGTTGCAGGTTCCGCTGATGCTGCTGAGGTCATCAGCGATGTTCTGGAGATAGTTCTCCGGTGAATTTTCAAATTCTTGTTTCACTGTTTTTGATTTTTGAAGTTACAGACTTCTGCCTCTTTTTCTCTTTTGGCGGCGTTTCATCTCGCGGATGAACGCCTCCTCTTCCGGGTCGTAGGCAGGTCCGACTTGGAAGAGACCGCCGATTGCGTTGCCGAGATTTTCGGCAATATCGGCTCCGGCTTCTATGGCTTTGCCAATGGCGCCGGATTCCTGTTTGGGGTGGGATTGCATCTGTTTCGGAGCTGCCGGCACAAGCTGAGACTGACGGTTTTTATTCCTTTCGAGTGCCTTGCTGATTATTGCGTAAGAGCATCTGCCGTCGTGGTCAATCTGCGAAGCCTTGAATTTCCGACCATCCTTCGTGTATGACAGCCCTTCAACTTCGGTCGAGTTCCGGCGGAATTTCTTTTTCACGGTGATACCTTTTTGAGCCAGTTCTCGTTGGAAAGTAGTCCAGTCTTTGGCAGTCCGTTTGGCGGCTTGAACGGCAAGATAAATCTCCTGACGGGTCTTTGAACGACCTTTCAGACGGTCAACTTTCACCTTGTCCTTGTTCTCACCGAAGGTCAGACCATACTTCAATTTTAGCTCCTTGCAGATTGCATTACTGCGGTAATACTCGAAACTGTCGCTTACGCATCGACCGTCATTATCCACTCGATTATAGACGATATGGCAGTGCGGATGCTCCTTGTCAAGGTGCCTGACGATAATGAACTGGGTATTCTTGATGCCCATTTTCTCCATGTATTCCAGCGCGGGTTTTACCATGGCTTCATCGGAAAGCCGTGCCGAATCCTCCGGCGAATAGGATAGAGAAATGTGTCCACACCAGTGCTGGACGCGACTGTTGAGATGCCGCTGACACTCGAATCCGTCGACAATATCCTTTGGCGTATCGGTCAACAGACCCTCGGAGTGGAGCAGACGGGCCTCTTTGTTTTTCTCTTTCAGAGCGAGAGCATACTCCACGCAGCCCGAAAAACCGCTTCCTTTAGTGATGCTTCCAATCATGCGACAATTTGGAATAGAGTGATTTTATCTCCTTACTCAGCGAGTCGAGCGACCATTGCACGAGCTTGAATCCCGCTTCGTTGGCCTTCTTGGCAAGCTGATTGAGGTTGTTTGCCATGCTCCCTATCTGGCGCAGAAGCGCCATGTCTTCGGGTCTGGCAACCTGTATTACCTCGGCGTTTAGCAGCGCGCAACGCCAGTAGTCGGATAACTTTCTGCCGGATTTTCGGCATTTTTCAAGTGCCGTCTTGTGCTGTTCTTCGTCCAGTCGGACGCTGACAACGAATGTCTTGCCGGACTTCTTTTCTACTCCCGGAGGAGCTTTCTTTTTCTTTTGGAATGTCATTGTTTCAGAGTTTTGAGATTTGACTTGTGACCATCGGGAACGGACTCCAGCCGCCCGGTAACGGAGGATGCAAGGTCGGAAATGTTTACATTGCCACTACCTTGCTATCCTCCTAATCTTGACAGATTCTTTCTCCGCTACGCTACGAAAGCGCAGGCGATGAATCCGGATACCGGCGTTGCCGATGGCTTCGCCATTTCCACTGCTTAGGGGCAGTGGTCAGAACGATTTACTTATCAGGGTAAACCAGCTTTCGTAATTGGCCGCGTTGCTGTCGAGATGCTCGTTTATAATATGCTCGATGAAGTTGCTGACGCTGTAGCCGGGACCGCCAAAGAATCGGGCGATGCGTTCCACGCGGTCAAACGTGTCGTTGCTGATTGCAACCTGATGCTTGTTGTCCTTGCCGAGCTTAATCAGCGCGAAGTATGCCTTCCGGTAATCTTCGAGGTCGCTCTTGCGCTGCTTGGCGGTTGGACGGGATGGCTTGGGTTGAGCGTTTTCGCTCTGTCCTGCGATTGGCTGGACATCGGTGCTGACGGAATTTTCCACAGTTTCGGAAAGATTTGAGTTGTTGAAAATATCAGTCACTTCAGATGACTGAGGAGTTGGAGATTTTTCAGTTTTCACGTTTTTGATTTTTTATGGGCTTGCGCCCGGTTTAACATTCGGGATTGTCGGGGTGGGCAGAATGCCGGAGTTCTCGGCATATCGCGTATTGGCTGCCACATACGTCTGCCGAGGGTGCCGTTATCGGCAACCATCCGTTTACTCTGTCTTGCTTTCATCGTCGGGAGGAGTAACATTGTTAGCGGAGTAACATGACTGCTTACGATATAGTCCTTGACGCACACGGCGAAAGAGAGTGTTGAGATTGCGGGTGAGAAACATCTTGAAAGTATGGTCTTTCATCCCGAACCTTGCTGCCACGCGGATGCCGTCGGCTGTCGAAAACTCTTCGGCGAGATGGTCATACACCGTGCGGTGGAGTTCGTTCAGTTTCTCTTCGCTGATGCAGGTGAGTATGCCGAGGGCGTTGTGTCGGAAATACTCAGCCAACTCGATTGCACCGCCTACATCGTTGTCTCCGATTTCTTCGGGTGGCGACTGCTCCTCATCGCATCCCCATCGCGCAATTCGCAACAGCAGGCTGAATCGGATTACATAGATTTCGAGCTTGCAGAAGAAACTGACGACTGTGTCGTTCATCTCATTGTCGCACATCTCGGCATTCCGGTGTTGCCATTCATAGAGTGTCCGCTTCGCCGCCGGAGAGAACCGCACAATTATCGGTATCGGTTCCCCTTCATCATTAAGCCTACACTCCACTGAGAGAATAGCAGAGAGTATGGATTCCCATGCGTTGTCGAGGTCTTCGCTTACCTCATCCTCCTGCCATTTCGGTTTGCCGGATGATTCCGTCATGGCGAATAAGATGCGGTCGATAAATCCGTTGGCTGTTCTCTCGCCGTTGGCAAGTTCTGTCAGCAGACATTTCTGAATTGTCCCGACTACCGAGATAAATGGTCTCTTGATGAAGATGGAGTTCTGCGAGTTCTTGCGGTCAGACATTGTTGTGCTACCGTTGAATGCCGACAGCCAGAACTGTTCCTCCGATCCGTTGTTGTAGCGAGTGAAGTTCTTGAACCATGCCGACAGTTCATCAACCCAGAGGCAGAGACCTCTTGGATTATGAGAGTGAATGGCGCTCAGCCCTTCCTGCGTAACATCCGATACAAGGTAGCGCAGACGCTTCGGCTCTTTCGGGAATTGCTCGAACCCCGCGTGAACACGTTCCTTGCGGCTCATGGCTATCGCCTGCTGATACTCGGCATACTTTTTCTGATAATCCAGATTGTTCTTCCAATCGGCATTTACGAGTGGACGCATTGCGAATGCCAGCGGATGTGACTTACAGGCTCCGGGGCGGCCGACAATCGCTATATATAGGATTGCTGATTCATGCCAGTTGCGTTTCACTTCCACGCGATGGGAATTGCCGACCGCAACCGATATCGCAGCCATCATTGAAGCTGCGGTGTAGTCGACTGGAAAACCGTTGCTGTCATGTAACTCACGGATGATGCGCTGTAATCTCTCGGGTAGCACATGCACCGGAAATGCGTTGGTCGTGGATTGTGTGTAATCTCTTTCCATTGGCTTAGAAATTATATCCTCCACGGGGACGGCGTTTCATTCCGGCGGTTATGGCAGCCGCTGTTTCGGCGAGGGAAGGAGCGACGGAATGTTTGCGTCCGTTCTCAATCCATGCGTACAGTTCGTCCTCATAGAAATAGAGGAGTTTGCCACGCTTGTAGCTCGGAATGGGGTCATTCGGAGCTTTGATGCAGCGGTAGAGACTCGAAAGTGACTTGCCTATTATCTGGCAAGCCTCTTTCGCATACACGAGTCTGCGCGAGGGCTTGACATTCTTGATGGGGTTGGCGATGCCGACCTTTTCAAGTATGTCAAGCACTCGGTCGAGTTTCTCAGAGAGACCGCCTACCACGTTGGGCAGTTGGTCGAAGGTGATTGTTGGTGCTTCCATTTTAGTGCGGTTTTATATTGTTTACGGAAATAGAACCGCACTGATTGAAAGTGAGTTGTCGGTGAAATAAATAACCGCAATCACGTTCTAAAATAACCGTTTGGCAAGTGTTAATACTGTGATATTCAGAAGGTGTTTTGTGAAAATATTTGTATGGTGATTCGTAAAAACAGTAGGTGATTTCAAGGTTATTTTGAGCAATATAACCTTTAATGGCTTTCATTGGTGTGGAAAGTTGAGTAAATTTGCGTTATAATTGAGATTCATTATGGTATATATCGAAACTGAAAGGCTTATTCTACGTTCGTGGAAACCGGAAGATTTACCATTGTTCATTGCTATGAATAAGGATGAACAGGTAATGCGCTATTTCCCGGCTATACTGAGTGATGGGGAAACTATGGCATTTTACAAACGGATACAGGATGAGTTCAATCAAAAGGGTTGGGGGCTTTATGCAGTGGAAATAAAGTCTACCGGAGAATTCATCGGATATGTCGGGCTTCATGAGATAGGCTTCGATGCAGTTTTTACTCCCGGAGTTGAGATAGGCTGGCGACTTGCAGCCGATTATCACAATAAGGGATATGCAACTGAGGCGGCAAGATCAGTTTTGAAATTGGCAAAAAAATCAGGAATTGAACGGTTGTTTTCTTTCACAGCCAAAATTAATGCTCCTTCAGAACGTGTGATGCAGAAGATTGGCATGGTAAAGGCTGGAGAGTTTAATCACCCGAAACTGTCAGATGCTTCACCGCTATGTGTTCATGTACTTTATGAGATTGAGTTATAGCAAAATAGGCGAATAGTCATGACTTTTGTCCCGACTATTCGCCTGTAATATACTTAGGATTTCCTTGTTATTTCCCGCTTTTCTTTTTTGCAGCCTCTAATTTGGCTTTAGCCTCTTCCTCCGCCAATCTTTTGGGTATAATGTCGAGGTTGATTGTCTTATAGCGTTTATAGTGTTCAAAGAGATAATTCATTTCTTTGGCTGACAGTAAAGGAATACGATCCTTCTTTGGATTCTTATCTGCAAGTTTTGCTATAATTGTTCCTATTTTTACGGTGTCAAAACTCTCTGCAAATACATTTTTGACGAATAGTGCAATTTCATTCCCCTTAAGATTCAGGAACTTGCCGACATTGTAACAAAGATGTTTGATGTCTTCTTTCGACAGGTGATTGCTTCGGAGCCGAACAGAAGCGAATTTAGCTATGGGATTTTTAGTCCATTTTTCAGCGTTCTTATGAAGTTTATCGAGTTCGTGAGACTCCATGAATTGTTTCATGGTATGTGTGATATATGCACATATAAACGACACCTGTTCAAGATTATATAAATCTTCGTGACGTTGCATCTCCTCAAACGCCTCATCACATTGTTGTTTTCTTGTGATTATTTCTTCATGCGTTTCTATGGTGTCTTTGTATTTCTCATAAAAATTGCATATTGGACCCATGTCTTCGAGATAATACACCGAACCGTCGGGAGTAACATAGACCTCTTGCTCTGTTTCCTCGATCAAAGTAGTTCCATCCGGATTGTTGTGGATCTCTTGAACTGATACTGATGAAAAGAAACCTACTTCTTCATCATATTCTCTCTTCTTTTTAACGCGTTTAATACCGTGGTCGTGGTCATATCGTTCTTCCGCAGTCATAGAGTCAAGATACTCCTTGTATGCCTCTTCAAGTTCGGCATCATAATCTCTTGAATCGTTATACGCTTTTTCAAGGATAATCTCTTCATCAGATAGACCAATACCCACATAGGCTTCCTCTCCGTCCGAGAAACGGATATGACGCATATCGTCTACAACTTCCAAGACCTCAAACGGTGCTTTGTCCGTTGATTTCTCAAAAGTTGCATTGCTCTCTTCAATGTCAGACACTTCTGAGTTGGTCTCGAAATATTGCGTCATTGTTACTGATGGTTCTTCAACTGAAACGTGCATTTTCTCACCGTTGGCAGTTTCAGCAATAGCCATAACTTCACGACGGCGAAAAAGAGTTGAAAGACGATTGAAAACATCTTCGACTGCCGACTGGAATCCGCAATATAGACCGATTGTGAGGACAAAGAAAACGGCAAATAGAACATTGCCGGTAAATTCGTCAGTGCCGAAACGGGATATGGCGGCATGACGACCAAGTAAAGCCATGATGCCACATCCGGCAATCACGGCACTCCAAATAAAAATTTTGTCCCGGGTAGGGGGAGCAAAGCTCCTCAAGCGCTGGGGCGTTTCCTTCATAAACAAATAGTGGATTAAAGATTTTTACGTCTTTATAGATAATTTAACCCACTGTTTTGTTCGTTCAGGTAAGGCCACAATTTAATCGTATTGAATGCGGAGATATTCCGCTATATCAATTTTTGCCTGGGCTATATCTGGATTTGAGAGTATAGGAATCAATTTATCAACCTCTTCAATGGGACGGTTCCACCATTGTAGACGCTCCAGCAAGTCTATCATTTCATCGTCAAATCTGCGGCGTATGACTTTTGCCGGATTGCCCACGGCTATCGAATATTGAGGAATGTCGGAGGCAACCGTGGCATTTGTGCCGATTATGGCTCCGTCGCCAATATGCACGCCGGGCATGATTGTCACATTTTGCCCGATCCACACATCATTGCCGATGACTGTGTCACCTTTGAGTGGCAATTCATCCATTACCGGAGCAATCGCACCTCCCCAATCTCCTCCCATTATATAGAAAGGATAGGTGGTGGCGCAATCCATCCGATGATTGGCGCCGTTCATAATAAAAGTAACTCCCTTAGCAATGGCGCAAAAGTTACCGATTATCAGCTTATCACCGATGAACTCATAGAAATGTGTAACGTGTTCCTCAAATCTGTCGGCTCCGTCTATATCATCGTAATATGTATAATCTCCGATAATGATTCTCGGATTCTTCACCACATTTTTTATGTAGCAAAGGCTCGGAATCGCAGGATTTGGAAATGCTTTGTCTTTGTCAGGATATATTTTCATCATTATAGAAATCTTTGCGAAGAAGGATGTATTATATAGAGAGCTTCAAATTCGGCATAATGGCATCTATCATGGGCTGGGGAACTTCACATTCCCTTGCCAAGAGAGGCCAGCGTGAAGACACTTCGGCAATACGGTCGATTATTTCAGTAGCTTCCTTTATATTGTTGCGTTTCGCAAATTCCAAAAGGTCTTGGCGGGTAATGTTGTCAAACTTCCCGTTGATTGACATCTGGTGCTGTGCTGTCCATCCACCCTTCGGATTATAGGCAAATCCCATGTCGTATGCCGGCGAAAGAATCCATTTCCCTTGTCTGTCCATAAGGAAGGATATGTTTTTTGTGTGGTCATCCTGATTGCGGATTACGACATTGAATACCATGCGACGATACATTTCCTGCGCCTGTGAGTATGGCAGTCTCAATGCCCTCATCACGTTGAACGCCTGCTCGTAAGAGTATGAACGGGGATTGCAATAATCATAATGCGCTATGCCACAGAGTGTCTGCATATGAATTTTCTCACCATTCTGACGGTCAAAACGCTTGGTGAGAAAATGGGCGCGTCCATTCTCTTCTATCAGACTGCAATCCGACATTTCTATGCCGCATTCCTTTACAAGCCGATAGAAAGAGTATTCCAGTCGGCCGAAATTCTGAGTTTCCCTGAATCCGGCTTCAGCGGTTACACCGTCGAGTTTTATCAGATAATAGTCAAAGCCTTCCGGAGCTTCAATCTGTCCTGAACGAACTTCCCCGGTCGATGGATTGTAGGCTATGATGGCTTTCGCTCTCTGTCCTCCGGCAGAGGTACCGAGTCGCACTATTTCGGCTATTGCCGCCTTCTTGTCCTCTTCAAGATTAGCACCAAATTCTTCCTTTTCCGACAGTGCTTCGCTTGCCACTTCAACAAGGGAATCAAGTTCTATTCTGACATCGGGACCATAGGGCGCATCCATGGCCGGTTCAAACTCCAACGCTCCCATACAGCGTTTCCCAAGAAAACATAACGTCTCCACAGCGTTCCCGCTGCTACGCCCGGTCAGCGCAAGCCAGCGGTCGAACAATGCTCGTCCGTAAGTATCGGGCAATGAATCGGCAAGCATACCGGGAAGCCCTTTGAACGTCTCACGACCTATCTCGGAGAATGAATATATCCTTCCCTGACGTACAGGCATTAGAATCGGCGAGGGTTCAAGACCTTTGCCTATGAAGCTTTCGGCATACTCGAACTTTGCCAGCTGGCGGTTGTTGTCCCATCGGAATGTCCCGACGGGTTGACCATATAAGTTAACTCTTGCTATATCTACCATTCTGATTCCTGGGTATTAGGTTGTGTGTTGGTCTTGTTGTTACCACTTGCGCGTTTGCGCTGCTTCTTCTTGCTTGCTTCGACAAACTCGAAATATTCATTGGGACTCATCTCATCTTCCTTAATGAGTGACGAGAACACATCCAGTTCGCCAAGTATGCGAAGCACGCGCATCAGGGAATCGAAATAGCTTATATCGCCTTTCTCGATTCTCTTTAGTGTCGTCAATGAGACTTGCGCCTGTTCTGCGAGTGATGTCTGAGTGAAGTTCTGTCGGAGTCGCAGATGCCTTATTTTTTGTCCCAGCCGACGGCGGATTTCACTGTCAGGTAACATGTATATATTCTCTTCCATAGTCGTACTTGCGTCTATTAGGTTGCAAATATAGCAATAATAGCTCAAATTACGACTGTTTTGTGCGATTTTTTGAGCCAGTCTGAAGATTATTGTCTATTTACAGGATGGTCAAAGATACCCTTCTGCCCAGACCTTCAAAGATTCGGAAGAGGGTGTTGAGTTGGACATCTGCTTTGCCGTTTTCCAGACGGGAAATATAGGTTTTCTTTGTACCGATACGCTCGGCAAGCTGCTATTGTGTCAATCTGGCCTTGAGTCGTTCTTCTTTGAGTGTCTCTGCCAGACAGAATGCCGCTGCGTTTGCATCGAACTGTTCACGTTCAGGAGTCCCGAATTTGCCATATTCCACATCAAGAAGCTCGTCGAAAGTTGAGCAATGCATTATCTTGTCATCGTGATTAGAGGTATTGCTTTCCATCACACTATATGGTTAAAAGTTTGACACCGAGAGCATCTGAAATCTTTGCGATAGTCCGTAAGGTGAAATTGTGTGTACCTCCAAGCCATCGAGATACTTCTGCTTCGGTCTTGCCCATCTTTTTTGCCAACTGTTTCTGACTGATATTCTTTTCACGAAGAATCATGTCAATCTTATCAGCAAGGGCAAACGACATATCAAGTTCCATCTTGACATCGTTCTGAACGGTGGCAAGACACTCATCGAATAGTTGGGCTGTAGTTTTCATAACTCAAATATTTTATCGGTTATTCCATTCAGGACTGTTTCTTCGACAATGATGGATCCGTCTTTCTCAGCTGCTTTTAATAGCGCATCAAATTTCTGAAGATCCATGACATAACCATTAAGTTCCTGATTCTCATTGTATGTCTTTGTTTGCTTAATACCTCCATTGCCAAGAATCAATATTTTATCCGAAATTCTCAGGCAATATAATCTCAGTTTGCCTGAGTCAATCGGGAGTGCGCATACTCTGTCTGCATATTTCCCCTCGGGACGGAAATATCGTTCCTGCACTCCATTTTCCAGAATTTTTTGCAGGGCATACAGAATCAGCTGATAGTCACGCTGGAGTTTGCCATTGTCCTTGAAGTGGTTAAGGAATTTTGCGAACTCTGACACATCACCATCCTCAAAGATGATGGTGTAGAGGCTTGCCGATTCGGAAGACCTCACAGGCTCTATTTTTACTTTCTTACTCATATTTCGTCTACAAAGATATAACAAAATTTCGAGATTATTAGCTTATATGCTAATTATTTTATTTCAGGATGATTGAATTTTAGCGGCATCGCGTAGCTTTCTGCGTACACAGGTTATGATGATTCAACACAAATCGGTGTTTTTGGGGTGATTTATTTGGTGTTTTTGGGGTGATTCGCTTTTAATATTTGGGATATTTCACTTGGAAGTTATTTCAGCGAGATGGAATTAGCTGCATCGCGCTTCTTTTGGTTTACGACATCGGCATAGATCTGAGTCGTGGCGACATTTTTATGCGTTAGCATTTTGCTGACGGTGTAGATGTCGGTGCCGTTGGTAATCAGAAGTGTAGCGTAGGTGTGGCGAAGACCGTGGAAGGTAATTTTCTTCTTGATACCGGCATCTTTGAGCCATTTCTTGAATGGCTCGCGTGTATGGGCTCGGCTCAATCCCTTGAATACCATGCCACGGCCAGGTTCGCCACAATACGACAGAGCTTCGTCGCTCAACGGTAATGTCGCCTGCGTCTTGGTCTTCTGAGTACGGATACGCATACAGTATCCACCATCGGGAGACAGTTCGATATTCTCCCATCGGAGTTGTAGAATATCGCTGATGCGCAGCCCGGTCATGCAGGCGAAGAGCGATGCCCGTTTTAGTACATCCACTTTGCAGGGAGTGGCGGCAAGGCGTTTCACCTCCTCGATTTCGAGATAGTTGATTTTCGGATCCTCCCATTCGATGCTGTCGAGATAGTCGTTGACGTTCTCCTTCAGCCAGCCCTCCTTATAGGCTATTTTCAGCAGGGCGCGGAAAGTGGACCAATATCCGGCGGCAGAATTGCGGGAAATTATATTCCCGGACTGCTTGACCCGGATTTTGAGGATATAAGAACGGAAGTCGTTGCAGAGACCGATGGTGACATCTTTCATCAGACAGCGGCCATTGCAGAAGTCCTTGAAGTGTTTGTAGACAATCTCCCATTTCTGATATTTCTCCTTTGTCTTTGCCTCAAAATATGCCAGAAAGTCGGCATGTTTCTTGGTGCGGTCGAGGAAACCGAACTCCTCGTTGATGATAGCCAGTTCACGAGTTGCGCGGATGCCGCGGGCTTTGAGCATGATTTCCTCGTTGTAGTCAAGCTCGAACTTGTTCTTCGGGTTGCCGAAGAGGTACAGACCGAGGAACTCCCGGCGTGACATCTTCTTGATGTGCGGATTCCATATGGGTGGATAGTAGTCGAGGTAGAGCGACAGTTTGCCGCTACGCAGTTTCTCCTGACGGAGAGTTACTTTGGTGATGGTTGCTGATTCCATATTATGCTGTTTTAGAATTATAAGGTGCAAAGGTAAATGGTGGTTGCCCGGTGAGAAAAATCACCGGATTATAACCGAATCTCTGGGTTGAATAATGCCTCTAACTCTTTGGTGTTCAGCTTGACATACTTGCCGCAACGGAGTTTGGTTATCTTGTATGTCTTGACATAGTGATAGAGCTGGTCGCGCGTCAGCGAGTATTTTTCCATGGCATCGGCCACCGAAATAAACTCGACATCCTCGGCTGACTTGGCCCCTTTCGCCACATCGAAATGATATTTGGAGTAATAGACCTTCGGCCCCTCCTTACGTTTCGGTATCCCGATTTTCGACACCAGCGAATAAATCGCCGAGAGAGTCATGCCATACTTGGATTGAATATCCTCGACCGAATACCATTCGGTAATCTCCGGATTTTCTTTTCTCGCAGAGAAAAGTCGGTCGATATGGCTCTTGCTGAAATAAGCCTTGCCACGGATAATTGTCTTCGGCACATTGTTCTCAGCGACCACCTTGTAAATCCAAGAATCCTTCACACCATATTTCTCACGAATCTCAGTGCGAGTATAGAAGTCAGAAATAGATTTACCCTTCTTCTCAGTGGCTTCTTTAGTCTCAACTTCTTTCGGTGGAAGGAAATCGAACATCGACTGAATGTCGGCTTTGCTGATGAGCGTCTTTCTCTTGAATCTTATGACCTTGATTTTGCCATCGCGGATATAGCGATAAATCGACATTCTACCGATGCCTAACAGCTCCGCAGCTTGCGTCGGTGTCAGGAAGTCTTTATCTCGCCATTTATTGTTGGCGGCATTTGCGGCAGTTTCGTGATTTGACACTGCCATCTTCTTCTGACGGAATCGCTCTTTATAGGAGCGTTCAGAGCACCGCTTCGAGCAGAAGCGTGTGACTGTGGTCTGGGCGATAAATGTCTTTCCGCACCATTCGCAGATTCTCTCGACTTTGATGTTGCTACTCATGTCATACGTGTTAATTTCGTCAATAATCGTATCATGGCGTATCACGACGTACCGTGACGTACCACATTCTCCACCACCTTGCTGACGCTTGGGGTGAAATGAGTCGCTGTCGTACAAAATCCGTACAAAATAGTGCATAAAAACGCCCGACACTGACAGTTATCAGCATCAGGCGTTCTTGTAAGA
>CAJTMJ010000037.1 GCA_910577335.1 uncultured Duncaniella sp. | reverse complement strand
CTGAAAATTAAGTGTTTAACAGCATAAATTTAATTTTTGTCATCTACTAAAAAAATACACATAAATGAATTTAGCTAACGAATTGTTTGACTTTTCAGATAGAGTCATTCTTATAACAGGTGCGGCGGGAGCCATCGGAAGTGAAGCCGCCCGTCAGTTTGCACAGCTCGGCGCAAAAGTGGCGCTCACTGATATTAATGAAGAAAAGGTTAAGGCTGTTGCCGCGAAGATACAACAGGAGACCGGTAGCGAGTGTATAGGTATAAAAGCCGATGCCACGAGTGAAACCGACTTGCAGAATCTTGTTAATGAAGTGGTTTCAAAATTCGGTAAGATCTCAGGTCTTGTAAATAATGTGGGCTGGGGTAAAGCCACTCCGCTTTGGGGATCTGACACTCAGAAGATGGTTGCCTCCTATGAACTCAACACGGTGAGTGCATATAATGTCACCAAATTCTGTATGCCTTACTTGCGCAAAGAACCTAATGCCTCAGTGGTATTCTCAGGTTCAATGGTCGGTGACACCCCTTCGCCTGAATTTATCGAATATAGCACTGCGAAAGCCGGTCTGATAAATATGGCTCACAGCATGGCTGTAGCTTCAGGTCCTGAGGTGCGTTTCAATGTGGTGGTCATAGGTTCGGTTGACAATGGCGATGCCACACTTGAAGCCGGATATGACCCGGCAATGCTGAAGAAGATTTCCGATGCCATAGTCATGAAACGTCGTGGCACACCTGTTGATATAGCTCATGCTTTCGTATTTCTGATGAGCAAGGCTGCCTCTTGGATCACCGGTATAAACCTTATGGTTGACGGTGGCGGCATGTATGAAAGCAAGATGCCAAGCTAAAGCTGATAAGGAATTTATTTAATATGTTAAGCCGTGAAATTTCTGAATTTCACGGCTTTATTCGTTATGTGTCAGTTAGTTATGGCTTAAAATCGACTTCTGTTATATTCTGCGTTTTTCAGTATATGATAAAATTTTTATGAAAAAGTTTTGTAAATAAAAATAATTGTCTACCTTTGCAGTGTACTATTATACTAATACACAAATATGCTTGAGATAAAAAATCTTTCATTCAGTTACAGACGCAAGGCTCACCTCGTACTCGACAATATAAATCTGTCGATTAAGCCCGGTGGTGTCTATGGGTTGTTAGGGAGCAATGGAGTAGGTAAATCCACTCTTTTATACCTTATTGCAGGGGCGTTGACCCCTCGGAGCGGTGAAGTCACATTTGACGGTAAGAACACTCGCCGCCGTCTCCCGGAAACCCTTTCGGAGATATTTATTGTCCCGGAGGAGATTGTCCTTCCAAAAATCAAACTTAAAGAGTATGTGAAGGCTAATTCACCCTTCTATCCTCGCTTTTCGGCTGATGACATGAACCGCTACCTTGACATTTTCGGTCTCAATCCTGATATTCACCTCGGTGAGTTGTCAATGGGGCAGAGAAAGAAAGCGTATATCAGTTTCGCTTTGGCTTGCAATACTCAGTTGCTGTTGATGGACGAGCCGACCAATGGTCTCGACATCCCCGGCAAGAGCGCTTTCCGCCGCACTATAGCGAGCGAGATGACCGATGAACGCACTATCGTCATTTCCACCCATCAGGTTCGTGATATAGACCGTCTGCTTGACCATGTTATAATACTTACCTGGAGCCGTGTGCTTCTCAACGCAAGTCTATCCTCTATCATGGAGAAATTGAAATTCATGATTACAGACGACCGTGGCCTCATAGCCTCGGCTGTGTATGCGCAGCCCAACGTGGAGGGGACAATGATTGTTACTCCTAACCTTGACGGTGAGGAAACGGATGTCAACCTCGAATCGCTCTTTGAATTGGCAATTAATAAACCGGACTATATTGCCGGATTGTTTAACTCTGACTTAAAATAACCGGTGCTATGGCTACAATTAATCAGACATTTGATTTCAAAAGGTTTGGAAACCTTTCAAAAAAATACTTTATAGAGAATTGGCGCAGGATGTCGATAATGTTCGGTTGTGTGACAATACTCATGATTCTCATGCTCTTGTTTTTGGAGCATACTACTTATCGTGTGTCATCCGGACAAATATTTTTTGCACTTGCTGTGATTACTTTTGTATTTGGTGTGGTTATGGCATCCAATATGTACCGGTCGTTAGGCACTCCTGCCACAGCTATCACCACTCTTACTACCCCTGCGTCACAGTTTGAGGGATTCTTGTTGAGGTGGATAATCGCTATACCTCTTTTTCTCGTCTGGGCATACGTTTCAGCTCTGTTTGCCGACTGGATGAGGATGCTATATGCGCATATCATGAACCATCCGGCAGATGCGGCTGATTGGGGTATGCTTCTCACAAGCGACGGAGAGGAGCTTGACAAGATCGGCTTTTTAGGCACTAACTTGGGATCGTTTTTAAGTGATTTTCTGTGCGTGCAGTCATTCTTCCTGTTGGGAAGTGTGGTTTGGCTGAAAAATGCGCTGGTCAAGACTTTAGGTGCCATGTTCCTGATATGGCTTAGCTATATGTTTGTGACGATAGGCTATGCCACTCTGATAGTTGATGAAGCCAATCATTATGAGAAGAATTTCGACCTTGAGATGGTATCCACTGTCTTGGGGATGGGTATTACATTGTTTAATTATCTCCTTACCTATATGCGTTTCCGTGAGGCGGAGATCATCAACCGTTGGTAGAGTATGATATTCAAGGAAAACACAAAGGCTATCTATCTTCAGATTGCCGACAAGATTTGCGATGAGGTGATGATGGGAAATCCCCGTCAGGGAGAACGTATACCCTCCGTGAGAGAATACGCCTCGACGCTTCAGGTCAACGCCAATACGGTGATGCGTTCATACGATTATTTAGACAAAGCAGGGGTTATATTTAATCGCCGTGGCATTGGATTTTTCATTGCGGAAGATGCTTGCGAGCGGATACTTGCCATGAGGCGTGAGGCTTTTTTCAGCGGTGAGATGCAGGAATTTTTTCACAGCATACATCTGCTGGGCATTGAGCCTGAAAAATTGATGGAATTATACACTAACTATTTAAGAGAGAATTTAAAATGAAAAAGACAACATATATGATGATTGGAGCTTACTTCGCAGGTATCTTAATCATTTTAGGATTTGTGACATGGGTGGTTTTCACTTGTGTCAATGTCAAGGACTCGGATGGCTCTGACGATGACCTTGGTGGTGAGCTTCTGACGACTCCGCTTGAGAAATTTGATTCTGTGCGCTTCTCGGATATCAACCTGACATTCAACGACGACCACTGGGCAATAAATGGATTCAAGGGTATAAAAATAAGCGTCAATGATTCGGTTGACACTCCACGCATAGTGGCGCCTTCCGACTGGATGCCGTTGGTTGGCTATAAAGTGGAAGATGGGTGCCTTAACGTGAGTATTGATGCCGACAAATTGGCTAAGAAGAGTGATTATAAAGGTTTTGGTGTTATAGGAACAGATTCTTATTGCCCGGTAGAGATAGTGATGCCGGAAAGCTCTTTAAAGGGAGCATGTCTTGATAACTCCTATACGCTTTATATAGAAGGACTGACTTCGCAGAAGCTCAACCTAAATTCAATGGGTAGAATAGTGCTTATAAAGTGCGACATAGACACCGTGATAGCACCCGGCGACAAGAACCGATTCGAGGAACTGAAACTTGACGACAGCCGCATAGAATTTGCCGAAATCTCCGCCCCCTCCTCATTCAAGCTAAATCCCGTAAACGATTCATCATACGTCGAAATCCTCCAACTCCGACGCCGCTAACCCTAAAAACCGCCGGCTATACTCCAATAGCCTAAAAGCAGGTTTCAATAATCAAAGATGCGCTCCTTAGCCCCCCACAAAGCTAAGGAGCGCATTCATTTAATTAGAGGTTGTTTAATAACCTCTAAGAGTCATAATAAAGAATAATAGCCATAGAGAAGAATAAAAGAGGTGAAACAGGAATAGAGAATAAAGGGATAAAGAATAAAGGAACAAAGGAACAAAGAATACATTGCAAATTTACATCCTAAAACCGCCCAAAGAGTGCGAAAAATTCAATTTGATAGAAAAAATGCATGTCGGGGGGTTGGCGATTGGAATGTTCGGGCGATTGGAATGTTCGGGTGATTGGAATGTTCGGGCGATTGGGATGTTCCGGCAATTGGGATGCCGGGCGATTGGGATGTTCCGGCAATTGGGATGCCGGGCGATTGGGATGTCGGGCAATTGCGATGTTGGGCGATTGAGTCGTAGGGATGCACCCCCGGTGCATCCGATAACAAATAGCCATTTTCACACCGTTCCATGCAAGAACAAGCGGATGCAGGCGGACACAGGCGGATGCAAACGGATGCAGGCGGATGCAAACGGACACAGGCGGACACAAGCGGATGCACCGGGGGTGCATCCCTACTATATTATTATAGGTGGTGGGGAGGGGGATATGATTAAAACCCGGTCAAAATGTTGGTTTTGACCGGGTTTTATATATTGTTGTGATTATCAAAGATACTTTTTCTAAAAATATATTACTGACTTTCGTAAGAGTATCTCTTAGGGAGAGATATACATTAGACTGTGCAAAATTACACAATTATCTGTAAATAGCAAGCATTTCGGCTAAAAAAAATTACTCTTGAATGATAAAATTAACGCTGTTTTGCAACATTGTTTTGCAACGGATACCGTAACACGCTGTAAATCAACACTGAATTATCTCTCCCTAAGAGATAATCCTCTTTAGACCCAAAAATAGACCAATAAACCTACTAAATGAATAACCATTTTTTAGTTTTTAATTTATAAATTAAAATTTTTCAATTTCATTATGAACAAAAAGTTTTTTAGTGCGGCTTTGTTCGGAGGATTGTTGACTCTCTCTTCCGGAGCATTTGTCTCCTGCAAAGACTACGATGATGACATCAATGCCATCAACAAGGAAATTGTAGACATCAAGGCTGCCATTTCCGAGTTGCAGGCTAAGGTTGGTCAGGGTAAATTCGTGACCAACGTTGTCAAGGAAGGCAATGGCATTAAGATCACCTGGAACGACAACACTACCAGCGTTATCGAGACTATCAAGGGTGAAACAGGCGCAGCAGGTGCAGATGGTAAAAACGGCACCGTAGTAACTATTATCGACGGCTATTGGGCATTCGACGGCGTTAAGTCAGAACATCCCGCAGTAGGTCCTCAAGGTCCTCAGGGCGAACCCGGACAGCCCGGCGAACCCGGTGCTCCCGGTGCCCCCGGTGCTCCCGGTGCTGAAGGTCCTCAGGGTCCTGCCGGTCCTCAGGGCGAACCCGGAAAGAGCGCTCAGATCAGTGCAAACGGCTACTGGATGGTATGGGATGCCGAGAAGGGCGAATATGTTGAGACAGAATATATCGCAGGTGGCGCTCTCGTAATGGAAGTTCCCGGCGGTTTCAACCTCAATGTTCGTGACGACAGCGGTGAGATCCAGACTATCTTCCTCCCCACAAGCGCAGTTATGGGATACATGGATATCCTCAACAGCAACATACGCAGCTTGAATGCTCTCTATGGTATCAATGCCAAGGATGTTGAGTATGGTCCCGCAAATGCCAAGAAGACACTTGCTAAGGGTCTCTATACTACTCTTGGCACTGACCTTCAAATAGTAGTTAATCCTCAGGGCACTGATGCATCAGACTATGCATACAGCCTCATGAACTCTGAGAATGTTAACACACAACTCAAGTTCAAGGAAGCTCGTCCTTACACCGGTCAGGTGCTTTCAAGAGCTACCTCTGAGAATGCAATCTGGGTACTTCCTCATGACTTTACTCGTTACGAGGATATCAACGACGCAAGAACCAAGAACTATCTGCTCTTCAAGCAAAATGATGGTGCAAAACATGCGTTGGCTCTTACTGCAACCCTTAACAAGACCACCATTAAGACCCCTTACAATGTTGCAGCAACTTTGAAGAAGATCGGTGCTGTTAATGTAACTCTTGTAAATCCTATGCAGAATTGCGCCGTAAATACAACCTACTATCCTGAGGTTATATATACATCTCCTTCTGTAGACGCAGCAGCCGTATATGACTACTGGATTACTTTGAAGCAGGATGCTAAGAACCTTAAGAATGCAGAACTTTACGGTGTGAAGATCTCTGACGACGGTTATTCTTTCTCATATAGCAAGGATCAGGGCGTTAACAACTCTATCGTATTCGAATACAACTATATCCTTATGGATGGTACCATCTATGATGGTTCTGTTAAGGGTCAGAATCCTGTTGAGTTCACAGCTAACTTGCGCGAAGAAATGGCTGCAAGCCACGAAATCGTTCTCGAACGCCTCGAAACTCCGATGGATGCTAAGCTTGTTGACAACAACTATAACAATGGCAAGAACCCGAACTTCTGGCCTGAGTTGAATGGAATCAATAATTGGTCTTGGAGCACTAATGGTGAACAGCTGTTTGCATTAAATACTCAAGCATACGATCTTTCTGAAATGATCAACGGCATGTCAAATGTCGAGAAACTCGTATGGAACAGTGCCGTAGAACATGGAAACATAACTTGGGAACTCATCGGTGGCGAAGGTGAAAACAATGCAAATTGGGATAACTTCGAAAAGGGTGTTAATATCCGTTACGCTTTCGATGAAAAGAAGAATCAGATTGTATTCCAGTTCTTGGTATCTAAGGGCTATCCTTACAACTTCTCTTTGAACAATGCTTATCAGTTGACATTCACTGTTAACGATGAGGATACTAATACTCCTGTTGGTACTGTAGTACTTCCGTTCGAATTCACTCAGCCTACTCTCGACATCACTCGCGTGAACGGTGAAAAGGCTATCTGGAACGATAAGGGTACTGTATTGAAACTCTATGGTGCCCTTGTAAATGAGGACTATATGTACGCTCCTATGTTTGAAGCATTCACCACTGCATACTCTACTAAGTATAGCGCATTCGTTCCCAACGCTTGCTACTATAAGTTGAGCCATGATAGTGAGGCTGGTCTTCCTCTTACTTTCCGTGCTAAATTCTTAGGCTATGATTATCCTTCATTGGAAAATGTTCCCCTTACTAACATTGCTTACTCAGCAAAAGCAAATGAATGGAACACATGGGGTCTTTCAGATTATGTAGTTGAAGGTTATGAATTCCCGATTGTAGCTAATTACAGCTTCTATGGTGTTTATCCCGCAACTGCTAAGCAAGTTCCCAACTTCAAGTTAATCTTCGCAAGCTTGCTCGGTGATGCTAAGACTGTTAAGGCTAACAAAGAATTCACTTCTAACAATGTAACTCGCGACATCCTTCTTACCGATGCTGACTTCACATTGGTTGACGCTCTTGGTGACAACTTCTATCTCTTCGATGGTGTTAAGGCTGACGGTAACGTTGAAAACCGTTCAGACATGAACCTCCGCCAGGGCTTCGAAGAAGGTACTGAAGGCTTCGCTACCAACTACGAACTTGCTAACGCTAACGCTACAGCTTACTACTACAAGAATGGTGTCAAGACAGCTCTTCCTGTAACCGTAGGTGCAGTTGGCACTAACGCAACCCTCGTTAAAAACACCAATACTCTTACAAGAGCTTGGGAACCCGGCGCAGTAAGCGCAACTGAAGTAATCATCACTAACATTCCTGCTACTGAGGCTATCAAGCCTAACTACGCAGCAATCCCCGGTGGTGTTATGATCCAGATACCTTCAAGCGTTGGTACTACCGAACCTGTAACCATCGACTTCGAATTGGTTGACGTATTCGGTGTAACTAAGACCTTATCAGTAACCGTTAAGGCTGCGAAATAAGCGAATAGTCGAAACATGAATAAGCGACTCTCTGATGAGAGCACCTTATAAATTTAAGTTATAATTTTGGGGAATACCCGGCTCGTGAGAGTCGGGTATTTTTCGTATCTTTACAGCGTGAATTAATAAAACTATTTATACCATGAGATTAATTACATGCTTAGCGAGCTGGGCTATAGCCATTTCGGCTGCCGCAGGAGGGATTTATAATGTGAAAGATTTCGGAGCCAAGGGTGACGGCAAGACTCTTGACTCACCGGCTATCAACGCTGCGATTGAGGCTGCCGTGGCTGACGGTGGAGGACAAGTGCTGCTCCCTGCCGGAACTTACCTGAGCGGTAGCATACGGCTAAAATCAAATATTGATCTGCATCTGTCTGCCGGCTGCACCATACTTGCAGCACCCGCCGAGATGAAAGCCTACGACGAGAGCGAATCGTTTGGAGGGTTCCCGGAATATCAGGACGGGGGACACACATATTTTCACAATTCACTGATATGGGCTGAGGGGCAGACCAATGTCAGCATCACGGGTCACGGAATGATTGACGGCGAGGGACTTACCCGCATGGATACCGAGCGTGGCGGGAATGTGCAAGGGGGGTCGATAGGGACCGGCGACAAAGCCATAGCCTTGAAACTGTGCCGCAGAGTCACGCTAAGGGACTTCACAGTGTATCGCGGGGGACATTTTGCCGTGATAATGACCGGCTGCGACCTCTCGACACTCGACAACCTTACCATCGACACCAACCGTGACGGCATAGACATAGACTGCTGCAAGTATATGACCGTGACCAACAGCCGCATCAATACTCCCCACGATGACGCATTGGTGCTCAAAAGCTCATACGCACTGAAAAAGCCTGTACTCTGCGAGCATATCGCCGTGACTAACTGCAACATAACCGGCTACAAGTGCGGATCGCTGCTCGACGGCACATATATACCTGAAAAAGTTGGCTGGGTGTGCGGACGCTTCAAGCTCGGCACAGAGTCGAACGGCGGTTACCGCAACATATCACTCTCAAACTCCACATTCATGTACTCCAGCGGTCTGGCATTCGAGGAGGTTGACCAAGGTATAATGGAAAATATCGTGGTTTCAAACATCACCATGAGCCATGTGCATCACTATCCGATATATATCACCACCGGATGCCGCAACCGAGGACCCAAAGAGGTGACACGTCCGTCGAGCGCACGTGACATTCAGATATCCAATGTCATAGCCGACGACTGCGACTCGCTTTGCTCGATAATAGTTACCGGTCTGCCCGAAGAGCCTGTGCGCAATGTGTGGCTCAACAACATACGCCTGCATTTCCGTGGCGGAGGTGCCAAGGAGCTGGTCAACAAGCAGTACCGTGAGCAGGGAACCAACTATCCCGAGCCGAGATTTGCCGGGGAGACACCGGCATACGGGCTTTATGCCCGCCACGTGGTGGGGCTACATGCCAACGACCTCACATTCACCTACGCAAAGCCGGAATACCGCCCGGCGGTGGTTCTTGACGACGTTAAGGACTCATCGTTGCGTGACATCGACGCTCCGACCGAGCCGGGAGTGGAAAAAGTGGTGATGTTCGGGTGCGAAGATGTGAAGATTAATTAAAATTTTTCATCGTTGAAAATAATACCGTAACTTTGCATAATATTATTGAAATAAGATGAATAAATTTTTTGCATGGTGCAAACGGTATCTGTCTCTGACACTCCTTGCCACATTGGTGGTGGGGGCTGCAGTGCTGTTTTTCAACGACAACTCCCTGCTGCGCACCGTTGAGCAAGAGCGGCGCATCGACGAGCTTCAGGCAAGCATCAAGGATGCGACCGACACTTTGGAATATTACCAGAACCTCAACCGATCGCTCGACACCGACAAAGAGACAATGGAACGGATAGTACGCGAGCAATACCACATGCAGCATCCCGACGAGGATGTATATGTATTTGAACAATAAGAGGTTGTTAAAAAACAACAGATAAAAAAATGACAACTACCGACAACAGAACAAAACGTACCACCGCCGCCAATATACTCTCATCCATCGGGCTTCTCGCCATAATGGTGGCAGCCGCACTCCCGTTGCTGAAAATGGGCGGGGAGGCAAACAAATATATCTATTCGGCAGGCGCACTGCTGCTTCTCATAGGCAAATTCATAATGCCTGTGGTCAAAGAGCCGCTGCGCTTGCGCCGACTGATGCGTATGGAGATATGGACAGCCATAATCTTCGTGGTGGGGGCTGTTTTCATGTTCCTCCCCGGCAAAGACTGGATAGCATTCACCCTTGCGGGGGGAGTGCTCACGCTCTATACTTCAATCATGATCCCAAGGCAGAAAGTTACCAAAGATTAAGCCATCAGCTTAAAATAATTGTTAAATGACACTGATTATTTGACAGTTAATTAGTAATTTTGTCGCCAAATTCCTACAGCAGACCATAAATGTCGCAATATCTCACTATCGACCAAGGCAATACCGAAGCGAAAATAGCGCTTTGGGAGAACACGGAACTCGTTGACACAGTTATCGAGACTCGTCTCACACCCGCAAGCGTGGACAAATTTGTGGACAAGCGCCGTCTTGACGGTGCCATCTACTGCTCCGTGGTGCAAAACAACGGTCCGGTAATCAACAAACTGAGCCATATAGCCCGCTGCGTGTATCGCCTCAACACCTCCACCAAACTACCCATCCGCATCAACTACGACACTCCGACCACACTCGGAGCCGACCGTGTGGCGGCGGCTGTGGGAGCATGGAGCGAACATAAGGGTAAGGACATATTGGTGGTGGACGCCGGCACGGCTGTGACCTACGATTATGTTGACGCTAACGGTGTGTATCAGGGAGGAAACATCGCCCCCGGTATCACCATGGAGCTAAAGGCGCTCAACAGTTTCACCGCCCGTCTCCCCCTCATCTCTTTTCCTGAAAATATCCCTGAACTCTGCCGCAACCTGATGGGGAAGAACACCGCCGACGCCATAGCGTTAGGCTCGGTCTACAGTGTCGTGGCATCAATCAGTTATTATAGAAGCCGTCTGCCCGAAGGCACCGTAGTGGTGCTCGGTGGAGGCTGCGGTCATCATCTTGCATCCCTCTGCGATTTCGAGGCTCATGTCGATGAGCATCTGGCAAGCAGGGGTCTAAACAGAATTTTGCTTTACAATGAAAATTAAACTTCTATTAGCGTTAGCCGTTGCGATGTTGTCGGCGGGCAGCATCACGGCACAAAACGAGACGAGCCCTTACTCAAAGTTCGGATACGGCATCTTGCGTGACAATGCCACTTCCGCCCAGCGACAGATGGGTGGCGTGGGCTATGCCATGCAGTCAGGTCGGCAGGTCAATGTGATGAATCCGGCATCGTATGCCATGGTCGATTCGCTCACCTTCCTTTTTGACATGGGAATTGACGCATCGCTCTACTGGCGCAAAGATGTATCGGGCAATGACCGTGACTTCGGCGGAGGTATCGATTATCTCACCATGCTATTTCCGGTGTCGAAGCAGATCGGAGTGAGCATAGGACTGCTCCCCTATTCTTCGGTAGGGTATTCGTTCGGCTCGGACATCAACAACGGTATCGCTACCCATCAGGGTGTGGGCGGTCTGAATCAGCTGTATCTTGGAGCGGGATATACCCCGTTTAAGAACTTCTCGCTCGGTTTCAACGCCTCATACCTGTTCGGTACCTCATATAACGACGTGTATGCCACCACATCCTCAGCCAATCAGACACTTTTCGAACAGGTGTTGGAGGTCAAGGACTTCCATTTGCAGTTTGGCTTGCAGTATGGCATAAACATAGGCAGAAAGAACAAGGTGACTGTCGGCGTGACCTATTCACCCTCCAAGACACTTTTAGGGAAGACCTACGTCATCAAGCAGGATATATCGCTTGATTCGAAGCCTGACACCATCGCTCCGGGCGTGGTGGGGCTGAAAGGTAAATTCTCGCTCCCCGACACTTGGGGCGCAGGTATCAGCTATGAATGGAACTCACGCTTCCAAGCCGAGGTGGATGTCACTTATCAGAACTGGGCTAAAGCAAAATACCAGCAGATAGAGAATTTCTCAGGCACCAAGCTTGACAACCGCTGGAAAGTGGCTGGAGGTCTCAGCTATCTTCCCGATCCCCGTGGCGGTTATTTCCGCCGCACCACCTACCGTGTCGGTGGATTCTACAATCGTGACTACATGATGGTGGAGGATAACCATGTGAGAGACTACGGTATCTCATGCGGTTTCGGATTCCCCACTGCGTCATCCAAGACAATAGTCAACTTAGGTTTTGAATATCATAACCGCCAAGCCACACCCAATCCGCTGCTGAAGGAACAGTACTTCAACATCACTCTCGGCGTGAACTTCAACGGACTTTGGTTCCTCAAGACCAAACTTAGATAACATATATGGCATTTCAATCCTCCCACATGCGTCTGTTGCCGTTTGTAGCAGCTATTGCCATAGCCGCCACAGGGATCGTCACCACCGGATGCAAGGATGACAATCCTGTGGGGACGGATAACATAGACGCGGAGCATACACCCACCATGCTCACCCGCAATGTGGAAACGCTTATCTCTGACTCGGGCGTTACCCGATTCAGGATCACTACACCGATATGGTATGTGTATGACGAGGCGGAGGAACCGTATTGGCGTTTCCCAAAGGGGTTGCATCTTGACAAGTTTGATATGTTTTTCCGTCAAGAGGCGACAGTGACGGCTGACTCAGCCACATATTTCAAAAACAAGCAGCTATGGCGTCTTGACGGGAATGTGAACATCACCAACGTGATGAATGAGAAGTTTCTCACCAATCAGCTCTTCTGGGATCAGCGTCAGCATAAGCTATATTCCGATTCGTTTATACATATCGAGCGTCCTGACAAGGTGCTTGAAGGGTATGGATTCGACTCCAACGAACAGCTCACCCGCTATGCCATACGCAATGTGGCAGGTATCTTCCCGGCAAATTCATTCCAGCCCGGAAGCGGCGGGGCACGTAAGCAGACTGCCGGGACTGACTCGATAAGCGCTGACGAGAGCGGCACATCGACCGATGAAGATGACAAGCCATTTGAAGTGGTTACTGAAGAGGATAAACAGGATTAATTCGACACTAAAATATTATGACTATAACCTCGTGGTTGATATTAGCATTGGTATCGCTTATGTTTTCCGCACTGTTTTCAGGTGTGGAGATTGCTTATATCACAGCCGACCGCGTGCGTGTGGGGCTTGATTCCAGCCGTGGCGGGATGCTTAACCGTATCATCAGGAAATATTATTCCAATCAGGAATTTTTCATCTCCACAATCCTTGTAGGCAATAATATAATGCTTGTAATATACGGTATGGGGGCTGCGGCTCTGCTTGAGCCGTGGATAGAGGCTCACATATCGACCAATCAGGCGGTCATATTGCTTTTGCAGACACTGATTTCGACGCTTGTCATACTGTTTACAGGTGAATTCCTGCCAAAATCGATATTCCGTATCAATCCTAACACATCTTTGAAGGTGTCGGCGATACCGGTATTCCTGTTCTATATCATACTCTATCCCATTTCATGGTTCACTTCGTGGCTGTCAAAGGTACTTATGAAAATAGCCGGGATCAAAGCGGAGGACACACGCCTTGGGGTGCTATCCATCAACGACCTTAACGATTATCTTGAAACAAAGATTGATGATCTGGATAATCCTCAGGAGGTAGAGGTTGAGAAGGAGGTGAAGATATTCCATAATGCTCTTGACTTTTCCAACACTCAGCTGCGTGACTGTATGGCTCCACGTAATGAGCTTGTGGCAGTGGATTTAGATGAGACCACACGTGAGCAGCTTTCGGAGCTGTTCACATCGTCGGGTCGCAGCAAGATCTTGGTCTATGAGAACGACATAGACAATGTGGTGGGATATGTGCATGTGTCGGAACTTTTTGACCCGCAGAGCGACTGGAAAAAGAATATAAAGGAGGTGCTGTATGCCCCGGAAACACTGCTCGCCAACACTATGATGCGCCGTCTGCTGAGCGAGAAACGCTCAATGGCTGTTGTGGTTGATGAATTTGGCGGCACTGCCGGACTTGTGACACTTGAGGACCTCGTAGAGGAAATTTTCGGAGACATACAGGACGAGCATGATAAAAATGGTATTACTGCTACCGAGGTCGCACCGGGTGTTTATGAATTTTCGGGAAGAATAGAGGTGCGTACGCTCCGTGAAGAGTTCCGCCTTGACATACCGGAGGATGACGAGTATCAGACACTTGCCGGGTATATAATTCATGAGACCGGCTCACTCCCGACACAAGGTGAACGCCTTGTCATTGACGACCTCGCATTCACCATCCAACGCCGCACCGCCACCCGCCTTGACCTCATCCGCATAGAATCCCTCCCCAAAGAAGAACCGGAAGAGTAAAACCTGCGAAACTGTCGTAATAGGACACCCACAGAATAAACAATCGAATCTGTCGTAAGAAGAAAATACAGAATAAACATTGAAACTGTGCTAAAAAATAAACTTCACCCCAAAAGTTTTTTGTATAACTTTTGGGGTGAAGTTTATTTTTTGATCCAGCCTAATCTTTGATTATTGGAAACCTGTTTTTAGGCTATTGGAGTATAGCCGGGGGTTATTGTGCTAATGCGTTTGTCACCGGGATGATGGTGTAGTTGAATGTGTAGGTGCCGTAGGGTAGGCGGTACTCGGGCAAGGGGAGGGCACCCCAGCTGTTGACACATCCGAGACCCATCTGGCGAAGGTCAACGCACACTTCGGTCATATCTGCCTGACGCACTTCGGGGAAGTGGGTGTTGGTCTTTTCCTCGCCGCCGTCAAGCGAACCGACGGTATAGTTGAGGGCTGATGCCGAGAACGGCTCTTTGGCTATGATCTCAAGACCTGTGCCTTTGCTGTCGAGCACTTTCCACCAGCGGAGGTCGGCACGTGTGCCTGTCTCCTGCGGACGGATATAAGCGTAGGGCTGAGAGGCTACCGACTGACGATAGATGCCTATCTGCATGGCGTGCTAGCGGTCGATATAGTTCTCACCGGGACCACGACCGTAGTATTCCACCTCGTCAAATGCCTTAGGCATCGGGATTATCATGCCGAAACGGAACATGTCGGAAATCTCAGCCTTTTCATCGGCGGGTGTGAATTTCTGAGTGATGTTGATATTACCGATGGCATTTATAATATAGGTGAGGTCAAGAGTGGCTTTCACGGAAGGCATCTCGTAGGTGGCATTGACCTTGATTTTGTTGCCTGCAGCTTCGTGGGTGAGCGATTTAAGCTTCATCTCGGGGTTGAGCCATGTGCGATACTTCTTCTGGAGTCCTGCGCCATAGTCGTTGTCGGTGGGAGCGCGCCAGAAGTTGGGACGTATTGACTCACCGTTTTTGAGCATTTCAGTGCCATTGACGTCATAACGGCTGATTAGACCGGTGGCTTTGTCGATAACCACTGTGAAGTCAGTGCCGCTGACAGTGATATTGTCGGCATCGTTAACTGTCGGAGCATCGCCGGCAACACACATCTTGCAGCCGGGTTTCACCGGTTCGGTAAGGGCAATCTGCTCACGAGCTATCACCTGACCTGCCGGAAGGATGTTTTCAGCTTCCTTCAAGGCATATTCCACATTCAGGAGCCATTCGGCACCGGGGGTAATTTCGCCATAGTTTACGGCGTAATCTTTGGTGGCTTGCGGAGCGATGTCAAGATTCTCGATAGAACCTGTGCGCACAGGCTTGCCGTCACGAAGGAGAGTCCACTTCATGGTGACATTTTCGAGATTCTTGAAGAAGTTTTCATTGTAGATGCTCAGAAGCTTGTCGGCTTTCTTAGAGGTCCAGATGTTCTGATATATCTTCTGAGCTTCGTAGGCATGAGGATTGAACACACGTTCGGGGCTTATGAGACCGTTGACGCAGAAATTGTTGTCGCTTGCGTCATAGTTGTTGAAGTCGCCGCCGTATGCCATGATGGCAACGCCGTCTTTCCCTTTCCAGCGCACAGCCTGATCAACGAAATCCCAGATGTATCCGCCCTGATATTTCGGATATTTGCGCACGAGATCCCAATATTCCTTGAAGCCGCCGAGTGAGTTACCCATCGCATGGGCGTATTCGCACTGAATGAGCGGTTTAGTGGTGTTGGGGTCAGCCGAATATTTCTCGCTGTGAGCATACGGGTAGTACATAGGGCAGAAGATGTCGGTCTTGCCAGTCTGGTGAGCCTGTTCGTACTGTACGGGGCGTGAGGGGTCCTCAGCCTTTATCCATTCGTAGGCAGCTTCGAAATTGGTACCATAGCCGGCCTCGTTTCCGAGCGACCATACGATGATACTGGGGTGATTGTACATGGCTTGCACATGGCGCTGGTTGCGTTCGAGGTGAGCCTTGGCGTATGAAGGATTCTTGGCAAGTGTCTCGTCGCCGTAGCCCATACCGTGGCTCTCGATATTTGCCTCGGCTGTCACATAGAGTCCATAGCGATCGCAAAGTTCATACCAGCGTGGGTCGTCAGGGTAGTGGCAGGTGCGCACGGCGTTGATATTCATCTCCTTCATGCGGCGTATATCCTGCTCCATGCGTTCAACCGATACCACATATCCTCCGTCGGGGTCAAGCTCGTGGCGGTTGGCACCTTTGATAAGCACGGGCTGACCGTTTACGAGCAGCTGTGCGTTTTTGATTTCGACACGGCGGAAACCTACATTCACCGGTATTACCTCTTCAACTTTTCCGTTTTTCAAAAGAGTGGCACGGAAGGAGTAGAGGTTCGGTGTTTCGGCAGTCCATTTGTGCGGGTCGGCAATGTCGAACGAGCGGGTCACTTTCCCCTTGGCGTTGGGGATGGTGGCGTCGGCTATCACCTTGTCGCCGTCAAGAAGCTGCAGCTGCAATGTGCCTGAGCCTTTTATGTCGGCGGTGACATTCATTATACCGTTTTTATATGCGTCGTCGAGGGTAGCGTTCACACGAATATCCTCGATGCGGTTTTTCGGACGTGCGTAGAGGTAGTTTTCTCGTGCGAGACCGCAGAAGCGGAAGAAATCCTGATCTTCAAGATATGTGCCGTCGCACCAGCGGCGTATGAGAATCACGAATGTGTTCTCTTTTCCGGGGATGAGATATTTGGTGACATCAAATTCCTGAGCGAGTTTGCTGTCCTCCCCGTAACCTACCTTCTTGCCGTTAACCCAGAGAGTGATGTTTGAAGTGGCAGAGCCGAAGTGAGCTATCACATCCTTACCTTTCCATTCGGCGGGGACGGTTATGTTTCGGCGGTATACTCCCACATGGTTATCCTTTTCAGGCACTTCGGGAGGATTGTTTTTGAAATGTCCTCTCCAAGCATATCCGGTGTTCACATATATAGGGTCGCCGTAGCCGTTAAGCTCCCATACGCCGGGGACGGAAATAGTGCCCCAGTCCGAAGCGTTGTAAGCGGACTTTTCAAAACCGTCATTGACCACCTTGTCGGCGTCGGCTACCCAGCGGAATTTCCATTTGCCGTCAAGTGAAAGGAAGTTGGCGGAGTTGGCTTTGTTTGCCGAAGCGGCTTCGACTGACTCAAAGGCGAAATAGTCGGTGTGCATAGGGTAGCGGTTGATGGAGTTGACCTGCGGGTCAAGCCACTCCGGTGTCGCCGCCGCGGCTCCGAGTGAGCTCCCTGTGATCATGGCTGCGAAAATAAGTTTTTTGATGTCCATAAATAAAATAGATGGTGATGGATTTAACAGGTATTACGAGCAAGGCTGTGTTGTCACTTAATCGTTTGGCAAAATTAGCAATAAATTCGCACAGTCAGTGGTTGGAATCGTTCAAGAAGTGTAGTAAATCTGCCAATTTTTATTAATTTTGCGACAAAGTAATTAAAAGCATAGATGAAACCGATTTTTCTGATTGGATACATGGGAAGTGGCAAGTCCACATTGGGCAAGGCGCTTGCGTCAAGATGTGAGGTCAGGTTTATTGACCTTGACGATTACATAGAGGAGCGAAGCGGAAAGACCATCAAGAAGATATTTGCCACAGAGGGTGAAGCTGCTTTCCGTGACCTTGAAAGGCGTATGCTTGTCGAGGTGAGCGGTTTCGACAATGTATTGGTGGCTTGTGGAGGGGGCACTCCTTGCTTCGGCGACAATATGGAGCTGATGAATGAGCATGGCGTCACTGTGCTGCTGCAAGCTTCCTACGAGCGTCTGCTTGAACGCCTGAAACGCGGCAGACATAAGCGTCCGCTTATCGCCGCTCTCAGCGATGACGAGCTTGGCGATTTCATCACCCGGCAACTTGAAATGCGTATGCCCCATTATTCGAAGGCTGCCGAGGTCTTCGACAGCACTCTTCTCGAAGATGAAAACCAGATAGAGCGGAAATGCGAGGCTTTCATCAGCCAATTTAATCTTCCGTTGAAACAGAAATAAAACTCTCCGAATATGATAGCCGAGACACCTATTCCGCAGGAACAGCCGTTGGAAACAGCCACTTGTCACAGAGGTTTTTCCATCGGTCTGCCGAAATGTGACAACCCTGCCGAACGCCGTTTCCCACTTACTCCCGAGGCTGCCGGGCAGCTTATAGAGCGAGGTTTCAGAGTCAAGATGCAGGAAGGGGCAGCCGAAAGTATCCATTACACCGATAATCAATATATGCGTGCCGGGGTGTCGGTCGGCACCCGTGAGGAGGCTCTCGGATGTGACATTGTGATACATCTTGCTCCGCTTGAGCCTTCCGATGTCAGGAAGATGCGCCGTGGGGCTATGTTGCTGACACTCCTTAAGCCTTCCGACCAGAATGTGTATTCCGTTAAGGAACTTTTGCGCCGCCATATCATAGCCATTGCCATCGATCTTATTGAGGATGAGCGTGGCTGCACACCCTTTGCCGACATACTTGCGGAAATTGACGGTAGAGCGTCAATAGCGATGGCTTCATCGCTTCTTGCCGATTCGCAGAGGGGTAAGGGTATACTTCTTGGCGGTGTGGCTGGTATAGTTCCGTGTGAGACTCTGATTATCGGGTCGGGGATTGCCGCATGTGCCGCCGCGCGTTCTGCCGTGGGACTTGGCTCGATGGTGAGGATGTATGACAATGACGTGTATTCGCTTCGCCGGGCAAGTCAGGAGCTTGGTCCGTGGGTCATCACCTCGACACTCCATCCCCGTACTCTCGACAATGCTCTGAGGTCGGCTGATGTGGTGGTAGTGTGTGACACACGTGAGCCATTCAGCGTCGGCAATGATCTGGTCACTACGATGAAGCGAGGTGTGTTGGCTTTTGACCTGTCGTCGGGTGCCGGGGCGGCTTTCCCATCGATGACGGCGGTTGACCTCGCACAGGCTTCGGCTATGGAAAGCTCGTCGAAGATTGAAAATCGGATATGTTTCATCCATGCCGGCTGTGCCGTGGCGCGAACTGCCGCTATGGCGCTTAGCAATACATTTTTGACCCTGATGCAGAGCATAATCACCTGCGAAGGTGTCGGCAACGCTTTGAAACTGCTTCCGGGTATGCAAAAAGCCACATTCACATTCTTTGGAAAGATTGTGAATCCCCGCATCGCCCGTGAGGTGGGAATGAGAAATGTGGACATATCTATTTATCTCACTCTTTCGTGATAAGTTATGGCTCCGAGAAAGAAATTCTATGTGGTTTGGAACGGTCTTGCCACCGGTGTGTTTGACTCTTGGGAGGAGTGCCGGTTACAGGTGGAGGGGTATCCCGATGCGAAATACAAAAGTTTTGACTCGCAGGAAGCTGCTGTGGCTGCTTATCGGGGAGATCCTGAGGAGCAGCTTGATATATTGAAATCTATTGCCTCCCATCGCCCGGATGTCACTAATTACGATGCTTTCCCCGAGATAAGGCAGGATGCGCTTGCGGTTGACGCAGCATGTTCCAAGAATCCCGGTCCGGTGGAGTATCAGGGCGTGTGGGTACGCACAGGGGAGCGTATTTTTCATGCCGGACCGTTTGAAGGTGGTACAAATAATATAGGTGAATACCTTGCTCTTGTGCATGGGTTGGCGTTGCTTAAGCAGCAGGGACGTCCCAATGTGCCGATATATACCGACTCAAAGACTGCGCGTGCGTGGGTGAGAAATCGTGCACCGAAAACCACCTTAGTGCCCACCCCTCAGAATGCCGAACTGTTTAAAATGATAAACCGTGCCACGGCATGGCTACAGGCAAATCCCGTCACCAACCCCATCCTCACATGGGACACTCCCCAATGGGGCGAAATCCCCGCCGACTTCGGCAGAAAATAATCCCAACCCAATCGGAGGTGATTATAGATGTTTTGAATATGCTGGAATTCTATTTATAAACCATCTACATTTGCGATAATTTGGTATCAGATATATTTAAAATATTAATATGAAATTATTTTCAAAAATTTAACGTTGCAATTAACTATTCAGGCAAAAATAGTGGGAATAGTTAGTTATTATAACTAAGTTATTCTAATAATGTGGCACGAATTTAGAATTGTCAAATTTATATTTATTAACTATGAGAGACGTGTCTAAAAGTCTTTCGACTCTCCTGATTGATTCGTTACTACATTTGTCTTCGTAGCATTTTATATATGCATAGAATAATCCCATTTCATGTTCAGTCAGCTCTCCTCTTAAATAGTCCATCATATTTAATTCTTTACCATCATCTTCTATTTCATTCTCTGTTATATACTTCAAAATAAGTAACATATAATTAAAATAGTGAACTAATCTGAGTCTATGTCCATCGAAGTATTTGATTCTTTTCCCTCGATAATCCATTATATAGCGAACACCGGAATCGGAAATTCCATTTATTCCATTATTTTCGCTCTGTGATTGTTTGTCTAATAGATATTCAATAAATGAGTTTAGATCTTCTTTATTAATAATGCTTTCATTGAACTCTGGAATAAAACCAGGACTTACTCCATCAATAAAAATTTTGAATGAAAAACTATTAATTGAAGCTGGATCGTTATCTTTAAGAATACCCTTGCGTACAACCATATTGTATATAGCCTTATATTCATAGAACATATAGTGAAACGCTATCTTACCTTTACCGACATTAGGTACGTATATATTTTGACAAATATCCCTTAAAACATCCAATAAATGAAAATATTGATTTTCAAATCGTTCTTTAGACAAATCTTCCTTTTGACGTGCATTAAATAAGTATTGTATATAGAAGGCTGCAAATGTTAGCATTACACCCAAGGATGCAATTGTCACGCTAAGAACCGTAATAAGTGAGTTGTGATATTTAAAATGAATGTCACTATTTTCAATTAACTCATCCCTCGTATTTTCAGAAAGAGGAAATTTATTCGTTAATTCAGTTTCTGAAAGCATTGTCCATACATTGGGTGTGTTAAACTGGACCTCATACCATGTGAATAATAACAACAATATTACTATTGCTGAGCAACTGTACACAAGAATTTGACTAACGGATGAAGTTGGAATTTTATTTTTCATGGACAAAACAGACAGAATTAAATTAATTATGATAATGATTCTATTTTTCGAAATGCTGATAATCTTTACGGTCTGTCCAATCTCCACCCCATGTGAAGCCTCTGGAAACAAATAACTTGTAACATAAGTCATTTTTATCTATTTTGTGAAGAAATGGCTTATTTCTATCCACATACAATCGTCCTTCTGCAGGCAAAACCACATCACCTCTGACGTATGGATTATATAAAGGATTGATATCAATTGCTAAACCATGGGCATGTTTTGACAATTTATTGGATCCTACAATTTTTCTATAATTGAATGAAGTGCTATTGTTGTTGATCATCGATAAATTATCGTCAGCTCCATACTCATCAATCAAGCGGATTCGTTCTATCTGATATTTCGCTTCAAATAATATTTTAAAAATATATATTAGATCGTTGGCTATTAGTCTATTGCATATAATCTCTCCTATTTCACATTCGTTGTCAAAATTAAAAAAAGGTACAACCAAATACCTAAGGTCTTCCAATGGGACATTGCAATCTTCCCCATATGAAAGACCATTGATTCGATTGAAAATCTCATTAGTTATGATATTATTAGAAAATAGTTGCTTCATTATGCTATTTAAATTATTCAATTAATATCTTGCAAAGTTAATATATAAATTTCTATATGTCAATATTTAACTCTGTAATTACAAGATTTTCAATAGATACTATAACTTATGATTTATCATGAATTTTTATGATAAGGGTTTGATGTGTTGAAATAATAAATCAAGGCTGGTTCCTTTGATGAGGAGCCAGCCTTGATGTCGGTTTGGTTCGGAAATTGATATTTGTAGTTTCTATGTGTAGGTCATTCTTCGCCACGGAGCACTTTGAGGGCGGCTGCGTAGTCGGGTTCGTTGGTGATTTCTTCCACGAGGTCACGGAAAATCACACGGCGGTTTTCGTCAAGGATGATGACGGCACGGGTGAGGAGTCCGGCAAGCGGTCCATCGACAAGCTGCACGCCATATTTCTGACCAAAGAGCGGTGAGCGGAACGCAGATCCGAAAAGCACATTTTTGATGCCTTCTACGGTACAGAAACGACCCATAGCGAATGGGAGGTCCATGGAGACGCAGATTACAGCCACATCCTTAAGTGAGGCGGCTTCCTCGTTGAACTTACGAACGCTGCGGGCACACACTTCGGTGTCGAGACTTGGGAAAATGTTAAGTACCACACGCTTGCCTGAAAAATCGCTGCAAAGTACTTGTGATAAGTCGGGACCGGCGAGGTGGAAGCAAGGTGCTGTTTCACCGATGGTGGGGAGCATACCGCTGGTATGACATGCCTGACCTTTAAAAAATACGGTTTCCATTATATGTCTGTTAGTGTTTTAATTATGTATTGTGCAATGGTTGCAATAAAATATTGAGATATGTTGAGGTCACTTTAGGAGTGCCATTGTTTGTAAAACAATATTTTCCACTTCCTTGTTGAATCCGAGATTGACATTTTTCACAATCCCGCTCTTGTCAGCCATGATGAGTACCGGAAGGGAAGATGCTCCGCAGTCACGTGCAAGAGCTTTGCCATTCATCAGCGAGTGTTCGCCGGGACGGATTGACGGCAGGATCTCTTCGATAGCGTCGATGTTGGTTGAGTTGAACACCCATATCACATCGGCATGGTAGGGGAGAGCGTCCACGGCATTGCGCACGGCGTTGACTATCTCCTCGTTGAATGAGGTCGAGGGGTCGAGGAGCGCAATGATGGTCGGGGCTGCGAATTTGTCGCCACGGTGATAGGTGTATCTTTCGCCCGTGGTGGTAGGGAGCGAGAATGTCGGCAGAGGTGTGGAAGGAAGATTCTCTATACGGAAGTTGCTCTCACGATATTTTTCAAACACCTCAGGGTAAAGAGCCATCAGCCGTTCTTCATTTATGGGGTCACATTTCGCACCTTCGGGATATGTATAGTCAACAAGTACCGACTGCTCGGTGATGGAGCCGGGATTGCTTTCAGTGTCTATGCGGAGGGGACGGAATGTCCCTTTTTCGAAAACATACTCCTTCTCCATGACTGTCACCTCGTTTATCTCCATGACCGATCGTACACCCACAGCGTCTTTACCGTTAAACTTGCGGTCGGGGGTGATGGTGAGCGTATAGCGAGGGTCATTTGCCATCTTGTCAAGTTCGAGAGCTATGAATTGTGGCAAAAGGTCGGCAAATTGTGCCGCGCCTTGTACTCCGGCGCTTCCGGTAGTGGGGAGGAACGGTATGGAATCCCATGTCACGTGATATTCCTGCAACCGGTTGTCACGGTAACGGTAATGATTGCCGGCATAATAGGCGGAAAAACCTTTCACTTCGCCGCTTGGAGCGTCAAGTGACCAGTTGATAAGATAGTCACACGGGGCATACCTGTCGTCGGGGGCAGGTGTGGATTCAAGGTCAAGTTCGTAGACCACATCAGTGTCATTTTGCGGAAGTGTGACACTGAAATTCGCTTTTGCAGCGAAGCAATCAAGATGTTTCAGAGCTGCCGATATATCAGCTGTCCCCTGAGCGGAAATGCTCAAGGGACATATAGCTGCTAACACCATTAACAATTTTAGTATCCCTTTCATAAACAATAATTGACGTATGAATTTACAACGTATGGATTTGCGAAAGAGTTCATATTTGTGCCTCAGGATTAGAAATTAATTACAAAATCCTGCCGTGGGAGGTCGTGGCGCACCACTATCACAAGCATGGAGCCATTGCCGTTGGTGAAAGTCATCCCGTGAGCCATGGTGTCTTTGATGCGGAGCATGTATGATGAGGGATGATGGATCACAATCACCCCCTCGCTGTCGGTCACGGCAGGTGCTAATGTCCGGAACCGGGCTTCAGAGTCTTTCCCGAAATAGCACTGGAATTTCGAAGCCTCCTTTGTGATGCGTATACGGCTGTCAGCAAGTCGGAGGGTTGTGCGCACGGATTTTGGCGTGCCTTCCGGCAGAGTGACTTCTGAGGGTGCGAAGTAACACTCTATTCTGAAAAGCGTGAGCAGGTCACGCCGGGATACATCGGATGGTTTGAGTGCCTTTATCTCATCGTAGGCATAATACGGAAGCTTCTCGCGCAGCACACGCAAGATGAAATAAAAAGCAAAAGGGGAATGTATGCCAAACCCCTTGCTTCTCCACCAACGTTTAATCCATCTGAACGGCATCTTCTTTCTTATCCGGTTTAGCAAACCTGTAAATACCGATTGCTATGGCGCCGAGAGCGAGAATATAGATAAGTATGATAGCCACAGTGGCTGCCGTATCGGTGGTCTGCAATGATTTCGGGTCAAACACCATATCCACGGTATGGTCACCGGCGGGTATGTCGATAGCTCGCAACAGATAGTTCACACGACCTATCGGTGTCTCCTTTCCATCGACAGTCGCTGTCCATCCCCACGGGAAGAATACCTCCGAGAATACTGCCACACCTCCGTTTGCGCTGTGCGCACGGTAGGTGAGCCTGTTCGGGGCGTATGTGGTCTCATATATAGTGTCGCCGGGAGCTACAGGGCGTGATGTTCCAAGTATGTTTTGGAATTTGACATCGGCAACAGCTATCGAGTCGGGCGAGATAACACTTAGCGCTTCCATCTCACGGTCAGGCGTATCGACATACTTGACCTCATTTACAAACCATGCGTTGCCGTATGCTTCGGGGTTCTGAAGCGGCTGTCCGTCCATCCCAACGACATATTTAGCATTGAGCATGTTCAGCACGTTCCAGTCGGCATCCGATTCGGTGCCACGTGTGAAGTTGACGAGATGACGGTCTATGAGATCCTGATAGCGGGTCAGCTTGGCTGCATGGTAACCGCCTATCATCTTGTGGTAGTAGGATGGGTCGGCACTGTTGAATCGTGGAATATCCATGACACGGTAGTTCATGGCTGTGTCCTGTAATATCGCTTCGTCAACAGGCGTTTTGGCAATAGGCGCGCCCACGGTGAGACGTTTTGCAACAAAGCTTTCATGGTTGAGGTAGCGCTTGTTGACGGTGTAAAGGTCGGCAAGCACGAGGATTCCGAGTGCTGCAACCGCAAGGCTCATTGAAAGCTTGCGACGCATGTATAGGACGAGGAACACAAAACCAATGCCGAGTATCATGAAGCTTCGTATAGCGTCAGCCGACACAAGGCTCTCACGGAGTGATTCAACCGCCGAGTAGATACCCGGATTCTGAAGGCTGAACTGACGTGCCGTCTCGGCATCGTAGCCCTGCTGCATGAGTGACGAGGTGATATATTGGTCTATCATGCGGTCATTGTCAGTGATCACGCTTCCGAAAAATCCAGGAGCTATGAATCCTATGGCGCAGATGGCAAGGCTTATTCCGAAACACCAGAAGACCGGACGTTTGTATGTCTCATATACGTTCTCGGTGGTTATGAGTTTCTGCAATGCCATTGCCGCAAGCAACGGCATGGTGAATTCGGCTATCACAAGTATGCTTTCGACTGTTCGGAACTTGGCATACATAGGCACTACCGAGAGCATTATGTCAGTAAACATCATAGCATGACGTCCCCAAGCCAATAGTACGGAGAATATTGTCAATATAAGCAGTACCCATTTCATGGGGCCCTTCACTATCACACATCCGAGCAGGAAGAAAGCGAAAATCAAAGCGCCGATATACACCGGTCCGTTAGTCCCTTCCGGATCGCCGAAATACTGACTCATGTAGCTTAGATACTGGGCTTGCATCTGGTCGATTTCACCCTTCTCGATCATCTCTTTTGCATCATCGAGGTCGCTTAGATTCATCATTACAAATCCACCTTTCTCAGGCTTAACCGATGCCCCTCCCTTGATGTTGGGGATTATGAAAGAGAATGTTTCGGAAGGTTGATAGCTGTATTGGGTGATGTAGTCTTTGTCAAGACCTCCCGAGGTGGCTTGTCCGGCATCGGATGCGGGCTGTGTGAGTTCGCTGTGACGACCTCGCATGGTCTCCTTAGAGTATTCGTATGTGTTGTATAGGCTCGGAAGGTTGGCTGTGACAGCGAGTATGGCTGCTATTGCAAGCACGCCTGTGGCTATGCCCCACTGCTTGATGCGCTTCTCACGCAGTGCCATGACGAAATATGCTATCACCACTCCGATGATCACAAATAGGAAGTAGTAGGTCATCTGTACGTGGTTGGATGAAATCTGCATCATTGCAAACAGTGCCGCCAAGGCTCCGCCCGCAAGGTAGCGTCCGCGATAGCAAAGTATTATTCCGGCTATTGTCGGGGGTATATAGGCGAGGGTCACGAATTTCCAGATGTGTCCCGCTCCGATTATGATTACGAAGTAGGATGAAAATCCGTAGGCTATGGCACCTATAAGCGCCACGTACCACCGCATCTTCATGGAGAGCAGCAGGATGAAAAATCCTACCATCATCATGGCTATCAGCGATGAGGGTGAGGGCAGTCCGAGCCCCATCACTGTGTTTATCCATTTATATAGACCGCTGGAAGGGTAGGAGGGTGAGATTTGGAATGTCGGCATTCCGGAGAAAAGCGAGTTGGTCCAGCGTGACACCTCTCCGGTGGCTTCTGTGAATGCTTTTGCCTCCTGTCCTATGGCTATGCCCTGTTGCATGTCATGTTGACGCAGCTGGTTACCTTCAGGTGCGTCAGGATAAAAAAATGCGAATGCGATGATGGCTATGATGATTATTCCTCCTATAAATGAGAGGATGCCGCTGTATTTCTTTAGGGTTTCTGACATTGCGGTGATGTGGTTAGGGTGATTATGTTCTTATAGTATTTCAGTTTATTCTGCCGGTCGGAGTTCGAGCGGTATTTCGGTGCTGTCTGATGTCGGCACGGAGTCCTTAGCCACTGTGTCGGCGGGTTCAGGCTCGGCGGCTACGAGAGATCCGTCCTGTATTGCGTCATACTGAGTCAGTTTCTCACGAAATACTGTGGCTATAGAGTCGAAATTGATTGCGGGGTTTATCTTGCGCACCTTGGCAAATGCCGCACGAGTGTCGTTGGGATTTGCGCTGAGGGCTATGTCGTAGACATCCACGAATTTGCGGAGGGTTTCAAGGTCACGGCGATAGTTCTTGTTAGCCACTGCGTCATTGTGTACCGAGAGGAAAGCCATGAGCACCTGCACTGTCTGGTCGGGGGTGAAATCATCGACAAATAGCGACATGCTGTCTGCCATCTCTGACGCATCCTTAAGATTGCCTACTGAAAGAGCTTGCGCCAAAAGGGTGTTTTGCTCTTCGACATTTTCACTAACAGTCTCGCTGCTTTTATCTTTGTTTCCGCAAGCCACCATGCATGTTGTCGCTATAGCTGCCAATATAAATGAAAATATATTTTTCATCTTCTAAATCGTGATTATATCTTTGACCTGAATTATATTTTGACTGATTTGTATATAGTTGACTGCAAAGATACAGTATTATTTTCAGCTATGAAAATGTAAGACAACCAAAACGTGTTAAGCGAGTGAATCTTTTGTATATTGTAAAAGTCAGGGATTTCAAGCCTTTATAAAACTCCACCAACTTGGTGGAGAAATTGAATTTCCATTAGTGCTTGGTTTTGTGCCGTGACGCCATCAGGTTAATATTATAACTAAATGCAAGCCTATCAGCTGTGATTATGGCTGCAAGAAATTTAAAAGTTGCAGATTGTGAGCATATTTTCTCTACAAACGGATGTAATAGAGTTGTCAGTTTCATCGTTTTGCCGTTATATACTCATCAAGTATATTCTTTGCCTGTTCTATGAGGCGTTTAGGATGTCTGTTTAGCCCATTACATCCCCAAAACTTGCCGATAAAAACTGCCGCCATGACTGATATTATGCGTCAGTAATATTTCATTGCATAGAATATGCCCGGGATACCATGCCAAGTTGTTCAATTTTACATATTAGCGGTCTCCCGTTATTATACGTGTAAATTTTGGTAGATATAGCTTTAAAATATAGTATAAGCCTAATCCAATCAGTATTGTTATTGCTGAAGAAAGGAAGTATAATATAATTAATTCAAAATTTGAAGTTGGAATAATATATTTTACAGAAGCTTTTGTTATTAAAGCCAAAAATGTAGCATGATATGCATAGATAAAAAAGCTGCTTTCTGAGAGGAAATTGTTAATTTCCCATTTACCAAGTTTTATATAATGTGCTGATACAGTTATAACAGAGATTATTCCAGCAAGTATGCCAATGCGATGTACGTATACTACCCATGTATCATGGTTGAAATAAAGATTTGTAACACTAAGGACTATATATGCTATGATAGCCCATTTCATAAATGGCTGAAACGTTTTAATGAAATTGATTCTAAAAATGTTAAAATAGGCACCTGCAGAAAAGAAGAAAAATGCAACTATACTGAATCCAACGATGTTAAACCAAATATTTAATAGCCATAAAATCCCTAAAAATAATACGAAATAGTATCTCAGATATTTTATACCAAGATATAATATAGGAGATAAAATTATAGTTACTATTAAATCTCGAATGAACCAAAATTGATAACATATTGGCATTGAGGTGTTGTTATAATTCCAAAAAGCGCTAATCCATTCCACTAAAGTATTATCAATGAGGAGTCCATTTCTACCACTGGATAGCCCAGACATAAAGGTCTGTTGCAAAAAAACAAGAGCAATGACAAATAGATTCCAAATAATATAGGGAACTACTATAGTCTTTGTCCTACGTTTAATTTTCAATAAATATGAATTGAATGAAAAAGAACCTTTGAAAAATAAAAAACCTGAAATGAAGAAAAATAAAGGGACAGCAATTCTGGCGAGAATTTCAGATACAAAATATCGGGTATACTCGTATATTTTAAAATTGTCAATATCAAATATTTGAGTCCCTCCAATATTAACTGCCCCAGGGTCAGAGTGAATCATTACCACTCCTACAATAAGAGGGAATCTTAAAAATGAAATTACCTTTGATTGCAAAGAATCCGTAAAAATAGATTGACTCGGTGTCATTGCGATAGCCATAAAACTAAAATTGATGTTATTATTTCGTTGGCACCGTTTAACATTCTATTTGAAAATAAAAAAAGCGTGGTGCCGATGCTTATTGCTCGTTCCACGTTACAAGGCTCTCGCATTGCCCTCACTGTCGAACAAGCAACGCAGAAGCCCACGCAATTATATGCATCAATAATTACCTTGTAGCCAAATGGACACAAGATAAATTGAAATGATACATAAACATGAGCATCTATTGTTGCTTCATACCTGACAGTGAGTTTAGAATTTGCGAGATTCTGTAACGTCAAGAATCGAAGCGCTAATAAACGCTTTTAAGAATTTATTGCCGTAAAGGCAATTCTCAGTCGTCATCGTCCTCTCTTGAACTTAGCGACTGGAGATTGCAAAATTATAATTTTAAATTATTATCTGCAAATGGAGCTTTTAATTTGTAGAAAACTTTTTTAGTGCTATATTGTAATATATGGATATTTATTGCTATTTTTGCGGTTAAATAGCTATTTATTGAAATATGGTTGATAGGAATTATCTCTCAAATATGGATATTTTGGATATTCTTGCCAAAAGGGTGACTATCCCTGAAAAGTGTTGACAGATTTGAAGGCGATTAACTAAAGTGGTTT
>CAJTMJ010000036.1 GCA_910577335.1 uncultured Duncaniella sp. | reverse complement strand
TCAAAACATCAATGCCACAAAAAAGAGGCTGCGCCTATTTTGACACAGCCCCATTTTATTATTAAGATATTAGTATAGCGGATGTATTACGTATGAGTGACTATGAAACAGACCTGAAAGAAAGACATGAATTAAAAACAAAAATCAAATATGTCCTGTAATTAACATTTAATAAAAATTTTAAATCAGCTCTATAGCTAATTTATCTTATCGGAAGATTGATACATTTGTTTTATAAATAAAATCAAAGGATTATCTTTATAGTCATATAATGAGGGATAACATTCCCAATCAACAAATTCCTGTAACTGATTGTATTCTTCATCTGAAGGAGAATAAGTTCTTATAAAATTACATTTAAAAATTAAAAATGAATACGTAGTCTCTCCTTTTTTAATACAAACTATAGGATTGCCACATACTGATTCCGAAGTTGTATCTTTCTCTATCCCCACAGCAATAAAGTCCTCAGATGTATTTAAAAAAACATAAATAGGCGTTAAAAATAAATTATTTTCGTCCTCTTCTATAAAGGTAAGAGGCTTAGGTGTAAAATATACATATATTGGTTCCGCATTTCTATCATCAAAACTAACAATTGCTCCCGCCCCTAAATTATAAGTTGTTTCATTATAGAAAATTTGTATTTCCGCTGTTTTAGTACTATCATCGAGACATACACCATTATCATCTACCAAAAAGCCTCGTAAAATAGCCCTGTCGGCATTAACAACTATAGACTTTTCTTTCTGACTATAACTAAGTTGCGATGACGCAGAGAAAAAGGCAGCAGAAAATAATATTGCTAAATAAAATCTTAGTTTCATGTTTTAAGTGGATTTAAATTATTAATAATTATGTCTGTTGTAAAATGTCATAGGCTATAAAATTCACTCATGATAAAACTAAACATACATGGCATTAGTTATTGTCAAAAGTTCTAACACAAAAGTATGTCAATTTTATCAAACACACAATTATTTTGATAAAAATGATATCTTAATAAATCATTTAAGTTGTAGGCTTAGTAAGCCTGATTATTATGTTCATTAAAATTTATGCTACCAATAGTAATATGCGATTGAAGGTGTATCAAATTAAGCATATTGAACTGACCTCCTAAATGTTAGACAAATAACTTTTAGAGGTCAGATCAAATTTTGATACACCTTCAATTAAATAGCCCCCCAAAACTACTGCAGGATGGCTGAGCCGGCGGTGATGGCTGAGGAGATTTCGTCGGAGCGTTTTATCTTTTTGCCGAAACCGAATGTGTAGTTTACGCTTGCCACGATATACTGACGATGATTTATACCGATGGTATGGGCTGTGCTTTCAAAATAACGTCCTCTCAGGTAATCAGTGGAAGAAACCCAGTTCGTGCGGAACATATTGGCAAATGTCATCTTGACATTCCAGTGTTTATTACGCCAGCCTATGCCCAACTGATAGGAATCTTTCTCCTTGGTATATGTCATATTGGTGCTGAACTGCACGGGAGATGAATCATCTGAAGTGTATGACAGTGTGGCATAGAACCGACCGAAATAATATGATGCCTGTGCTGAATATACGAATCTCCGCTTTGTCTCTTTATAAACACCGGTAGTGTTATATAACCACAATTGCGGCTTTAGGCTAAGGATGAGTTTACCGTTCAACAGGCGTCCTGTTAAAGAGGTACCTATGTTGACACATTGATAGTCGCCATTGTTCTCCATGCGTCTGAGCATCATACCATTGGGAGCACCGGGCGCAAATACCGGCACAGGGCGGTCGAATATGCGGAATAATCCCGCTTCGGCACTCATAGACAGCTTGTTGCAAGGGAGCCATGTGTATGACAAGTCAGCTGAGATAGTGCGTGAATTTTTCAAGTCCGGATTACCCTCATAATACAGAAATTCATTTTGGCGCAGCATATTAGGGCTTTTAAGACCCGCATCATTCATATTTGTGCGGAAATTAACCGACGCATCAAAGGAATGTTTATCATTCAACGAATACTGCGCATTAGCTTCAATAACTGGAAGAACATCCGATACCCGCTGACCGCTTATCTTGTTGGTTTCACCTACCACCGCCGCCACAAAACGCCCATAGAACTTATCAAGCGACAACGAATACCCTGCCGAGAGCATCCCTGCGAACTGCCTGAATTTTTCGTTTGACGGAGATGCGCCACTATAATGTATGTCACTCGAATTATAAACACCATAACCGTTTATATCAACAGTGTTACGGCTGTCAATCTGTTTGTTGAGCTGGAATATGAACTGACCTAAGTAGCTGTCCTCATCAGCATCATTCACAATCGGAGATAGAAGTCCTGAGCCGTAACGACTATGATTCTTATTCTTGGCATATTGCAATGTCGGCATCATGGCAAGCGACCAACCTGAATTAAGTCTGAAATAATAAGCCCCCGACCATTGCGCTGACAAGGTTCTGTTGCGATTTCTCGAATTATAAGTATCTCCGGCAGTAGAATTTTCCGAAGGAGTAAGCACAATCCGCCCTTCGGCATCTCTATGAGGCACATTGCTCGCCAACAGGCTCACTGTATTTGAAATCATAGCCTTACGGGTCATATACTTCGCACGGAATGAAGCAGTCATATTATTTGACTCATACCGGCTATCGTCAATCGTGGTGGAACGCAACACATCCCCGTCGGGAAAATGAAATTTCTGCGAGCCGAATGAGCCGTAATGATCACGTGACGAGTATCTGTCGCTGACATTCAAATCGTAAGTCATACGCTTGTAAGCCATCTTACCGTAGACGAAAGCAGAGCTGTTGCCCACCAAAAACGATTCTTTTGCATTAAGCTTGGAATACCCTCCATATTCATAATGCGCCATCACGAAATTCACCACGTAATGCTCATGGTTGAACCTCGGATCGGTAGGATAAACAAGGTATTCAACCCTTCGAACATCATCAGTGCGCATAGCCGACAGCTCGCCATCGGTCGCCTTCTCACCATCTATATACACCACAACTTTCTTACGGCTGTTGGTCTCCACCTTACCTGTCGCATTGTCCACGGAAATATGCGGTATCGCCATCCGGTTAAGCAGGTCTATACCACCCGAAGCAGCCTGACGTTCGAGCTTGGTCGGGACGTAACTTGTCTTTTGCGGTGAGGTAGTTTGCATTTTCGCATTCACCACCACTTCATTTAATGATTGGGTAGATATGGTGTCAGGAACTTCCGGCAGAGCGAACACTGGTATTGAAACACCTAAAAGGATCGCTGATATTTTAAACCTTGCAGTCATAATGTTGAATTTGATTATTTAACTTTTATGCTGCAAAATTACAAGTGCCAACAGCGGAATAAAAATATTTCGGGCTTGTTTTCTTCCTCAAAACAAGCCCTAACATCCTGATTATCAAGTAGAGGAATTTCCAAGAATTCCTCATATTCATTTTCAGCCGTTTACACTTACATTTTAGACACAAATAATTCTTTATCGGGAGCGTCGGATGCCAAAATCCGATCTCTAAGCCTTAGTCTGCGATTATAGAAATTCTTAATCTTGATATCTGTAAATATGCACACCGCACGTGGTGAATACCCGGCATACAGATATGTCAAAAATTTAATATCCGCTTTATTCAGCTCGGGCAACTGTTCTGTCACTTTCACGAGTATATTATCAAGGTAAGTGTTCACTATTTCCTGCAGTGTTTCAACACTCTTATTGTCGCGCAGTTTCAATATCTGTTTCTCCACCTCGTTATAGAGGGTCACACGCATCTGCGGGGAGTCATTCTTCTCAAAATATTCATTGCATAGCATATTAAGAGTATCGAGACGGCATCCATAAAGAGTCGCAACCTTCTTTTGCAGTTCCTCGTTACGAGCCGTACGCTCCATCACGAGCATTGACATCTCCTCCATCTCCCTTTTCTTTTTCAGGAATCGCATCCTTACAATCCATGCCGTCACACCGCCAAGCACTAACACTGCGCCAAGGACAAAGAACAGTATGGTCCATGCTTTTGACGATTCCTTGTGTGAAACCTCCAATTTTGATTCATATTCAGTCTGAAGCATAGACATCTGCCTTTTCAACGCACCTTCATAGGTAGTCGGCATTTCAAAAACGCCTCTGTCCGTCGAGATTATCAATCTGTCATTCGCGCTGAATGAAAACAGTTGCGGAAAACCCAGAGAAAAATCATAATCAACCCTCTTCCCTGCAACCTGTGCGCTGTCGATTGTCATCGAGAACGGTTCCAATGTGTCATAGCGGGCGCCTTTGTTTTTCAATTCCGCCTTAAAGATCCTGAGCGGCGACGATTCACTTATAATCCTGAACCTTATCGTGGTACAGTCATCCGAATTACTCAAGCCCATGGTCACAAGCTCCAACAGAGGATCGCCTGTCGCATCTTCGTCAATAACTTTCACTGACACGACATTCTTACCCTCCGCAAACAGAGCGACGAGTGAAACCCAAACGAGAAAAGATAGTCTACGCAACATATATTATCTATGCGACGCCTTGTAATAGAGCACAATGGCAATCAGGGTGTACAGGATATTAGGAATCCACATGGCAACCATAGGGGATGTGTAGCCCGACACGGCGAATGTGGAGGTCACAGTCATAAACAGAATATAGCTGAAGCTAAGCACAAGCCCCACACCGATATTCACACCCATACCACCTTTCACCTTGCGTGACGACAGAGACATACCTATCACCGTAAGGATAAATGCGGCAGCCGTCATGGCATAACGCCTGTGATTCTCAATCTCAAACGACTTTATATTTGCCACACCCCTCTCCTTCTGACGGGAGATATATTCACGCAAATCAGGGGAGGTCATAGTCTCATGGTCATTCTTGGATATCAGGAAGTCACGAGGCTCTATAGGTATAACCGTGTCAAGACGGTTACCGCGTCTGATTTTCTCACGCTGCCCGTCAAAATCACGTATCATATAGTCACGCACAGTCCAGTTGTGCAGCGTGTCCCAGCGTATAGACTGCGCCGTCAGACGTGACACAAGCTTCTTATCCTCAAACGACTCAAGCGAGAACTTATAGCCGGTCTTCTGGATGTTATCATAGCGTGACATGTAGGCTATCTCACCCTTCGCCACCTGCAACTGGATATTCGAGCCGTAATCCACACGCTTGTTCTTCACGTATGTGTTGGTATAGTCGATACGCTTGACATTTGCAGGGGGGATGATATATGCGCTAAGTATGTAAGTGGCTATGGCTATGACCGTCGCACTTATCATGTAGGGGCGCAACAGTCGCCGGTAGCTCATGCCGGTTGAGAGCATGGCTATGATTTCGGAATTGTCAGCCAACTTCGAAGTAAAAAATATAACGGCTATGAATGTGAACAGCGGACTGAACTGGTTGGCAAAATAAGGGAGGAAGTTGAGGAAGTAATCGAAGATCGTTGCTTTCAGCGGTGCTTTCAGGAAGGCATCAAGCTTTTCATTGATGTCAAACATGATTGTGATCGCCAAAATCAAGGCAATCGCAAAAATGTAAGTTCCAAGAAACTTCTTTATAATATACCAGTCGAGAATTTTCATAACCTTCGGGTCACACATTCTACCATTTCCGTTTTCCACGGCTTGAAATCGCCGGCAAGAATATGGCGGCGCACCTCTCCCACAAGCCAGAGATAGAAAGCGAGATTATGTATTGAGGCTATCTGCATTGCCAAAATCTCATCGGCAATGAAAAGATGGCGCAAATAAGCCTTGGAGTAGACATGATCCACATAGCTCGGACCATCCTCCTGAATCGGAGAAAAATCGTCTGCCCACTTCTTGTTGCGCATATTCATTATGCCGTGGCGGGTAAAAAGCATACCGTTTCTACCGTTGCGTGTGGGCATCACACAGTCCATCATATCCACACCTCGGTCAATAGCCTCAAGGATGTTGGCAGGAGTACCTACTCCCATCAGATAACGTGGACGGTCGGCTGGAAGTATTTCATTGACCACCTCGATCATATCATACATCACCTCTGTTGGCTCACCCACAGCAAGACCGCCGATGGCGTTACCGTCGGCACCGAGGTCAGCCACAAATTTAGCGGCTTCACGGCGCAGTTCGGGATAAACCACACCCTGCACTATCGGGAAATACGCCTGACTATAGCCATACTTCCCTTCCGTCTCCTTATATCGTTTCCAGCCGCGCTGCAACCACCGCTGTGTGAGGTCGAGCGACTTGCGGGCATACGAATAGTCGGCAGTGCCGGGAGGACACTCGTCAAGAGCCATCATTATGTCGGCGCCTATGCTTCGCTCTATGTCCACCACATTCTCAGGGGTGAACAGATGCTTGGAGCCATCGATATGCGAACGGAAATGCGCCCCCTCCTCCGTCAGTTTACGGTTAGACGAGAGGGAAAACACTTGGAAACCGCCACTATCAGTAAGTATGGGGCGTTCCCAGCCATTGAATTTATGTAGACCTCCGGCTTTTTCAAGGATGTCGATACCCGGACGCAGATAAAGATGGTATGTGTTACCAAGTATTATCTGAGCCTTTATATCATCACGAAGCTCATGTTGATGCACAGCCTTCACACTTCCGAGAGTCCCCACAGGCATAAATATGGGTGTCTCGATGGTGCCGTGGTCAGTGGTTATCAACCCGGCACGGGCATTGCTCCCTTGGGCTGTTGCAAGAAGTTCAAAATCCATAGCTAAATCAGCGTGTTCCTACTGGCAAGCCTCACGTCACGGACGCACCTCGTAGTAAGGTATATCCACAAGCTTGAGGTTGAATATCAAAGTGGAGTACGGCTTTATTATCCCTGTCTGGGAGCCTCCGTAACCCATGTTGTATGGGATGATAATCTCCACACTGTCACCAACATTCATATTCACAAGCGCAATCTGCCAACCTTGAATAAGACCGGTAAGCGAAGTGCGGAATATGCTGTCGCCGTTGGCTTTCTGGTTATATGACGAGTCAAAAGCCTCACCAGTATACAGTCTCCCGATATACTTGACGTCAACAGTTGACGTAAGCAACGGAGAGAGATTACCGGCTGTAAGGCTACGGTCGTTCAGATAGCGTATAAGCACCTGAGCCGAGCTGTTCCATGCCGGATTGAGAGTCTGGTATAGGTTGGTGCCCTGAGGAGTCATCTTTAACTTCTGCTCTTCGAAGAAAGCTTTGTTGGCTTCGCGCCAATCTTTGTACTCCTCCCAGGTTGACTTATTATCGTCGTCATTACATGCAGTAAAAGCAACGATCCCAAGCAAGAAAAATAATATCGGTTTTAATTTCATATTTCAGAAGCTGTAAAAAATCCCCTTAGAATTTCACTTCCGGAGCACGTTGAGCTGATTCATCAGCCTTGAACTGAGGCTGGGCGTCAAAGCCAAACCAACCGGCGTAAATGTTAGTGGGAAATTTCTTAATCGAAGTGTTATAGTCAGCCACCACCTGTGTGAAACGGGTACGGGCGGTAGCGATGCGATTCTCAGTACCTTCCAGCTGAACCTGAAGGTCACGGAAATTCTCATTGGCTTTCAGGTCAGGGTATGCCTCAGTGACTGCGAGAAGCGATTTCAATGCTCCGGTAAGCTCATTTTGCGCCTGCTGGAACTTTGCCAAAGTCTCCTCATTAAGTTCATCGGCATTTATGTTGACTGAAGTGGCGGCAGCACGCGCCTGCGTTACTTTTTCCAAAGTTTCACTCTCATGTGTGGCGTATCCTTTCACTGTATTCACAAGATTGGGGATGAGATCGGCACGACGCTGATACTGGTTCTGAACCTCAGCCCATGACTGTTCAACACCCTGTTTTTTCTCAACGAGGGAATTGTAGTTACATGATGAGAACATCGGCAACATGAATCCTAAAAGGATAAGCAGTCTAAAGTACTTCATAATCTAAAAAATCTTTGGTTTGTATTCTTTAACTAAGCACGCCCGGCGCCATTTCCGTCCTCATGCCTTAACCAAGCTTGCGGAGAAGAGCGTTAAGCGAAACCTCTTTATGGATAATGCGGTGAAGGTCATCAATGTTCACACGAGTCTGCTCCATAGAGTCACGTTCACGCAAAGTCACGGTGTTATCCTCAAGAGTCTGATGGTCCACAGTGATGCAGAAAGGTGTGCCTATGGCATCCTGACGGCGGTAACGCTTGCCGATTGAATCTTTCTCCTCATAGTGGGTGGAGAAATCAAATTTCAAGTCGTTGACAATCTCTCTTGCCTTTTCAGGAAGCCCGTCCTTACGCACGAGAGGCATCACAGCGCATTTCACAGGAGCAAGAGGCGCAGGGAGATGGAGCACTACACGCTTGTCGCCACCTTCGAGTTCCTGCTCTTCGTATGACGAGCAAAGCACGCTGAGCACCATACGGTCAACACCGATAGAGGTCTCGATCACGTAAGGGGTGTAGCTTTCATTAAGCTCGGGGTCGAAATACTGTATCTTCTTTCCTGAGAATTTCTCGTGCTGTGAAAGGTCGAAATTGGTACGTGAATGTATACCCTCAACCTCCTTGAATCCAAACGGCATCTGGAATTCGATGTCAGTGGCTGCATTGGCATAGTGAGCGAGCTTTTCGTGGTCGTGATAGCGATACTTCTCATCGCCGAGACCGAGAGCCTTGTGCCAACGGAGACGGAACTCTTTCCACTTGGCAAACCATTCCATCTCAGAACCGGGACGAACAAAGAACTGCATTTCCATCTGCTCAAACTCCCTCATGCGGAATATGAACTGACGTGCAACGATCTCGTTACGGAATGCCTTACCGATCTGGGCGATACCGAAAGGTATGCGCATACGACCTGTCTTCTGCACGTTAAGATAGTTCACAAAGATACCCTGAGCGGTCTCCGGGCGGAGATATACTGTCATTGAGCCATCGGCTGTAGATCCCATCTCGGTTTTGAACATAAGGTTAAACTGACGAACCTCAGTCCAGTTTTTAGTACCTGAAATAGGACATACAATCTCTTCATCGATGATAATCTGACGCAGTTCGTCAAGATTATTGTCGTTCATAGCCTTTGAGAAACGTTCATGGAGTGCGTCACGCTTTGCCTTATGCTCAAGCACACGGGGATTTGTCTCACGGAACATAGCCTCGTCAAAGCTTTCGCCAAAACGTTTTGCAGCCTTAGCTACTTCCTTGTCGATCTTTTCGTCAATCTTAGCTATCTGATCCTCAATCAGGACATCGGCACGATAACGTTTTTTAGAATCCTTATTGTCAATCAAGGGGTCATTAAACGCATCCACATGGCCAGAAGCCTTCCAGATGGTCGGATGCATGAATATGGCTGAGTCAATACCGACAATATTCTCATGAAGCAATGTCATGGAATCCCACCAGTAACGCTTGATGTTGTTCTTCAACTCCACACCGTTCTGACCGTAGTCATACACAGCTGAGAGCCCGTCATATATTTCGCTTGATTGAAACACGAAACCATACTCCTTGGCATGGCTCACGATTTTCTTAAAAACGTCTTCTTGTGTTGCCATTTATTATCGAACTTTTAATAGTAGATATTCATTTTTCTAACGGATACCGATAAGGTATTTGGGATCCTAATCGAAATATCCGTTCAAATTATTTCAAGTTGCAAAGTTAATAAATTTTTCTCATTGAGCAATTCCATATATATCTTGACTGACACCTTTTTCAACATAAATGGCTTCCCGGACGTTAATAATAAAATTAAAACGTAAAATATTTTTAACAATTGGCTTGAAATTGCTAAAAAATCCTTATATTTGCAAAAATATCTGACTCGTGAAATATTCTACAAACATATTATTTATCATATCTGCCCTACTCCTTTGGTCAGGAATAGTCGCAGCCTGCTCATCGGTTCCCTCTGAAAGCAAAATTGTGACCGTCAGCATTGAACCGCAAAAATATTTGCTTGAACAGATAACAGGCGACCGGGTAGAGGTTAGATGTCTTTTATCGAACGGAGCTAACCCCGAAACCTACGACCCCTCGGTGACCCATCTTATGAACCTGCAAAAATCGCTCGGGTACCTCAGAATGGGGAATATAGGTTTTGAAGAAGCATTGCTCGATAAAATCCATCAGGCAAATCCGGAATTGCCGATTTATAACACATCGGAAGGTATTGTACCCATCACAGGCACACACAGCCATGACGGAATAGTGCATGACGGGGTTGACCCACACACATGGAGCTCTGTTAAGAATGCCAAAGTGATAGCTAAAAACATGCTTGATGCAATGGTGGAAATCGACCCGGGCAGCAAGGCATATTACCAGCGCAACTACACCCGCTTTGCAAGTCATCTTGACTCACTCGACCATGCCATTGCCGCAAAATTAGCTCCGAAAGCAGGATCAGCCTTCATGGTTTGGCATCCGTCGCTGAGCTACTTTGCACGTGACTACGGACTGGAGCAGATAGTGGTGGGAAACGCCGAACACAAAGACATTTCGCTCGGCAACCTTAAAGAGGTCATTGACCATGCCAATGAGCACAATGCCGGAATATTTTTCACCCAAAAGGATTTTGACAGCCGACAGGTTAGCGCTATAAACACACAGATAGGAGCCAAAGAAGTGAGTATCAACCCACTGGCATACGATTGGGAAGCCGAAATAGAAGCGCTGACCGACGCATTGGCTTCCAATTAGTTAACCACAGGGATAGCAAGCACCATATATCCGCCATGCAACAGATTGATAAAAATAGCGATATTATCATATCACTGCGCGACATATCCAAAAGCTGGGATAAAAAAAACGTACTGAGCGACATCAATTTCGATGTGCGCCGAGGTGATTTCATAGCAATTACCGGACCTAACGGAGGTGGCAAAACCACTTTGCTGAGGATACTTCTACGCCTGTTGAAACCTTCGACAGGGACTGTCACATATCTCCGTGACGGAGAACCGGTGAAACACCTCCATATCGGATACCTGCCACAGAAAAACATGATAGATTCCCGCTTCCCGATAAACGTGGAGGAGGTAATATCATCAGGACTCATAGGTGAGAAAATATCCGATGACGAGGCTAAAGCGAGAGTGAAAGAAGTTACCGAATTAATGGGTCTTACCGAACATGCCTCCAACAGCATAGGCAATCTGTCAGGAGGTCAGTTGCAAAGAGCATTGTTGGGAAGAGCTATAATATCCCGCCCCGAAGTACTCGTGCTTGACGAGCCGTTAAGCTATGTTGACAAAAAATTTGAACACTATATCTATGACCTTGTGGCAGATCTGTCAAAAACGACCACCCTACTGCTTGTGTCGCACGAAATGTCAACCATAGCCGGCATGGCAAACCGACATCTCATCATCGACCACACGCTACACGAATGTCATTCGAGCCATCATTGCGTTCATTACGACTGCGAAGAGTCTGACTGAAAAAATTTTTCAATCAAATTGAATTTTTCGCACCTTTTCGGGTATTGTCATGTATTACCTTTGTAATGTAATACCAAACACCCTCCATCACCCTCCAATACCCTCTAAATGTCAAGATGATGACCCATACGCACCTTTTTAGTCAGCATGTAACGGCGATTGTAACAGTTGGGAGCAATCTCAATAGGAACATTCTCCACCACTTCAAGCCCGTAACCCTCAAGCCCGATTCGTTTCACCGGATTGTTAGTGATCAAACGCATCTTCTCAATGCCGAGTAAACGTAGTATCTGAGCGCCTACTCCGTAGTCACGCTCATCTGCCTTATGTCCAAGATGAAGATTGGCATCCACGGTGTCAAGTCCTTCCTCCTGAAGCTTGTAAGCCCGTATTTTCTCCATCAGACCGATACCTCTGCCCTCCTGATTGAGATAGACGATGGCACCCTTCCCCTCCTTCTCTATGAGCTGCATAGCCTTGTGGAGCTGCTCGCCACAGTCGCAGCGCATCGAGCCAAAAATATCGCCGGTGGCACATGAAGAATGCACGCGAACCAACACAGGCTCGCCCGGATTGATGTCACCCTTTATCAGCGCAATATGCTCCAAGCCGTTGCTTTTCTGACGGAAAGGTATAAGGCGGAAATGTCCGTAAGCGGTAGGCATATCAACCTCGACACCCTCCTCTACTAATGATTCCTTACGTAGACGGTAAGCCACGAGGTCAGCTATCGATATCAGTTTCAGCCCCCATTCGTCAGCCTTCTTGCGGAGCTGAGGCAAACGTGCCATAGTGCCATCTTCATTAAGTATCTCGATAAGCGATGCAGCCGGGTTAAGACCTGCAAGTCTGGCGAGGTCTATAGCCGCTTCCGTATGCCCTGTGCGACGCAACACACCCGCATCCTGCGCATAGAGAGGATGAACGTGCCCGGGACGTCCGAAATCCTCAGGTTTTGAATCAGGATTGGCAAGCGCACGGATAGTGGCGGCACGGTCATGCGCCGATACGCCTGTGGTGCAGCCGGGAAGGAGATCGACAGTCACGGTAAACGGTGTGCCAAGCATTGAGGTATTGTCAGATACCTGATGGTCAAGCTTCAATTCATGGCAGCGGGATATGGAAAGGGGAGCGCAAAGCTCACCTCGCGCATTCGTGATCATAAAATTCACATGCTCGGGGGTCACTTTCTCTGCGGCAATTATGAGATCGCCTTCATTTTCACGATCCTCATCGTCAACCACAATCACGAATTTTCCTTCACGGAAATCCGCAATAGCTTCCTCTATAGTGTCTAATTTTATTTTCTCCATAATTAAACCAATTAATTACTTTTCTTGTTTACGAGCGCAATCAGCTCATCAGATACCTTTATCACAGTGGCAAGCTCGTCACGCAACTGTTTCTGAGTCTTACGACCATAAAGCCAGACAGGGATGCCAAGCGGGAACACTATCATCATAGTAATTCCCAACCATTTGCGGCGTGAAGGTTCATGGAACCAAAGACTACGCAGGATAGGCATATCCATAAGTTTGAGCACCACCATCTTCTCACGTGAATTTGAGAGGTATTCCACATCCGATTCCACCTCTTCACGCAGACTGTGCAGCTCGTCACGGTCATATCCTTTCAACCAATAGGCTGTATAGCTCTGCTTGGGCGGGTTGGCTGCGAGATACTCATTAACACGGATTTTCAATTTTTCAAGACGTTCCGTGGCAACAAGCGGTTCCACCTCGGTCATAAACACCTCTTTCATCTCCACGTGGCGGGTTTCGCTCACACCGAAGAATTTGCGGAACAAGTTGATATAGGCATCCTTGTTAAAGACTGCCGAGTCGTTAACCGCCTTGTAGGTGAAGAACACACCCAACGGAAGCAGCACTGCGGCACTTAGCCACATACCTTCCCACACTTCAACTTTACCGTCACGTGCCATCTTATAGCCCATGTTGTCTATGATGTAGTAGAAGATGAAAAGGAATACAGATATAACAAGAGGTGTACCAAGTCCTCCCTTACGTATGATAGCCCCAAGCGGAGCACCGATAAAGAAGAAGATGATACAAGCGAAGGAGAGAGTGAATTTCTTCTGAAGTTCTATGGCATGGCGGCGTATGCTCTTCATCTCGTCGGCGAGGACAAGACCTTTATATTCATATTCCTGCTTCATGCGCTGTGCTTTAGATAAAGCCAGATTAAGATAATTGAGGGTGTAGCCTGACGATGAACCTCTGAAAAGCGAATCGACATCCATCGGCTTAGCCATCTGCACGTCCGGCATACGCACTTTCTTGACCTCTTCCTCGGGCATACCGGTATCCTCGTTAATAACTGTGATGGCACCCTCAGGGAGACGATAGTTTACCACATTGAAGAACGGGTACTCACGCAAGGCCGTGCCATATCTGTTGCCAAGTGAATCAACACGCTCACCCACTGAGTCGATGGTAGCTTGCAGCTCTGCCATATTCTTACCGACATACTGATTTCGCATACCTTGCTCGTCCATACGGTTGAAATTGGCATCGAATCTCAGCATTATCTCCTTGGTGTCGAATGTCTCACGGCGATACGGTACATTTTTCATGTTTGACGCACCTGCGTCTTTCAGATTTTCAAAGGATTCACCTTTCCAAAGGCGTAAAAACAGATGTGTCTTGTCAGGGGTGATGGTCATCTTTCCCGAATCGGCAAGAATAATCGAGGAGTTTTCAAATCCTCTCGACACATCATAAATCATCATGTCATAAAGCACACCCGTCTCACGATTTTTCTCCTGCACGAAGAGGTTATAGCCGGGAATCTGATCGTAGAACACACCTTCGGGTATTTCCAACTCCGGCGACTTCTGCCTCATGGAGTAAAGGAGCGTCCACATCTTGGTCTGAGCTATCGGAAGAACATTGTTCTGAAAGAAGAAAGCTCCTGTCGCCACAAGCACCATCAGTACTATCAACGGTGCCATCGTACGTATCAGAGAGATTCCCGATGCCTTCATAGCGGTAAGCTCAAACTGCTCGCCGAGATTACCGAATGTCATCAACGATGCCAAAAGTATGGCAAGCGGCAATGCCATAGGTATCATGGTAAGTGCGGCGTAGAAAAAAAGCTCAGCTATCACATCCACACCGAGACCTTTACCTACAAGGTCGTCGATGTAACGCCACAAGAATTGCATCAGCACTATAAACAAGCAGATACAGAACGTCATCAGAAACAGAGGCACAAAGCTCTGCAAGATGAATATGTCCATGCGCTTGATTCGGAACATAGCGGGAGAATATGACGTGATTTATTAAAGGGTTGATTTATGCTACGGCATATAGCCGTATGTTTATAAAAGGACGTATGTCAAACCACTGAGGTTTGTCACACGTCCTTATGGGTTCTATTATCCTTACGGAATGACCGGCATTATTTTATGCCGAGACGGGTTTTAACAGTAGCTGTGATGTCAGTCACATCAGTACCGGTGTAGAGGGGCACAACGTTTTCAAATATGAAAGTGTAACCGCCTTCGGCACCTGCTGACTGGATAGCCTTAACGACCTTTTCCTGAATAGGAGCCATGAGCTGCTGCTGCTGACGCTGGAGGTCTTGAGCTGCAGTCTGACGGAACTGGTTAACTTTGTTTTCGAGTTCCTGCATTTCCTGCATACGGCGTTCCTTGATGGTCTGGGGAGTTGATTCTTCAAGAGCCTGGAATTCTTCAAACTTCTTTGAGAACTCTTCCTGAAGCTTTGCGAATTCATCTTCGTACTTCTTGCTGGAAGCTTCCATTTGTTCCTTCACGGTCTGGAGTTCGGGCATAGACTCCATGAGTTCCTGAGTGTTGATGACAGCGAATTTCTGTGCAAACACGCTCATGGGGAGCGCAATCATGATTGCGAGCAATAGTTTCTTAATCATTGTTGTATTCTGAAGTTTTTTTTATTTAGTTACTTGTTAGCTTTCGGACAAATTCACCGATAAATGCGACTCAGCCTTCCAGCTTTTATTTATTTGCCGTGCAAAGTTAAGTAATTTATTTGGAATAACCTAACTTTTCAAGGACCTCGTTAGAGACATCTATACGGGGGGAAGCGAAAATGATATCAGCCGATGAAGCACGGTCGAATATGCACTGATAGCCCCTCTCTTCCGATACTTTCTTAACGGCATTGTAGACATTTTCCTGAATCGGCTTCATGAGCGACTGGCGCTTTTTGTAAAGTTCACCTTCGGGACCGAAATATTTCTGGCGAAGCTCGGCTGCGGATTTCTCCTTTGCCACAATAGCGTCCTCACGCTGTTTCTTCTGGTCGTCGGTGAGGAAGACCATTTCCTTCTGATAATTCTTATACATGGTCTCGGCTTCTTTAGCCACAGCCTCAACCTCTTTCTGCCAACGTTGCGACAACTGGTTGAGTTGTTCATTTGCCATCTCATAATCGGGGATGCTGCCGAGGATATAATCCATATCGACAAGGGCAAATTTCTGTGCGCTCGTACCGAATGCGCAAACCATCGCTATAGCCAGCGTTAGGAATATTTTTTTCATCTTCAAGAGTAAGTAAGTGTCAATAAAATTGTTGTTTATATTATATAGACGCACTACTTGGTGAAAAGTTTAATTCACATGAATATTATACGTCACAGACGCTCAGATGCGGATTAGAATTCCTGTCCGAGAATGAAGTGGAAGTGAGATCCGCCCTTCTGTCCGTACACCTTGTCGAAACCGTATGCCCAGTCAATACCCATCATACCGACCATCGGGAGGAAGATACGCACACCGGCACCGGCACTACGCTTGAGGTCGAAGGGTGAGAAATTCTTGACTGACGACCACGCATTACCACCTTCAACGAATGCAAGACCGTAGATAGTGGTGGTAGGCTGCAACATGAACGGGAAATGGACTTCCATACCGAAACGTGTGTAGGCATAACCTGCGCCGCCTGTGTTCCACGGAGTCAACTGTCCGTTATCGTAACCGCGGAGGGCGATGGTCTCCTGAGCGTATGTATATGAGCCTGACATACCATCACCACCGACATAGAATGTCTCAAACGGTGATTTCAGATATCTGTTGTAACTGCCAAGCAAACCAAAGTCGGCACGGGTCATGAGCACGAGAGTGTACTGTTCGGCATTGTTAAGCGGAGTGTAGGTGCGTGATTTGAAACGCAACTTCCAGTACTCAATCCAGCGGTACATCTGACGAGCGGCAAGATTAAGCTTCTCACGGTCACGATCGGCAGTTGCCTGCTCTTTCATGTAATAGAGCTGCTTCCAGTTCTTGTTCCCGAACAGCGATGCCGGAGGTGTCAGCTGGAGGTTAAGAGAGATATTTGAACCTGTACGTGTGTACAAGGGGTTATCGGTAGAGTTACGTGCGAGAGTCAAGCCGAGGGTGATAGAATTTGAGGTACCGTTCTGCATTTCGAAAAGGTACTCCCAGTTCTTAAGGCTATACCAAGTATATCCGAGTTCGGCTTGGAATGTGAAGAAGTCATCAGGCCAGCTCAAACGCTTACCGAAGCCCACCGAGAAGTTAAGCATCTGAAGATACTTGTTGGGGTCGTATGCGTTCTCGTATGAGTAGTTATCACCATAATAATTATTGTAACCGCCATAAAGACCGCTGTAACCGTAGTAATAATTATTAAGGTTACGGCTATAGAACGAGGAGTTTACACCTGTCTGACGGCTGTAATATGCCGATACGGACAGAGAGTTAGGACGCTTGCCGCCAAACCACGGGTCGAGGAATGAAATTCCGTACGACTGGTAGTAGCGGGCATTGGTCTGAGCCGAGATGGTCAACTGCTGACCTTCACCCTGCGGGATGAGACCCTTGTAAGAGTTCGGATAGAAAAGATTCTTTATAGAGAAGTTTGTAAACTTGATGGCTACCTTACCGATGATACCGGTCTGACCCCAACCCATTGAGAACTCAAACTGGTCGTTTGACTTGGATTCGAGATTGAATACCACATCCACAGTACCGTCTTCCTGATTAGGTTCGGGACGGGCGTCAAGGTTTTCAGGGTTAAAGTGTCCGGTCTGGGCAATTTCACGCACTGAACGCACGAAGTCGGTCTTTGAGAACAACTCACCCGGTTTCACACGGAGCTCACGGCGGATAACCTTCTCGTACAGACGGTCGTTACCATTGATGATGACATTGTTGATTCGAGCCTGCGGACCTTCGACTATACGCATTTCGAGGTCAATAGAGTCACCGTTGACATTCTTTTCGATGGGCACCACATTGAAGAACAGGTAACCATGGTCCATGTACTGGCTTGAGATAGCATCGTCATCCTCCGACAGACGCTTGTTAAGAAGTTTCTGGTTGTAGACGTCACCTTTTTCGATTCCGAGCACACGGTCAAGCGCCTCGGTAGGATAGATGGTGTTACCAACCCAAGTCACATCATTGATATAGTATTTCTTACCTTCATCAACCTTAATGTAGACATCCACGGTCTTTTCGTCGAAAGGCACAACGGAGTCAGCGAGGATGGCAGCGTCACGATAACCTTTTTCGTTATATTTCTGAATTATACGGTTAAGGTCATCATGGTAATCGCTCTCCACAAATTTTTTCTGACGGAAGAGGTTGAGAAGTTTGCCCTTCTCGTTTGTCTTCTTCATGGTGCGCTGGATCTGATTGTCACTCAGCACCTCATTGCCGTCGATATATATCTTGTGGACCTTAACTTTATCGTTTTTGTTAACGTTAATGTCAACAATCACCTGATTAGGATTGGCAAGGTCGTCGGTCAGGTTGATTTTCACCTGCGCATTTCCGAAACCTTTACCTGAGTAGTACTTCTTGATGATTCGTTCGGCACTGTTGACAATGTTTTGGGTTATATGGTTACCCTTCATGAGCTGGAGAGCTTCTTCAAGATCCTGCTTTTCACCCTTCTTGACCCCGTTGTAGTTAATTTCAGAGATGCGGGGCTGCTGGCGAAGGTTAATCACGATCCAAGCTTTGTCACCGACAACCTTGTCGATGGTAATCTGCACTTTTGAGAACAGGAGCTGTTGCCACAGAAGTTTTGCGGCATCAGTGAGATCCGAACCGGGAACTTCTATTATATCACCGATTTTAAGTCCGGTGTAACCTATCACATTATTCTCGTCATAGTTGTCGGCACCGCGAACTTCGATGTCGGCAATCTCGTAGGTTCTTGGCAACCCCGAGAAAAGCACGTTAGGAGCATAGATTGTATCGGTAGGGAGTTGCGCCGATGCACCAAATGCAGTTGTCAGCAATGTGACTACGAGAACTAAGTAAGTTGATATTCTGAAACGCATAATGAGACGTTGGGAATGGAAAGTATGGATTGGTCTATTTAATCTGGTCGGAAGTCAAGCCGAATCGGCGTTCCCGGTGTTGGAAATTAACTATTGCCTTTAGGAAATCCTCCTTGGTGAAATCAGGCCAGAAAGTATCAGTTACATAAATTTCGGAATAAGCGATCTGCCACAACAGGAAATTGCTTATGCGATGGTCGCCTCCGGTTCTGATAAGCAGGTCGGGATCAGGCATACCCGAAGTGGTGAGATATTGCTCAAATGCCTTATCGCAGTCCATCTCGGAAGCTTTTTTCCGTCCAGCCTCCACATCGGCGGCAAAACGTCGGCAAGCATCAAGAATCTCCCAGCGTGCCGAATAGCTTATAGCCAGCGTAAGAGTGAGACCGGTACAATGTGAAGTGTCCTTCATGCACTGACACAGACGGTTGTAGGCTTCAGCGGGAATCCGGGAAGTGTCACCAATCATGTTCAGACGCACATTGTTTTTAATCAGGTCAGGAGTCTCACGCTCTATAGCTATCACGATGAGATGCATCAGGGCATCCACCTCAGCCTTGGGGCGATTCCAGTTTTCTGTCGAAAATGTGTATAGAGTCAGATATTCAACACCGGTTTCCGAAGCAATCTCAGTGATGCGGCGGACGGTGTTCACGCCCTCCACATGCCCTTCGCTTCGATCCATGCCGCGGGCTTGCGCCCATCTGCCGTTGCCATCCATGATGATGGCGACATGGCGGGGAATCCGGTTTTTATCTATTTCTTCTATCATATATTAATCAATCCTGTGACAAGTGACGCATCGCTCGCCAAATTCATAACTCAGGGAAATCATCAGAGTGGAATACCAATCGGTATTCTTAAGGAAAGAGCTTTTAATCAGATAAATATCTGAAAGGTCTTTTCCGTCTATGTGATCTCCAAACACTTTTGTCATTGTGAATTCCAAACCAAGGTTCACACGGGGTTGCAGTTTATACTTCACCCCCACTCCCATCGGGAGTGTCGCCGCCGTGAAGGTGTCACCCTCCACACTTGCCATCGTCACACCAATACCCAACGAAAGGTAAGGTGAGAAACGGCTCATCTGCTGGTATTCTTTTCCCAATCCGTAATTGAAGAAATTGAACTCAGCACGGGCGCCGAGGTCATAGACCCATGATTTGAAATCGTATGCCGCTCCTCCGGGCAGCACATTGCTCATATCCTTGGTGGAACCGCTTAGAGAAGCTGCCGTAAGGATGCCTCTGAAAGCCCATCGGGTATTAGCCAAATATCTCAACGACGCATTCAATCCCACTCCGGGATGAGAGAACGGATTACCGCTGTTGGCATCGCCGAGATACCCCGACATTCCCACTCCCGCACCTATGTCGAGTCGATATGTCTCCATCTGCGATTGCGACTGTGCAGCTGCAGCATTGTGAAATGCCGCCATGAGCACCAATATAATTATCGAAAGCGTCCTCAACTCGTCGGGGAAGCTTAGTAAAGTGGCTTGAAAGTAAAGCGGGTTATGGCACCGCGCCATACGGTGTCATAAAGATTGCCAAGCGCATCCTCTCCACCAAACAGATAGATGTAGGGACATTCCCACTCTGTAACAGGTTTAACCGCACGGCTCAACGACATCTCGGGAACCGGAGTTGCCCAAGCCGGCAAACGACGAGAGGGATATGAAGTCCAGCTGCCGCCAAATGAACGGGAGTCGGATAAAGTGGCATTCATAACAATAGCCTGAGCGCCTGAGAAGCCCGAAATATATTCGGGAAGCTGCATGTAGCTGTCAGCCTCTTTCCAATTGAGACCTTGGTCGTAAGAGATATACACTGTCTTGGATACGACCGGACCGCCGGTAATCTCATACTTACCACCAAGAGCCACAAGCACCGAGCGTTCGGTAACCTTCCAATTGGTTTTGTTGACCTTAGGTGTCATGTATGGGAAAAGAGACACATCTTCACGCTCATCAATATCTGTGTTGCTGATTTTAGCCCATTTCTTACCGTCGTAGCCCCAAGCGGAACCTACGAGCATACCGGAAGCGTCCTTACCACCAACAAACATAGCAAGCGGTGCCACGCTCCATTTTGTCTCATAGACCATCATCTGACCGGTGCCGCTCACAGGACATCCCGAAGCCACAGGCTGTTCATCCGTGGCTGGATATGTAAGATGTGTCCAAGCACCGTCGCTGTAACGCACACCAAGCACTTTGTCCTCATAGCCACCATATATATATGACATGACTGTACCTGTAGGGATCCAAGTAGCTCCATCGGCAGAGGTGTAGAGGTTACCCACACCATCTATAATATAGAGCGCATCGGAAGTTGCGGTAAAGGAACTTATATTAGCGTTTGCCGGGAGAAGGGCTGATTCCGACGACCAAGCCGAATTATACGGATTGGCACATTTCGACACGGATGCCGAGTTACCGTCAGAGGTCAAATTTACAATCTGACCACCGAATTCCACGGTTTTCTGCATTGTCGGTTTGTCTATCTCACCGGGCAAAGTGGTCATGGCGAGCTTATCCCAGTATAGAGTGTCAGGCTCAACCTGATGAACATTCACACGGATAGTGTAATTACGTTTGGTCTGTCCGTTAGAGGAGACAACAAGCATTTTCACAGGACCGTCGGCAAAGTTCACGCTATCGTTAGGCTGGTCGATATAATTAACGGTGGTGTCACGCATTGTGCCGGGGATACGCCATGTGAGATCACACTTGCTTGCGGATGAAGTGTTGATATTTACCAGCACTTTGCTCACGTCAGTGCCTTTAGGCAGCGAGTCTGCATTGAATATCTCGGCTTTAACCAGATCGATAGAAAAATACACTGAATCGAGATGCACGAGCACGCTGTCATCTTTCTTAAGATTAAACGAGGACACGGTACAATTCCCGAAATCGCCATCAATGACCAGTGTCTCCGAATCGCTGTTGCAACCCACAGAAAACACTGCCATCATCATGGCAATCAAAAAATATAAAGGTAACTTATTAGTAGTCATAATGCGATATATGGCGCAAAACATTTTTTCAAGATGCAAAGTTAACAACATTTTCGTTAAGTAGCATCCTTGAATGGTGAAAAAAACATAACAAATTATACCGATAAGGTTAATTGTCATACGAACAGGGGCAAACGTGCCATTAAATGGAAGCGTGGAACAGCCATCGGACATCAAGTCCGGTCGGGGTTTACCCTAATGGTATACACTTCTGTATACCAATGAGATACACATTTTAAAAATCTAATTTTTCTTGATTTTTATCCCATTTTTATTTGGATTTCAGAAATCCTATCTCTATATTTGCAAGCACAAGAGCTCGTCATAGTGACAGGCTACGAACTTAACAAATAATAAACACAGCAATATATACTAACATACCCCACAATCCCCTATCGAACCTCTGACTGCGCATATCAGCCACCGGCATGAATATGGCGCATGGTTCTCATATACAATTGCGCACAGAAAGAGTTTAGGGATTTAAGAAATAATGAAATAGAATCGTTTTTTCAATATATATGTTTTTTACAAGATTGTAGATTAGGAGGCAGATGGGCCGTGAGGTCAGTCTGCTTTTTTATTTATCATTTGCGAGGGGCTATCACACGATCACCGATCAGCTTGGCAAGCTCGGAGCGTGTCGTCTCAATCTCCTTCATCCTTGCCATAAGCTGAAGCGCACGGTCATAATCGCCGGCACATTCACGCAACTCACGGCGTGCATCATCAAGACGCGCCCACAATATGGCATCCTTCAGTTCGTGGAGTGTGCGGGGGACAAGCTCACCCAACAAATCCTGCTCAGTGTCAACCTTGGCATACTTCGTGTGTACCTTACTTAATATGTGGCGTTCCACCACCAGCTCTGTGGCAAGATTGCGCACCACATCGTCAGGTGACGAGCACATAAGTTTTGAGAGGTAACCGGCGCTAAATTCCTCTATGCCGCGCGCATAATTTGCATCTACCGTCTCCTGCAATCCTCGCTCCATGGCAGTGATGCTGCCAACATCCGTGGCTTTCTCACGGATGGAAGCCACTCCGGCTGCAAATTCTTCACGGCGACGCTCCTCCAGCTTCTCACACTGTCTTTTTAAATCTTCATCCCATGTGGCTCGGCTAAGTATCTGCGCCTGTGTCATGAAATGTGCAATGTCAGGATTGGTGAAAGCTATCCCGTCGGCGGCAAGGTCACCTTCTATATATTCAAGCACGGTGACAGGGAGTGTGTTACCGTCATCGTCCACACCCTCCGCAAATGCGAGATTACCATATTTGGCTATCATTTTAATCACTGCAAGCTCGTATGGGCGCAAGAACCTCGCATGGCGGTTTTCCTGAGAAGCTTCTTGGCGCACATCCTCAGCAGTTTCAGTTGAAGTAACACTACCCTCTGAAACAGCAGATGATTGAGGCTGCGGTTGCTCCACGGTCAAAGACTCGGCACGTAGCTTATCCTCACGTGATTTCAGGCTGTATTCATTAAAATACTTACCCACCTCACGCTGCAACACATCCTCATCCATGAAGAGGATGCGTGAACACTCCTGAACATAGACATTGCGAGTAATCTCATTAGGTATCAAAGCTATGGTCTTCACCACCTGAGTTATCACCCTCGCACGTTTCGACGGGTCATTGGCAGCCTCCCCCATCAGTATGCGAGCCATAAAACTGATAAAGTCAGTCTCATGTGCCGAAATGTATTCCTCAACCTCTGTCGAGCTATGGCTTTGGGCGAAAGAGTCAGGGTCCTCACCCTCGGGGAGCAGCAACACTTTGATGTCCATCCCGTCCTGCAGCAACAGCTCAATACCTCGGAGCGAAGCCTTGATACCGGCAGCGTCACTATCGTAAATCAGTGTCACGTTAGTAGTGAAACGCTTTATCAGACGCACCTGCTCCACTGTAAGGGCTGTGCCGGAAGATGCCACGACATTGCATACCCCTGCCTGATGCATGGAAATAACATCCATGTATCCCTCCACAAGAATACACTTCTGAGCCTTCGATATAGCCTGCTTCGCCTGAAACAGACCGTAAAGCTCTTTTCGCTTCTGGTATATGTTTGACTCGGGGGAGTTTACATATTTGGCAATAGTCTTCTCTTTTTTCAGAGTTCTGCCACCGAACGCCACTACCTTGCCCGACAGGGAGAGTATCGGATAAATCACACGTCCACGGAAACGATCATACACCTTACCATCCTCAGTCTTAGTGCAAAGTCCGGTTTCAAGCACATACTTCTCGCTGTACCCTCGCTCGACGGCATATTTATAAAGCGCGTCACGCTCCTCAAGGGCATAGCCGAGATGGAAGCGCTCTATCATCTGATCGCTGATGCCACGGTAACGGAAATAAGAAAGACCTATATCTCTCCCATCGGGAGTGTCGAGAAGGTTTTTCTCAAAATACCTCATGGCAAAGTCGTTGAGAGCGAGCATATTTTCACGGTCGCTTTCCTCCTGCTGCTCCTGAGCGGTCATCTCCCGCTCCTCAATCTCGATGTTATATTTCCTTGCGAGATAACGCAATGCCTCCGTATAGGACATCTGCTCCAGCTTCATCAGAAAGCTCACAGGGCTACCACCCTCACCGCAGCTGAAACATTTGCACATCCCCTTAGCCTTCGACACATAAAATGAAGGAGAACGGTCGTTGTGAAACGGACATAGACCAACATAATTGGCTCCCCTCCGCTTCAGGCTCACAAAGTCACCTACCACCTCAACTATGTCGGCGGCATCAAGTATCCTTTGTACTGTGGCATTATCAATCTTCTTCATCGTGACCACAAAGTTAAGCAAAAAAGGGGATTTTTTCACACATCAGACAAAGAACTAATATAATGGGCTGATTTAAACTTTTATAAAACATACGTAACATATATTTTTTGATTAATTTTGCAAATGAACTCATATTATCAGAGTTCTAAGCATGAACTGATTTAAAACATCATCACATTATGAAATATAACGAATTAGGAAATACCGGGATGAAAGTGTCTGCCCTAAGCTTTGGCGCATCATCGCTCGGAGGAGTGTTCCACGACATAAAGGAAGCAAAAGCCATCGAAGCAGTACATGTGGCTATAGACAATGGCATGAACTTCATAGATGTGTCCCCATATTACGGACACTATATGGCAGAAACCGTCCTCGGTAAAGCCCTACGGGAGATAGACAGAAGCAAATATTATCTTTCTACCAAAGTCGGTCGTTACGGCAAGGATGGCGTCAACACATGGGATTATTCGGCACGACGGGCAACAGAGAGCGTGTATGAAAGCATGGACCGACTCGGAATTGACCATATCGACCTGATAAATGTTCATGACATCGAGTTTGCCGACCTCAACCAAGTGGTAACCGAGACCCTTCCGGCACTTGTGGAGCTACGGGACAAAGGTGTGGTGAGCCATGTAGGCATCACCGACCTCCAGCTCGAAAACCTCAAATGGGTGATAGAACATGCCGAACCGGGACAAGTGGAAACAGTGCTGACATTCTGCCACTATGCCCTCAACGATGACAAGCTTCTCGATTACCTTGACTTCTTTGAATCAAACGGAATCGGAGTTATCAACGCTTCCCCGCTGTCAATGGGACTGCTCTCGCAGAGAGGTGTGCCCTCATGGCATCCGGCACCCGCTCCGCTTGTGGAAGCATGTAAAAAAGCTGCCGAATATTGCACGGCAAAGGGGTATCCCATCGAAAAGCTCGCCATGCAATTCTCAGTAAGCAATCCCCGTATAGCCACAACCCTGTTCAGCTCTGCTAATCCTGACAATGTGGCGCTTAACATACGATATATCGAAGATGAATTCGACTCACAGCTTGCCGATGAGGTCAGGGAGATAATCGGTGATCAGAAGCGAGTATCATGGGCAAACTCTTAACAGTTACATCATGGAATTTTACCCGATAATAGACGCACACGCCCACCTGTGGCTGAAACAGGACACAGTGGTTGACGGAATGGAGATACGCACCACAACCCGAGGGCGCTCCATGTTCATGGGGGAAGAGGTGCAGATGGTACCGCCATTCATGGTCGATGGAGTAAACTCGGCGGAAGTGTTTCTCGCCAATATGGATTACGCCCAAGTCTCCGCCGCAGTCATCACACAGGAATTCATCGATGGAATACAGAATGAATACCTGCTCGATGCGCAACGCCGCTACCCCGAACGATTCCTCGTGTGCGGAATGGTGGATTTCAGAAAACCGTCGTTCATAGATGATGCCAAAGCGATGATCGCACAAGGGTTTAAAGCCGTAAAGATACCGGCACAAAGGCTCGTGAATGTCGATGGCAGACGCGTGTGGCTCACCTCCGCTGAAATGATGGAGATGTTTGGAATAATGGAGAGGGAAAACATCATTCTGTCAATCGACCTTGTTGACGGTGACTGCCAAGTCGGTGAAATGAATGAAATCATCGCCTCCTATCCGAGGCTTAAGATTGCAATCGGTCATTTCGGGATGGTGACACACCCCGGATGGCAAGAACAGATAAAACTTGCCCGAAACGAAAATGTGAGAATAGAATCGGGCGGCATAACATGGCTGTTTAACTCCGAATTCTATCCTTTTAATGGAGCCATAAAGGCTATAAAGGAGTCAATAGACCTCGTAGGTGCCGACAAACTGATGTGGGGCTCGGACTATCCCCGCACCATAACGGCAATAACCTACCGCATGTCATACGACTTTATAGCAAAAACGCCTGACCTGACCCACGAAGAAAAGTCGGCAATACTCGGAAGGAACGCCGTGGAATTTTACGGATTCAAAGACCCCGTGAGATTACCATACATAAAAAACATGTCTGAATAGAAACATAAAATAGACGATAAGATAGATATGAAATCAATAGTAATCGAAGCCGCCGGAGAGATGGCGGTGACCCATGACAGACCGATGCCTGAACTGAAGCCCAACGAGGTGCTCGTGAAAATTGAGTATGTAGGGTTCTGCGGCTCGGATCTAAACACATTCCGTGGATTAAATCCAATGGTTAAACTTCCGGTAATACCGGGGCATGAAATAGGTGGCACTATCGCTTCAATAGGGAGCGATGTTCCCGAAGGCTTATTCACGGAAGGTATGCATGTCACTGTCAACCCCTACACCAATTGCGGCAAATGCTCTTCATGCCGTAACGGACGAGTGAACGCCTGCCGCAACAATGCCACTCTCGGTGTTCAGCGCAATGGTGCCATGTGTGAGTACATAGCCATGCCGTGGGAAAAAATAATCCCCGCACCGGGCATCTCGACACGTGACTGTGCGCTTATCGAGCCTATGAGCGTGGGATTTCATGCGGTTGACCGTGCGCAGGTGTCAGACAATGACACCGTGATGGTCATAGGATGCGGCATGATAGGTATGGGAGCTATAGTAAGAGCATCATTAAGAGGTGCCACAGTGATAGCCGTAGATCTTGACGATGAAAAATTAGATGTAGCAACCGCCATGGGTGCAGCCTATACAATCAACACAAGCAAGGATGACGCCCACACACTCATTCAGGAAATCACCGACGGAGACGGTCCCTCGGTGGTGATCGAAGCGGTCGGCGCACCTGCCACTTATATACAGGCATTCGACGAGGTAGCGTTTGCCGGACGTGTGGTATGTATCGGCTATGCAAAAAAGGAAGTGCCCTTGCGCACACAGCTGTTCGTGCAGAAGGAGCTTAACATCTATGGCTCACGCAACGCCCTTCCCGCTGATTTCCGGGCAGTGATACGCTATATGTCAACCGGCAAATGCCCTGTGGAGCGTCTTATCTCAATGATTGTCGAACCTGACACCGCCCTCAACGCCATGAAAACATGGGTAGCTGATCCCGGTAAAGTGTTCCGCATCCTCGTAAAATTCTAAAAAGAAGAGCGGGAACAGACATCAGACTGTTCATTTTTGACACTTGCGTTAAAAAAATTCAGGCTAATGCAGTGATATATAAGTAATATTTACTATCTTTGCAAGCTGAAAACTGAAATGGAGCCGCTCGTATGGTTCCACAACACCACATTATTAAATAATGGCAACAATTAATATTACATTCCCCGACCAGAGCGTAAAGCAATTTGAAAGCGGTGTTACCCCGCTCCAGATTGCCGAGAGCTTGTCCTCTCAGCTCGCCCGCGACATACTCGCAGCCTCAGTGAACGACAAAGAATGGGACATCACCCGTCCAATCACCGAGGATGCCACTATCCGTCTGTTCAAATGGGATGATCCCGAAGGCAAACATGCTTTCTGGCACTCATCAGCCCACCTTCTTGCCGAAGCGCTCCAGGATTTGTTCCCCGGTGTGAAGTTCGGTATCGGTCCGGCTATCGAGAACGGTTTCTATTATGACATCGACCCGGGAGAGCATACCATCACTGCCGCAGATTTCCCATGCATCGAAAAACGTATGCTGGAACTTGCTCAGCAGAAGAACCCGATAGTTCGTGCAGACATCTCAAAGGCTGATGCACTCAAACTCTTCGGCGAACGTGGCGAAGAATACAAGTGCGAGCTTATCAGCGAACTTGAAGACGGACACATCACCACCTATACACAAGGTTCATTCACCGACCTTTGCCGTGGTCCGCACATCGCCAACACAGCACCCATCAAGGCTGTGAAAGTGACATCGCTCGCAGGCGCTTACTGGCGCGGCGACGAAAAGCGCAACCAGCTTGTACGTGTGTACGGTATCACCTTCCCCAAGAAAAAGATGCTCGACGAGTATCTCGTTCTTCTCGAAGAAGCCAAGAAGCGCGACCACCGCAAGCTCGGTAAAGAGATGGAACTTTTCGCCTTCTCTCAGAATGTAGGCGCAGGTCTTCCCTTGTGGCTCCCCAAAGGCACAGCACTCCGTGACCGTCTCGAACAGTTCCTTCGCAAAATTCAGAAGAAATACGGTTACCAGCAGGTAATCACTCCCCATATAGGCAACAAGAACCTCTATGTGACATCTGGACACTATGCAAAATATGGCAAGGATTCATTCCAGCCCATACATACTCCCGAGGAAGGTGAGGAATACTTGCTCAAACCTATGAACTGCCCTCACCACTGTGAGATATTCCGTGCGCTCCCCCGCAGTTACCGTGACCTTCCTCTGCGTCTCGCTGAGTTCGGCACCGTGTACCGCTACGAACAGAGCGGCGAGCTTCACGGACTTACCCGTGTGCGCGGCTTCACGCAGGACGACGCACACATCTACTGCGCCCCCGACCAGATTAAGGATGAGTTCCTCAAAGTTATGGATATCATCTTCTACATCTTCAAGGCATTGAAGTTTGACAACTTCGAAGCGCAGATTTCACTCCGAGATCCCAACAACAAGGATAAATATATCGGTTCGGACGAGAACTGGCACCTTGCAGAGAACGCTATCATCGAAGCTTGCAAGGAAAAGGGTCTCAACGCACGTACCGAATTAGGAGAAGCAGCTTTCTATGGTCCGAAACTTGACTTCATGGTCAAGGACGCTCTCGGTCGCCGCTGGCAGCTCGGAACAATTCAGGTAGACTACAACCTTCCCGAACGCTTCCAGCTCGAATATACCGGTAGCGACAACCAGAAGCACCGTCCGGTGATGATCCACCGTGCGCCCTTCGGTTCTATGGAACGCTTCGTAGCTGTGCTTCTTGAACATACCGCCGGACGCTTCCCGCTATGGCTCGCTCCCGAGCAGGCAGTGGTGCTCCCGATATCAGAGAAGTTCAACGACTACGCTCATAGTGTGGCTGACCGCCTCAACGCCCTCGACATCCGCACCCAAGTGGATGACAGAAATGAAAAAATCGGCAAGAAAATTCGCGACAACGAGCTTAAGAGAATACCTTATATGCTCATTGTTGGTGAAAAAGAAGCAGAAAATGATGAAATTTCTGTAAGAAAACAGGGCGAAGGTGATAAAGGTTCGATGAAAATTGCTACCTTTGCAGCCGAATTGACTGAAGAAGTCAACAAAATGATTAATCAATAACCCCCCTGAATGGAGAAAAAACCTTTCAACCCGCGTCCGCCGCGCCCAAACAACAACAATAACAACAATAACGGCGCGAGACGTCCGTTAAACAACAGTAAGGACAAAGACCCCTACGCAATCAACGAACACATCCGTGCCCGTGAGGTTCGACTTGTGGGCGATAATGTGGAAACCGGAGTCTACCCCATCCAGGAAGCGTTGAAAATCGCTGACGGTCTTGGTTTGGACCTCATCGAGATTTCGCCTACTGCGCAACCCCCTGTCTGCAAGATTCTGGACTATCAGAAGTTCCTGTATCAGCAGAAGAAACGCCAGAAGGAGCAAAAAGCCAAAGCCACTAAGGTGGTGGTGAAGGAGATCCGATTCGGGCCTCAGACCGACGACCACGATTACAACTTCAAACTAAAGCACGCCATCGGCTTCCTGCAGGAAGGAGCCAAGGTGAAAGCTTACGTGTTCTTCAAAGGACGCTCGATCCTCTTCAAGGAACAAGGCGAAGTATTGTTGCTCCGTTTTGCCAACGACCTTGAGGAATACGGCAAGGTTGACCAGATGCCCGTGCTCGAAGGAAAGCGCATGATCATCATGCTCAGCCCTAAGAAAAAATAAAAAGTGAATTATCACGACATAACACAAATTTTTTAATTAACACAACCAATGCCAAAGATTAAGACTAATTCCGGTGCCAAAAAGAGGTTTGCCCTTACCGGATCAGGAAAAATCAAGAGAAAACATGCTTTCAAGAGCCACATCTTGACAAAGAAAACCAAAAAGCAGAAACGTAACTTGACACACTTCTCACTCGTGTCACGTGCCGATTCTTCAAATGTCAAGGAACTCCTCGCGCTCAAATAAGAGTAGCAAGTTTTCACTATCTTTAAAATCGTGATTTCCAATTCAATTATTTAACCGAATGTTCAGCCACCCCAATTTAAGAGCATAACGTGCCGCTGACATTCACAAAACATTCACAAAATGCCAAGATCAGTAAATCATGTAGCTTCAAGAGCTCGTCGCAAGAAAATCCTTAAACTTACTCGTGGTTACTTCGGATGCCGCCGTAACGTGTGGACCGTTGCCAAGAACACTTGGGAAAAAGGTCTTACCTACGCTTACCGTGACCGCAAGGACAAGAAGCGCAACTTCCGTGCCCTCTGGATCCAGCGTATCAACGCTGCCGCACGTCTTGAGGATCTTTCTTACTCAAAGCTCATGGGCCTCATCCACAAAGCAGGGATTGAAATCAACCGCAAAGTCCTCGCTGACCTCGCTCTCAACAATCCCGCAGCTTTCAAAGCTATTGTTGACAAAGTGAAGAACGCTTAATAGACTTCTACACTTTCTCAGGCTATAACTACCACAAGGACTTCCCCATTTCGGGAGGTCCTTGTTTTTAAGCATTCAACACACATAACTTCCCACTTCTCGGAGCCAATGGATAACAATAAAAAATACAGCAGCGCCACCCTCTGTGTGCAGGCTGGCTGGACACCATCGAAAGGTGAACCGCGTGTGCTTCCCATATATCAAAGCACCACATTCAAATATGACACCAGCGAGCAAATGGCTAAACTCTTCGACCTTGAGGAGACAGGCTATTTCTACACCCGACTTCAGAATCCCACCAACGATGCCGTCGCAGCAAAGATAGCGGCACTTGAAGGCGGAGTGGCAGCAATGCTCACTTCATCCGGACAAGCAGCCAACTTCTACGCCATGTTCAACATCTGCCAGTGTGGCGATCACTTCGTGACATCATCCAATATATATGGTGGCACCTATAATCTTTTTGGCGTTACGATGAAGAAATTCGGGATTGAATGTACATTCGTTGACCCAAATGCGTCAGAGGAAGAATTGCAAAAGGCATTCCGTCCAAACACCAAGGCTCTCTTCGGTGAAACCATTTCAAACCCCGGCGGTGAGGTGCTCGACATAGAAAAATTCGCACGTGTGGCTCATCGTAACGGTGTACCGCTGATTGTTGACAACACATTCCCCACACCTATTAACTGTCGCCCGTTTGAATGGGGTGCGGATATAGTCACTCACTCTACCACCAAGTATATGGATGGACATGCGGTAAGCGTCGGTGGTGCAATAGTTGACAGTGGCAATTTTGACTGGGAAGCATATCCCGACAAGTTCCCGGGACTCACCCAGCCCGATGAATCATACCACGGGCTTGCCTACACAAAGGCTTTCGGCAGAAATGCATACATTACCAAGGCTACCGCACAGCTAATGCGTGACCTCGGCTCTATACAGTCGCCGCAAAACGCATTCCTGCTTAACCTCGGACTTGAGACACTGCATCTCCGTATGCCACGCCACTGCGAGAACGCACAGGTGGTAGCAGAATGGCTCGAAGCAAATCCGAAAGTGAAATGGGTTAACTACTGTGGACTTCCCAACAACCGTTACAACGCTTTGGCAAAAAAATATATGCCAAACGGTTCATGCGGCGTTATAGCCTTCGGGCTTGAAGGCACACGTGAGGATGCCATAAAGTTTATGGATAGATTGAAATTCATAGCTATTGTGACACATGTGGCAGATGCCCGCACATGCGTACTTCACCCGGCAAGCCACACTCACCGTCAGCTAACCGACGAGCAATTGCGTGAGGCAGGCGTAGCCCCCGACCTCATTCGTCTCTCAGTCGGTATCGAGGATGTCAATGACATCATAGCCGACATAGAGCAAGCATTGTCATAAAAAACTCAGAACGATTTAAAACACACCGTGGGGTGGCTCATTTGCGCTCCACGGTGTATTTTTCTATCATATTGCCACGATTGACTTGAACTGAAAAAAGTTGACACTTTTGAGAGCAAAAACTCAAAAGAGCCA
>CAJTMJ010000035.1 GCA_910577335.1 uncultured Duncaniella sp. | reverse complement strand
TCCGACTTATACCCCAAAATTCGATGTTTTCAAATTTTTGTCATGTACTTAAATGAAATTCAGAAACGCAGGCTGAGTAGCCGGGTCGGGGAACGAATAGTAGTTGAAATGTTCTATTGAATGGAGCAATATGATGCCGAGCACGGCAAGTCCTCTAAGCACGTCAGCCACATCCACACGGGCATGTCGGAACGGTTCTACAGTCTGTGATTGCATTTTCAAGGGATTATTCAGGTAAGTGATGAATTTTTTACAAAGGTATAAAATTTCACCCACACATCCTCACCTCAACCGACAAAACCGGCACGAATCTGATTATTCATGCCGGTTTTGACTATATATCTTATCAATAAGGTCCGTATGGGGGTGGTGGGGGCGGACCGGGTGGTGGTCCCGGAGGCTGTCCCGGATCGGGTGACAACATACCCCAACCTCCGCTGACACCTATATTGATGCCGCCCGGACCCGGCTGGGTGATACCCCATCCGTCACTGCCGATCCACCAACTGGCACATGATGTCATAGCTGCGGAGGCAACGATAGCCACCACTCCGACTATTATCTTCTTTACAATTCCGGTTTTCATATCGCCAATCGTTTTGATATTTAGAACTGATTTTAATTTTTCATAAAATAATTAAGTCGGTTCTTATTATAAAACGATTGAACGGCAACGCAAGTTCAATCACCGGAACAATCATCGAAACGTCTATCTGAAAGGCGCTTCCACACTTGCACTGTCTCCTCGCTATTTCTCCGGTTTCTTCGGGAACCAACCGCGCTCCACGCGGCGACGCTGTTCGAACACCTCACCTATCGACCAGAACGACGAGAAAGAAAACACACCTAAAAGTGATGACCAGAACACATCTGCCACGTAGAGCGAAGCTAACACACCACAGATCCCAGCAATCAGAAACCACCACCAGCAGCGTGTCCCGAAATGATATTCGCTTTTTATAACTATGGGATGAAAAATACCTATTATTAGAAAGGTCCCTATACCTATTGTAAGACCTAAAAGATGATATTGAGCTAAAAACTCTGTCATATTTTAAAATTTAGTCGATTCTATTACACAACTGTTGACTGTACATTTAACATCGTATGGACTCACCGAGTTTACCTTAGGCTTTTGCCCTCGGTAGTAATAAAATGATTTCTGAGTGTCCCACGACTTTATTCTGACCTGACGTGTAGCTCCCGGCGGTATACCTGTCCTGATTTCAATGTCACGTTCATGCAACTGCCGCCCAGACATATCAGTGTACACAATTTTTATGGATAGTTGCAGTATCTCCTTATCAAGACGGTTAGTCACAAACATGGTCTCAGCCGACGATCTCAAGGGCTTATCGTAACCTGACAATCTCACCAATGCGGCTGCCGGTGCCACTATAGTATCAAATGGCTCTGCAGATGCAACACCGATGGTATCTTTGGCAACCTCCACCATAGGTTTCAGTTTACCCCTCAATGTATTGTCACACATCCCCTCTGCCGCAACCACAGCCACAGCAAACAAAAATACAAATATGCGAATCCCGGCAAACCCTCTCATAGATATATCGGTTCTAATGGCAACGATGGCTCCGGAAACACCCTCACGCACCCTTCGATATCCCCCGGACTGTTATCCCGGCGATTGATCACATAGCGATACATATACGGAAGCAAACGCCACCAGTTAAATATATAACTCTTGCCATACTCCTTAATGGTTAGACGCGAGTCGTCGTCCGTAAGCGTCACCGTGAATTTCTTTGGCGATGAAAGTTTCGTGCCGTCATCATGCCGGGAAGTGAAAATACGGGCATCATACACACCCCGTTTGGAAGTCGTGGCAAGATACCCCATCACTGTTCCGGGACGCAAAGCCATGTCAGCACCCCTCACAGCCACCATCCTGTAAAGTGTCGCCCCACTGCGACGGCGACCCTCATCGGCTGCCACCTGCTCTATAGCCATGAGAGTCCCCTCTGATGCGAACTCCCAAAGCCCCTCCACCACATGTAGAGGCGCTTCACCAAGCCTGTCCCTGATAATGGCAGGTTCATATCCGCTAAGCACTTCTGACGTTGACGGCACATCATCGAGAAGTCCTTTCCCGATAACAGCCGCAGCAGCCCCCTCAACAGAGATGACTGCCGCTGCTATCACTATCCATACCATTACGGGCAATGAAATAGTGAGTGATATGAGTCGGAGAGATGATTTCAAATGTATTATCCTTTCTTAGTGCTGAAATTATATGCGAATCCGAACGAAAGTATCTCCTTAAGCTGGAATTTATGCCAACTGGAATCCTCCACAGCCGGCGTGGATGAATCATAACGCATGTGAACATAAATCTGTGTCGAAAGGAAACGGTTGATCGCAAACGAAATGGTGTTTTCCCAGTCCGACTGTATGTAGTCATAATCCGAGAACACAAACAGACGTGAACGCAGGTTGATATTATCGCATATATCCCAAGTCAATTTACCCTCTGCGCTCGAACCTATCTCAGTCACGGTATTCCTACCCTCCTTGATGCCGAAGTTAGTCTCATTCATGCGATGATTGGTGCAGGTCTTCATGTTGAGTGAAAGCGGCGAGATTGAAGCATCGAATTTCAATGTCTTCTTCGGGTTCACATAATTATATGTCATACCGACACCGACATTAAGCTCGCCCGGCGACAGGAACGCAGCCTTCAGGTCATCGGTATTGGGTTTATAATTGTTAAGAAGCTGAGTCTTGAAAGAAATATTGGTTGAGTAATACCAACGTTTTCCAGCCTTGTAACCAAGCAACATGTTAAACTGAAAAATATCCTCCGATATGTTATAGTCATGCACCTCGTCATCTGGAGCATTGTTCATACCAAGCTTGTACTGGAATGTGGTCTCAAACAGGAACGTCGGATGGAAGGCAGGGTTGAGCTTGACATTGTAGTAGATATTGGCAAGCATGTTAAGGTTGTTGTTACCACCCTGATACCAGTTGGGCGATACGTATGCCTGAGAGAACTGCACAGAACCATTGAAAGTCTTTAGCCAATGCTTTTTCTCAAATTCCACCTCGAATTTCTCCTTAGGTGCGGCGGTAGCTTTCGGGGCTTCGGCTATCACTATCTTGGCAGTCTCCGGGTCAACCGATGCGACAAATTTGCGTGGCGGTTCCGGCAGCTTCGATTCGTTATATAGCACATATTGCGGACTGTTCACCACAAAATATTGACGTGCCTTACGTATAAGAGCTATCTGAAACGCATCATCGTCGAGCCACTTGAACGCTTCTGAATGTGAGGGGTCATATTGAGGCTGAATACTGTTGATTTTAAGCGAATCAAGCAGGTGAAGCTTGTCGAAGACCACCCGGCGGAAATAGTTGCCCGGCATGGGTATCTCCTCTATTTCTTCTTCCATACCCTCATATTCGGGCCAAATCCTGAACTGAAACTCTCCACCGTCAACCATCAGACTGTCAGCCGGAGCTATCGAGTCAATCGACAGGGTATCGACCGGCACATAATTGTAAATCTCCGCACGGACGGGGATTTCAAACAGGCGTATATCTGTCTGAGCGTAGGATGACAATGCACTGCAAATGGTGGTGGCTGCGGTAACAAAAAATGACAGCTTAAACTTCATACTCTAACCTTTGGAAAAAACGTGAACCAATGCGGTAATATCGCATCTAACTTATGTATAACTGATTTAAACATTTTATTAGAAATTTAAATCAGTTCGTTAACTATCTGCAAAATTAATAAAAAAAATTGTCATCCACAAACGCTGCATCTGCATTGCTTGTGAATGACAATATCTTTCTATGTCCGCGACACACGTCGGGGAACGACTATTTTTTCGTGTAGTGTCCGGCTATGAAAGCCCCTACAGAGAAGAGTGCCAAGGCACAGATTATGATATGGCTGATACGCTCGCGTCGTTCCTTACGTACCAATTGTTTTTCCAAATCTTTCAATACCTGTATCTCTCGTGCCTCTTCTGTCTTTAATAGTGCCATAGTTGAGTGGTTTAGAATAGTTATACTTAATATTTTTCTCTTATACTACTCTAACACTCTCCCTTGTGGCTTGGTTTCGGCTTTAAGATACTTTATGATTTTACCGGACCGGACTACATGGCAAGTTTACCATATAATTACACGCTCGCTTTCGGGGCGGAACATCGGATCACCCTCAGTGATACCGAATGCCTCAAAGAAAGGTGCAATGTTGCGGAGGGTAACGTTCACACGGTTACGTCCGAGTGAGTGAACGTCGCCGGTGGTAAGTGAGCGTATCTCTTCGTCACGGATATTGTTTGCCCAAAGGTTTGCATAGTTCATATAGAACACCTGCAACGGGTCAAAACCGTCGATCTTGGCTTCTGGCGACTTGATGTCAACACCCTTCTTCTCCTGTGAGTCGAGGAACGCTGTCATTGCCACACGAAGACCGCCTTGGTCAGCTATGTTCTCGCCAAGTGTGTACTGTCCGTTTGCCTTAACGCCGGGAAGCACTTCCACTTCGTCAAACTGAGCTATCAAGCCCTTGGTCTTAGCCTCGAATTTAGCTGCATCTTCGGGGGTCCACCAGTCGGTCATGTTACCCTTTGCGTCAAAGTTTCTGCCTTGGTCATCGAAACCGTGAGTCATCTCATGACCGATCACCACACCGATACCGCCGTAATTCTCGGCATCTGATGCGTTGGGGTCGAAGAACGGAGCCTGAAGTATTGCTGCCGGGAACACGATTTCGTTTGCAAGAGGATTGTAGTAAGCATTCACAGTCTGAGGAGTCATACCCCACTCTGTGCGGTCAACAGGCTTGCCCCACTTTGAGTAGGTATCTTTCTGATGCCACATGCTTACATTATGCATATTCTCGTAGTAGCTGAGAGAGGGATCAATCTCCATGGAAGTATAATCTTTCCATTTGTCAGGATAACCGATCTTAACAGTGAAGGCAGCAAGTTTCTCCTGTGCGCGGGCCTTTGTGGTGTCGCTCATCCAGTCGAGGTTATCGATATGCTTGCCGAGAGCTGTGCGAAGATTCTCCACAAGTCCGAGCATATAATCCTTTGATGACTGCGGGAAATATTTCTCAACGTAAAGCTGACCCACAGCTTCACCGAGCGCACCTTCGGTAGCGCCAAGGGCACGTTTCCAGAGAGGACGCAATTCCTGAACACCGCTCATCACCTTATTGAATTCGAATGATGCGTTTGTGAAGTCATCGCTCAGGCGTGAAGATGCCTGTGCGACATACTTCCAAAGATAGTAATCCTTGATTTCACGGTCTGAGAGCGAACCCATAAGCTGGTTGGCACGGTCAACAGACTTAAGCTCAGTCACTATCAAAGTGTCGGGTGTCTGAATATCCATAGTCTCGATAAAGAAACGGTCCCAGTTTACATTGGGATAAAGCTCCTTTACCTGAGCGATGGTGCGGGGGTTATACATACGTGGTATGTCACGGCTCTCCTCACGGGTGAGGGCTACTTCAGCGAGTGAAGTTTCAATCTTCATCACATTGTTGACAATACGCTGAGCATCTTCAGCCGAATACCCTGCATTTTGCATCTGAGTATTGATAAGCTTTTTGTATGCCTCGCGCACTGCGGTGTTACGCTCGTCATTCTGGAGATAGTAGTCACGGTCGCCGAGACCCATGCCTCCGCCCGATACATACATGGCGTAGACATTTGAATTGGCAAGGTCCTCCATAGGTCCTGCGCCAAAGAAGGGACTTGCATAGTTACCGTGCATCCAGAGAAACAGATCCTCCATACCTTCATGGGGGGTATCCTCTATCTTCTTAAGGTCGGCAAGAATAGGCTTTGCGCCCTCTGCGTTACGGCGTGCGGTATCCATCGCCTGTGAGTAGATGGTCCATACCTTGTGTGCCACGGTGCCGGGTTGGGGATTAGTGGCACCAAGATTTTCTACAAGACTCCTCACACGGTGTTCGGATGAGTCATTAAGGATGTTGAACTGTCCGTAACGGGCATATTCAGCTGTCAACGGGTGAGCGTCCATCCAGCCCTTGTTTACATGGGAATAGAAGTCGGTACCCGGAGCGATAGTAGTATCTATGTAATTCGGATTAAGGCTTGCCAGATGGTCGGCTGCATCCTTCTTACATGACACCGCTGTGAATGTTAGTGTCATTGCTACTGCTGCAATTGGAAGAAGTGTCTTCATATATGGTTATTAATAATGTTTGTTCGATTTCCTGTTTTCTCATCCTGTCTGCTACGGGTACTGCTACTTTTCCTCAAGTGTCGCCAGGATTGATTTAAGTTCCTCCTCAGTAGTAGTGAGGCGCGACCTGCAAGCCCGGAGCAACTCAGCCGCACGACGTGTGTAAGCGGCAAGATGATCTATGTCACAATTGTCGCTCTGCATCATTCTCAGAATGTTGTCAAGCTCCGTCACGCTCTGAGCGTAGCTCATTTTTTCCACCGGGGAAAATTCAGGCTCTTTCTCTGCCATCACTTTATCGAATTGAACTTAATTAAACTATTATTTCTTAGGCGCTGCGGGATGTTTGTCGATAGCTCCTGATATTTTCGAGAATATCTCATCCACATGTCCCGAACCTTCTATGGCATGGTATTTACCCTCCTTCTGATAGTACTCACGCAAGGGTGAGGTTGTGGAGTGGTATACCTTCAGGCGGTTGTTGATTGTTTCGGCATTGTCATCGGCACGTCCCGACACTGCCCCGCGCTTGATGAGTCGTTCCATCAGCTCCTCGTCGTCAACTTCAAGACCTATTACCGAGTGAACCTCTTCGCCTCGCTCTTCAAGCATCTTTTTCAATGCCTCAGCTTGAGGAATGGTACGGGGGAAGCCGTCAAAGATAAATCCCTGCGCATTCGGACGCAGACGGTCAACTTCGGCTGCTAAAATATCCACCATAAGATCATCGGGGATTAGCTGCCCTTTGGATATGTAGCTGTCAGCCACTTTTCCAAGTTCTGTGCCGGCGGCTATCTCTGCACGGAGAACTTCGCCGGTAGAAATGTGAGTAAGCCCGTAATGGGCGATAAGCTTTTCGCTTTGGGTGCCCTTACCGCTACCGGGGGCACCGAAAATTACAAGATTAAACATTCTTTTTACCTATCTGAAACGTATGATTATTTTTCATCCAAAATATATATGTCATTCAGATTCCTTGCCAGCCCGTCAATATCCAATCCATACCCTATAATAAACTTCTTCGGAATCTCAAATCCCACATAGTCAGCCTTTACATCTGCCTGCAACGCTTCAGGCTTGAACAAAAGTGTGGCAATGCGGACACTTGCCGGCTCCAGCTCTTTGAGGTCGGCAAGAAGTTTTACCATTGTGTTACCGGTGTCAATGATATCCTCGACAAGCACCACGTCTCGCCCCTTGATATCCTCGCAGAGCCCCATCACCTTTTTCACTGTTCCGGTCGAGCCTGTCCCCTCATAGCTCTTTAAGCGTATGAAAGTGATCTCGGCATCTATATCTGCTGCCCGGAAGAGATCCATTGCAAATGGTGTCGCACCATTGAGCACACATATAAAAAGAGGTATCTTACCCTCGTAGTCACGGGAAATCTGTTCCCCAAGTTCTTTTACTCGTGCCTGTATACGGTCATTTTCTATATACGGACGGAACGTCATCCCTTTATATGATTTACATTTCATGGCTATTGGCAAGTAAATTTGTGCAAAGTTACGCAAAATCTGTGGAATAACCGCCAAAAATTGGAAGATTAACGCAATGTAATCTGTGAATTAAGTAGTTAGGAGAAAATCGCGGAAGTTGGATAGAGGGCTGAATAGCGTTTCAAAGCGGATTGGAGAAAGAGAACGGTTTCCTAATCGTTACCCGTCAGAAATGCAGATTTAACAGTCACCGTTCCGTTTGCGCCGCTCTGCGTAGGTTTGCTTGTCAAGGTTTAACTCGTTGATTTATAGTTTTGCAACCAAAAAAACGAGTATGACAAGGAGCACATTTCGCGTGCTGTTCTATGCGAACGGCAGCAAGGAGAAGAACGGAATTGTCCCCATCATGGGACGGGTTACAATCAACGGAACGGTGGCGCAGTTCAGTTGCAAACGGAGCATCGCAAAGGAGCTTTGGGACGCAAAGGGCAACCGTGCCAAGGGCAAGAGTTTAGAGGCAAGGGACACGGGCGCATCCGACCATATAGAACGCAAGACCATGCCCAAGAACGCAGACCCCACACGCACACATCTCAACCGTGAGTTGGTGCAATTCCCCGACGGTGTGGCAGACCGCACCGAAGCCATAAGCCACCGCATCCGCACGGCAGACATCAGACGGAAGATAACGCCCGACCAAGTACGGGCAATCCGCATCGTGCTTTCGGGCACGCATGAAGATATGGTGAGAGTGCAGGACGAGGGCAGACTATCCGAATGGTGCGATGGCAACCTGCAATGGCTGCACCGCACGTTCGGCAGGGAGAACACCGTTTCGGCAGTGCTGCACATGGACGAACACACGCCGCACATCCATGCTACGGTCGTGCCGATAGTGACGGGAGAGCGCAGGAAAGCCAAGAAGAAACAAGCGGACAGCAAACGCACCTACCGCAAGAAAGCCAATGCCGTGCGTTTATGTGCCGATGACCTCCTGACCCGTGAACGGCTTGTTGCCTACCACGATAGCTATGCTGAAGCGATGGCGAAGTACGGCTTGAATCGTGGCATACGAGGTTCGGAGGCACGGCACACCACCACCGCCCAATACTACCGTGACCTGAAACGACAGACGGGAGAGCTTGAAGCCAACGTGCAGCAGTTGCAGACCGAACGCCAACAGGCAAAGCAGGAACTTGACGAAGTCAAAAAAGAAATCAAGTCGGAGAAACTGGAAGCCGCCAAGACCGAGGCGAAAGCGGCACTCGTGGCAAAAGTAGGTTCTCTTTTGGGTAGCGGCAGACTGAAAGAGTTGGAAGCCGACAACCGAACCTTGCAAGGCGAGGTTGCCGCCCGTGACGAGAGTATCGAATTATTGCAAAAGCAGATGGAGCGGCAGCAGGAGGAACACAGCCGCCAACTGATGGAACTGCAAGCCAAACACCGCAGAGAAATGGCGGACAAGGAAGCGGCACACCAAGAGGAAGTGTCATTCCTAAAATCCATTATCCAAAAAGCCAAGAAATGGTTTCCGCTGTTTCAAGAGCTAGTGTATATGGAGAAGTTCTGCCTTAAAGTCGGCTTCAACGAAAGGCAGACTGCCACGCTCATCAGCGGCAAACCGCTGTTCTACGAGGGCGAGCTCTATTCGGAAGAGCACAGGCGGAAGTTCACGACCGAGGAAGCAGGCTTCCAAGTGGTAAAAGACCCGAAAGACAAGTCCAAGCTTGCACTTGCCATCAACGGGCAAGTGATTGGAGAGTGGTTCAAGGAGCAGTTTGGCAGGCTGTTCTCATCCGTTAAAAGGACGGTTGAACCGCTTAGGAGAGGCAAGGGCATGGGATTATAAACAATAATAACGGAAGAATAGCAAGTTTGTGTTTGGGGCAGACCAAAACCGCTTGCTATCCTCAGTTGGTTGAAACGTCATTTTATTTGTGCCCGAATCCTACTCAAACTTGCCTGTGTGATGCCTAAATAGGTGGCGATACTTCCTAACGGCAACCGCTGTAACAAATCAGGCTCTTTCTCCAACAACTCGTGATACCGTTCCGAGGCGACGGCAGACAACATGGAAATCAGCCGTTCCTCGGCGGCAAGCAGTTCCATTTCCGCATAACGCCGTCCCCAATTGGCTATGTGCAAATCCTCCAAGAATAACTCTTTCAGTTTTTTCCTTTCCAATACATATAAGACAGAATTTTCCATCAGCTCCATTGTTTCATATCCCGACTCGTCATTCACATATCCTTTGATGGAAACAATGGTCGCCCCTTCCTTGCCGACCCAAAAAGTGATTTCTTTCCCCTCCACCAGAGTATAGGCGCGAACAATGCCTTTCTTGATGAAAAAGATGTCCTTTTCTACCTTGCCATATTCCAACACTTGGAATCCTTTGGGGTATGAGACTTCCGTCAGGCATTGCCGTAACTTGTCAAAAGACGCGTCCGGCATGGCATATCTCAGGTTGATGATTTCCTTTATATCCATAAGTTATTGTAGTTGTGGCACAAAATTATAAAATAGCGCACAGAAACGAAAACGAGCAGCTGTTTTTTGTCAAATGCAAAAGGCGTTTTTACCAAATGCAAAAAGTTTTCAGGAATAACCTGCTTACTTTTGCACCCGAATTTAATAAATCATAGGTATGAATTGGATAATCTTATTTATGGCAGGATTGTTTGAGGTAAGCCTTACATTCTGCTTGGGAAAAACGAGAGAGGCATCAGGTATTGGTTTTTATCTGTGGGGAAGCGGTTTCTTGGCTTCCACGGTATTGAGTATGGCATTACTTGCCAAAGCGGTTCAGACTTTGCCTTTGGGCACGGCATACGCTATTTGGACGGGTATCGGAGCGGTCGGCACGGTCTTGATTGGGATATTCGTTTTCAAAGAGCCGGCCACTCCCATACGGCTTTTCTTCCTGTTCACGCTCATTGCCTCCTTGATTGGATTGAAAGTTGTGTCATACTGAAAGGAGGAATAAATGATGAAATATGAATTGAGAGAAAACCACGGCATTCCGGCACCTCTGCTGGCTCTGATGGCAGTCGCTACCGGGCTTTCCGTTGCCAACTGCTACTACAACCAGCCTTTGTTGGGCAGCATGGCAAAGGATTTTGGGGTAAGCGACTTTTCTGCCAGCATGGTTGCGACATTGACCCAGATAGGTTATGTAGTCGGACTTGTGTTTGTCATTCCGCTTGGCGATTTGGTTTCACGAAAGCAGCTGATATTGACCAATTATATCATTTCATCGTGCGCATTGCTTGCCATAGCACTTGCCCCTAACATCTATTGGGTGTGGGGCGCATCCTTGCTTGCCGGAGCATCTTCGGTTATGCCGCAGTTCTTCATCCCGTTGGTGTCTTTCCATTCAGCACCAGCACACAAGGTACGCAACGTGGGGATTATACAGTCCTGTCTGCTCATAGGCATTCTTGGCTCACGGGTGTTAAGTGGTTTCCTGGCTGATATGTGGGGATGGCGTTCCGTCTATTTTGTGGCTTGTGTGTTTATGCTCGGATGCTTTCTTATGATTTACAAGATGCTTCCCGTTCTGCCTGCTCGTTCACGTGAAAATTATGCGGGTCTGATGAAATCCTTGTTGCGTCTGCTTGCCAAATACCCGTACTTGCGTATCGCTTCGTTGAGGGCGGCATTGGCTTATGGCTCGTTCTTTGCGTTGTGGAGTTGCCTTGCTTTCCGGATGAAGCAAGAGCCATTCTTTGCGGATGACGATATTATCGGGGCACTCGGTTTGTGCGGATTGGCAGGTGCGTCTACGGTTGTATTCATTAGCGGCTATATCCAGAAGTACGGCGTAAGGTTCTTCTCCATTGTCGGGGGATGTGTTATCTTGGCTGCATGGTTGTTGGCATTTTTGGGAAATGACAGCTACTTGTGGATGATAATCGCCATCCTTTTGATTGATGCAGGAATGCAATGCATCCATTTGTCAAATCAGACTAGCGTGGTCTCCCTCGACGCATCCGCCATCAACCGAGTCAATACCGTTTATATGACCATCTACTTCCTGGGCGGTTCTGCTGGTACATTCGTTTCAGGTCTGTTTTGGCAACATTACGGATGGGCAGGCGTGGTAGGAGTAGGAGTTGCCTTTACCGTGGCTTCCTTGTTCGTTAATTGCTTCCAACCAAGACTGCATAAGGATGAATGCTCAATATTCTGACTAAAATAATTTTTGGAATGATCCTTTCAGTCTGAATATTTTTCATACCTTTGTACCGTAAGAGTTTCCCAAACAAGCAAAGCGATGCAGACCACGGCAATCAGGACGGTTGCCAGCTCATTACCCCAAAACGAGGTAATTCTTCTAACTCTCTTGATTTCAAAGGGGTATATTCCTTATACAGATTTACAAAAAATCTTTGGAATAACCACGAAAACATAGCAGAATGTCACCTATGTCAAAAAACACAGGGGATGGTGAGCAGTTGATACATTAGAGTGCTCGCCATACGCTTATGTCCTGCATTGTTCGGATGAAGGCGGTCGGTCTCTGCGTTATGGAAATAGTGCGCATATTCATCCATCCTCGGATAAAGCCCGCATAATGCCCCAAGGTCTATCACAGGCACAGCCCATACCTGCCCTGCCTCTTTCACAGCATCCACGTATGCGTCAAGATATTCACCGCATCTGTTTGTGTAATCCTCCGGTACCTGCCAGTTCTTCTCGTTGGCATAAAACCCTGAGCGGTGTATAGGTGTGAGAAGCACTATCTGCTTCTCAGGAAATGTGCGTTTGAGCGAGTCAAGTGCTATGTTTATACGACCTCTGAAAGATCACCGAGATAGGCTACCCTCTTCCCTTTCCACGGATGTTCAATCCCGTCTGCGTTAATCACTCCCGACGTAAGCACACATAAAAGCAGAATTAAACTCTTTAATCTCATTTCCAAATATAATTTAAGGTATAATGTGTTGATTTTATGGTAACTGACATTCCGTTAAATCAGTTCAATCACAAAATTACAATTTTTTTCAATCAAATTGAATTTTTCGCACTCTTTTGGGTATTTTCCGATATTAACTTTGCAATGTCAACCAACAACAATCACTTTTAATTTAAACCGCTATGGAAAATCAACCTCCTGAAAAAACCCCGGCAGAAATCATCGAAAATGCCGCCCCCGAAACACCGCTTGAAACCGCCCTTGAAACCGGCAACCCGGAAATCGTTCCCGAGATCACCACAGAAACCAATCTTAATTCTAACCTTAAAAATGAAAACAAAAATGAATCTGAAAATGACACCGAAAACACCGCTCAAGAAACTGTTGGAAATGCTCCTGAAAATGCTCTTGGAGATGCTCCTCGAACTCCTGAAGAAAACCCCGGTTGCGAATCTGGTAAACCAGCCCAAACCTCACCTTTAGACAACAACGCCACCGCTCACCCGGCAACCGCCGCAAAATCCTCACCTACGAAAGTTCCTTTACGCCCCTTTGAGCTTCTGCGATATGAAAACACACGCCATTCAGACCTCGCCGTTCGTTCGGCAGATACCCCCGACCCGACCTCAAGAGTTCTGACACGAAAGCCGAGAAGCATCTGGAACATAAGATAGTCAATCTAATTTAATTTCAAACCATTAAAACAAACTCAAAATGAACACACAGACTTTAGCAAACACCGTTTCAACCGCCGTTGGCGAACACCTTTCAGGAGCACCCCTGACACTTCGCGATACCGAAATCATGTCACCCTCCATTCTCCGAAGCGAGATTGACGAACGTATCACCAAAATCCGCCCTGCCTCAACCCCCATCGACCAAATCTCGCGACTCGCCGGCTCACGCCATTCAGGCTCCATGAAAGTGGAATATTACTCGGTTGATACCAAACCCTCAGTTTGCGAGGTTAATAATTCACATTCCCCTTGCCAGATATCCACCACCGGTACATTTTCGGTCGAAGTAGATAAACCTAACATATTCTCGGTATCCGACACAGTGCTATTCCCCAACAACAAAAACGTCACCGATCCTTTTGTAGGTGATATACTTGTAGGTTATGTAACTAATATAGTCGGGAACTCATTGGTACTTCGCCCCACCCAGATTCCCGACAATGACATCCTCACCATCCCTGAGTTCAATTATGGTGACAAAGTTGTGAGAATGGGACGTGCCGCTTGCGAGCTTGACGTTCAGACTCCCCAGTATGCTGCTGTGCCAAAGAAGGAATACAATTTTTGTCAGATATTCAAGGCACAGATAGAGGAGAGTCTTTATCAGCGTCTTTCCGACAAAGAGGTCGGATGGTCATTCTCCGATCAGGAAGAGGTAGCCATAATAGATATGCGACTCGGCATGGAAAAATCGTTCCTCTTCGGCAACCGCACTCGCCTTCAGATATCTCCCGATTCAAATGACGAGGTATTCCTTACAGGCGGTATATGGCATCAGGCAGGACAGGAATTTTCCTACACACCCGGTAATCTCGACAACAATGGGATGATATCCCTGATGCGAAAGGCATTTACGCAGGGTGCGGGTTCCACTCGCAAAATAATGGTAGCCGGCTCAGGCTTGATTGAGGATATCAGCAAGTTCGATTACACCCGCACAGTCTCTTCCGGCGACACAGAGACTATATGGGGTGTCAACTTCAACAAGATTGTCTCTAAGTTCGGCACCATTTATGTGGCTCATTCCGAGATTTTCGACCTTTGCGATATGCCTGAATGTGGCATGGTCATTGACCCCGAGTATCTTACAAAATACTCGCATCAGCCGTTCACTGCCGACCGCATCAGCTTCCGCAAACAGGGCGTGAGAAACACCGAAGCTATTGTGCTCACTGAAGCTTCATGCCTCATACTCCGTTACCCTGACGCTCACCTTCGCATCACTCCGAAGACCGTCTGACCATAACCGTACCGGCAGATCCGTTTCCCTTAAAACAGTCACTCCGGCATCACCCATGAAATATTGGGTGATACCGGAGCGATCCTATTTCTGTTTATTTATAAGTTGCTACCTTTGTAGCGAACGGTAATTATTTACCGGGCTCTACATCAGAAGTTTCAATCTCAAACACCAAAGTAGCGTTAGGACCGATCTTTCCGTCAGGAGTACCGTCAACACCGTATGCGAGGTTACCGGGGATATAAAGAACATACTTAGCGCCGTTCTTCATCATAGCGAGACCTTCACCAAAACCGGGAACAACCTGACGGGGTGAGAATGATACACCTTCGCTGTTGCTGTCAAATACTGTACCGTCGATGAGCTTACCGGTATATTTAACCTTTGCACGGCCGTTCTGACCTACAGCTTCACCTGTACCTTCATTGATAACCTTGTAAGCAAGACCTGAATCAGTCATCTTGATAGAGGGGTCTTTAGCCATAGCATCCTTGATGTAAGCTTCACCCTTTTCCTTGTTTTCCTTAGCTTCGGGAGCATTTTCCTTAGCAGCCTTGGCTGCTTCTTCCTGCTGACGATAGAATTCCATCATCTTTTCCTGAGCCTGCTGTGCAAGAGTCTGGAATTCAAGCTGAGCCTTCTGAAGCTCTTCTGTGCTGATTGAGTCTGCATTGAAAGCCTTAGCGTATGCGTCGTAAAGTTTGCTGCGGTCAATCTTGATACCAGCCTGCTCGTAGCGATAAAGCTGACCTGCAAGCTGAAGTCCGAATGAAAGACCGGTAAGATAACCCTGCTGGGTGGTATCTGTCATGATTACCTGCTTGAAACCACGAAGAATATCATCCTTCTTCAATGATGCTTTCTGCTCTTCGGGAAGAGTGTTGTAGTCAGAAGCAAGACGTGAACCTTGGCTTGCACCTAAAGCCACTGCGAGTGAGTCACCGAAACCGCTGTCGGCAGATGCACTACTTGAATTACCACATGAAGTAACTGCGGTAATCATCATTGCGGCAGCGCCGCAAAGCATTACAAATTTTTTCATATATTTTTTAGTTAATGGGTTATTCCATTTAATTTCAACAAATCCAAATGATTAGCAATTAATTCTAATCAATAATAAATATCGTATATAAATTAGTATAATAAATAGTATACTACAATAAATACCATATTTAATATTTAATCCCAGAACCATAAATCCCGCCCACCTTCAATTGCAATAATTGTCAATTCTCAATTGAACTAATTGTCCATTGTCCATTGTCAATTCTCAATTGAAAAAATTGTCAATTGTCAATTGTCAACTGTCAATTTTCAATTGACAGGATTTTCACTGTGAAATCCAACGCCGCACCCGGCGGTATAACTCCCCCGGCGCCATGATCGCCATATCCGAGCTTCGCAGGTATTATCAGACGGTAAGTGCCTCCGGGCTTCATCATTGTCAACCCCTCCGAAAATCCCGGAATAAGATTGATAAGATCAAACACCACAGGCTCATCTGTGCTGTCAAACACCTCACCGTTGCTCAGTTTAGCAACATAGCTGATTTTCACTTTTTGATCACGTGTTGGCGTTGCACCCTCGCCGGCTTCTATGGTCTGAAACACTAATCCTGACGGAGTGGTGACAGCATCCTCCTTCGCAGCCTCTTCCGCTATGAACTTCTCTTGCGATTCGGCTGAAACCGGCTCAACATCCGGCTTAAGAAGGCTGTCAAGATAGCTCTGCGCACTCTCAGGAGTGAAACCTATATTCTCACCTTTAAGCACCTTGGCTATCGCAGCTCCCACTTCAGCCGCTTTGGCATCCATACCGAGAGCTGTCATCTCACCAAGACTCGTACGAAGACGCACTCCGTAAAGCACACCTCTTATATAAGCCTGACGCAAAGTGTCATTTCCCGCTGTCATGGATTCCTCCAAGCCTTTGGAAAACCGCTCTACCTCTGCCGGGGTCATATCCCTGACAGGAATGACCGAGCCCCAGTAGGTAGCGAGAGCCCTTGACAACGAGTCGCCGGTTTCGACAGCATTAGCTGCCAAAACCGTCAACGTCATAAAAAGTGATGCAAGGATAGATTTCATCTGGGATAGGTGATGGTTACTTCTTTATTACTTTCAGAAGCTCTACATCGAATATAAGAGTAGCATTCGGACCGATCACGCCACCTGCGCCCTGAGGACCGTATGCAAGCTGCGACGGGATGAAAAGACGCCACTTTGAACCGGCTTTCATCAACTGAAGTGCCTCTACCCATCCGGGTATAACCTGTGTCACACCGAATGTTGCAGGCATACCGCGCTCCACAGAGCTGTCGAACACTGTGCCGTCGATAAGCTTGCCGGTGTAGTGTACCTCAACCTGATCCTGAGCGGTAGGCTGTTCGCCGTCACCCTCCTTGATTACTTCATACTGCAATCCTGATGCGGTAGTCTTCACTTCGACACGCTTGCCATTCTCTTCAAGGAACTTCTTGCCGGCTGCTTCATTGACATCTGCCATCTTGGCTGCTTCGGCACGCTGCTTTTCTTCAAGAGCTGTGAAATATTTCTGGATTTCAGCCTTAGCCTCATCGTATGTCATCTTTGGCTCTGAACCGTAGAACACTGCTGCAACGCCGTCGGCGAAGTCCTCCACATTGATTTCCTGAATTCCGCTCGCACGGAAATTATTTCCCATGCTTAGACCGAGAGCATAGCTGATGCGGTCCAATTCTTTCTTTTCCATGATTTAATTTATGTTATATTTTCTTTTACAAGGTTAGGAGCCTACAAAGTTAGACTATTTTATCGTCCTGTTTTAATTTTTTTAATTAAAAAAGTTAAAATCACAATCTTAACACCGCTTTGGCTACCTGTCAACCCACAAATCTCTAACAATCAATACCCTCGTAATGTTTCTCACTGTTAGAATTCCGAGAGACGCGCGAGGTATTTGCCGATAATGTCAAATTCGATATTGACTCTCGTCCCTACCTCTATATTCTTGAAATTCGTATGCTCGAATGTGTAAGGGATAATTGCCACTCTGAACGAGTAACGCTCCGAGTCGCACACCGTGAGGCTCACCCCGTTAACTGTCACCGAACCTTTTTCAACGGTCACATACCCTTTCGCCGCCATCTCGGGTGCCACATCATATGTGAATTTATAATAACGGCTACCTTCCACTTCTTCTACCGATTCGCACACGGCGGTAGTATCCACATGACCCTGCACTATATGTCCGTCCAAACGTCCGTTCATAAGCATCGAACGCTCAAGATTCACCAAGTCGCCCGGCTTCAAATCACCTAAATTACTGCGGTCGAGTGTCTCCTGAATGGCTGTCACGGTATAAGTGCCATCTCCCGGAATAGACACCACGGTAAGGCAAACTCCGTTGTGAGCCACACTTTGATCTATCTTAAGCTCATCAACAAACGAGCATCTGACCTTCAGATCAACATTACCATCCTTGCGGATTACATCTGCGACTACCGCAGCTTCTTCAACTATTCCTGAAAACATATTGTTTTATAATCATTAAATTAAACTTAGAACTGATCTCTCGGAACACTCCGGTCTTAGCTTAATGTTTTAGTTTAAATCAGTTATCATTTAGAGAGCGTACAAAATTACAAATAAAATCCCTAAATTTGCAAATTATGAAAAAGAGTCCGCTTTATACTCGTACCGGCGACAAGGGAACCACTTCGCTGGTCAACGGCGCTCGTGTGGCAAAAAACTCGCCGCGCGTATGCGCTTATGGAACACTCGATGAGCTTAACGCTTATATTGGTTTGCTCCAAGCCCACACATCGTTTCTCGACAATTTCGTCAACGAAACATTGCTCCGTGTCAACAATCTGCTGTTTAACATAGGCGCCTACCTCGCCGACAGTTCGGAGGGAGCCGTGCCGATGCTGACCGACGATGACATTGCTTATCTCGAAAAAGCCATTGATACACTCGATTCAATGGTTCCACCGCTACGCCTGTTCGTTATTCCCGGCGGAAGTGTGGGAGCATCCTACGCTCATGTCGCACGCACTATATGCCGGCGAGCCGAACGTGACATCCTGACGCTCATCGACACCGGCGCTGTGGTATCCGAACTTGTCACCACATACGTAAACCGCCTTAGCGACTATCTCTTTGTGCTGGCGCGCTATATCAACCACGCCACAGGCACACCAGAGCTCATCTGGAGGAAGTAGGTGTCCCGCCCTGCTCTTTGTCTCGGCGTTTCTTGCGGTCGTTATGGATCTTTATACCGAACACTATCGCTGAAGATACGGTAGTGATGGTGTTGGTGATCACCAATGGTATATTGTTGAGCATGATCCCTTGTATGACAAAGAATACGCTTCCGAGCCCTAAAAGGAGGAATGTAGGCACTGCTATCCCGTCTGTGTCACGAGTACGGATGGTATGTATAGCCTGCGGCAAATATCCGCACACCATGCAGAGAGCGGCTGCATAACCGACTATATTGATGATTACGGTTTCCATTTTGTTTATAATAGTTAAAAGTGAGTATCTAACTTAGAAACGGATGGAACTGTTAAATAGTTGTGTCTACACTGATATTTGTCAATTCCCAAAAAATTCATACTTTTGCGTGATGAACTGATTTAAACTTTACAGATTATGCGATCCACGTCAACTATGAGATTTCTGTTCTTAATGGTGGTTGCCGCTTTTTTAGCGGCATGTGCCAGCATGGGACGCCCCGAAGGCGGTCCACGTGATGAGGATCCTCCCGTGTTCGTGCGTTCCAACCCTATGCCGGGTCAGGTGAACGTGAAAGGGACTAAAATCACTGTTGATTTCGATGAAAACATTGCCCTTGAAGACGCAATGAATAAAATCGTTGTCTCACCCCCGCAGCGCACCACTCCGATGTTTACTTCCAATGCCAAACGTGTCACTGTGGAGCTGCGCGACTCTCTGATTCCGAACACCACATATACTATCGATTTCGCCGATGCCATAAAGGACCTCAATGAGTCAAACATACTTGACGGTCTGGCAGTCGATTTTTCCACCGGCGACAGCATCGACACCCTGCGTATATCAGGCATGGTGTTTGAGGCACGTAATCTCGAACCTGCGCAAGGTATGCTCGTGGGCGTTTACTCTAATCTTTCCGACACAGCCATCACCACCCTACCCTTGGAACGCATCACCAAGACCAACCAGTTGGGTCAGTTCACCGTGCGAAACCTCAAGCCCGGTCCCTACCGCATATTCGCTCTAACTGACAATAACCGTGACTACCACTGGGATCGCTCGGAAGATATAGCATTCTACGATGTCACTCTCACACCTTCCACCCAGCCTATCACAGTTTCCGACACTATCGAAACCGAAGATGGCCGTGACTCCGTATACACACATCCCGGCACACGCTATCTCCCTGACGATATACTACTGACATGGTTCAACGAAGGCTACAGTGCTCAGTATCTTAGCGAATATGAACGTCCCGAGCGTCGCCAGCTTAAGTTCCAGTTCGGAACCAAAGCCGACACTCTCCCCATACTGAAACTCATAAACACCCACCGCAGCGGTGAGGACATATCCAAATGGAGTGTGCTCGACGCTAACGCAACTCTCGACACCCTTACCTACTGGATTACCGACAGCTCTCTGATAGAGCTTGACACCCTCCTTCTTGAAGCGAGATACCTCCGCACAGACACTCTCGACAAGCTTTCACTCACCACCGACACATTGCGATTCGTGATGCGTGGCGAAAAAAGCCGTAAGCGTGAAGAGGAACGCCGCCTTAAGGAAGAGGAGGAGAACCGTAAGAAGGAAGAGAAATTGCGAAAGGAGCTTGGCGATTCAGCTTACCGTGTTGACTCCTTAAGCCGTCTCCCCAAACCTCCGACAATCGACTTTAAAGCCGCATCAGGTTCTACACAGGAACTGAATCTCCCGCTCAGACTGTCGTCGGGAACCCCCATTGCATCATTTGACACCACAGCGGTACATTTCGAAATGATGCCTGACTCATCATGGCTCCCCGCACCCCCGATTCACATAATACGCCCCGACTCCCTGCGCCCGATGGAATTCAAAGCCGACTACAAATGGCAGGAAGGGACAAAATACAAGCTTAAAATAGACTCCGGCGCTATAATAGATGTGTACGGTGTCCCCAATAGTGAATTCACCCATGAATTCACCACTAAGAAGCTTAGCGACTACTCCACCCTTTCATTCAACCTGCAGGGGCTTGACGGTCGTCCGGCCATAGTCGAGGTGCTTAACAGCGGCGATAACGTAGTGGCGATGGCTCCCGTCAAAGGCTCATCGGTGACTGTCGAATACCTGAATCCGGGCACATATTACGCACGTCTGTTCATCGACGCTGATTCAAACGGTGTTTACACCACCGGCAATCTCCTTGACTCCCTGCAGCCGGAGGAGGTCTACTATTATCCTAAAAAAATCAACCTCAAGAAAAATTGGGGTGTGGAACAGACTTGGGATATAAATGAGCTCCCCATCGACCAGCAGAAGCCGATGGAGATAAAGAAAAACAAGCCCAAGAAGAAGAAAGGCGAACGTGACGAAAAGTCTGAAGGTGACGAGGACGAGGAAGATGAATTCTTCGATGACCCGTTCATGAATTCAGCCACACGTAACGGAGGTTTCTCCACCGGTACCGACAACGGCTTGGATGACCGCCGACGCCGACGCTGATACTCACCCTTAGAGGTTGTTTAATAACCCCTTAATCCTTCATACATATTATATATAGATAAATGATCTCATCACCCACATCGGCATCCGCCCAAAAGAAAAGTCTCGCATCACGCCTGATAGGGTTCATAATCCCGCTCGTGATCACCGTGGGGCTATGCTGGCTGCTGTTTCATGACATTGACATGAAGCAGATGTGGGATATAATACGTCATGAATGTGATTTCTTCTGGATAGGGCTTAACCTCTGTCTTTCCGTGTGCGCGCAGATATGGCGAGCGCTCCGATGGCAGATTCAGCTTAAGGCAATAGGTGTGCGCCCTACCCTGTGGCAACTCATCCTGAGCATATTCGGGACATACTCAGTTAATCTGGTATTCCCCCGACTCGGAGAGGTATGGCGCACGGGATACATTTCCGAACGCACCCGTTCATCCTTCACCGAGGTGTTTGGCTCAATGGTCGCCGAGAGGTTATCCGACACTATAGCTGTCGCCCTGTTCATGCTTGCCACACTTATTGCTTCGGGAAGCCAGCTTAGGGAATATCTTGCGCAGGACCCTGAAAAATTCGCATCGATAAGTTCAATCCTCACCTCACCCATACTTTGGGGTGCCGTCATAGCCACATTGGTAGCCGTATGGTGGATATTCACCCGATACCCTGAGAACAAAGTGATTGCGTTTGTGCGACGTGTGTGGCGAGGGCTGTGGATAGGCTTCTCGGCTATATGGAAGATGCCGGGCAAAGGCTTATGGCTCTTTTACACCGTGCTTCTGTGGGGCAGCTACTTCATGGGGCTATACTGTGCGTTCCGCTCATTCCCGCTCACATCTCAGGTGCTTGACATATACGGGATGCAAGCGTTGCTCGTATGCTATGTGTTCACAAGCATAGCCATGGCGGTGCCGTCAAACGGCGGAATAGGTCCGTGGCAATGGGCTATGATATTCGGTCTCAGCTTCTACACCGCAAAAGTGCCTGACCTGACCACCGACTACGCCAACTCTTTCGCCAATCTTGTAATGGGAACTCAAACATTACTCCAAATACTTCTCGGCATATTCACATTCGCATGGATTGCCATTGTGAAAAGAACTGAAAAATCAGCTAAGATATGAAATTCGACGATAAAGGTAACGATTATTTCCTGCATAATTTCAAGGAGGAGCAAAATACCACTACCACTGACTCTCAGCCGAGCCAGAACGGCTTCACTTTCCCTGAAGCCGGGAACGGAACCGGAAACAATAATGATAATCCAACTCCGGCAGCACAACCGGCAGTAAAAAAACGGAAACGTCACGGATGGCGATGGTTCTTCTTCATACTTTTCGTAATACTCGGAGTGGCAGTCTATATCCGTTACTTCATACCTTACGCAACTGAATCACGGGCAACAGGCTATGTGACGAGAGTGGAAAAACGAGGGATTATCTTCAAGACCTTCGAAGGTGAGATGATATCGCAGTCGCAACTTACCGACACGACCCGCATCTATTCGAGAGATTTTTTCTTCTCCATACCTAATGATTCATTGGCACGAGTGATTCAATCCTACGAGGGTACCGGACAGCCCGTGACTCTAACCTGCAAACGCTACTTCGGGACACTCCCGTGGCGAGGAGCTTCCAAAATAATAGTCACAGCTGTTGATCCGTCAACCGCTCCGGTTCATCCCGTCATGAATTGACAGTCTTGCCACACATCTTATACGCCCCTTAGCATTAACTTAAAAAATTATGAATTTCCAGATATTTCCCCCCGAAGATTTCCTCGAAACGAGGTTAGAGCTACCCTTGTCAAAGAGCATGAGTAACCGTGCGCTTATCATCAATGCCCTTACCCCCGGCGCTCCTGCGCTAACGGATGTTGCGCTTTGCGACGACACTCTTTCCATGATTCACGGATTGAAGCCATCAGAGGCTAACTTTATAAATATAGGTGCGGCAGGCACCACTATGCGCTTTCTAACCGCTTACTTCGCCACACGCGAGGGTCGCACACTCGTGCTTGACGGCACCGAACGTATGCGCAAACGCCCTATAAAAGTACTCGTTGACGCCCTGCGTGAACTCGGCGCTCAAATAGACTATGTGATGGAAGAGGGCTATCCTCCGCTTCGCATCACCGGCAAGCGTCTCACCGGAGGCAAGCTCACACTTGACGCCTCAGTAAGCTCCCAATATATCTCTGCGCTTCTCATGATAGCCCCACAGATGGAAAAGGGTCTTGAGCTGACATTGGAGGGTGAGATTGTGTCACGCCCTTACATAAAAATGACCCTCAAAATGATGGAGGATGCCGGCGTGGAGAGCGAGTTTTACAATAACACCATCACCGTCCCCTCAGGCACATATACCTCTACCCTTCCACCTATCGAAGGTGACTGGAGCGCGGCTGCCGCATGGTATGAGATAGAAGCTCTGTCGTCAGGCGTGGTCACAATCGACAATCTCGCCCGTGAATCATGCCAAGGTGACCGCAAGCTTGCCGATATATATTCACACATTGGTGTGGATACAGAATGGGAAGGTGAAAACGGCGGCACTGACCTCTGCGCAAATCCCGATGCCGATGCCCGCATAAGCATCGACTTCACCGATAACCCCGATCTCGCACAATATGTGATGGTCACTTGCGCCATGTTGGGTCTACCCTTCCGGTTCACCGGACTTTCCACTCTTGCCATAAAGGAAACCGACCGTGTGACCGCTGTGGCTAAGGAGCTGATGAAAGTAGGCATAATGCTTACCGTGGAGTCAAAAGATGTTGTGTCGTGGGAAGGGAGACGTGTTCCATACATGGAATTACCCCGCTTTGACACATACGACGACCATCGCATGGCTATGTGTCTCGCACCGATAGCCCTGTATGTCCCGGGTATTGTTATAAATAATGTGGAGGTGGTGAGCAAGTCATATCCCAATTTCTGGCAGCAGCTTGCCAACGCCGGATTCACATTAGTGCCTGTGGAGGAACGGAGCGAAGACAACCCCGAAAACGTTCAGGAATAAGAATATAATGTTTGGAGCGTTAATAATATTAGCAGTCACCGTAATCATCGGTCTGATACTTTGGCTAACCCATAAACCGGGCGAGCCAGCCGCCACTGCAACCGGCAAGGAGTACGGCTCAACCGAAACAGCGGTTGAAGGCGAAGAGTGTTGCGGACTTCATGCGGTATGCGAAAAGAAGATAACAGGACTCACCGAACCGCTATATTTCGATGACGAGGAGCTTGACCGTTACGCCGGACGTGAACCGCATACTTACACATCAGACGAGGTGGAGCAATTCCGTGAAGTGCTCTACACGCTTCTACCCGAAGATGTATACTCATGGGGTGCAAGCCTGACGTTGCGCAACATCTCACTTCCGGAGCAACTGCGTGACGAATGGATAATGCTTTCGCAGGACCAAAAACAATGACCGGCAATCCGAAACGAAACCTCAATCTTTAACTCAGAGGGTAATTAGAGGATATTTAGAGGATATTTAATATGGAAATATTTGATTATGATTTCTTCCGCAACGCATTGACAGGCGTGATACTCATAAGCATCGCGTCGGCAGTGATCGGCACCTACATAGTGACCCGCCGTCTGGTATCCATATCGGGCGGTGTCACACATGCCTGTTTCGGAGGACTCGGATTAGGATATTATCTCGGCTGGAATCCTCTTTTCGGCGCAGCATTATTTGCAATCGCCTCTTCGCTCGGGGTTCAATGGATGTCAAGCCGCCACAGAGTCCGTGAGGATTCTGCAATAGCGGTGATATGGGCTTTAGGTATGGCAATCGGTACCTTGTTCATATTTCTCACCCCCGGCTATGTGCCTGAGCTTAACACATTCCTTTTCGGCAACATCCTGACTATCAGCAGCAGTGACATCTGGGCATTTGCCATTTTCACAGTGGTGCTTATCATATTCATGGCAGCTTTCTTCAAGAAGATAGTAATCTGTGCCTTCGACCCTGATTTTGCCGCCGTCAAGCAGTTGCCTGTCATGTTCATATCCACGGCAATGACCGTGCTCGTGGCAGTATGCATTGTCCTCACCATTCGCCTTGTGGGGGTGATGCTGCTCATGTCGATGCTCGCCCTTCCGCAGATGACTGCAGAGACATTCTGTCACAGATTCAAAACCATAATGTTCCTCTCTATTGCCATCTCGCTCCTATGCAGCCTTGCCGGACTCTTCCTCGCAACTGTGATAGAAGTCCCCTGCTCCGCCCTCATAGTCCTCACAATGACCGCCGCCTACATCATCGCCCGCCTCATCGCCCTCATAAAATAGCCCAAAATCGCCTCCCAACGCACAATAATCCCCTAATTTCCATAATTCAACTATTCATAAACCAAAATAAATCCAAAATATTGAAAGTTTGGCGGAAAGGTATTTTGCAGTAATGGAAATTTATAGTACCTTTGTGCGTTAATTGCGTATTTGTGCTATCATTAGCCATAAACCTTAAACGAATAAATCAAAAAAATCATCTAAACATAGAATGGCAACATTAGAAAAAATCCGTAGCAAGTCTGTGCTCTTGCTTATCATCGTTGGAGCCGCCTTGCTGGCTTTTATCATCGGTGACTTCTTTACTTCAGGCCGTACCTTCTTCGGTACAGGCACCACAATCGCAAAAGTAGGCAATCAGAAAGTTGACGTGCAGGAATTCCAGCGTCGAGTTCAGGAGGCAGCCCAAGAAGCTCAGTCTCGCGGCGCCCGTGTTGACAACGCCGTGCTCCAGCAGCAGGTGCTTAATTCCATGATTGCCGAGAAACTTTTCCAAGAGGAGATCAATGAACTCGGACTCGTAGTTACCGACGAAGAACTTACAGAAATGATGGTCGGCAAAAACTCACAGTACGTTGACCGTATGGTGCAGCAGCAGCTCGGTGTGCCCGACGCAGCAACAGCTCACGACATGGCTTACAACCCCACCAAATACGGTATGCAGCAGGCTCAGGCTCAGCAGCTCCAGCAGTATTGGGTAAGCCTTGAAAAGTCAGTTGAACAAATGCTCCTCCAGCAGAAGTTCCAGAACCTTTTCGCCGGCACTCTCGTGGCTAACGACCTCGACACCAAGGCTATCTACGATGAAAACGCTGCCACTTCCCACATACTCTACGCCAAGAAGGATTTCTCAACCCTTCCCGATGCTGAATTTGAAGTGACCGAAGGTGACATCAAGGATCTCTACAACGGTGAAAAGAACCGCTACATCCTCGACGAACCCCAGCGTCTCATCAACTATATCGCTGTAAACATCGTGCCCTCTGAAGCTGACGTGCTCGCAGGACAGAAGAAAGTTGAGGACGCTATCGTGGCTCTCAACGCCAACCCCGAAACTCAGGGTCTTTCTGAAATGCCTGAATTCCTCGTTGACCGCACACGCATCTCTCAGGAAAACATCGACAAGCAGCCCCGTCTTAAAGCAGCTCTCGACACCCTCTCAGTGGGTCGTGCAGTGCTCGTTTCTAAGAACGGCAATGACTACAATATCGCCAAGCTTCTCGGCAAGAGCCAAGAGGTTGACCAAGTTAAGATCGACTATCTTACCGTTCAGGGTACTAAGGCACAGGTTGACTCACTCGTAGCTGCTCTCAACAACGGTGTGGCATTCGACTCTATCGCAGCATCTCCGCTCGTGGCACAGTCACAGCAGGATATGAGCGTGTCACTCATTGACCCCAACTTCGCTCCCGTCAAGGAGATAATCGAAGGCAAAGCTACAGGCGTTTATTTCACTCCTGACACTCTTGCAGAAAACGGTCGTATCTTCCGTGTGAGCGAACGCACTGCTCCCGTGACAGTTTATGAATTGGCTAACGTGTCATTCACCACTGAGCCGTCAAACGCTACCATCAACGACCTCGAAAGCAATCTCCAGCTGTACCTTTCAGCTAACAAGACTGCAAAACAGTTTGCCGACAGCGCACAGGCAGCCGGTTACACTACCTTCCCCGCTTTAGTTTCTGCTTCAACTCCTATAGTTGGCAACCTCAACGACACCCATTCAGCAGTAGCTTGGGCTATGGATGCTAAAAAGGGTGAAGTGTCACCCATCTTCGGTGACATCCAGAGCGGACGTTTCGTAGCTGTGGCTCTCGATGATATCTATGACGAAGGCTACACTCCCGTTCGTGATTCACAGATCCACTCTATGCTCGCAGCCCGTGCCCGCAACAACAAGAAAGCTGAAAAGCTTATCGCAGATTATCAGGGCAAAGCTAAAGATATCGCAGGATACGCTCAGGTTATGGGCACATCAGTTGACACTACCACCGTTAACTTCGGTCAGTATATGATTCCCGGTCTCGGCATGAACGAGAGCGCAGTCATGGGTGCCGTTGCAAACGCTCAGCTCAACCAGCTCGTAGGTCCGATGCAGTCAAACAATGGCGTGATCGTATTCCAAGTTACAGAAGTTGACAACGAGGGTCGTCCCTACAACGCAGAAGAAAGCGCAATCCGCTTCGACCAGCAGCGTGGCGCATCTCGTATGCTCAACTCACTTGACCGCATCCTCCTCGGAAACCAGAAGATAAAGAACAACATTAACAAGTTCTATAAGTAATCCTCTCTTTCCATCTTTTTCACATTAAAAGTAAATGCTGTGCCAAGACATGACACAGCATTTACTTTTTTAATACATATAATTACACCATCCTTCTATTTATACTTTTTGCCAATCCTGCTATCTAATACATGAGGACCACCAACTTTACTCCTGGGTATTATCCTTTTTACGCTTTACAGTGTGTTTCAGTTTCAAAACGGCAAAGTTCAGTTCTATTGTCGTTTCAGTATCAGTGGTTCTCATGCCGTCGTCCAACAAATCTGCCAAAATCTCACCACTTTGCTGCATGAGGGATTTTTGATTGAACTCGTCAGAGGCATCGGCAAGCTCTCCGACAGTCCGTGACAGCTCTCTCAGTTTGGTAAATGTTTCAACTATCGCAATTGTTGTCCGGGTGGCAACAGCACCCTTGAGGATGGTAGCCAACATATACAAGCCTTTCTCAGTAAATGCCTTGGGTGTTTTTGGCGAGAACTTTATTTGAGGGTTATCAAAATTTTTGACAACCTCCGCTTTCTCCTGCTTTGTAAGTTCAAAGACATATCCGGCTGGAAATTTATCCGGATTGTTCCTGATGGCTTGGTTCACCTCTCTGGTTTCTACTCCGTATAAACGGGCAACATCGCTGTCAAGTATGACACGCCGCCCCCTAAGCTCTATTATAGCGGACTCCACGTCAGCGAGTTTAATAATATTTGCCATTGTGCTGTTGTTTTATATTATTGTGAAAGTCATTAAATACGCTGCATTTGCAGTGCTGAATCCCGGCAGCTAATTTATATCAATCTATTAGGTTTGTCTAACCGTTTCAAAGGTAAACATTTTTACCTGATTTTCCTAACGATTAGCGCATTATCACTTATTGCACCACTGCAAACCCCATTGAACCGCAACAAAATAGAGCATACAGCACAATGAATCGGCTCTTTGCAACGCAAAGCAGCTGAGCAGATGAGTCAAATTTCAACTGTCAATTGTCCATTGTCAATTTTCAATTGAAACAATTGTCAATTGCCTTTTGGCTGTGTTAGCATCGGCTGTTAGTTGCTCTTGGAGTTTGGCTGTGGATGAGAATTTCTTTTCGGGGCGAAGGTATTTCACAAATTCTATAACTATCTCTTCGTCATACAGATACCCCACATAATCAAGGATATGCGCCTCTATCGACAACTTACCTGATACATTTTCATCAGCCACGGTAGGACGGAAACCGATATTCACTATAGCCTTACGGCGCACTCCGTCAGGCGTTATCACAAACGCCGCATACGCACCGCTTTTTGGTACAATCGAAGCGGAATCAACCGGCACAATATTGGCAGTCGGGAAACCGATGGTACGACCCAATCTGTTACCGTCAACCACCACACCTCTCAGGCTGTAAGGATGTCCGAGCGCTTCATAAGCTTTATCAGGCTGACCTTTAAGAAGATACTTGCGTATTATAGAAGAACTTATCGGAGCTGCCGGACCGCCATATTCGGGAGCATTTATGACATCCATCCCCAGCTCCTTACCTATAGCCTTATACTGTTCGAAACCTTCAAGACGGTCATGTCCGAAACGGTTGTTGAAACCGACCACCAAGGCATCTATGCCATACTTCTTATGGAGCATCGACAGAAATTCCCGTGCCGACATGTAGCGTATCTTGTCGTTGAACGACAGCAATATAGCGTCCTCAATCCCGGCATCTTCGAGATACTTCACCCTCTCTTCAAGGGTGGTAAGAAGCCCCGGCGCCTCCAACGGACGCACAAGAGCCAAAGGATGACGTGAGAATGTCACCACAGAAGGTACAAGACTGCGGGCTTTAGCCTCAGCCCGTAGATAGTCAATCAGAAACCTGTGTCCCAGATGCACACCATCGTACATACCCACCGCTGCTATGCGGCGACGATCGCTGTTGCTCTTAGTGATGATATTCATAGTTTATAATTAAAAAATCTGTCTAATAAACAACCTTTCAGCCGTTCGAGTTTTTATATCTACCCAAAAGATCCACAAATTCATCGCCGGGATTCACCACCACAGCCTGATAACCGTAACGGCGAGCCGCCTCGACATTGGAGGATGAATCATCGAAAAACAGTGTCTCTTTCGGTTCTATCCCGCAAACCTCCTCGGCATAGTCGAAGATACCTTTGGCTGGTTTGCAGCATTTTGCCTCATACGAGGTCACTATGCCGTCGAAATAATCATTTATCTCCAAACCTTCCTTCCGAAATTCCTCCGCTATCTTGGAATTCATCATTATCGGATTGGTATTCGACAACAGGTATACGGGATAACGCTTGCGCAATTCGCGAAGAGCGCGCAGACGCTCCACAGGAATACCCACAAGGAATTCATTGAAGGCTTTGTCGATTTCCTCATCGGTGACGGGGCGTGAAATGAGCTGACGGACACACTTGTGGAACTCGTCAGCATCTATCTGCCCGGCTTCAAGCGCCAGAAAAGCTCCTTTCTGACCATAAAGCCCGAGGAAATCCTCGGCATCAGCCATGCCGAGAGCTTCGAAAGCCCTCACACAACGATTGCGGTCAAGATCCATGATCACACCGCCCAAATCAAAAAGCAAGTTCTTAATCATAGTGCAAAGATACGCATAAATCGGTTCAAAGCAAAAAACATTTTTATAAGAAGCTTTAGAGAAATTAACCATATTTCCAGACGATTGGCTTGTTATAAATAAGAGGTTATTAAACAACCTCTAAAACAACAATCCAAATTATTATTAACTCAAAGCTATCATTTATGGGAACTAATAAGGATTATCAGAATAGGTTGCCGGATCATCCGGAACCGTTGGAGCTGGGCGCTCACAAGGAGGCATCAGCTCTTCCGCCTATGCAGGAAGCATATCATCCCCACCACGTGGAGCATCGGCATGTCACGCACAAAGGAAGCTTTTTGGGCTGGGCTTGGCTGACAGTCTTGGCTCTCGGCGTTTTGGTCGGCTCTATTTATTGGTTCTCAGACCGTTCAAAGAGCAACGGCGACAATATGTACGCCTCCGGGGTAAATCAGACCAATAAGACGGCTCTGGCATCCAACACTAACGCACAGCCGGACGCTGTGATAACCGAAGTCACACTCTCGGAGGTCGAAGCCAATGCAGCCACCAAAGCTAATGCGAAAACATCAAACGCCGCTATGGCTAAAGCCGCCACAGCCTATGCTACGGCTAAAACAGCAACAGCCAACGCTAACGCAACGGCAGTGCCTCACGATGTTGTATATCTCTTCCCCCTTGATGGCTCGGATATACCCGACGATGCTACCCTCAACAAACTTGCCAAAGAAGTTGCTGCAACAGGGGCATACGTTTCAGTGGTCGCCTATACTGACGAAAGCGGAAATTCCGCTTACAACCAGCGTCTTAGCGAACGCCGTGCCAAGAGAGTAGGTGACTATCTCATAGCCCACGGAGTCCCCGGCGATCATGTGAAAACCAAAGGTATGGGTGAGACAAACGCCTATCCGACAGCCGCTCAGGACCGCCGAGCCGAAATACACGTAACCGTATAATTTATAACTCTCCTTATTTTAAATCCACCAAATAATATTAGGTCTACAAAAAAATTAGACCTCCAAAAATTTAGACCTATCCCCAAAATTTTGATCTATCAAAATTTCAGATTAACCCATTAATCATAAAACTGATTTATAATAAAGAATTTGCTGCAAAATTTATCGGATGTTGGAACCGTATTTGACCCCACCACCCACCAATTTTGCAGCAAGTTCTTTGTATTATTATTCTTTTGCACCCTGCATGAATCTGTTGCAAAACTTAATGTAGGGATGTTCCCCGAAGCATCCCTACATCCAATACATTTTGCAACAGTGCTATAATTAGAAGTTCATCAAAATTTTAAAAGCTTTTTTACCTATATTTATTATGTATATACCGGGAGCCGGAGCATAGAATATGATTTCACTGTCTGAAATAGAATTAACTGGATACGATTTACCAGAAACATCACTGACCAAAACATTTGCAGTAGGATTCAATATTCTAAGCACATTTTCCGAAACACGAATATCATTATAAACATCCTTTTCGCTTACGTCAATTCCTGATAATTCCAAGCACTTTACAATAAAACTTTTAGAGATTGGCTTATATGGCTGCAAAGAAGATATAATAACTGTACAATTACCCGGATTTTGAGGATATAACCTTAAAGTATAGTTATCATTCTCATCAATATAAGTCTGATAAGATATGCAATTTTCCGGCTCAAATTGTATATTTAGGTTCGTGTAAGGATGAGAACTGTCAAATGAAATTTTAACTTCAGCAGGATTTTCCAACGACTCAGGCACATTGCTTAAAGTAATATCATTGGATAATGTATACAGTCTATAAAAACCGGACTTAAGACCATCCAATACCTTTGAAATCTTATCATAATTCGCATCCGGAACAAAGACTTCAACAGAACCAATTGACAACTGTTGGTCTATTTCTAAGTCCGGACTTAAAATAACGACTTTGAAATTATACGGAACCGCAGATCTCCCAATTTTTTTGACATTCTCCGAGAACACTATCGCGTCAACCTTTTGCTGATTGGAAAATGCTTCGCGATCAACCTCTGTGACTTTTAGTGTCTTCCCCTTATATTCAATGACATCCGGAACAATCAGAGTCCCTGAATATTCAAAATCATTTCTTGGTAGCACCCTGACACAATCACTGTCGTACAACTGCAAATAATTTATATTATCTACGGTAAAAATATCATCTCGGGAATATACGTCCAATGCAATTCGGTCACTTAAGGGTTTACCCTTGCTATCTTCTATAACCATAAAATACCTGCCCGGCTGCAATCCTACGGTTATATTCTGAATATAATCATTTTTTTCTTTATTATGAAATGCCAGCCAAGCGCCGAAAGTCCTAATATACTTATCGGCATTATCGGTACTTTTAGTAGATGACAAAAATTAAATTTATGCTGTTAAACACTTAATTTTCAGTCG
>CAJTMJ010000034.1 GCA_910577335.1 uncultured Duncaniella sp. | reverse complement strand
AATTGAATTTCAATTATTTCAAAGAACTTTTATGATTTTTTAGTGGACACTAATGGAGTTGAATGTTAAATTAACCCTCGGTGGTTGAATCAATGCAGGATTACCTGTGCTTTTCCTGCGGAATCAACCGAGAAGATAGGCATATCACCATTTTCAGGGTCAACTTTGTAATAGTGTATCGCACTGTCGTTCACTCTTGGATAATAGGTATTGAGAAGTTTAATCATCTCAGCACCAGCCCATATCACAGGACCATAGCCATGAGCCGCTTTAGCGCTGACAGGACGATAATAGTAATATGCCGGATCGAAACCCATACCGGTACCAACGCATACGCCTTCAACTTCACCTTTCGGGTTGATTTTAGTCGTCACCGCTTCCCATGCGAGCTGCGCCACCGGTCCATAAGTTGTGGCGTCAAGCCATCCCTCATTTATGCCATGAGCAATACAGTAAGCAAAAATAGCAGTCGCTGAGGTCTCCTCATATGAGTCGTTGCGGTCGAGAAGCTGATGCCAGAATCCATCCTTGCTCTGCAAAGACGCAAGGCTCTTTACATGGGCTCGGAAAGTATCAAGAATCTTCTGACGACCCGGATGTGATTCGGGCAGCGCATCGAGAAGCTGACTGAGTGTCAGGATAGCCCAGCCGTTAGCTCTACCCCACGCCATTGAAGGCTGCTCTGCAAGACCTTCGACATACCCGTGACGGAAGAGTTGTTTGTCAGGCATCCACATGCGGTCAATAAAGAGCCCGGCAACCTTAGCAGCCTCGTCAAGTTGCTTCTTGTCACCTGCATACACACTGCGGGTAGCCATAGCCGGCAGAGCCATGAACATATCATCAAGCCACACTGCGTCGGGATGAGGACGCATACGAGCTATGGTGCCATCTGCAAGACGGTGAGTACCGCTATCCACGATGGCGTAGTAACGCTCTATCACTTCGCCAAGCTGCAATGTGGAGTCTGCCATAGCGGCTTCCATGAAAGCGCCCGACATGGCTCCTGCGTCATCAAGCGTGGCAGGAGACACCACCATACGCATCTGACCGTCACGTTTGCCCGTACGCTTCGACCACTCGGCAAAAGCCGGAGCCGCTTTAGCAAGGAAACCGACTCTATCGGAAACGTATGCCTTGTATTTCGGATCGTCAAGCAATTCAGATGCGGCAAGGAGGGCTTTATACATCACGCCCCACTCGTAGCTCGTAAGGCGGAATGTGCCCTGATTAAGCATCGCATCCTCAGGCAGATTTGAAAGTTCCGTGATTTCGTTACCCTCGCCATCCACCACTTTAGCCGGAGTCACAGCGTCAACGTATGCAAAAACACGGTCAATGTCGGCACGGACAGAATCAGGATTAAGTTGCCCGTAAGGTGTCGAATAGTCCGGCTGCAAAAGATGAAGGGGCGATGTGGAGTCATTTATTTCCTCACCGCCACCTTTAGAATCTTTTTGCGAACAAGCAGCCAGCGAGACACCCAAAATAAGAATCAGAGGGAGTCGCTTCATGTCCGGCTTGTTTATTTAGGAAGATTAAATGCGATTGTCATTTCACGCATCTGCTCATCGCTCATGCCGTCAGGTTCAAAGCCCATGTTCTTAGCCGCAATGTAGATGAGTGCCGACTTGTTAAGCACGTCAATCTGGTCAAAAGCAGCCATAACATCCTTCTCGACAGCAAACACGCCATGCTTTTCCCAAAGAGTCACATCGTAGTCGCCAAGTTCCTTGATGGTAGCCTCGGCAAGCTCGTTTGAACTCGGGAGCTGATAGGGAATGATACCAAGACCACGGGGGCAGAATGCCTTTGTCTCAGGAATCATGCTCCAAAGCAAGTGAGTAGCAACATCCTTTTCAAGGAACTTCTTGCAGTGGCTCATTGCCACGAGTTCTATAGGATGAGTGTGTACTGATGCCTTATAGTCAGAGCCCTTGCCAATCATATAGTTGTGAACGGCGAGGTGTGAAGGAAGCTCGGAAGTCGGTTTCACAGGATTGTCCGCTATGATAACATACGAAGCGCAGTCATCAAGGATACGAATCACTGAACCATTTTCCATAGGCCAGCGAGCGAGATCACGCATACGCTTATTTGTACCCTTACAGTAGAAATAGCAGCCTTTTATATTTGGTAAAGTCGCACCGATGGGATAAACAGGGCTTATAGCCGGCATATTACGGATTTCATCATCGATATGCTCGGTGATGTTAATAGTAATGTTACCACCGTTACGTTCAGCCCAGCCTTTCTGCCAAAGATAGCCGGCGACTTCAGCCACCTGCCATACTTCATGCGCCAAAGCGGGACGATTGTCTAAAATTGAAGCCATTTTATTTGTAATAATGATTGAATTATGAACCGGCTTAGAGCCTAAACCGGACTTTATTATATTAACTGCGGAAGGAAGCAAGAAACCACCAGCACTATGATACCTATGATTAGCACTGTGATGGTCTTCTTGGAACAACCTTTCCATTCTTTAAGGATAATGCCCCATACATTTGAGAACACCACATTCAATGCCATAAGGATGCAGAATGAAAGTGTCATGAGAGTGGGCGAATCGGTAAGGAAACCCTTGCCGAGAGCGAGTCCGAAGAACTGGCTATACCAGAGAGCGCCGGCGAGCAAACAGAAGAAAAGGTTGTTGACAAGCACGCCACCCTTAGCATAGTCGCCCCAAGTATGATTCTTCTGGTTCTGATAGAAACAGTAAACGGCATTGGTTACAAAACCGCCTAATGTCACTAACAAAGTAGCCGGAAGAGTCTTGAACATATCCGGAGTCAACTCACCGAAGTTGATACCGCTACCAAATTCAAGACCGACATTAAAGCAGCCGCTCATGAAGCCGGCAAGCAGTGCTATAGCAATACCTTTCGGGAAGTTGAAGTCCTTGACTGCCGCTTTCTTCTCCTCCTCGCTGAGCGACGCAGCCTTCATAGAGCCTGCCACACCGATTATGGCTATACCAACCAAGGTAACCACCACTCCAATAATCACAGCGAATGTGAGTTGTGACAACGGATCATTTTCAGGGAAGAAGATGTTAAGCAACACGGGACCCATGATAGTACCGAGACCTGCACATGTACCGAGAGCTATTGACTGACCGAGAGCCACACCAAGGTAGCGCATCGACAGACCGAATGTGAGTCCACCCACACCCCAAAGCACACCGAAAAGCACTGTCATCCAAATGTTAAATGACTGCTCGGGGGTGAAAAGCTCAGTGAGAGAATGCCCGGCAGGCACAGCGAGAAGAGCGCCGAGGAATGGTAATATCACCCATGCGAATACCCCCTGCACAATCCAGTAGCTTTCCCAGCTCCAAGACTTGATCTTGTTGATGGGCACATAGCAACTGGATTGGCAGAAAGCACCGATGGCTATGATAAGTAAGCCGATAAGTATCATCGTTTAGAAGTTACTTCTACTTCGTACTTTTCGATTTCGGGAATGAATGTTTCGCCTACGGGCACACCGTTCTTGAGGCAGAACATGTCGTAAACGGCATTCCACGGGAGGTTCTTGCACTCTTCGAGGAGAGCGAGACGCTGGAACTTCTTATCGTCAAGTTCATACTTGCGGAGGGTTGCAAGTGGCTCGAGAAGCGCACGAAGCATACACTTCTGAGCGGCACGGCTACCGATAACGTATGCGCCGATACGGTTAAGAGTACCATCGAAATAGTCGAGACCATAGTGTACACGGTTAAGAGCGCCGGCACGAACGATTTCGCTGAAGAGATCCATAGTAGGATCATCCATGATAGTAACATGGTCAGAGTCCCAACGGATAGGACGGCTCACGTGAAGCATCAATTCAGGAACAAAAAGAAGCATAGCGGAAACCTTGTCAGCCACACTTTCAGTGGGATGGAAGTGACCGGTGTCAAGAGTGATCATCATATCCTTCTTGGAAGCGTAAGCGGTATAGAAGTCGTTAGAACCTACAGTGTAGCTTTCAAGACCGATACCGAACACCTTTGACTCAACGCAGTCCTTCATCCAGTCATACTTGTGTTCGAAAATCTGATCCAAAGAATCCTTAAGAAGCTCACGGTACATGTAGCGGTTTACAGTGATATCCTTGCTACCGTCATGCACCCAAGTGTTCATGATACAGGGATCCTGCTGAGCTTCACCGATAGCCTGTGAGATGGTGCGGCAACGCTTTGAATGTTCAATCCAGAAATCACGGATAGCCTTGTCGGGGTTAGCGAGGCTGAGGTCACCGCTCTTCGGGTGAGAGAAAGATGTGGAATTGAAGTCAAGTTTGATATCATTTGCCTTACCCCAGTCAATCCAGCTCTGGAAGTGTTCAACAGAGCACTGGTCACGGTCAACGAATTTGCCACCGAAGTCACCGTAAATCTCGTGGAGGTTAAGACGGTGCTTACCGGGGATAAGTGACATTGCATAGAGAATATCGGCACGGAGTTCATCGATATTGCGAGCCTTACCGGGATAGTTACCGTTAACTTGGATACCACCGGTGAGAGATCCGCCCTGATTTTCAAAACCGGCAACATCATCTGCCTGCCAGCAGTGCATACTCAGGTGGAAATCCTGCATCTGTTCAAGTACTTTGTCTGTGTCAACGCCTACAGCGGCATAACGTTCTTTGGCTATTTCATAAGCCTTCTTAATCATTTCTTCTTTCATGATATATTTTTATTTGGGTTTAGAATTCTTATTTTAGATTGGATAATTAATACTAAGCGGTCATTTAACCACCGTTCCCCTCACCTTTTTCCCTTTCATGTCAGGACCGAAGTAAAATCCCGGCTGTGTGGGCTGGTTATATGCCACATTCTGATTAGTTATGCTCAGACGGTAAGGCACATCCTCAAGGAAGGTGTGGAAGCGGTATGAGGTCGGGATAGTAGAAACATACAACCGCAATGCGGAACTATCGGGAGTACGCATCAGCACTTCTTCGCGCCAGTCACCTACCATATCACCCTGCAGACATGGGTTAGCCTTGGTTCCATTATTGGAGACTGCACCCTCCATAACCAAAACTGTGTCCATCTTGCAGGCTTCCCAATTAAATTTGGTTATCTGATTTCTGTCAAGGAGCTCGCGCAGCAGGTCCCCATCCCACCAGACAGCCATATTGACAGGTATAGCACACTTAGCCTCACCCTTAAACTTATAAGGCTGTATCAGTTCACCGGTGAACGAGCGCAGACCCTCAGTGTTGGGCGACCATACCTCATTACCGGGGTAACGGGGATCAATATCGGCACTCATGCAACGTCCTATATCCATATTGCTGGGATATTGAAGAATCACCTTACCTGTGGCAGCTTCACGAAGTGTGCTACCGTCACGGCGATTTTCATGACAACCCCAGATGTAATATTTCTCATTATTGACATCCGAGATAAGATGCATGGCATCACCATGACCCATACCTGTGGAATGTAGACCGGTGCCATCGTTATCGACCACCATCTGACCGTATATTATTTCATCGCAACCATCGCCGTCAACATCTGCCACACGGAGATTATGGTTGCCTTGACCGGCGTATGCCTCGTTACCGGGTTTGTTGCTATCGAACACCCATTTGCTTGTGAGATTCTTGCCATCCCAATCGAAGGCGGCAAGCACGGTACGGGTATAATAACCACGGCACATCACCACCGAGGGTCGCTCACCGTCAAGATATGCCACGCAAGCGAGGAAACGGTCGGAACGGTTGGCATAACTGTCGCCCCAGTCCTGAAGATTGCCTCGTTCGGGTATATAGTCAATTGTCTGCATAGCCTCACCGGTCTTGCCGTTGAACACTGTAAGATACTCGGGACCTGACACTATTCTGCCCTTGAGATTTCGCCAGTCAGCCTTAGGCGCGCCTATCAACTTACCGGTTCCGTCTATGGTTCCATCAGCAGTCTTGCATACCAACTCGGCAGAGCCGTCACCGTCAAGGTCGTAAACCATAAACTGAGTATAATGAGCACCTGCACGCACATTATGACCGAGGTCTATGCGCCAAAGGCGTGTTCCGTCAAGTTTGTAGCAATCGAAAATCACATTACCGGTCAAACCGTTATGCGCATTATCGTGAGCGTTTGACGGGTCCCATTTAAGTATTATCTCATACTCGCCGTCGCCATCCACGTCACCGATGGAAGCATCATTGGCTGAATAGGTATACTCTTTACCAAATTCATCGACATCGCGCAACGGACGGTCAATAGGGATATTTATATAACCCACAGGGGCATCCGACGGCAAAGTATAAGAATCGCCTGTCTGTTTTTTACCTGCGGGGACAACAGTATATACTGCCGCCTTAGAGCCTTTATACTTATCAGTATAGAAAGTAGCATCCTTAATAGGATGGGAATTAAGCTTTTTACCGTCACGATAGACGTCAAAAGCAATATTTTCAGGGTCGGAGCTTAGGTAGCGCCAACTTACCACGACGTTTTCGGGATTTTCCCTTACAGCCACCACACCTCTGCCAAGTTTCTCCATACGGAGTTTGCTCATGTCATATTTGCCTTGTGCAAAAGATGGCAGAGCTATAAGGAGGAGAATAAGAGTAAGCAGTTTTTTCATAAATACGAATTTAAAGCCGATTAAAATCGGACAATCTGACGAATAAGATCTATGGAACTCTTAAGGTATGAGTTCATTAGTTGAAATGATGATAATAAGTGATGAGGAGAGGGAGCCTAAAGGCTTAATCAAGATGGAATACCTCCTTGATAGGCACAGTGACAGGCGAATTGTCAGGATTTACTTCCATTATGTCAGCCATATAGTCCCACCAACGGTGAGTGATTTCATCGGCTGCTTCGGCATCCTGTGAATTGGCATCGCCTTCCACCTCCTGATAGCCGAAGAGGATATTGGTGTCTTTATCCCAGAAAATTGAGTAATTCTTCACGCCTGAATCAGTGATTCGCTGACGGAGTTCGGGCCAAAGTGCGGCATGACGTTTCTCGTACTCTTCCTCAAAACCGGGTTTGAGGTACATTTTAAATGCAAATCTTTTCATGATATTATATAATTTGTGTAGAATAATTCCGATCTATGACATCGAATGTACAAATTTATACATTCTTATTTAATTTTTGACAATATCTCTCCTTAAAAATATAAAAAAACCTGATGGTCATCCGGACTAAACGTCTCGGCAAATGACCATCAGGTTATTCAGTTATTGTTAATTATTAATCTTAACAGTCTGAACTATTGTGATTAATTATAACCGGGGTTCTGCCATGCAGCCTTGTCAGCGTCTGAGAGGTTAGTACCGTCAGGATTCTGGAGGTTATCGATGAATGCCTGAGGAACGGGACGGAGATAGTGCTTGCTCGGGTTGAAGAACTTGATGTCAGAGTTGAGTTTCACTGCACGGTTCTCGATAGTCTTTGTACGAGAAAGGTGTTCCCAACGTACCATTTCACCAACGAGCTCACGAGTGTGTTCGTTAAGGATGAAGTGGAGTGCACGTTCAAACTGACCTGAAACGCCAATCTTAGCAAGGATTGCTTCGTCCTCTGCAGGGAGCTTATCCCAAGTCCAAGAAGTCATTTCTGCTTCAGTTGAAGCTGTGGTGGGAGCTACATCCGGGTTAGAAAGATAGTAAGTGTTCATACCGAGGTTCCAACCATCGTTTGCTGCAATATTTGCTGCCTTGTTTGTTACGTTTGAAGTAGTGGTAGCAGCCTTGTAGCAACCGTCAACATAGTAGCTGCGGTTTTCACCTGCGTGCCATGCGCCACGACGACGGAGTGCGTCGATATCTTCCTTGGCACCTGCATAGTCGTTAAGGCGAACCTTGATTTCAGCACGAACGAGGTAAGTTTCACCAAGACGAGCGAGGATAAGGTCACGAGAACCGTTATCACCTGCGAATGCATTAAGATAACCGCAAGTATGCTTGCTTACACCGGGGAACATATTGGCACCGTGAGCACCGTATGCACCTTCATTTGTGTTACCGAAGTTGTCACCCATGTACTTACCATTCTGATAAAGAATCCAAGAGTTGAGGATGGGCTGATTAGGCTTGCCTGAGAAAGTAGTTTCGCCATTGCGAACCTGCTTGCGACCGGCTTCGGGGAGACGACCCTTTTCATCAACGAAGTTAGCCTCTTTCTGATAACGTTTTGCACCGAAAGTAAACTTGTCGTAAGCATGTTCATCCTTCTTGTTGATGATAAACACAACTGAGGGATCACCGATATGAACGGGATCGACACCATTAGCGGCATCACCCTTGTATTCAACAGCAGTACCGTAAACGGTAGCGAATGACTTCCAAAGACGGGCATCGTTTACATTATCGAATGCTGAAAGCGTGTATTCAGTCGGACGGAAACGCTGGAAGTCCTTACCTCCGGTTATACAACCACGCATTGAACCGAGTGTAGTGTTTGCGAAGTTAGAGAACTGAGGATTGAAGAAAGCGCCGGGGTTACGAGAAGCTGTACGACCGGTGAAGTTATCATCGTGTGCAGCAACCATAAGGATTTCATTGCTCTTTTCAATGTCGCAGTTAACGCCTGACCAGTCACCATAAAGGTCGATTACGTCTTTTTCAAGAGCACGTGCGCCAATAGTGTAGTTGGCAGCCTGAAGAGCTTCCTGAAGATAAGCCTGCTTCTTGTCGCTATTCCAGTCGGCATTACGCTCAGAAGCTGCGAAAAGGAGAGCCTTAGCGAGGAAGTGACCTGCAGTTGCTTTAGTCCAGCTAACGGGCTTGCCGGCAAGGCTATTCTTTTCACCATCGAAAAGTTCGAATGCCTTGCGGAAGTCAGAGATAATCTGTTCCCAGCACTGCTGAGGAGTTGTAAGCTCGAAAGTACGAACTACACCTTTGATTGGTTCAGTCTGAAGAGCACAACGACCAAACTGAGAAGTGAGAAGGTAGAAATTATAGCCGCGGAGGAAGTAAGCCTGAGCGAGACATTCGTTGCGTACTGCTTCATCGGCAACCTTATCAGCGGAAGCGATAATAGTGTTGGCAGAAGCTATACCGAAGTAAACTTCGTCCCAAATATGAGCATTTGTACCGGTATTACCGTTTACAGTAACCCATGTCGGAGCCATACGCACGTCGTAAGTAAGCCACATTTCGTTTGCCATGTCGGTACCGATAACGAATTCGTCAGTACCACCCATGAACGCATTGTAACCCTGAGACTCGTAACCGCCGATCCAACGGATATGTCCGTAGAGAGAAAGCGTGAGGGACTGGAGTCCTTCCGGAGTCTCAAAATATTTGGTTGTGAAGCCGGTTGTCATCTCCTCATCAAGGAAGTCGCTTGAGCATGATGAGAATCCAGCGCCGGTCATAGCGGCGAGTATACCAGCCGCAATATATTTGTTGAATTTCATTTCTGTATTATTTTTATATATTTAAGGTGTCAAGATTAGAAACCTACTTCAAGACCGATAACCCAGCTGCGGTTGTAGTAAGAAGCATTTGTATCGAGGTCCCAACCGTCGATTGACTGGTAGATGTCAAACGGATTGATAACCTGACCATAGATCTTAAGGCTCTTAAGTGTAGCCTTTTCTATGAGCTTGGTGGGGAAGTTGTAACCGAGAGAGATGTTACGAACACGCACGAAGTTAGCTTTCTTGTAACCAAGCTGACCTGAGAACTGGTCAAGGTCGCCAGTCTGCACTGTAGAAAGGATAGGTTTCTGATACTCTGCGCCGGTATTGTCGGGTGTCCAGTAATCAACTTCTTCGCCGAGCTGACCAAAACCGAAGAGGTGTTCGGCATGTTGAACCATATAGTTGAAGCGACCATAAATCTGGAAGCTGAGATCGATACCCTTGTAGTTGAAGCTGTTGAACCAACCTGCAGTCACTGCCGGACGCTTATGTCCTACGATCAAACGGTCTTCGTCATTCATCTTATAGTCACCGTTTACGTCATGAGGACGTACCATACCGGGTGAGAAGTTGTAACCGCTGGTTTCTTTCCATTTTGCCATTTCAGCGAGGTCTTCGGGAGTGTCCTGCCAGAGACCGTCAGTGGTATAGTCATAGAACACACCGATCTGTTCGCCGATGAACCACTTGTTGGCAACGTCATCTTCCTTACCGTTTGAAAGTTCGTCGATGCGGTCTTTCTGCCAACCCATGTTAAATGAAGTGTTCCATGAGAAATCACGAGTTTCAACGGGGATAGCGTTTACAGTAAGTTCGACACCCTTGTTAGAGGTCTTACCGATGTTTGCGATAGTTGAAGCGTAACCTGTAGCGGTGGGGACAGTCATGTTAAGAAGAAGGTCGTTGGTCTTTGAGGTATAGAATTCCAAGCTACCGTTGATACGGTTGTTGAGGAAACCATAGTCGATACCGAAGTTCCACTGTGTGGTCTTTTCCCAACCTACTTCTTGGTTAGCCATCACGAGGGTGTTCTTAACGTAAGCGGGGTCATTGATAAGATAAGCCTTTTCATAACCGTTGGCAGTAGGAACGTAGATAGCCTGAATAGCGCCAAGGGTAGAATAAGGAGCGATAGCGGAGTTACCGGTAGTACCGACACCGGCACGGATCTTCAAGTTGGTAAGCCAAGCAACATCGCTGAGGAAGTCTTCCTGCTGGATACGCCATGCAAGTGACATAGAGGGGAAGAACGCCCACTTGCGACCTTCAGAGAGCTGTGAAGCACCGTCCCAACGTCCTGATGCAGTCAACAAATAACGATCGTTGAAGCCATAGTTAACACGGATCATATAAGACTCAAGCTGACGTTCGTTAAGATTGGTGCTCATGCCTGCGCCATTTTCCTTGTCAGTGATGTCAAGCGAACCCATAGCGTTCCACTTGTACATGTTCTGCTCAAGACCTGAAAGTGACATAGAAGCTTCTTCGTAGTTCCACTTTGAAGCAGTCTGGAGTAATGTCAAACCTACACTGTGAACCTTGTTGAAAGTGCGGTTATAAGTGATCATGTTGTCAAGAGTCCAAGAGAAGTCGCGGCGCTGGTTCCAACGAGCCTGATTCTTGCCACCGCTCATCCATTTATAAGCAGAGTCTTCATCGATGAAGTCACCCTGACGATAGTTACGGTAGTCAGGACCGAAAGCAATCTTATATTCGAGACCTTCGAGGGGAGCCCAGATTTTACCAAGATGGAGCTGAGCAGAGAATGAACCGAGCACACGGTAAGTCTCACGCTGAGAAATGTTGTGAGCCCATTCATCAATGGGGTTGTATGACTGGTTGTCACCACCGGGATATTTGATACGGTTACCTTCCTTATCGTATGGAAGAGCCCAACGATAAGACTTCTTGTAAAGGTCATAGACTGCACCTGCAGAGTTAGTGCTTGAGGGAGCGTATGACTTAGACATACCGTAATCCTGGAATTCACGAGAAGCGTTTACTGACATTGAGATAGTCATCCAGTCAACCGGAGTGATGCTCATACCGAGACGGGCGGTGTAACGGTTGTATTCCTGTCCTTCCTGAGTACCCTGATTGTTAAGGTAACCGAATGAACCGAATGCATTCATCTTTTCAGTACCGCCTGATGCGCTGATAGTGTGTTCGTTAACCACACCTGTGCGGAGAGCCTGACCTACCCAGTCGTAATCCTGAACGGCTGCGGGATTCCAAGTTCCAGATGCCCAACCGCTCATCACATTGTCGTATGCGGTAGCGTCGTCGATAGTTCCGAAAAGGAGTTCGTCGCTCGCCTTGGTAGGATTGCGGGGATCGGCATACTTGGTGGGGTCGCTGTTGTAGGCTGCCCAACGACGATAGTCGATGTAGCGAGCTGCGCTTGAAGGACCGTTCTTGTCAACAAGATTCTGGAATGTTACAGAACCTGAGTAGTTGAGGTTGAACTGACCAGCCTTACCCTGCTTGGTGGTTACGATGATTACACCGTTGGCACCACGGGAACCGTAGATAGCGGTAGCTGAAGCATCTTTCAAAATGTCGATTGACTCGATGTCACGAGGGTTAAGGGTTTCGATGCCTGAACCTGACATCAAGGGCACACCGTCTACAACGTAAAGAGGTGAGTTTGAAGCGGTAAGTGAACGTTCACCACGGATACGGATGTCACCCACAGTACCGGGGCGCTCGCTGGTGGTGATGTCCACACCGGCAGCCTTACCCTGAAGTGCTTCGAAGGCGTTGCTTACAGGACGGGTCTGGAGCTCTTCTGAACCGATGTGGCTCAATGCTCCGGTCACGTCGCTTTTCTTCTGAACACCGTAACCTACTACGACAACTTCGTCGAGCATGGCTGAGTCTTCAATCATAACGACATCGATGCGGTCTTTGCCAGCAACTTTGATGTCCTGAGGGGTACAACCCACGTAGCGGAACTCAAGGACCGCGTCGGCGGGAACATTTTTCAATGTGTAGTTACCGTCAAGGTCGGTGGCTGCACCAAGAGAGGTGCCCTTGATAAGGACGCTCACGCCAACCAGCGGTTCGCCGTCCTTGTCGGTGACGGTACCGGTTACTGATTTGCCTTGTGCAAACACTGAGATAGACAGTATCGCAAAGAAGGCAACCAGGAAGCCTCGCCGCATGGCGGAGAGAAGCTTCGAACAGTTACTTGTTGAACTGCTTTTCATCTTGTAATTTTGATTTAATGGTTATTAATTAAGGTAATAAGATATTTTTTCTGCATGTCTGTTATGTGATAAATCGCTCAGTTTAACTTCCTATAAGCGCCATTATAGGAAGTTGGTATTAGCTTTTTACATGGCAAAAAATCACAAAAAATTCACACATATTTGCCAAATTTGCTGCAAAAATAATCTTTTTTCACAACAGGTTAAAACAATTTATATAAAAAAACGTTAATTCAAAATGTTAATGACAATAAGGTATACCCCTAAGTGATTAAATCATTGGGAGTAACGTCCAAAAATAAATTTTATTTTATTTAACAATCCATTACTTAGAAAATACACTAAGTAGGTATGCTATATATTGCATCCGCATCAGCATACACCAAACCGAATGGGAACTTAAAACCGCAATTCAATAAGCGGACACAAAACCTTGCTTCCATACAAATATATAATACCCAATATCTTATCCTAAATTCAGAATATTCCTATAATGGCGCTTTGCAGAAGTTTCCTCATCTTCATATACCTTAATAATATATAGCGCAAAATATCTTACTCCACCCACACATAGTAAACTCTAAATAATTCCTAATTCAAAATAATAATTATATGAGAACTTTTGCTTAATTTTGCGTAGTGGAATTATAAAATACCTGAAATATATCATGAAACTTTGGCAAAAAAGTATGTTTATGCTGTGTTGCGGAATGGCACCGGCATACGTCATCGCCGGGGATCACGTGCCCGGACCGATGAAAGATGTAAACCAAGTCGTGGATAATACTCTTGACAGCCTTAATCTCGCAAAAACCGTACGCCCGGTGGCTGGCTCTACAAGAGTGGGAAACAATCCGGTATTGTTTCTCGTGGGAAATTCAACAATGCGCACAGGTACGCTCGGCAACGGAAACAACGGTCAGTGGGGCTGGGGATATTTCATGAACGAATATTTCGATCCTAAAAAAATCACTGTTGAAAACCATGCCCTCGGAGGGATGAGCAGCCGCACATTCTACAATGTGTTGTGGGATGATGTGAAGAAAGGTATACGCCCGGGCGACTGGGTGATAATAGAACTCGGACATAACGACAACGGACCGTATGACAGCGGTCGCGCTCGTGCGTCAATACCCGGAATCGGCAACGACAGCCTGAATGTCACCATTAAGGAGACAGGCAAGAAGGAAACCGTGTACACTTACGGCGAATATATGCGTAAGTTCGTGCGTGACGTGAAAGCAAAAGGCGGTAAACCGATACTCATGTCGCTTACTCCACGCAACGCATGGGATGACAAGGACAGCACTAAAGTGACACGTGTCAACAAGACCTTCGGACTTTGGGCTAAACAGGTAGCCGAAGCTGAGAAGATACCATTTATAGACCTTAACGAAATTTCAGCCCGTAAATTTGAAAAATTCGGCAAGGAGAAGGTGAAACAGCAGATGTTTTACATCGACCGCATACACACCAGCGCTTTCGGCGCCCGCAATAATGTGGAATCGGCAGTCGAGGGGATACGTAACACTCCCGGACTCGAATTAGCCGAATATCTTCTCCCTACCGTCACCGATAATGTGACCGGAAGCAGCCGTAAACCCGGCTGTCCCGTAGTGTTCACCATCGGCGATAGCACTGTTAAAAATGAAGATAAGAGTGATGACAGCATGTGGGGCTGGGGAAGCGTATTGGCTGAACAGTTTGACACCACACGCATATCTGTGGAAAATCATGCCATGGCAGGACGCAGCGCCCGCACTTTCCTTGACGAAGGACGTTGGGACAAGGTATATAACGCACTGCAGCCCGGCGACTTCGTGATTATGCAGTTCGGACATAATGACGGAGGGGACATAAACGTAGGCAAAGCCCGTGGCGAACTCCACGGAAGCGGCGATGAAAGCAAAGTGTTTAAAATGGAAAAGACCGGTAAGTATCAGGTAGTGTATACTTACGGCTGGTATATACGCAAATTCGTGCTCGACTGTCTTGAAAAGGGTGCCACCCCGATAATTCTTTCACACACACCGCGCAACAAATGGCAAAATGGCAAAATAGAAAGCAACGCCACCAGCTACGGCAAATGGGCGAAAGATATAGCTATCCGCACAGGGGTTGATTTCATCGACCTGAACAGAATCTCCGGTGAGAAGCTACAGGAACTCGGCGAAGGCAACACTGCCCCATATTTCAAAAAGGACCATACCCATGCCTCAAAACTCGGCGCAAGGATGAATGCTCAAAGTATTGCGGACGGCATACGTGCCACCAATAATCCATTGAAGGCTTATCTCAAAGAGAAAAAGCATGATTATGACATGGCAAAGATGACACCTTATTCATCAATGCAGGGTTATGGATATGATTTCGGCACCAAACCTGATGGTAAATCGCCGTTCTTCTTCTCAGTAAATGTTCCTGACGGCAATTACAAAGTGACCGTGACACTTGGCGACAAGAAGAAGCCATCATCCACAGTAGTACGTGCCGAACAACGCCGCCTTATGACTGACCGTGTTGATTTGAAGAAAGGGAAATTCCAAGAGATGACATTCATTGTCAACAAACGCAACCGTGCCATCACCCTGAAGGATTCTGTAAGGATCAATCCTCGTGAAGAAGGACGTCCGTCGTGGGACGACAAACTCACTCTCGAATTCAACGGAGAAGCGCCCGCCGTGTCACATATCACCATCGAACCTGCGGGTGAGGATGTCACCACCTTGTATCTTTGCGGCAACAGCACCGTGGTTGACCAAGCTTACGAGCCATGGGCAAGCTGGGGACAGATGATACCTGTATTTTTCGACAGTTCAATCTCTATCGCCAACAATGCGGAGAGCGGACAGCGTACATCTTCGTTCATAGCCTCACGCCGTCTTGACAAAGTGCTCAGCATGGCTAAGAAAGGTGACTACATCCTTATAGAATTCGGACACAACGACGAGAAAGACCGTGGTCCCGGCTCAGGCGCATACTACAACTTCTCAACCAATCTTAAGCGATTCATCGACGAGGCTAAAGCCCGTGGTCTGAAACCTATATTGCTCACCCCTACCGCACGTCGTCGTTTTAACGCTCAGGGAAAAAATGAAAACACCCACGGTGACTACCCCGATGCTGCAAAGAAAGTTGCCGAAAGGGAAAATGTACCCTTGATCGAACTTACCGACATGTCAACTACCCTATATGAAGCCCTTGGCGAGGAAGGCAGCAAGAAGGCATTAGTGCATTATCCCGCAGGAAGCTATCCCGGTCAGGACAAAGCTCTGGCAGACAACACTCACTTTAACACATACGGAGCTTACCAAATAGCAAAATGCGTGGTTGAAGGATTGAAAAAGGCTGCACCTGAACTCACTGAGCATATAGTGAACTTCCAAGGTTACAATCCGGCTCAACCTGACGATCCCGAAACTTTCGTTTGGTACGACTCTCCTTTCACTGATTCAACCAAGCCCTACGGCAACTAATATCATAACTGCAATGGCGCTGTTGCAAAATATCTAATAAAATTTTGCAACAGCCGCATTGCAATATCCTCATCAACCTTAAATTAATACCTCAAACTTAGTACTTATACCCAATGGATATATGTAAAAAGCTTCTTGTCACCCTAAGTGTAGTTGCTACATCAATGACAGTCTTTGCGTCAGAACTAATATGGTTTGACGGCAAAACACCTGTAAGTTTCTCTTCCGATACAAAAACTGACCCAGTAGTAGCGACCGCAATGGATATGTTCGCATCCGACATGGAAGCAGTGACAGGCAAACGAGCCAAGGAGAGCAAGTCGTCAAATGCAACAATCATCCTTACCCAGCTTGATAAAGCCGGCAAAGGTACACGCAAAAAACTTATATCTGCCGGAGTCCCGGTGGAACGCCTCGACACCCTGACAGATGGCTTTCATATATCTGTTTCAGGTGATAAAATAAATGTGGTAGGCACTAATGGACGTGGCACTGCATACGGACTGCTTGAACTCTCAAGAATGGCAGGAGTGTCGCCATGGATATGGTGGGGAGATGTGACACCGATAAAAAAGGAGAAGCTCACTATTGATGATGGGTTCAGCACCACACAGGGAGCATCTGTGGAATTTCGCGGCATATTCCTCAATGACGAGGACTGGTCATTGCGTCCGTGGAGCTATGGAAATTTTGAGAAAAGCAAATTCGGCACAATCGGGCCAAAGACCAATAAAGAAGTTTTCAAACTCCTGATGCGTCTGAGAGCCAACGCCGTATGGCCCGCCATGCACACCGGCACCAAAGCGTTTTTCAAAGATCCGGAAAACAAAATTATGGCAGACAGTTGCGGAATCGCTGTCGGGACATCCCACTGCGAACCGTTACTCCGTAACAACGTCGATGAATGGGATGTTAAGGAGCGTGGCAGCTACAACTATATCACCAACCGTCAGGCTGTGCAGGATTACTGGATAGAGCGTCTCAAAGAGGTGAAAAATAGTAATGGTGGCAACATGTTCACCATCGGTATGCGTGGAATCCATGACGGCTCAATGGAGGGAGTGAAGACCGACGAGGAGAAATTTAACGCACTACAACAGGTTATTGACGACCAACAGCAACTCATCTCCGACTATATCGGAGACCCGAGCAAACAGATGCAGGTATTCGTGCCATATAAAGAGGTCCTACAGCTATATGAAATGGGGCTGAAAGTGCCCGATTATGTGACCTTGATGTGGTGTGACGACAATTACGGTTATATCACACGCCTATCTGACACCGAAGAGCAGAAACGTCAGGGAGGAGGCGGAGTATATTATCACCTCAGCTACTGGGGAAGACCGCATGATTACCTGTGGCTCACCACTACTCAGCCGGGGCTTATATACAACGAAATGCGCACCGCTTACGACCATAATGTACGCAAATTATGGATTGCAAATGTCCACGACCCCAAAGTGGCAGCCTACGACATGGAACTGTTCCTCGATCTCGCATGGGATATAGACTGCGTGAAGGGTGATGCCTTAGGTTCACATTTGGAGAAATGGCTTTGCACTAATTTCGGCGACGCTGCCGGTAAGAAACTTTATCCCGTGATGCGTAAATTTTACCACCTCTCCGGAATACGTCGCCCGGAATTCATGGGATGGAACCAAGTAGAATTAAATAAACAGACATTCAACCGCGGACTCAGCCCTGTGTCTAACACGCAATTCAGTTTTACAGAATTCGGAAATGAAGCTGACCGCTACATGGAGGATTATCTTGCTCTCGCAAACGCTGTCGAAGAGATTGAGTCGGAAATCTCACCTGAGCTAAAGGACGCATACTTTGCAGCCATAAAATATCCTGTCACCGCTGCGGCAAACCATGCTATTAAGACACTTGAGGCTCAGCGTGCCCGCTCGATCGCAAACGGCAGCACTTTGAGCGATATGTTTGTCAACAATGCTAAAATTTATTCGTCCGTAGCCAAGAGCCAGAACGCATATCAGAACATACGAAAACTCACTGAGCATTACAATCTAAAAATGAGCGATGGCAAATGGAATCGTTCTATGAACATGCGCCCAAGAGATCTCCCCGTATTCGCAGCGCCCAATCTTCCGACTTCGTTGACCGATAGCGAGGTAAAGGAATGGCTTGGCAAGTCTGAGAAACAGCCCTACCCCACCCTTGACACTGACGGGGTAATAGCTCGTAACGCATCATCATACGATAGTCACACAGGGAATGTCAAGACTATCGACATGCTCGGACACAGCAACAGGGCTGTATCGCTTGATAAAGGCAGTTCTGTCACATATAAATTTAATGTATCGGATTCTGACAAATTCAAGACACTTACCACCGCACTGATACCGACCCAGCCAAATGACAATGGAGACCTCAGGTATAGTGTAAGTATCGACGGAGGGACACCCACCATATATAGTCTTAAAGAACCATTCCGTTCCGAACGCTGGAAGCTTAATGTGCTAAGGGGACAGGCGTTGAGAACTATGGAACTTCCTCATCTCGCTCCGGGCGAGCATACTGTCACTATTACAGCCATTGATCCGCACATTGTGATAGACCAATGGATAATTGACCATAACTTAAATCGTAAATATTACATTATCCCATCTGATTACCAATGAAATCATTTTTCTCATTAGCAATCTTCCTGCTTGTCTCTATGGTAGGAAGGGCTGATAATGCCACAGAAATAAGATATCTGTCGGGGCACGATGCTGACGATACCGTAAAATGGCAATTTCGTTGCTCTGCCGGACAAAATTCCGGCAGATGGGATTCTATCGCCGTGCCTTCTTGTTGGGAGCTTCAGGGTTACGGGGATTACACCTACGGACGTTTTTACCTTGACAAAACGGCAAAACCAAGTTCGGAGACAGGAGAATATCGTCATGACTTCTTCGTCCCTGCCGATTGGAATGGTAAAAAAGTAGAATTGGTGTTTGAAGGTGTCATGACTGATGCCACAGTCACTGTTAACGGCAAGAAAGTCGGTGATAAACATCAAGGTGGTTTCACATCATTCACATACGATATATCGCCGGTACTTCGCTACGGCAAAAATAACACATTGGATGTATTCGTAGAGAAAGAATCCTCTAACAACTCCGTCAATGCAGCGGAACGACGGGCTGACTGGTGGTTGTTTGGCGGTATTTACCGACCGGTATACCTCCGTGTACTTCCAAAGACACATATATCACATGTCGCTATCGACGGTCGTCAGGATGGGACTCTCAACTTACGCCTTTCAACCAAAAATCTCCCTCGTGGAGCAAAAATTGAGGCATCAATCGATGGTAAAGACACCAAGACACTACCTCTTACCACCTCCGATATCCAAAATTTGTCGTTCAAATGGGACGGAGTTAGCACATGGGATCCCGAACACCCGAACATGCATACCCTAACACTCTCTCTTTTAGACAAAAATGGGAAATTATTGCATACTCATACTGAAAAAGTCGGATTCAGGACTCTTGAATTCATTCCCCGTGACGGATTCTACCTCAACGGCACACGCCTCATATTAAAAGGTGTAAACCGGCATTGTTTCTACCCGGAGACAGGACGTACTACATCCCGCCGACTTGATCTTAATGATATAAGATTGGTGAAAGGGATGAATGGTAATGCTATCCGCTCGCATTACCCGCCTGACAAACATCTGTTAGAGTTATGCGACTCTTTAGGCGTGCTCTATTTCAACGAACTTCCCGGTTGGCATGACGCATACGATACTGAGGTTGGCACAAAGATTCTTACCGAAATGCTTCGTCACGATGCCAATCACCCTTGCATCTTCGCATGGGGTAACGGCAACGAAGGCGGTAACAATTATGAATTGCTACCGCTCTTCGACGAGCTTGATCTACAAAAGCGTCATGTGGCGCATCCGTGGGCTCTTTTCAACAATATAGACACTCACCACTATCCTGCCTACCAAACCGGAGTGGCACGTCTTGCCAACGGGTATCAGGTGTTTATGCCTACCGAATTTCTCCATTCACAGTACGACAAAGGTGGAGGTGCTTCACTTGATGACTTCTGGAGCAATTATTCCCAAAGTCCGCTGTTCGCCGGCGGCTTCATCTGGGCTATGGTCGATGAGTCAGTGGCTCGCTCTGACAAAGGGATGATATTGGATAGCGACGGTGGAAATGCACCTGACGGAATAGTGGGACCTCATCGCGAAAAAGAAGCTTCATGGTATACCATCCGTGACGTCTGGGCGCCCATACAGATTGCACCGTTCACAGCACGTCGCAATCGTATGCCTGTCATTAATCTTACAAACAGATCGCTTTACACCCCACTTTCCGACTACACCATGAATTATGAAGTGGTGACGATTGATCCGACCAAAGGTGAAAATATCACTGCCAAAGGCAAAATAGCACTTCCAAATGCTATGCCGGGCGAATCTGTGAATATTAATGTGGGAAGTAATGATGATTTCAGTTCAGGTGATATACTTCGCCTTACAGCTCTTGACAAGAACAATGACACTGTTAATGTGTGGTCTTATCCTATGCGATACGCTGATGAATATTACGCCGACACACATGGTCATGCACTAAAAACCGCCCCGGCTGCAATATCTGAAAACAGATTGACCGCAAATGGGGTTATCGCAGAATTTAACCCTACCACAGGGATGCTCGCTAAGGTCACTTCCGATGGAAAGGAGATTCCATTTAATAATGGACCCGTGCCTGTTGGCATGAAAATGGAACTCACTAATATATCAAGCCACATGGAGGGCGACACTGCGGTTTATGTAATGCGATATAAAGGCGCAGTTGATTCTATTGTATGGAGAATGACACCCGATGGAGTATTAGGTATGGATATACTTATGCTTAACCATAAGAACGGAGGTGGATTTAAAGGGGACTTTTTCGATAAAGAGATTAGGAATCTTGGATTCAGCTTCTCTTATCCCGAAGAACTATGTCAGGGTATGACGTGGTTCGGCAAGGGACCCTATAGAGTATGGCGTAACCGTCAGCGTGGCACCACTTTCGGGCTATGGCATAAGGATTACAATAACACTGTCACAGGTCAGACCACCGGCAAGCTTCAATATCCGGAATTTAAAGGTCACCACGCCAACATGTATTGGGCAAAAATCCATTCTGAGAAAGCCCCGATGATGATATCAAGTGAAAATGACGGGGTATACTTAAGGATGTTCACACCTGAGGAACCGAAGGCAAGGACACAACCGGGACGCACAATGGTAGAATTTCCGACAGGTGACATATCATTCCTGTTAGAAATACCACCTATCCGGTCATACAAACCGCTTGAACAACTCGGTCCCGGTGGCATCTCCCCCAATATCCGCATAAACAAAGGTGACGAGGGGATAAGAATGAAATTATGGTTTAATTTTAAGTACTAATAACGTAAGTTTATGGATTTTAGAAAATTAATTGTTTATTTATCGCTTGTACTTTTTGCGATAAGTGCACAGGCTGTTGAAAGGAAGAAGTATAATTTCAACAGCGACTGGCTCGTCACCGTCGGTGATGTTAAAAACGGCGAAAGTGTATCGCTTGACGACAGTGGTTGGAAACGTGTCACTCTCCCCCATGCCTTCAACGAGGATGAGGCGTTCAAGGTCGCAATTGACCAGTTGACAGATACCATCTCTTGGTACCGCAAACATTTCAAAGTCCCCAACGCCAAAATTTCCAAAGTATTCATCGAATTTGAGGGCGTGCGTCAGGGTGGTGATTTCTATGTCAATGGTAAACACATCGGTCTTCATGAAAACGGTGTGATGGCTGTAGGATTTGACATCACCCCCTATCTCAAAGATGGTGAAAATGTGATTGCCGTGCGTCTTGACAATAACTGGAAATATCGTGAACGTGCCACTAACAATCCGTTCCAATGGAACGACAAAAATTTTAATGCCAATTATGGAGGTATACCCAAGAATGTATATTTACATGTGACACCCGAAGTATACCAGACATTACCGCTCTACAGCAACCTTGGCACCACAGGCGTATATATCTATGCTTCCGACTTCGACATCCCCGGCAAAAAAGCCACGATACATGCCGAATCACAAGTGAAAAATGAGACCTCCAAGCCTCAGACACTCTCCTATCGTGTCACAGTGACTGATCCCGAAGGTAAGGAAGTAAAGGCATTCACCGGAAAAGAGACCACCATCGCTCCGGGCGCAACCGCAACACTTACAGCAGCTGTCCCTGTCGAGAACCTCAACTTTTGGAGTTGGGGATACGGATACCTATATGATGTTGACACCGAACTTATTGACGCAAAGGGGAAACCTGTAGACAAAGTGACAACACGAACCGGCTTCCGCAAAACCAAGTTCGGGGATGGCAAAATATGGCTTAACGACCGAGTGATACAGATGCATGGCTATGCTCAACGCACATCCAACGAATGGCCCGCGCTGGGTATTGATATCCCGGCATGGCTCAGTGATTATTCCAACGGTCTGATGGTGGAATCTGGTGGTAATCTCGTGAGATGGATGCATGTCACACCCTCAAAACAGGATGTTGAATCATGTGACCGTGTTGGACTCATACAGGCAATGCCTGCCGGCGATGCCGAAAAAGACCGTGAAGGTCGCACTTGGGAACAGCGCATGGAACTTATGCGTGATGCTATAATTTACAATCGTAACAACCCGTCTATACTCTTCTACGAAGCCGGCAATAAGGGTGTAAGCGAGCCACACATGGCAGAAGTGAAACAGATCCGTGACACTTACGACCCTCATGGCGGACGTGCAGCCGGCAGCCGTGAAATGCTTGATATCGATAACGCCGAGTATGGCGGTGAGATGCTTTACATAAACAAGAGCAAAAAGCACCCTATGTGGTCAATGGAATACTGCCGCGATGAAGGTCTGCGCAAGAATTGGGATGACTATTCATATCCGTACCACAAGGAAGGTGAAGGTCCTCTTTATAAAGGTGCAGATGCTTCCGATTATAACCACAACCAAGACCTGTTTGCTGTAGAGCTTGTACGCCGTTGGCATGAATACTGGCAGGAACGTCCCGGGAATGGCGACCGTGTGAGCAGCGGTGGCGCAAAAATCATATTCTCCGACACCAACACTCACTTCCGTGGTAAGGAAAACTACCGCCGAAGCGGTGTTACCGACCCTATGCGCATACCCAAAGACGGTTTCTTCGCACATCAGGTGATGTGGAAGGACGCATGGGTTGACAATGAGGGCGCACAGACCTACATTGTGGGTCATTGGAATTACAATGACACCGTTGTCAAGCCTGTTTATGTGGTATCGAATGGTGAAGATGTCGAACTATTCCTCAATGGCAAGTCTCTTGGCAAAGGGAAACGTGACTACAACTTCCTTTTCACATTTGACAATGTGAAATTTGAACCCGGAGAATTAGTGGCTGTAAGTTATGACTCAAATGGGAAAGAAGTAAGCCGATACACTCTTGAAACAGCCGGTGCACCGGCAGCCTTACGCCTTACCACTATCGAAAATCCTTCAGGCTTCCATGCTGACGGATCAGACCTCGCTTTGGTACAGGTGGAGGTCGTGGATGCGAATGGCAAAAGATGTCCGTTGGATAATCGTATAATCAATTTCACAGTTGACGGACCGGCAGAGTGGCGCGGAGGTATCGCACAAGGTCCCGACAATTATATCCTTAACAAATCTATCCCGGTGGAATGTGGTATCAATCGTGTGATAATACGTAGCACCGATAAAGCCGGAGACATCAAGGTTACTGCAAAGGCAGAGGGTCTACCTGAAGCTTCGGTGAACTTCACCACAATCCCTGTCACCGTATCAGCAGGTCTAAGCGACTATATCCCATCCAAACAGCTTAAGGGAAATCTCTCAAGAGGGGAAACTCCTCCCACTCCGTCATATACCGACAAAAAGCGTACCATCAATATCGTATCGGCAGAAGCCGGTAGCGCCCAGAATGATGCTACACTCTCGTACGATGACAATGAAAACAGTCTTTGGTCAAGTGACGGACGTATTTCCAACGCATGGATCACTTACAAACTCGACCGGAAGGCCACTATCGACGAGCTTGACATTAAGTTCAAAGGTTGGCGCACACGAAGCTATCCGATTGAGGTCTACGCCGGTGATAAATTAATCTGGTCAGGCAATACTGATAAAACTTTAGGTTATGTGCATATCCGTCCCGAAAATCCAGTTACAAGCGACACCCTCACCATCAGACTGAAGGGGAGCACAAGCGACAAAGACGCTTTCGGTATAACCGAGCTTGCCGGGGGTGCAGCCAACCGCATGGATACAGACATAGACTCCAAGGATAATCACCGTCTAAGCATAGTCGAGATTGACATTCTCGAAGATATCAAATGACAAACTGAACCCGGCACTTAAATAGAAAGTAGGAAACCTACATATTAGACACTGCGCTGAATGTTGCAAAATATCAGTGCAGTGTCTTGTTTATAGATTAATTTGAACGATTATGACACAATGATGACATGTAAACACCCTGTTTTATTCTTTTTTTGTAGTAAATTTGCAATACCTTAAAAATACATGCCATAAAAAATATGGCGACCAATCATTTATCGAATTAAATTATATCCAATGAAAAATATCTTCAAGCTACCATTGCTCTTCCTCATATCCGCATGTATGGGATTAGGAGCATCTGCGGCGACCGAGACCACAAACAGTTTTGAAATCGGCAAAGGGGCGTTCATGCTCAACGGAGAGCCTTTTGTGATAAAAGCGGCTGAACTGCACTATCCCCGTATCCCCAAGCCATACTGGGATCAGAGAATAAAAATGTGCAAGGCTCTTGGCATGAATGCAGTGTGTCTTTATGTGTTCTGGAATGCACACGAACCCCAACCTGACACATTCGACTTTACAGGACAAAACGACCTTGCCGAATTCGTAAGACTTTGTAAAGAAAATGACATGTACGTGATCCTTCGTCCGGGACCGTATGTATGTGCTGAATGGGAAATGGGCGGACTCCCTTGGTGGTTGCTGAAGAAAAAGGATATCAAACTCAGGGAATCTGATCCGTACTTCCTTGAGCGTGTAGATAAATTCCAAAAAGCAGTGGCTGACCAAGTGGCTGACCAGACGATAGCCAACGGTGGTCCAATACTTATGGTACAGGTCGAAAACGAGTACGGCTCGTATGGCATCGACAAAAAATATGTGAGCCAAATCCGTGACATGCTTCGCAAAAACTTCGGCGACGTGATACTATTCCAGTGCGACTGGGCATCAAATTTCCTCAACAACGGACTTGATGACCTTGTATGGACTATGAACTTCGGTACAGGTGCTAACATCGACCAGCAATTTGCGAAACTAAAAGAGGTACGTCCCGACAGCCCTCTGATGTGCTCGGAATTCTGGAGTGGCTGGTTTGACAAATGGGGTGCCAACCACGAAACACGCCCTGCAGCCGACATGATAGCCGGCATAGATGAAATGCTCTCCAAAGGCATATCATTCAGTCTATATATGACCCATGGAGGCACTAACTGGGGACATTGGGCAGGTGCCAATTCTCCGGGATTCGCACCCGACGTAACTTCATACGATTACGATGCACCTATCAGTGAATCCGGACAGACCACACCTAAATATTGGGAACTCCGCAAGACACTTGCGAAATATATGGATGGCAAAAAGCAATCTAAGGTTCCCTCGCTTATTAAGCCTATAGCAATCAAGGAATTTGAATTTACTGAAGTTGCTCCGCTTTTCTCCAATCTGCCTGAAGGTAAAAACGACGAAAAAATACGCTCGATGGAAGAATACAATCAAGGTTTCGGCAGCATAATTTACCGAACCACTCTTCCTGAACTTAAAAATGGAGGTTTACTCACCGTCACTGATCCGCATGACTTCGCACAAGTGTTTGTTGACGGCAAGTATATAGGTAAACTTGACCGCAGAAACGGTGAAAAAGAGTTATTGCTCCCATCTTGTAAGAAAGATGCGCAACTTGACATCCTTGTCGAGGCTATGGGACGTATTAACTTTGGTAGAGCCATAAAAGACTTCAAAGGCATAACCGACAAGGTTACCATCACCGAGGATCATAACGGGTATAAATTTGTGTGTGACCTCAACAATTGGACAGTGTTCAACCTTGAGGACAAGATGGAATTCTATGATTCAATGGAATATTTCCCTATCGGAGCATTTACTCCCGGAGAGGACGGACGTTTACCGATAGGTGTATATCGCGGCACATTCAATGTCAACAAACCCGGCGACACATTCCTCAATTTCGAGACATGGGGTAAAGGACTGGTTTATGTCAACGGTCACCCGATGGGTCGTATCTGGGAAATAGGTCCGCAACAGACTCTATATATGCCGGGATGCTGGCTGAAGAAGGGCGAGAATGAAATTATGGTATTCGATATAGTAGGTCCCAAACAAGCAATGTCAGAGGGTCTTACCGAACCGCTTTTGGATAAACTTCTAATTAAAAAACGCCAATCGCATCGCAATGAAGGTGAAAATCTTGATCTCTCGGCTGAAAAGGCAGTGGTTTCCGGCACATTCAAACCCGGCAACGGCTGGCAGGAGATTAAATTTGAAAAGCCTGTAAGAGGTCAGTATATTTGCTTGGAGGCACTGAATTCAATTGATGGTAAAGACGTGGCTGCAATCGCTGAGTTCTATGTACTCGATGAAAACGGCAATCGTCTATCACGTGAGCCTTGGGTAGTAAATTATGCCGACAGTGAAGACCTTGCAAAAGTCAACCGTTCGGCAGACAAGACCTTCGACCTGCAGGAATCAACCTACTGGAGCACTGTCCCGGGCACACCTTTCCCCCACTCCATGGTGATAGATTTAGGTGCTGCTCATAAAATTAGCGGCATACAGTATCTCCCTCGCATGGAAAGCGATGTGCCGGGAGCTATAAAAGACTTCAAAGTATACGTAAAGGAAACACCGTTTAAATACTAATTCACAGAGATGATAATGGAATTTAGTAGATTATATTTAACCGGCTTAACGCTCGCATTCCTATCTGTGACCTCAATAGCCAAGACGGTCGATGTGACAGTGACAAATCCGTCAAGCAAAGACCGTGTGAATGAGATTGTAGAGATTAAAGCATCTGAACTAATCAATAAGGTCGGAAGCGCACATCTTTATGTCACCGACAGTGAGATGAAAGAGATTCCGTCGCAGATAACTTACGATTCATTACTCATATTCAGCGCATCAGTACCTGCCGGTGGTGAGACAAAGTATCAGATCCATTCATCGGAAGCACCTCATATCTATCTGCCAATTGTGACCGGCAAAACACGTCCCGAACGCCAAGACGATTTATCATGGGAAAATGACTTGGTAGGTTTCAGGGCATACGGTCCGGACACAAGGCATAGAGGCGAGAAAGCGTTTGGCTACGACATATTCTTCAAACATCCCACTCAGACTCCCGTGCTGGATATCCTCTACGAAATGCAGACCTCATCAGCAAATTGGGCTAAGGTTGACTCTTTGCGGAAAGTAGACCCTCGAAAAGCCAAAGCGTTTCAGGATTTAATCTCATACCACATAGACAGCGGTCTCGGAATGGACTGCTATGCCGTAGGACCGACTTTGGGAGATGGAACCACTGCATTGCTCGTAGCCGATTCCATATACTATCCTTGGACTTACGAGAATATAGAAATTTTAGACAATGGTCCCCTTCGATTCACAGCCCGACTCATTTTCCCAAAGGCAAGTGTGGACAAAGACAAATCAACGGTAGAGACACGTACCATCACTCTTGACGCAGGTTCACATCTCAATCGCTGCACAGTGACATACGAAGGGCTTTCAAAGCCACAAAAGATTGTGACAGGTTTCCCTTTAAGAGATGACTCGGAACCGATTTCCGATATTAAACATGGCATCATCGCATACGCCGATCCCACTCAAGGTCCCGACAACGGTAAAGCTCTTCTCGGTGTCATACTCCCTGAGGGGATAAAAGATTCCTTTAGGAAAGATAATCATATTTTAGGAATAGCAAAGGTCTCCACGGCAAAGCCATTCACATACTATTGGGGATTTGCTTGGGATAAGGCAGATATAACCTCTCTTAAAGACTGGCATGAATATCTGATAGATCTCGCTACCCGGCAACCTCTTTCTTGCCGAATATCGCCTTCCCTTTAAACGGAGGTATTCCCGTATCATCGCTGTCCTTTATCACATATTCCTCATAATAAGCAAGAAGGAGTGTGGTAAGGGGCAGTGCGATTATCATACCTATCAGTCCGAGAAGTGTCCCCCAAACGGAAAGCGACAGTAATATAATAGCAGGATTTAGTCCCATCGCCTTACCCATTATCTTAGGAGTAAGTATATAATCGCATATACACTGGCTCACCACATACACCAACGCGCACTTCCCTAAAAGTGACCAGAAGCCATCCATTCCACCCATTGAAGCAAGGAAGCACACTAATGCTACAGGTATAATAGTTATATACTGGAAATATGGTATCATATAAAGCAATCCGACAAGTATTCCCAGCACTATCGCCATCGGGATTCCCACTATTGAAAAACCTATGCAGTAAAATACCGCAGCACACAGAGCTAAGATGGCTTGACCTCTGAAATAACGATTCATGCTCGACTTAATATCGTCACCTACACGATAAGCTATCGGACGATACTTAGGTGGAACCAACATCCGGAATCCCCTCATAAGTCTCTGATAATCTATCAGTATAAAGATAACATATATGAATGTCAGAAACCATTCAAGCGTATGAAACACAAAGTCAATAGCTTGTGAGATAAGAGATGTTCCCTTGTTAAGAAGAGTGCCTATATGCTGTCCGTCAAGCAATTCATCAATTTTATGCACGTTAAGGTGCCTGCTTATATAGTCATGCACCTCCTGCGGGAGCAACGGTATATAATCCTCACCGGAATAAGCTTTTATCATATCCTCCATCTGATGTATCTCATTAATTATTGATGGAATGAACAGATAAGCAAGCACCGTGAGAAAAAATGCCACCTCAAACAATGTTATCAATGTGGCTACAACTCTCCCTTTAAGATGCAGTAGCTTACGGGTAAATTCAACGAACGGCTCAAGGATATAAGCTATCAGACAAGCCAAACAAAATGGCAGAAGAACATTGCTAAGTATATTGACAAGCCACACCGCACCAACAATAAGGCTTATTGCGATGATGATACGCACTACGCGATCAAAAGTGAAAGGACGTGATGTTGATGACATGTTGGCGACGAATTATAGCTCCTTGTCAGAGCATAGTTGAAACTCGATATTTTATACACTATATTTAAATAATGTATTAGGGCTTAAAAAAGTTTTTACACCTATCGCTCATTTAACAGACCGATTCCGACTAAAAATCACAATTTTGACTGATAAGGGAAAGCACCCAAAACTTTTTTTGACTATTTTTGCAAATGAATGAAGGCTATACATCCTCTATAATAGCATCAGCCCACGATAAACCAATCCATTAAATAATTCTTCACATAATGAAACATCTACACCGCATTCTTTTGGCAGCACTCGCATTGTCGTTGTCTAACTATGCCACCGCATCACAAAAAGATGATGAAGGGATGGCTGGATACCTGATGACTTATTTCTCAGACTCAGACCATAGCCTACATTTTGCTGTCAGCGATGACGGATACACATTCACAGCGATCAATGACAATAAACCGGTGATAAGCGGAGACACCATAGCAGAGCAACACGGCATACGTGACCCGCATATCTACCGAGGTCCTGACGGTAAATTCTATCTTGTGCTGACCGACCTGCACATTTTCGGAAAAGAAGCCGGGCTGCGTGACACCCGCTGGGAACGTCCAGATGAATATGGGTGGGGTAATAACCGTGGGATAGCACTGATGCGTTCCGACGACCTCATCAATTGGACTCACAACGAAGTGCGAATCGACAAACTTTTCCCTGATGATTTTTCTGAAATCGGATGCGCATGGGCTCCTGAAACCATCTATGACCCCAAAGAGGATAAGATGATGGTATACTTTACCATACGCAAGCGTGGCGAAAAGCTTCCGGGAGGCAAGAATATCGACAAGAAAACACGTCTGTATTACTCATACGCCGATACCAACTTCACCACACTCATCACCAAGCCGGAACCGCTTTTCGCTTATCCCGATTCCAATATCCAAGTGCTCGACGCTGATATATGCCCGATGCCTGACGGAAGATTTTTCACCACATTTGTGGCTCAGGAAAATCCCGGCGGTATCAGAATGGCTGTGTCTGACAAAATCAATGCGAACCATCACATATTCCCTGGGCAGATCGACACGGAGAAAGGCAGTTGCGAGGCACCAAACACATGGAAACGCATTGGCGAGGACAAATGGGTGATAATGTACGACATCTTCAGCATCAACCCTCACAATTTCGGCTTTGTGGAGACATCCGATTTCGTCAACTTCAAACCACTCGGACGCTTCAATGAAGGGGTGATGAAAACCACCAATTTCACAAGCCCCAAACACGGCGCCGTAATCCAAATCACCGCCGACGAGAAAAAGCGTCTCGAAAACCATTGGAAAAACAGCAAATAATCACCCAAAATCATGAATAGACTATCTTCATTTCTGATATTAGTATTTATAGCCAATATCGTAACCGCACAAAAAATCCAGTGGTATTCAAGCACAGATAATGACTACTGGAAAGAATCAGAGTTGCGATTATCAAGAAAAGCATTAACCCATCCGACCATCACAGTTAATGGAGATGAAACAGGGACAATGTTCAAAAGTTGGGGCACGACATTTAATGAGCTCGACTGGGATGCGTTACTCATGCTTACCCGTGATGAGCAGGATGAGATAATGAGGAACCTTTTCTCACCCGATGGCGATCTGAAATTCACAAGGGGCAGGATAGGTATGAATTGTAACGATTATGGACGTTCATGGTGGAGTTGCGATGAAGTGCAGGGAGATCTTGAACTCCGTTATTTCAATATCGAACGTGATAAACGGTCAATCATCCCACTCATACGTGCGGCTCAGAAATATAACCCCGATTTAACATTTTGGGCATCTCCGTGGTCTCCTCCAAGCTGGATGAAAATTAATAATGATTATCCGGTAGTAAGCAGTAAACACAACACTGCAAATCCCCAAATAGATTATCTTCTTTTCGGATCTGTAGATGGTATAGATGAGGACGAAATGAAATTTCTCGGTGAACGTAAAGGTCAATTCCCCCGCAAACTCGCCACTCAAGATTATTTCATTCAGGATCCGCGTTATCTGCAAGCGTACGCAAACTATTTCTGCAAATTCATCGAAGCCTATAAGGAGCAAGGTGTCCCCATTGATATGGTAATATATCAGAATGAAGCTTACAGTTACACCCCATATCCCGGTTGCGCATGGACTGCCGAGGGAACTGTACGTTTTAACCGTGATTATCTTGCCCCTACACTGAAAAAGAAGCATCCGGATGTAAAACTTTACCTCGGAACGTTCAATACCAACCGACAGGACCATGTGGAGAAGATTTTATCAGATGAAGACCTGCGCAAGAGTATCGATGGAATTGCATTCCAATGGGAAGGTAGAGAGATACTCCCATATATACGTGAAAAATATCCTGACTATAACTACATCTGTTCGGAAAGTGAATGCGGCAACGGAAGTATGGACTGGAAAGCCGGTGAACATACATTCTTTCTCATCAGCGACAATCTCGGTAAGGGGGTTGACGAGTGGTATAATTGGAATTTTCTATTGCCAAAGGAGGGAATTAGCCCTTGGGGATGGAAACAGAATGCACTAATAGAGTTAGACCCTGTGGCTCGCACTTACCGCTATACACCGGAATATTATGCTGTCAAACATTTTTCCAATCTACTGAAGCCCGGTGCTGAAATCATAAGTTTTTCGCCTAAAGAAAAAGAGCAGATGCCGTTATTGATTGCCCGTAACCCAAACGGTGAGATATTGGTAATCGTATCCAACTTTAATGATGAGCCGAAACCAATAAGTGTGAAACTCAATAATCGATATCTCAACGCCACCCTGAAAGCCCATTCTTTTAATTCTTTCGTGATTTCCAAATAAATGTGTATCTTTGCGCAGATATAATTATACCAACTTCTTTTGTCATCATGAAATACTTTGCAAGACTGGCATTACTCTCAGCATTAATCTCATTTTTAGGAGCAAATGCCGAAACAAAGAGCTTCACGGATTCAATCACTGTTTCAGGTCGTATTACCAACATACCTGAAAAAGGCTCCCGGACTATAATAATAAACGAATGTGACACCTACAAAAAAAATGAACGTAGAATCGTTGACATTGATTCTTCCGGATTTTTTTGTGAACGCATACCGTTTTCTTCCGCACATACCTTTACCATCAATTATCGTCCGATTTACATAAATGCATTCGCTGAGCCTGGCGACTCTATTCATGTGGATGTCGATGCCTCAGCATCGCCCATCGAATACCGCCTCTCAGGCGATCATGCCTCCTTTAACGAGCAATACTCCCATGCCTTTGAAAATTTGGCACCCGTATATTCTAACGTAAAATTGCTTCCGGACACTGCCGCTCTGGATGACTATATGCGTACTTTTAAGAAGGAGGCTGCAAAGACACAGGCTATCGTGGACGAATATGTCAAGCAACATTCCATCTCCGATGAAGTAGCGGCATTTCTCCGTATTGACAATATTTATATAATCGCTAATCAGGCGCTGGAATTCACTGGCAAAAATAAAGACGAACAATTAAGATTCTTCACCGATCCCATTTTCGATCTCTTTAACGAGGAAAATGCAAAAGTGATGATGTTTCCATATCATCTGAAGGGTTTATGCTTCCAGTTTCCTGAATATGTCGAGACTGTTCCTAAAAGCCATATCCGTGACCTGATGTATGCGGCTATCGGCAAGGAAGGTCAACCCCCACGCGAAAATTTCTCAGATCCGGCTTACTATGACCGCATTTACAGCACAGACAATAAGAAAATCAATATCGGAGCAATAAAACCGGGCGAGATCATAGTAATGGAAGGCGATTCCATCACCAAGCTTATAAATCAATATCCGCTGGAATGGATTTCTAAGCAATATGGTAACCGACCCGTATATCTTGACATCAGTGCTACATGGTGTGGTTCTTGTCTGAATGCTCTTGCTACGAGCGAAAGCGTCCGTGACCACTTCAAAAATTCTGATATTCTCTTTGTTATCCTATGGTTGAAATCTAACATCAAATCATGGGAGAAAATCGCACCAACCATCCATAATGCGATTCATATATTCATCCCCGATGATGATATGTCTAATCATCTCATTGGTGTCTTTAAAATCCACAGCTTTCCATCTTACTTTTTCCTGAACCCTGATGGAAGTGTCCTTCATGACGAAGTGCCTCGATTCAACCACTCAGATCTCCCCGAATTTCTCAAATCCAAACTCAACTTATAGAAAATAAAATCAGAGGGTGTTGCAGAACTCCCTTTGTTAAAGCTTTTGAGAATTGAATATTTTGAA
>CAJTMJ010000033.1 GCA_910577335.1 uncultured Duncaniella sp. | reverse complement strand
ACGAGGGGGTCAATTTTTTTCCGCCGACAGGGGTCAATCTGCACCGACTTTTCCATTATTCTAATCTCATCAAAAATCACAAAATCCGCAAAAATTAAGTTAATCGGAACGGGTAATTACGAATCTGATATTGATCCATTCTTATATTCTCATTACCAGACCGATGGCATGGACATAAGATTATACGTAATGGAGTGGAGTGAATTGATCGAGCTTAATAAACGGAAATTAGCTTATCTCTCCACGAACTTAGATATTCGTGAGGAAGATGTAAACGAAAACCTTCAATTTTTACATCTTTTAGTTGTCTGCGATGATCACTTGATGTGAACGGCATCACAAGTATCAATGGTGCTTTACGACAATCAGTCTGTTTCGTTATTCCAGCAAAAAGCAATGTACTGTTTTCGATACTGTTGAGGATTTTTATCTGGTTTATTATTTGGACTTGTCGCTCAAAACTTTCTTCGTTTGCCATAGCGTTTGCCGATTCTTTAGCTTTATCTTCTTGAGATATATTCTCTACTTCAAATCCCCAATTACCTATCATAGATTGCCCTATAAGCGTGTTTACCCTTGTTGGATTAAAGGCCATTCCTCGATCAAGCATAACACCTGCATCGGGTACTGCATATGGTTCGCTTACTTTTGAGAAATCCACGAACTGTGGGGCAAGCTTATATAATTGAATCAACAATTCACCCGTATTTCTGATAACACTCCCGAATCTAAACCATGCCTGCTGATAATCGTCAACCATATAAAACGCCGTTTCGGAATGAACTTTGCGGAGCATATCTGAAATTATATCCAAGTCCTGTATATCCGAAGTCCCAATATGATATACAATTGGGGTATTCCTATTCACTATACCGTCAGCCGATAAAAAGCGTTGTAATGAGTCATTATATACAAAAATGGTAGAGTAACCACAATGCTCGCCTGTACGTAACAACGAAAGATAACATTTGTAACCCATCACAAATTGCTCCATAGTCTGTGGAGGCGCATGGTAATAAACCTGTGTTTTGCAGAGGCGGAAGATGAAAAATTTGGTGTCGTTGACGCCGTGAAGCTTTGCTCTGAACGCCTTGATTTTTGAGTTTATAGATTCGGCAGAGGCGTTGGTCGAGCTGTTTTCGTAGAAGTTGAGGATCTCGTCTGAATGTTCGTAAAATGTTGCGGCAATGGTGTTGAAGGACTTGAAACCGGATTCTGCAACTCGGTTGTACCAACGGGCGAGGTTCAATCTTGCGTAGTCTTTTGTAGACCTCTTGTTGAATATGGCTCTGAGGTGTTTTGCCTCCTCAAAGCTCATGCCGGGGTGCATTTCAAGGAAGTGTTTGAAATCATCGGGTACTCCGTCTCCGTTGGCGAAACCCTGTTCTTCGGGAATGTTTCCACCGAGTGAGGGCGATGAGAACCGTATTCCGGCACTTTGTGATGACGATGCGGAGGATTGTTTTGTCGCCAACTGTCGTTGGAACGCTTCGGGGATTGTATGGTCGGAGGGATATGTCCGGCTCATTACCGGGCAACCCTTGTCAAAATCATACCATATCCGGCAATGGCGGAATGATATTCGGCTCAGGCAGCTGTGTGTTGTTACATAAAGTTACAATAACACCACGCTTAATAGTTAAAGAACCATAGAATTTCGTAACTTTGTGATCGAGTTGGCATAAGCCGACCTTATACTGCTTTAATAGTCAGCACCATCGGCTTGTGAAGCATCTGATATCATATATATGAAGAATATTGTAGCTAATAAAGAACTTATTGCGGCGTGCGGACTGTATTGTGGGGCGTGCCGGAAGTATTTGGCGGACAGGTGTCCCGGTTGCCATGAGAATGAGAAGGCGACTTGGTGCAAGATAAGGTCATGCGTTAAAGGTCATGGTTTTCACACTTGTGCCGAATGCTCCAAAGATGTGAACGAGTGCAAGATATATTCCAATTTTATTGGGAAAATTTTTGCCTTCCTGTTCAAGTCAGACCGTCCTGCTTGTATCCAATATATCCGTGAGCATGGAGAGCAGGCTTTCGCCGAGGAAATGACAAGACGCAAATGTCAGACAATGAAAAGGAAATAAATAGATATTGAGCGACAAGAATTCCCAAATTTAGCAGGATACCCCATAATCAACAGATGGCGACAAACTGATAGAAAGTCAGAAGAAAGCCGCTTATTAGTCATCTGTCAGCAGAGAGTTGTGCGCAATTTCAGTGAGGATATAGAAACTGTTAAAAGGTTAACCTATGGAAAAAATGAATTATCTTTGCGTTCAATTTACAATCAGACGGTGTGTCTGAAATCGGTTGAATGATATGATAGAGACAGATAGACTTATATTACGAAGATGGAGAGAAGAGGATGCGGCATCGCTTTATAAGTATGCTTCCGACAAGAGGGTGAGTGAACTTGCGTTGTGGCCCTGTCACACTTCTCTTGAGATGAGTCGGATGGTCATAAATGAGATTTTCATTCCGAATCCCTATTCATTTGCTATGGTTCTGAAAGAGACAGATGAACCCATCGGCTGCATAGGGCTTGTGCCTACCGGAGCCGAACATTATTCGCTAAACTCTTCCGAGCGAGAGATAGGGTATTGGATCGGGTATCCGTATTGGGGCAAAGGGCTGACAACGGAAGCTCTCAGTGGCTTGATTGGGTATTGCCGTGACACACTCGGGCTTAAATCTCTTATTATCACCACTGATTCCCGGAACATAGCCTCGCAGAGAGTCGCTGAAAAGTTCGGATTCCAACTCATAGAGGATTATGTTTACGAGGGGATACCCGGGAAGGCTTACCGATTACTTGTCCTATGATCCCTAAAAACATACTTGACATACATACTCGTGATGAGTTCCGAAAATGGCTTTCGGAACATCATGCCACGGAAAAGGAATGTTGGATAGCTTTAAAGAGGGGCAAGACACCTCCTGCCGGTGCTTTTTGGTATCTTGATGCTGTTGAAGAGGCATTATGTTTCGGTTGGATAGATTCCACACTTAAGAATGTGGATGGAGTTGCCTTACAACGGTTTGGTCCGCGAGTCAAAGCCGGACAGTGGACGGAGCTTAATAAAGAAAGATGCCGCCGTTTGGAAGCCATGGGACTCATGACCGAGAGTGGACGTGCCGTATGTCCGGATTTGAATTCCAAATTTGAGATTATTCCGGGAATACTTTCCGAATTCCGGAATAATCCGGTTGCATGGGCAAATTTCTGCGGATTCCATCCTCTTTACCAGAGGGTAAGAATTGACAATATACAACGGAAAAAATCTTACTCGCAAATATTCCATAGCCGTCTTAGGAAACTGATTGAAGCCAGTGAACGAGGAGAAATGATTGGCGACTGGAATGACTGCGGACGACTTTTGGACTATTAAAATCAGTTTACCTTGTCCTTTCGTATTTTGTCAAAACTGAGAATGAATGAATAGTGATGCTTGGCGTTTCCGTCTATCGTATACTGAGGCAATGCACGTTTTCCCCAAGTATCGGCACCGGCGACCCCGTGAACATTCAAGTCTATGTTGAGGTTGACAAATTTACCTCGCTCAAGCTCATGAGGATGTCCGACATTTAGATTTTCCTCTCCATAGTCCCACGCACGAATGCAGAGAGGCTGACATCCTTCCACATGTAAAGCATATTTTGGAGAACGCAAATTAAACTGACGCACATCGCAGCGATTGCCGTTATCCTGAGGTTTTATATACTCTGTCATATATTCAGAAAGCGGCATACTGTATGAGCCTATTAACGCCGACCGTTTGCGATCGGGATAATTTTCCCAAGGTCCTTTGCCGTAATATTCCACATGATCATACTCCGAGGGTAGACGCATTCTCATGCCGAATTTAGGTATGAGAGGGATGTCGGTAGCTGCAGGACGGTAGTCGGCATCCACATGCACGACCCCATCATCAGTGATGGTATACGCCAAGTCATAGTCAGCTTTGACCGGAAGCGAGGTCTTCACTATTATTCGCAGGGCGTTGTCAGCTTTTTCAATATTAATACTGCTTATTTTGCGCAACTGTGCGGCATCACGCCATGCGGCAAGTCGTTCGCTGAAATGGCTTGCAACCTGATTGTCATTTGACGGTTTCCAGAAATAAGGCTCCAACGGAGAGTGTAGCATTTCATTGCCGTCAACTATCCATGAAGAAATAGCACCTGTGCTGTCAACCGTCACAGAGCCGTTATCGGTAAGTACTTTGATCCCTTCATGAGATGCATGATATCGGGGCACTGAACGCTTCCCTGATATTCTGTCTCTGAATTTGTACGAGTTGAGTATAAATTGCTCTCGTGCTACCACATGACCGGCATCCGCCCATAATATGGAATCTCGCAGACATGCATACAAGTTTATGACTGTTTCATTTTCACCCTTGTGCTCAGGGATTGTAAGCTTGTCATCGGTCGGTGTAAGTGTCCCACTGCTGACGATAGAGCCGTTCTCAAATATATCATACTTGTAATCGTAATTGTCTAACGGAGTGAAACAGTCACGGTTTATAAGACGGATTCCATCCTCTTCCTTGACGAAAGTGATAGGCTGATATACATATTGAACCTCGTAGAAGTGTGGGTGAGGTACTCGGTCAGGACCTATTAAACCATTTATCAAGAAATTTTTGTCATTAGGCATATCACCGAAATCCCCTCCGTAAGCCCAAAATTCATCGCCCATAAGCGAGAGTGAAGCGGAATGACGAAGCGGCGAGCCGTCAATAGGCTTGGCAATACCTTGATCCACCCAGTCCCATATAGCGCCACCCACTATTGAAGAGTCGGCATATATGACATCCCAGTATTCTTGGAAGTTACCCATTGAATTACCCATCGCATGGGCATATTCTCGGGCTATATATGGTTTATCGGTGACTTTTTTCGCATTCTCACGCATGAATTCAGGGGTAGGGTATCCTTCGTCATGCAACGCAGAATAGCGTGGGTTACAGTCGTAAAACGGCAATCGTGACGGGTCAAGGCTTACAATAGTGTCGTACATCGCCTGAATATTAGGTCCGACACCACCTTCATTTCCGAGACTCCAAAGTATAATGCTTGGGTGATTCTTGTCACGCTGCACGAGTGAAACTGCTCGGTCAACATGGGCTTTTTCCCACAAACTGTCCTCGCCCATTTCATTATTGGCATATCCGTAGCCGTGGCTTTCCTGATTAGCCTCGTCCATCACATAAAGTCCGTATTTGTCACAAAGTTCATATAGATATGGACGGTCGGGGTAATGGGATGTGCGAAGGAAATTGATGTTGCATTGCTTCATCAGTTTCAAGTCTTTCTCGATAGTGGCATCATCGACATAGCGACCGGTGCGTGGATGGTGGTCATGACGGTTCACGCCCCTTAGCTTGACATTTTTACCATTGATTTTGAAAATTTCTCCGATAGTCTCCACTTTCTTTACGCCAAAATGGTAATCAAAATGCTCTATCACATTCCCTTTTTTGTCAACAAGTTCCACGCTGAAAGGGTAGAGGTGAGGAGTCTCCGCCGACCATAATTTCGGATTCTTGATGACGCATGAAAGCTCAACGGCTGTCGTGTCGCCGGGCATGAGATTTTTTAGATTTTTACGATATTTCTTACCATCTATGTTGACCACTACATCCATAGTCTTGGCTTTTTCCTTTCCGGTATTACAAAGCTGTACCTCGGCATTGACAGCGGCTTCACTGAAATCATAGTTTAGATCAGCGGTGACTTTGTAATCGCTGATATGGGTAAGAGGGCGTACCCACAGCTGTACGGGACGGAAAATTCCGCTCAACCTCCACATATCCTGATCTTCAAGGTAGCTTCCATCTGACCATCGGTATACTTCCACGGCAAGCCTGTTGGAGCCTTCGTTGACTAAATCGGTGATATCAAATTCAGCCGGTGACATTGAATTCTGGCTATAACCAACCTTCTTGCCGTTTACCCAAAGGTACATGGCTGATTTTACACCTCCGAAATGGAGAATCAGGTTTTTACCGAGCATATCTTTTGTCACGTTGAAGAATGTGACGTATGAGCCTACGGGGTTGCGATGGTCGTAGGCATACCAATCCTTTGGGGGTTCACTTGTCACACTTGGTTTGTTACGGGCAAAGGGATATGGGATGTTTGTGTATATCGGTTTTCCGAAATTCTGTGTCTGCCAGTTACCCGGGACTGTCACTTTAGCCCATTTGCTAACATCATAATCTGTACTTTCAAATCCCATAGGGCGTTCGTCGGGATTGCGTGACCAGTTAAAGTGCCATTCTCCGTCAAGTGATACGATTTCGGGACATTCATTTTCTCTTGACGGCAGTTGCAATGTGGCATGATAGGGAAGTTTGTTTATCCCTACGACCAATGGGTTCTCCCAGTCATGCTCCCGTGGCGTCTCGCTCACTACCTCGATGTCGGAATAAGCCATGCGATCACCTTCAGCCAATTGCGTAGCTTCAAATCTTAGCAATTTCGCTTTTGTGGGCTTGAATTTAATGGTCTGCCATATCGGATTATTTATGATATTGGAGAATTCGCCGGATGCGAGTTCCGTCCAGTTTGTCCAGTCGGTTGATGAATAGAGCGCATAATGGGTCACTAATCCGTGCTTTGTGTTCTGGGGTGGTTCGTATTTGAAATCAGTGACAGTCTGAGTCTTGTCAAGTTCTATGATCATCTGCTTTGGTGAGCTGAAGAACACACGTAGGGCGGACGACCGTTTCTCCCCGGAGTTTGGTATATCAGGGGTTAATTCGGGAGCAAGAAATACCCCGACTTTCGATATGATAGGGGCAGCTTTGCTATCAACTACACTGAAACGGAGTGCCGTGGTTGTTACAGTCGGGAAACATATTATTCGCCTATGTCCTATGGTGGTCATTCCGTCTCCGTTATCTGCGAGCTGATCCTCAAGTTTTCGCCATTCGCCATTGACGTGTGCTTCGATAGAGAATTTTTTCACTCTCTGTCCGAGTCTTATATATTCTTCGACAAGGAAACGGTTAAATGTAGTGGGTTTGTCGAAATCAAAAGTCAAAGATGCTGATGTGACGTTATCGTCGGTCGCCCAATATGTGTCATTGTTGCCATCAACTACATTTTTAGGATGATAAAGCGGGTCATTATTTCGGAAATTCGATGCCTTGACATGGCTGCCTTTTATAAGATTATTCTCAAATACCTTTTTTACCATATTGGCAAATGCTATTCCCCTAAGGCTGTCATTGGGGTGTATTCTTCCGTTAGGGGCTATCGGAAAGTTTAAGAGCAATGTGGAATTGCGCCCTACTGACTTGTAGTAGGTATCCATAAGTTTCGATAGGCTCTTCACATGCTCGTCTTCAGTGTCATGGTAGAACCATCCCGGACGGATGCTGGTATTAGTCTCGCTCGGAACCCATGTATCACCGGTTTCTAATCCATAGTGAAGCATGTCATAAGGTGTGTCGCCGGTTTTGTTGAGAAGACTCCAGTTGGTTTCCCCGACATTACCGGCTTCGGTGCCAACCCAACGTAGATCGCCACGGTCGCCGCCGTCATTCCATATCACGGCGTCGGGTTGCAATTCCCGTATCATTTTATAGGTGTCACCCCATTGGTAATATGTGGTTCGGTCGATTGTCCTTGTTTCGTTAGCACCGCCATACCAACCGTCCCCTCCATTCGCACCATCAAACCAAACTTCAAAAATATCACCGTAGTTGGTAAGCAGCTCTCGTAATTGGTTACGGAAATAGTAGATATATTCAACATCGCCATATTTGGGGTAATTACGATCCCAAGGTGATAAATATACAGCGAATTTCAACCCTTCTTCTTTACAGGCATCGGCAAGTTCACGCACCACGTCGCCCTTGCCGTTTTTCCAAGGGGAATTTTTTACGGAATAGTCGGTGAAATCCGACTGCCACATGCAGAATCCGCAATGATGTTTTGCCGTGAAGATTATGCCGCGCATACCAGCCTGCTTGCATACTTTCACCCATTGCCGGCAATCAAGATCTGAGGGATTGAACAATTCGGGAGATTCATTACCGAATCCCCATTCCTGATCAGTATATGTGTTCAATGAATAATGTATGAAAGCATACATTTCCATCTCTTGCCATTTCATCTGGTTTTCCGTTGGTAACGGTCCGCACGGAGAAGGTGGAACGGTATTTGTGGCATTAATATCAATTGCGGTCATTAATCCGCATATTGTCACTATCACTGTGATTATTTCTTTGATTCTGCGAAAATGAAAAAACAGATGTGATGTATTGCCCGCAATTGATTTTTTTGTCATAATGTGATGGGATGATGGTTATACAACAAAGGTACATAAAAATTTGATTTTTATGTACCTTACGTTGTAATAAATTGATGAAAATGAGTTATTTCACCATTACTCTTTTACCGGTTCGTTAACTTTTGAAAGCAGGATGTATTCAGAAGCTTCGCTGTTGAGACGAAGAGTGCTGTCGTTAACTTGGTCAACGGTGCGGATTGTGGGGAGAACCTGCTTGATAAGGTCTTCAACACGCATATTATCACATGCCATTTCAGTGCAAAGTCCAGCTTCCATAATGATGGAGTCGCCATTCAATTTATATGAGCCTTGAATCTGGTTGCAGTTAGTGGCTATGGCATAGTTGCCATTGTCGAATGTGATGTTCGAGCCTTTGTCGGGAGTCTCTTCCGAAGGACGTGCGTAGAGCGAGTCGTTGACAACCACGTTTTCAATGTTCCATTTGCCGTCAATGACAACATTGGTAGCCACAGTCTGAACAGAATCTTCCGATGCGGCATTTTCAGATTGCTTCTGGCTGCTATTACCGCAAGAATATGTGAGGGCTGCCAAAGCCACGCATAAAGTAAGGACTTTTTTCATTTTTAATTAGTTTAATTTCGGTTTATATAAGTCTTAATCTGCCATTATTCTACAACGTAAGAAATTCGATTTTATTTCACGGGAGTTAAAATTGCGCCCCAACCGCCTCCTGAAGCCATTTTTGCTTTGGCTACAGTGGCAGATGTTACTTTCTCCTCGCTTCTGCGGCAATCGGCACCGTTGCGGTTGGTGTTCACGCCATCGCTCATTATGACTGCGTTGTATGTAACACCGGGAGTGAGGAATGATAATGGCAATTCCAGATTGCGGGGAGTCATTGAGGTCATGGCTCCGATATACCATGTGTCACCTTTGCGACGTGCTATCGCAACATATTCTCCGACTTCTCCGGCTATGACCTCGGTCTGGTCGAATGTGGTCGGTATCGCAGAGATGAATTCAAGGCTTTCAGGGTTGGCACGGTAAGCATCGGGAGAATCTGCGAGCATCTGCAACGGAGCTTCGTATACTACATACATGGCAAGCTGATGCGCGCGTGTGCCGAAGCTCATAGGAGTATCATTTATGCTGCGGTAGTTTCCGGGAGCGGCATTGGTCATGGCACCGGGAGTGTAATCCATCGGACCTGCAGCCATACGGATGAATGGTGCGGTCACGTCATATCTCATCACATCTATTGAGGGTTTGCCGTCAATGACTCCGAGCCACTTGTAATTTTCAAGACCCTTCACGCCTTCAAAGTTTACCACGTTGGGATAGGTGCGCTGTATGCCTGTGGCTTTCATGCCGTGGAGGTCAAGAAGAAGGTGATTTTTAGCAGCAAGATCTGCAATTTCGCTCATTGATTCCACCACTGCTTGGTCGTCACGGTCAAAGAAATCAACCTTGAATCCGGCGATACCTAAATTGGAATAGTGCGGGAAAGCTACCTCTTTTTCCTTATCCATGTCACGCCAGCGAGCCCAAAGTATCACATCGACATTCTTCTTTTTGCCGTAGTCAACCACTTCCTTGATGTTGAGTTCAGCCACGGGATCCATCAGTGACTCCTTGCTCCAGCCTTCGTCAATGATTATATATTCAAGATTATTCTCTGAGGCGAAGTCTATATAATGTTTATAAGTGTCTGTGTTAATACCTGCGGGGAAGTCTACTCCGATGATATTCCAGTTGTTCCACCAGTCCCATGCCACTTTGCCCAGCTTGATCCATGACATATCCTGCACACGGCTGGGTGATGCAAGGCGCTGTGCCATGTCGTTGTTTGCGAGTTGACGGTCATCGGTGCTTACTGCCACGGCACGCCACGGGAGTTTTGTCTCGCCGGTGATTTTTGCAATGTAAGGAGCGGATGATGTCGGCACAAGGTTGAGCTTGTTGTATCCGCCAATCTTCTCTGACAATGCCACGGGAGCGAAATGCCCTTCGATTGAATTTGCATTAGCGCCTTTTACCAAAAACATACCGGGGTATTCTTCGAGGTCACCCTCCATAATCAATGCCTTCTTTCCGTCAGGAAGCTTGACCAAGAGCGGGACTATAGAAAGAGAGTCGGCATACATTTTTGAGATGGGTGATTCATCATAGTATGACTCAAAAGAGAAGCTGTAAGGATAAGAGCTGTCACGAAGGTCGTTGACGTAAGGTATGAAGGCATCGTAATCGCCTGCGAAATTAAATACCGCTTCTTCGTCAGCCACTACCTTTTCACCTTTTCCTCCGAGAAGGATGCGATATGCGGCACCGTCGTTATAGGCACGGAATACCACTGAATAATCGCCCTTCATCTTAAGTGTCAGCTCATTGTAATTGTCTTCTACCGAAGCTTTTTTGTAAACTGGTGTGTCGAATTGTGATTTGATGCTTTGTCTTGAAGCTTTTGCTACCTTGGGCTGTTTGCCAAGGACTTTGCCGTCGGTTAGAGACAGTGAGATGGGTGATGTGGTTATCACTTGTGTTGAACCGTGATTTACTTCCCATGTGAGCTGCTTGTCAGCGTTGACAATCACCTTCATCTGTCCGTCAGGCGATGCAAGCTCATATTCCTTTGCGTTTAATCCGGCAGCGGGGAGCAGGAACATTAATCCCCACAGGATGTTTAGTTTTGATGTCATGGCTTATTTAATGAATTGTAATTCGTATAGATTGCAGATTGACTTATCCTTTACCGGAGAGCTGAAAATGAGGAATAACGGATGTTTCCCTTTCAACCCTTTTATCCCTTTCATTTTGACAGTCATATCGGATGCTGTTTGCGGAGCATTTTTGGATATATTCAGAGTCCCGACTTTTTTGCCACCCTTGCTTTCCCACGGGCTATCGATCATGACATCGATTTTACCGTCTATGCCGAGCGGTTTCAGGTTAAGAATCAGGTCGGCATTGGAATCCATTGTGTCAAAGTTGAAATACTTATACCCGATAGTCGAGCCGTCGGTGTTGTTGATTACAGCGTTATGGTTGTATTTAGGGCTGTATGGATCCTTGAATCGTCCCTCGTCGCCATAGAAAGGCTGAACGTATGAGCCGGAGTAGTGAACGTATGGATATTCATGGGTGGCAGGGCGCGGTCCGGTGTAGTAACACATAATTCCGACTGAATAACGCTTGAATGGGTCAAGTCCTTCGGTCTCGAAGCCTTCAGAGGTATATTCGGCTTCGGATATTTTGACTTTTCCGCCGGGTCCCCCTTCCACGCTGACCTCTATCGGAGCTACCATCGCCTGACGCGCATATTCATCCCTTCCGCTCTGACGGTGATAGAACACATACCATTTACCTTCGATTTCAGCGATGCTTCCGTGGGTGTTGCCGAACGGTGTCGCAGTGGGGATTACATTACCCTTTTCATCCAAGCCTCTGGCACGTCCGTCGATTATAGTTCCTCCGTAGGTGAACGGACCTAACGGATTGTCGCTGTATGCGTATGCAAGTGTATAATTTGTCCCCGGTAAACCGAACTCTCCGTCACCTGTCCAGCGACTATAAATAAACACATATTTATCCTTGATTTTACGCATGGAGGATGCTTCGAAGAAGCGGAACTCGCCGGCTTGGTCACGGCTGCTTACCATATCTTCGACAATCTTGGTGCCCGGCTTTACTGTCGCCATTGTGTTTGGATCTAATTCTGCACCAAACGATTTTTCAAATCCCCAGTAGCCGTATACCTTACCGTCATCATCAACGAATACCGCCGGGTCGAATCTCAAAACGCCATCGGTCTCTTTGGGTGACTGTTTACTCCAGTTGCAAACCACGAACGGACCGTCAGGGCGTGACGCTTTGGCAACCATGCCGTTTCTACCCCCATTTTGGTTATTGGGATAGAAATAATATTCTTTTTTGCCATCTTTAGTGGTGACTTCTGTTATGTCGGGGGCGAAAAGCACGTCACCTTTCCCGTCGGCATTAAGGTTTGCTCCATTGGCATCAAGTTTGGATTCGAAGATGATTCCGTCATAACGCCAATTGTTAAGATCGTTTACGGGCGCAGACCATACCACTTGCTCTAAGCCGCAATATGCACTCTTTAGTGAATCGTGTGAACCGTAGATGTAGACACGGTATTTACCGGGATTGTCGGGATCCTCAAATACGTATGGTTCGCCGTCGGGAATATATTCCCAAAGTGGCAGATAGGGGTTTGCCGCACTTATTTCATTTATCGGGGCAAACAATGCGATTCCGGAAAATGCACACGCCATGACTTTCAGGAGACAGCTATTTCTTTTCATATAATGGTGTTGTTAGTTACTGATTACAAAGTGTTACGATGATGCCGCAGTGGGAGGTAGGTATTGCTTATATCCTGTCGGGAAAGGCGCAATATATTGCGATAATACATACACTCTTTGCGTTGTCAGATGCAAATATAGTGAATTTTATTGTTATTATGACTGTCGGAACTTAAGATAATTTATTTTGGTGTGTGATGGTAATGTGGTGATTAATAGCTGAATATATAACTATAACATATCATTGTTAACAAAGAATCCCCCTATCTATAACAATCGTTTACGGTCGTGTTAACCGAATGTATCCGTGCCGATTTTGCTTCTGAGGGGATTTTTGCATATTTTTGTGCTGCTAACATGTGTTTTAATGGTTGATACAGATCAGATGAAGAAAGTGATTGTCATAGGTTGTCCCGGTGCCGGGAAAAGCACATCCTCTCGGAAATTAGTCGCTAAGACCGGGCTTCCGTTATATTATCTTGACATGATATGGCATCGTCCGGATAGGACCACAGTGACTCGTGAAGAATTTGATGAACGCCTGTCGGAGATTATTAGTCGGGATGAATGGGTGCTTGACGGCAATTATCTGCGCACACTACCGCTGCGGTTGAAGCATTGCGATACTGTTTTCTTTTTCGATCTACCGCTTGAAACATGTCTTGCCGGTGCCGAAAGCCGTTTGGGTAAAGATAGGGTTGATATGCCATGGACCGAAAATGAACTTGATGAGGAGTTTCGTCAGTGGATCATTAATTTCCCTAAGCAACAACTCCCCATAATAGAATTATTGCTTGAAAACTACGAGCAAAACGTCAAGATCATAAAGTTCAAATCTCATAGGGAGGCTGATGAATTCATTGAATCGTTATAGACGTGATGTCCTTATACTGTCCTCTATTTTTCGATAATGAAGATGCTTATCACGCTGATTATACAACCTATTACTTCTATTCCCAAACCTATGAATATCAGAGGACGATATTTTGATCTCATCTCCTCCTTCTGCGCATCAGTATGTGCGTTAGACCTGTAGTCGTTATAGTATTTGAATCGTATTAACATACGTATTACGACTCCGACAGCGAATATAATTATACCTAACCAAAAAAGTGACATATTATGTAAGTATTAAAAGTGAGTGGAGCGGGTTAATTTGATATCTTTATTTTAGCCCGATTGAAATTCCGATTCCGATTACAATAAAGCCGATTACCATTATAATCATCCAGCTTTTGGTGAGCCTTTTCATTACCGGGCTTCTATTCACATGGTTAAATGGATTGAGCTGAAGCTCGGAGCTGATTTTGCCTCCTGATTCTTTAATACCCCTCACAGCGATATAAATGCCGAAAAGAGATCCAAGAATAAGGATTCCCAACCCTGAATATATGAGAATGTTAGCCATATCGAATCGGTTAAATGTTTGAATTAAAACACTTTTTACAAACAATCAGTTTATTGTTTTGGCTGATAATACAATTATTTGTAATTTTACGGGTCAGAAAACAATAGTTAACAATCATTGACTAATCTAAACATTTATCACTTATGTTAAAGACAGTGCTTAAAAGCATTTTAACAGTTATTGCTGTTTTTGCATCTGCGTTTAATGCCAATGCTATCGGGCTTGGCGAGTTAAATATCTTCAATCATCTTGGAGTAGGAGTTCATGCCGCCACTACCGGTTTCGGAGTCGAGCTTGCCACACCGGTGACAAATTTTGTGACCCTCCGTGGTGGTGTGACCATAATGCCCGGATTCCACTTCAATACAGAGGTTGACGGTAACGCCGCTATTATGAGTAGTGTGCAGACCTTCACTATGGATGTGGAGGGTAACCTAAAGCGTACTCAGGGTAATGTGATTTTCAATGTGTATCCGTTCGCTACTCGCAGTTCATTCTATGTTGCTGCCGGCGCATATTTTGGAGGTAGCGATATAGTGAAAATATCCGGACATACCGATGACCTTAAAGGACTTCCGGGTAATATCGAAATCGGTGACTATGAGCTTCCGGTGGATAAGGATGGTAACGCTTCAGGTATCCTCAAGGTCAACTCATTTCGTCCTTATCTCGGACTCGGTTTCGGTCGCCCCGTGCCTTCTCGCCGCATAAATTTCGGAGTGGAATTAGGTGTGCAGTTCATGGGTAAAATGACCCCGTATGCCGGTGGTGAAGAGCTTATGAAGCAGCTCACCGACAATGACGATGACTGGCAGAAATGGATGGATAAACTGTCGGTTTATCCGGTGCTTAAATTTACTCTCTCAGGTAGAATTTTCTAAGCGTAATTAAAAATAAACAAAAACGGGCGTCGCAGATATAATCTTGTGACGCCCGTTTTCTGTTTTTCCGTCAGACGGTATGAAACAATATATTGCCTGAGGTGTCTGTCTCGTCGCTGCCAACATAGCCGTCCCCTTCGATATTCAACAGCTCCATAGGTGAGTCTATATCCTCGGTGATAATCTGACGCAGTAATCTGCCCCGTAAAGTTTTCAATTTTCCGGCATTGGGTGTGCGGGTGATACCTCCCGGAAGTATTTCCTTAAAATCGGCTTTCCAAACCTTAAAATTAGACCCGATTAGTTTCCAATCCACGCATCGGGCGGCATCTCCGGGGAGAAGATTCAGGATATCGTGATGCTTTCCCTTCGCAAGTTCATCTGACAGGCATTTTGTCACAGCGTCACGCCAATATGTTGCAAGAGGTTTCCCTCCGGGCGCCACAGGGGTTGTAAAGTCAAAACGATATGGTTTTACGATGTCATCAGGTCGCAGCCACCCGTAGAGTGAGGATATGATACGGATTTTTTCATTTGCTTGCGTACAATCCTTGGCACTGAGCGACTGATAGTCAAAAGCCTTGAACACGACCCCCGTGAATGCCTCAATGGCTTTAGCTCCCAAAGCCTTGTTGGGAAATTCATAGATCATTTGCTGAAGTTTGCGCACCATCGGTAGGCTTAATTTCACTTCTTCTGCAAGTTGTTCGGAGCTTGCATTGCGGAGTGAGTCCATTATACCTTCCGCCCGTGATTCAAGACCCGGGGTATGGAGTATATATTCATTTTGGCTCACCGGTATGTTGCAGGGAGCCATTGTTTTTGATTCAGCAATCAGTATCAGCATGGCTTTTAGTGTTCAGTGATGTAAAAGTACTAACAAAAATTCGAATGGGCAATTATAGAGGGGTGATTAGGATGAAATCTTGTAAAAAAGGTTAAATTTTAAAATTAGTTGACAAAATAATGAATTTTTTAATTTTATTGCCTATATTTGCAGTGTCTAATCATTTAGTCTCTCATGTTTCACTAAATATCTCCCTACGCTATATGCTACGACCAATCATTATCTCCTTATTCTCATTTATCGCAATTATGCTTCCGGCGCAGGTTAAAGTGAGCGGAACTGTGATTGACAGTGCCGATAATGAGCCAATCGCCGGGGCATCGGTGTCAATAAAAGGTGCTGACGGTAAGATAAAGAAGTTTGCATCGTCGGGGGCTGACGGAAAGTTCACCATGACTATGCCATCAACTGAAGGTTGTGTGCTTGAAGCGTCGATGATAGGGTATGGGAAGAAGCGAATAGAGCTTGCCGGTAAAAGTTTCCCTCTTACAGTGAAAATGTCAACCGAGGCTTTCAAGTTGAAGGAGGTTGCGGTCAAGGCTGACAGAATACGTGAAAACGGAGATACCATCACTTATAATGTGGCAGGCTTTGCTGAAAAACAGGACAAGACAATCGGTGATGTGCTTAATCGAATGCCGGGTATAGATGTTGATAAGAGCGGTAAAATAAAATATCAGGGGACAGCTATTAACAAATTCTATATCGAAGGGAGTGACCTGCTGGGTGGAAAGTATGGTATAGCGACCAAAGGGATAGCTCATGAAGACATAGGGACGGTGGAGGTGATGGAGAATCATCAGCCCATGCAGGTGTTACGGGGACTCAGTTTCTCTGATCAGGCAGCTATAAACCTTAAGATGAAAAACAGTTCCAAAGCCACACTTTTGGTGCATGGCAATATCGGAGGTGGATATTCCAACCGACCCGAGGGTGCTTTGTGGAACGGTGATATATTCACTATGATGGTGACAGGTAACTATCAGATGATAACCACGCTTAAAGGCAATAACAGTGGTGCTAATCTACGTCAACAACTTTTTAATTTTATCGGCGAGAGGGAGGGGGAGAACCTTGAGGGATACATAAACCTTTCGTCTCCCCGCACTCCCGGTTTAAATATGAACCGCACACTTATGAATCGTTCATGGATGGTGTCGTCAAGTCATCTTTTAAAAAACAAGAAAGGTGGCGAATTCAAAGCGCAGATAGATTACGTGAAAGACAGGATTACTGCTCAGAGCAGGAGTGTTACAACATATTTTCTTGAAGCTCCAGCAACGGGTGGCGCACCTGATGGATATGCCGACAAAATTATTGTTGAGAATAAGAATGCGCTCTGGCATACCGATGAGGTAACAGGGAAGTTCAGCTATGAGCTTAATGAGAAAAAATATTATCTCAATAATACACTTGACACAAAGTTGGGTTGGAATGATATGACCCTCGGACTTTACGGCTCATTGGATAATGAGCAGAAGGCAAGGACGCCGGAGTATTCCGTGACAAACAATCTTAAAATGATACGGCGTTTCGGGTCTAACCATCTCGTCACGTTCACCAGCCTTAATGAATGGATGTCACATCCTGAACGGTTGACTGTAGAACAGAAAGGAATTAGATACGGACAGAAGGTGGGGCAACACTCTTTTCTGACTGATGAAAGAGCATCGTATGGATTGGTGCTTAAGGGGATTGTCATATCTCTGGAAGGTGGAGTGAGTGGCTATTTCCGAGACTTGAATACAAATCTATGGGGAATGGATGCATTGGACTATCCGAAGGAGAATGATATGACCACCAACTATCTACGTTTTTATGTGTCCCCGAAGTTCGAATACAACTATCGCAAGTTGGAATTCTTACTGTCCGTCCCGTTGAATTTCTATAATTACTTTTTTAGCTCCGGTCTTGACAATCGCAGTGAATTGTTTGCGGCTCCGAGACTTGTGTTGCGATGGAAGATCACACCACGTATGCAACTGTCGGTAAGCGGGTCGGCACGTCGATCACCGGCATCGATGCATAACATACATCCCGGAGTGACACTTTCGGATTATCGCACTTTACAAGGTGGCATCGACGATTATTATTCATCATCGGGTCAGTCGGTGTCAATGTCATACCGTTATCGTTATCCACGGCATGGAGTGTTTTTGTTTGCCAATGCAGCTCATTCATGGCGAAAGTTGAAATTCGGCAGCGTTCAGGATTTGGTGGGTGATTATGTCATCTATTCTTATCGAAACTCGCCAAGCAGTGCACAGAACAGCACCTTTATGGCAAATGTGAGCAAAGCCCTTGATTTCATGCGTGGGTCAATAGGATTTATTGGCTCATACCTGATATCAGACCGTAGCATTGTGTCTCAGGGACGGGAGGTGGATTATTCGAACCGAAGCTTGGGTCTGTCGGGCAATATCAATGGCGGAATAGCGTCATGGTTCAATTGGAGTTACAAGTTTGAGTACTTACATTCGCAATTGCGTATGGATAGACAGGCTTCGCAATCCACCAATGATTATCAGCACACATTTTCTGTGGCTTTTACGCCGGGACGTAAATTCCGTTGGAGTGTTTCAGGTGAGCTTTATCGGAATGAGTTAGAGCCGGACAGATATAAAGATTTGTTTATGCTTGACACTAAAGTGGCATATAACATATCCCGGCGAGTGGAGATTTCAGCCACTCTGTCCAATATGCTTAACCGCAAAGAGTATTCATATAAATCATACGGTCAACTATCGGAGGTTGAGCGGACAAGCAATCTCCGTGGTCGTGAGTTTCTAATTTCAATTTACCTTAAAAAATGATACGACAATTCAGAGTTATGCTTACCGTTTTATCGGTGATCTTTGGGATATTTACATCCGTGGCAGAAGAATACCCCGTGACTGTGATACGAGCAACATATAAATACACATATCTTGCCACAACTCCGAGTAGCGGTAAGGAATATGCGCGTGAAGATGATTATATGCTTCAGATTGCACCTGCCGAATCACGATTTTGCAGCATTGCCACGTATGATTATGAGAAATTGATGACCACGGAAGAGGGGAAGGCTCTGATAAAAGAAATGTTTCGTATAGCCACTGTCTATGACTCTAATGGGAATAAAACAATTGATATGAGTAGGGCGAAAGATATAAGACCAAAGAGAGGTTCGAATCTTGTGGTATACAAAAGTCATGCCACCGGTGAGATAGAGGTCAGGGATCATCTTGCATTTCAGGATTATATCTACTCTGTGCCAATGGCAGATTTGGTGTGGGAACCTGTTGATTCGGTAAAAACAGTATTAGGGTACGACTGTCAGATGGCTGTTGCCGATTATCATGGCAGGCGGTGGAAAGCATGGTTTGCTCCGGAGATACCTGTACAGGAGGGTCCGTGGCAACTTTGCGGGCTGCCGGGTCTGATAATGGAAGCACAGAGCGATGGCGGGGAATATAAATTTGTGATCACAGGTGTTGAAAAAACTGAAGAACAGATATTGCCAATGCCTAAGAAGAGGGATTTTATCAAGACTGACCGCATATCATTTTTAAAAGAGAAGCATGAATTACTTGAGGATCCGGCTAAAATTGTTGGAGGTAATGTCCGGAATGCGGACGGGACTCTTATGGGGAAAGTGAAATTACTTCATGATCTGATAGAAACCGATTACCGATAAAGATAAGGAATAAAGTATTTTGGGCTGTAAAAATGTTTCTAACAGCCCAAAATATCTCATAAGCAGATGGTGGACCGATGGAGAAAACTGCGTTTCTCCAAGACCTGATAGAGACGGATTAATGTATGGTTTACGGTTGTGGCTGGGGGAGCCATGAGGATTCCGTGAACTGGCATCCTCCGAGAATTCCAAAACCATTCAGTATGTTGCTGTAATGGCTACGAATTGGAGCGAGTCCGTTTTGACCCAATTCGTTGTTGCTGATGTCGTTTACCGACTTCAAATATCGGTAAAATTCCGGCGAAAGATGGTATAGGTATACCTTGTATAGGTGGATGGCCTTGTAATAGCCATACTCTGATGCTTCATCCGATTCATAATCCGGGGTGTATGATGAGGTCAATCGAAGTGTATACTCCTTACCGGGAATCTTCTCGTCAGTCCAGATATATAGGTTCTGATAATAATCATAATCAAGCTCAAAGGTAGCGTCCAATCCCACACGGTCATTAAGCAATGGTTCGTCTGTGACATCAAAATTTAATACGGAGGTTATTTCAACGGTTGTGTCGCATGGCACTCCGTTCTCATCGTCATACTTGTGTTCGGTGATGACTTTTTCAACGATGCGTATGCCGTAATAATCATCGGTTGAAGCGTTGTCACGGAACGTGACACGAAATTGTAATTTGGGGGTATCCTCCGGCTTGATGGCAAGTTCAATATCTTCGAGAGGGAAAGAGGTTGGGATTACTGTGGATGAAGTTACGGGTGTAAGGTCTCTACTCCCTGCGAAGATCTCTATTTTGTCACCTTCTTTCAGATTGTTCAACACATAGTAGCATTGCGGAGGAAGGTTTTCTGTCCGATTTTCGTTCCAGTAAACATGTTGCTTCTCTCCGTTGACCATGAAATCAATGTTTGCTTTGGGGATGCCGAGTGGTGGTGTGCCTGTCGCCGTGACGGGGACACTTTTTGATAGCTGTATCACAATGGAATCCTGATTGGGATTTGGCATACAGTACAGCACTAATTTCTCCTCCGGATACAAACCTTCGGGATCGAAATAGGAGTTGCATGAAGCGAGAAGTAGAGGTAGCGCATATAGGAATTGTCTTGTTTTCATATTTGGAGAATCAGAATTTTAAAGTATAGCTGAACGAGGGAATAATCGGGAATAAGGCGGTGGATTTTGCCACAAATGACTCGTCGGGGCGTTGCTCTATCTTGGCAAAGAATGGATTCATGCGACAGTAAGCGTTGTATATGCTCACATTCCAGATACGCTCATATCCCTTCTTGGTTTTCTTGCGGAAATTTACACCAAGGTCGAGCCGGTGGTAATCCGGGAGTGATATGTTATTGGGTTGCTCGTATATCCATTGCGGTGTGTTGGTGCCGTCGTTATCTGTGCCGGGAATTACGGGTGCTGATACTAACTGCTGTGGCACGGTCATACGGTTGCCGCTATGATAACTCCATGATGCGTATGCGTCTATACCCGAGGTTATTTTATAGCTGAAATTCAGGTTCAGCTTATGGCGACTGTCGAACTTGTCGGGATACCAGCTATCGTAGAAGTCAGGAAAGTTGCGTTTGTTCCACGACAGGGTATAAGAGCCGGAGAGACTCCATCGTTCATTGCCATATCCGGTCTCCCATTCTAATCCGTAAGCACGGCTCTTACCCTTACGCACACGAGATTCCCAATCTTCGAAAGATGGAGTCAGGGAGCTGCCACCATCATATTCGAGAATGTTAGAAGTTGTTTTGTAATATCCTTCCAGATTGATGTGTAGATTGTGGGGTAACATCAGGTAAGCTCCGGCGGCATACTGCCGTGAACGGGATGGCGAGATAGAGCGTGTCGAGGGCACCCAGTAGTCCATCGGCAGATTCAGATATGAATTGGATAGCTGATGCATGAACTGGTTCATTTCGGTGTAAGAAGCTTTGAATGTGAGCCGGTCGTTCAGCTGGTAGCGTATGGCTGCTCTCGGCTCCACGGAATGGTATGTCTTGCCGGGAATATGAAACAGGGAGTAGTGCACACCGAGATTGACTCTGACTTTCTCTCTGAGAGCTATATTATCCTCCGCATATAGTGATAATTCCTGTCCTCTATAAGCGTGGTAGCCGCTACGGTTGAGGGTGTCGTTCGACTCGCTGTTGGCAGAATAATTTTTATAACTCTGAGGGCGAAAATAGTGATAGAGAAAGTTGGATCCCATACGTATATGGTGAGACTGTACCGGGCGATAATCAAATTCCATTCGGGCACCGATGTCGTCGATTGTTGCCCAAGTGTTTGTCTCGGTAAGTGACTTTTCGGTCAAAGCATCCTGATAGAATAACCGGTTATCTTCAAGATATTTCTGACGGGAACGGTTTTTTGTATATATTCCGGTGAACACGGAATAGAGTTTAGGCGAAAATTGGTATTTCCAGTTGACAGCGGTAGTAAAATTGCCCCACTGCAGGTCGAGTTTTGTATATTCACGCTTTTTGCCGTAATCCATAAGGCTCTGGGTTTCGTCATCAGTGGCTTTAAATTCGTCATTACCTGAAAAAATGCTTATGTCTGCACGGCTGCGGTCGGAGAATATATGTGTCACCTTGGCATTTATATCGTGGAACGCGTAGCGCATGTTTACCTTGTCTTTTGCGCCACGGTTGCGAAGTGCAAAAATAGGTATGGTTAGCACGTCGAGCCATGTGCGACGCATTGCGATATTGAACGAGGTGCGGTTTCGTTTAATAGGGCCTTCGAATTGTATCCTGCCATCGAGCAAACCGATGCTGAAATTGCCGTGATACTCCTGCATGTTGCCATCTTTTGTGCGCACATCTACGACAGATGACAATCTGCCGCCATATCGGGCAGGGAAACCGCTTTTATAGAAGTCGATGTTTTTAATTACGTCAGTGTTAAAGGCAGAGAAGAGTCCGCCAAGGTGATTGACTTGATAGAGGGGAGTGCCATCGAGCATAAACAGGTTTTCGTCATTGCCACCTCCGTGGACGTAAAGACCTGATATGAGTTCCGAACCGGATGATACGCCCGGAAGATTTTGAAGTATCTTCACCACATCGGGAGAGCTTAGAAGCGCATACTCCTTCTGTAGATCCTTCGGCGTAAGGGATATTTTGCCGGTTTGGGTGGTGCTGAGCGGAGAGTTAAGGTCGGCGGTTACAACTACTTCCCCAAGCTCCTCGCCGGGAGATAGCATAACATTCTTAGTGAGATTCTTATTGAGTGAGATCTCCTCAATGTGATCGGCATTGCCGATGAATGAAAACCTTATCGAGTGTTTACCCTCAGGCAGTGTAAGGCTATAGAACCCGTGTTCGTTGGTCAATGTCCCTATACCGGAGGTGAGATCCCACACAGTGGCGTTGATGACTGTCTCCCCGTCTGTCTGGGTGACATATCCGCTGATACTGTACTTTTTTTGCGGTAGTATCACAACATAATTACCATTAAGTTCCCATTTCATGCCGGTGTTGCGGAATAGCTCATTAAGGCTGGTCCTAAGATTGCCGCCTTGGAGTTGCTTCCCGGTATACGGTATGTCGAGTTTAATGGATGAATCGTAGACAAATTTAACGCCATATTCATTTTTGACATGCTCCATCTGTTGGCGCAAGGTATTTCTGTTATGAATTTGTTCGCCGTGAATAGTAATGCCAAAGAGATATGTCAGTATGGTGATAATCAACATTCGTTTCATTTTATCGGTCTTTTCTGAATTTTAACATCAAGTGATTTCTCAATTATCATTATTATTTCATCAAGATTGTCAGTGTCAAATTCTGCTGTCAGCATCTTACCTGTGGTGGCACAAGAGAGTTGCACATGGAAATGCTCAGACAGTTCCTTAAGCACATCGGCAAGCGGGGTGTTTTCGAAAATGAATTTTCGCTTTGTCTGAGTGGTTGATGTAACTGTGTCTGCTATTTCGGGTAAAATCTCTCCTGCCAACAGGTATGCTTGCATACCCTTGGTGAGTATCACACCATCCTTCTCATCCTTAGCGGTAAAAAGCACTTTACCGGAGGTGACAGAGACTCCAACTGAGTCGGGGTTGAGCTCATCGACCACAAACTGCGTTCCGAGAACCTTTACAGTGGCTGCCTGAGCGTTTGCTATGAATGGTGCTGAGGGATTTTTCTGAACATTGAATCGCACCTTACCGGTCATCTCGACAAGACGTTCCTTTTTCCCGAACTCGTCTGAGTAATATGAAAGAGATGAGTGGGGATAGACTGTGACTATGGAGCCGTCGGGGAGAGTGTAAGTTACAGTTTCATTATCGGCATATAGCAATGACGGCTGATTGTTCCGATTCATCAGGTAATAGCCGATACCGATGCAAAGGATTAACGATGCTGCCACACCGGCAATGTATCTGCTCCAATATCTTATAGTGGATGGATGTTGTGATTTGTAAGCTCGTAAAGCTTTGCGGGTGTCGAATATACCCGGGGCGTAATACTTAAGGACAAATTTAAGATGTTTCATTTCTCTGTTCATTTTGCACTTGTTTTGTAGCTATGACAGAGAAATATTAAAATCCTACTATCCGAAAATGAAATTTTTTTGAAAAAAATTTAGAAGCTTATAGGTCAGCTCTTTATCCGAAGAAGAACATATAGATTTTATGGCATCCGTTTTTAAGCGTCTGGAGGGCTTTACTTACTTGATTTTTAACGGTGTTGATGGAAATTCCGAGTTCCTCGGCAATCTCTTCGTACTTAAGTCCGTCACGTTTGCATAATAGAAATATCTCACGACATTTCTCAGGCAGAGAGTCAATGGCAGTCCATAGACGGGCTTCAATAAAGGATGCTTCTTCATATTCCGATTCATCTATAAGCTCCACGAATTCATCGGCGGTATGGTTGGAGTCAATGCATGTCGCAAGTTTAAGGCTGTCAAGGCTCCGATTACGTACCATCATGAAGAGATATGACCTTACGTTATCGACCTCTAATCCTCTATCTATACGTTCAAGAAATTCTGTGACGCAATCCTGCACCACATCCTCCGCATCGTCTGTGGAATGGAGGTAGTGTAGCGCATAGAGGCATAACGGACGATAGTACAACCGGAATATCTCGTCAATGTTTATTTTTCGGTTATTGGATAGCATCAAAAACTTTCGATTGGACTTTTCAGTAGATTGTAACCATTAACTCATAGGTAGATTCGGCTGCAAAATTACATATAAATTTCAATTCTCAAAAATACCCTTCTGACGTTCCCCGTATGATTGTGTGATATGGCATTTAAGTTAAATTAATAAACAAATCGTCACAGCAACCCAAGTCAAACACGGGTTGCTGTGACGATTTATATATCCCAATAGTTATTTTTCGATTACGAAGCCTCCGTTTGAGGGTATGGATACCTTAAACTTCTTATCTTTCTGTAATGTAATCTCTTCCTTGGTTACTTTTCCGTCTTCTCCGTCGGAAATCATGAAGGCTTTTCCTTCTCCCAATGCTCCGAGTTTGAGATTAAGCTCTTTAGGCTCTTTCTCGGCATTAATCCCTGCGACATACCACTTGTCGCCACTTTTGCGTGCTATCACAACAAATTTACCGGGATAGCCTTCAAGCAAAACTGTGTCATCCCAAAGAGTTGGCACATCACGCATGAAGTCGAGACAGATTTTGTCGGCATCCACGAGATTGTTGGGAGCGAGGGCGAAATTCTGTGCCGGGCTTTGGTAAATAACAGCCGTAGCCAGCTGGAAAGCATCAGAAGTCTTGCGCTCGCTTCCACCCTTGTTGGCACGGTTCAGATGCTTGTTTAGGAAAGAACCGCCATATTCCATTGCGCCCACTGCATTGCGTATTATGGGATGGAGAGTGGCGTTAAAAGCTTCATTGTCGCAGAAGTGCTGTGAGAACACCATGTTTTCCGATGCAAGCACAGCCTCGCTGCCTACGTAGTTAGGATACATTTTTTCCCATCCTCTCGGTAGTGTGCAACCGTGGAATATCACCATCAGTCCATAGTCGTTAGCATCGCTTAGAATATCCTCATACAGACGCATAGTCTCCTGCTTGTCACCGCCGAAGAAATCCACCTTGATACCTTTGACTCCGATCTCTTTCATCCATTTCATCTCTTCCTTACGGGAGATAGGATTGTCCATCTTATTGATAGGTGATTGCTCTATGTCATTCCAGTATCCGCTTGAGCTGTACCAAAGGAGGGGTGCGACACCTTTAGGACGACCATACTCCACCAATTCCTCAATACCTTTTCTACCCATGGTTTTATCCCAGCCGGCATCAATCAATGTATAGGGGTAGCCCATCTCGCCGGCGAGGTCGATAAATTTTTTTGAATCGTCAAGATTTATAGCATTATCCTGCCAAAGAATCCAGCTCCATGTAGCCTTGCCCGGCTTATAATCTATGGAAGCGGGATATTTTTCCTCAACGACATCCCAAGGGAGAGTGGTCTGTGCCAATGGGCGTGGTGAATGTCCCACGGTGATAAGTCGCCATGGTGTTGCACCCGGAAGAGCGAATGCCGGTTCTACAGTTCCGTTGCCATTGTTCTCTTCAGGCATTGGGAATTCTATTTTAAAGACACCTTCGTTTTGGTCGGAAAGTCTCGACGCACAGTAATTGCGGTCAACCCCTGTCTCACTTACCATGGTCCATGCTTTATTCCCGATTTTAAATACAGCCGGGAAAGTAAAGCCATGCCCGTACTTTGATTTGGTGTCAATGGGGGTGTCCACTATATATTCCTCTTCATAGCTTGGCTTTGTGCGTTTCCACCCGATCATGGCATCGCTTTGCGGCGAAAGGAAGCCTGTGGCGTATGGGGGAAGATGAAAGCCTGTTGCCTCGTTCATCACCCTTACCGAACCTCTTCCTTCAGGTTTCAGTAATTTGTAACGGAATGCGATGTTACAGTGGGCTACTACCACTTCAAGAGCCATGCGGTTCCCATCGGGATTCACAAACTCACATTCAAGAGAGTTAGCCTCAAAGTTATTGTCCGATTTTTTGATGCGGTCAAGGCGATAGTGTTTGTTTATGGTGGAATCTTTTGCCGATACCATCTTCAAATCCTTTGAGAAATCTCCGTAATCGGTGGTAAAGCCGAGCGGCGAATCGAGCAATATATCTATGCCTGTGTAGGTTACGGTGTAGCTTGGGGAGCCGTCGGTATTGTCGATTTTGAATACTAACCAGCCGTTTGGACTCGACACGCTCACAGTGTCAATAGGCTGTTCGGACTTCGGCATAGCCATCGCCGACATAAATACAATTCCCAGCAATAAAGATGATAAAATTCGTTTCATTTAAAATCTAAGGTAAACAGTTGAACACGTGTTTTACAAAACATCCGGATTGGCACTTTCAATCCGGATGTAAAGGTAGCAATAAAAAAGTTAAGGGAAGGTTAAATTTAGTAAAAATTAAGTGCCGGCGCGACTGCCAATTCTACCATTATTCTTGCGATTTTGCATCATATTGGGAGCGAGAAAGATGTGAATCGGCAGCAATGAATAGTTGTCGGTTTCACGAACTTTAATGTGAAAAAAAGTGTTTTTTAAGAGAATGTGTATTGCCCGGAACAGGGTACCGGCAGTCAGATATAAATAAATCCGTAAAAACCTTTTCAATGGCAAATTCAACTAACAGGGATGGCGCTTCAGTGGGAACCGGTGACAAATCGGCGTATACTGCATCAGGAAGAAAGAAAGTGATATCCACAGCGCAAGGCTCCATAACCATGATGGCTATGGCATTGCTTATAATCACGTCAGTTTTGAGTCTTCGAGGTTTGCCTTCAGAGGCTAAGTTCGGGATTCAGTCAATATTCTACTACATATTTGCCGCAGTAGTGTTCCTGCTGCCTTTTTCATTGGTCTGTGCCGAACTGGCATCGACATACACAAAGGCAGGCGGGCTCTATCGCTGGGTGTCGGAGGCGTTCGGCCCACGCTGGGGATGGACAGCCATGTATCTCGAATGGCAGACAGTGATAATATGGTTCCCGACAGTGCTGATGTTCGGAGCGGCTTCGCTCGCATACGTTTTCTGGCCCGAGAGTTTCGATGCCAAGCTGGCGTCTGATAAGATTTACACGCTGATAATAGCACTGCTGATATATTGGGGTGTGACTCTGAATTCCTTCCGAGGGATGAAGGCTGCTAATAAGGTCAGTACACTTGGCGGACTATGCGGAACAATAATCCCCGGTATCATACTTATAGGGCTCGGCATTGTATATGTATGCATGGGTAAAACCATCGATTTGGACCCTATGCCGTTCTTCCCTAATTTCTCCCATCTCAGCACCATAGTTCTTGCGGCTTCCATCTTCCTGTTTTATGGAGGTATGGAGATGCAGGCTGTGCATATCAACGATATGCGTAACCCGTCAAAGGATTTCCCTAAGGCTATGTTCTTGGCTGTATTGGTAATCGTGGCAGTATATGCCATAGGAACCTTGATAATAGGTTTTGTGATACCGAGTGAGAAGATAGATTTGCTCCAGTCGCTATTGGTGGCATACAATGCCTTTTGGTCAAGTTTCGGCTTGTCATGGCTCGGTAATGTCGTGGCACTGCTGATTATGGTAGGTGTGATTGGTCAGGTAAGCGCATTGGTCAACGGACCGTCCACTGGTCTGATGGCAGTGGCGCAGTCAGGCTATCTCCCCATGGGCTTGCAGAAGGTCAATGACAAGGGTGTCAATAAACGAATACTGATGGTTGCCGGAGTGTTTGTGTCAATACTGACATTGGTGCTTTTGGTGCTTCCGACAGTTGAATCAGCCTACCAGATTATGTCGCAGATGGCGACAATCATTTACCTGATAATGGTGCTGATGATATACGGAGCTTTCATAAGATTGCGCCGTACTCAGCCCAACAAGAAGAGGGGTTTCAGAGTGCCGGGTGGCAAGATCGGTGAAATCGTGGTATGCTCGTTGGGTATATTGGGAGCGCTTGCAGCGTTGTTGCTGAGCTATCTCCCGCCGGCACAGATTGAGACAGGAAGCCCGGTTGTGTATATAGGCTTGCTCCTTGCCGGTGTTGCGGTCTTCGTGGCTATCCCGTTGGTGGTATACGCTGTGCGCAAACCCTCATGGCGAAACAAAAATGCTCACTTTTATCCTTTCGACTGGCAGATAGAGGGTCGTAAGCCATGGGAAGTCTCAAAATGGGCTCCCGGTTATGAACCTACCGAGGAACAGGTTGAGGCTGCCGAGACTGATGCCATCAGTCGCCATGCCACTGAGAAACATTGTTGATAATCGCTATATTTATACTTGCCCGCAGATTTATATAAACTTATGAATCTGCGGGATTTTATTTTTAAGATTATCAAACATTTGTTACCTTTGCATATAGAACTGATTTAAACCAGTTCAATAAATCAATTTGTCACAGTTCAAATTTAGGAAATTAAATTAAAATCCAAGAATGTAATATTTATGAAAACAGTAGTGAAATTCCTTATGCTGCTTTTTGCTGCATTGCCGGTCGGGGCGTTCGCCCAGAACCTCCAGAAAGGTGATTACGGATACCTTTATTGCCACATGAGTGGAAGAGGCGAATGGACCGCATACGCCCTCAGTCGTGACGGTTTTAACTATCATGACGTTATAAATGGCGACTCTATATTCAGCCCGGCTGAACATGCCCGCATCGAGGGTGGAACACGTGACGCTTTCATAACACGCAAGCATGACGGTTCCGGTTATCTTATGGTTACGACTGACATGTGTGTTGCCAAGAGCCACAAATGGCACAATTACGGTATAGACCTGCTTCGCAGCGATGACCTTATAAACTGGGAATCGGTGACATTTGACTTCCGTAAAGGTGCGGAAATTTTTTCCGACCCCGATTCGGCTGACCCCTATAAGGATTATTCCACAATAGTCAGAGTGTGGGCGCCACAGATATTCTGGGATCCCAATTATGACTGGGGCGATGGTCGTAAGGGTGGCTACATGATATATTATTCGCTTTGGAATCCTGAGGATGGCGAGGCATACGACAGAATGTATTACTCGTATGCCGATGAGTCGTTCACCACATTGACAAAGCCCAAACTGCTTTTCGACTGGGGATACGCTACTATCGACGCTGATATCAACTATGTAGAGAAGGACGGACTCTATCACATGATGATAAAGAAAGAGGGTGGCAAGCCCGGCATCTTCACCTCTACCGCACCCACGCTTCACGGTCCGTGGAGCGAGCCTGACGAGTCGGACTATGTTGACTTTGAGGGTAACAAGAAGTGCGAAGGTGTGTCTGCCTTCCAGCTCATGGGTGATCCCACATGGTGCATTGCATATATAGAATATTCATCCAACCCCAAGCATTACCGTATATGCCGTGCGGACGAATATATGAAGAATTTCCATTCACCGCAGGATATTCAGGGCGTGGATGCGCCTCAGCACGGTTCGTTCATGCGCCTGACCAAGGATGAGTATGACCGCCTTGAAAAATGGGCTGCCGAACGGCAAAAATAATGTAAAATGGAAGGGTTGCAAAAGCAACATTTTGCAACCCTTTCATCATGTTTTCATAACGAACTGATTTAAACTTTTTATAAAAAGTTAAACTCAGGCTGAAAATTACCTTGTTTTCAATCTTTGATGCTCTTTTCGGCTGAATTACCAGCATCTCTTCGGTCACTTAGCTCGCTAAGCTCCCTCATCGAGCTGATAACTCATCTCGAAAATAGCATCAAATCTTAAAAAAATAAGGTAATTATATACAAATCCACACAAAAAACTAAACTAAGCCATTGCGTATTGGTTTTTATTTTGTATATTTGCAACATGAATACACCCTCGGTAGGAGAGGAAGGGGGCGTGGAGTGGCCGGCATCGGTCGGCACTGTGAAGCGTCAATATATTATAGTGTAATATTATATATAACTACCAAAAATAAAAAGTTTAAATCAGTTCAACCAAACGTCAGTATCAACCTAAAAAAATTAAAATCATGAAAAAATTTTTATCCGTATTGGGGATTGTGTTTCCGCTTGTGGCGGCAGCCCAGTCCTATGTAGGCATGTTCGACCATAACCCCTTGGATAGGGGTGGCGATAGGGTATTACAGTATACACCTACCGACGACGGCTATATAAAATCGCACAATGGTAAGAATCTCTACACGAGGGCACTCTACGGCGGCAACACCGCTTTCAGGATGGAGACAAGCGACCGCCCGATATTTGCCGGCTTTCATGGTAAGGAGAACCGCAACATCCATTTCATCCTTAACATTGACGGGAAAAAGCAACGGCTCGATTCTGTGGCTGACTGCACGTCATACTACCGGGGAGGTGAACGCAAATATGTGCTGACCGACCCCGCTTGGGAGGGTGGAAAAATCATTATGACACTGCTCGCCCCACGCGACATCGAAAGCGGCATCTGGAAAATTGAAGCCACAGGTATGCCTAAGGGGAGTGTGTTGACAGCTGTCACCTGCGCCACCGTGAAAATCAAGATTAACCGCAACGGCGACATGGGTGCCGACCCCGCCAACTGCTTCGCTCCCGATCCTGAACGTCGTGACCTGAAGGAATGTCCGGTGAAAATTGGCGGTAAAAATAAGACTGTGTATATTAAATATGCCGACCGTGCCTTATCTGCCGCCAATCAGAAATTCCTTGCCAAGGAATACGCCAAGGCTGATGCTCAGCGTGAGGAATTGGCTGGGAAATTAGTCATAGATACCCCTGACCCGTATTTCAACACCCTCGGCTCGGTGATTATGAACGCTGCCGAGGGCAACTGGGACGGGAAAGTATGGCTGCATGGCGCTATCGGTTGGCGTATGACTCTCAGCGGTTGGCGTGGAGCTTACAATGGCGATTTCCTCGGATGGCACGACCGTGCCCGCTCCCATTTCGATGCCTACGCCAAGTCGCAGGTCACCGATGTGGAACCCACCATACCGCACCCCTCGCAGGATCCCGGCAAACAGATGGCGCGAGCCTTGAAAAAATGGGGCACACAGATGTATAGCAACGGTTATATATGCCGTGACCCGGAACGTAATGACCAGATGCACCACTACGACATGAACCTATGCTACATGGACGAGCTGCTTTGGCATATCAAATGGACCGGCGACTTGGACTATGCCCGCAAGATGTGGACACCCATCACTCTGCATCTCGCATGGGAGAAACGCAACTACGACCCTGACGACAATGGTCTGTATGACGCATATTGCTGTATCTGGGCGAGCGATGCCCTCTATTACAATAGCGGTGCTGTTACCCACTCGTCGGCATACAATTACCGTGCCAACAAAATAGCCGCCGAGATAGCTGAAAAGATAGGTGAGGATCCCACCCCTTATCAGAAAGAGGCTGACAAGATACTCTCGGCTCTTAATTCCACCCTGTGGATGCCGGAGAAGGGTGTCTGGGCTGAACATAAGGACTTCATGGGGCATAAAAGACTGCATGACCATCCGGCATTGTGGACTGTGTATCATGCTATAGACAGCGATGTGGCTGATGAATTCAAGGCATATCAGGCTACACGCTATGTCGATAACAACATCCCCCATATCCCCGTTGTGGCTGAAGGTCTCGATAAGGATGATTATGCTACAGTCTCCACCACCGACTGGCTTCCATACGCATGGAGCATAAACAATGTTGCATTTGCCGAGGTGCTTCATACTGCCTTAGCCTATTGGCAAGCCGGACGTCCCAACGAGGCAGCGCACCTGCTCAAAAGCTCGATGCTCGACGGGATGTATCTCGGAAACAGTCCGGGCAATATCGGTCAGATCAGTTTCTATGACGCCGCACGAGGTGAATGTTACCGTGACTTCGCCGACCCTATAGCCATGATGTCGCGCGCGGTGGTGCAGGGGCTTTACGGTTTTAATCCCGACGCTCTCCATCATCGCCTCTCGCTTCGTCCCGGCTTTCCTTACGAGTGGGACCATGCCTCTATCAGGCACTCCGACTTCACTCTTGACTTTAAGCGTGACGGGATGACCGAGACTTATAAGCTCACCGTGGGGCTTGACTCTATCCGTGATGTCGATTTCACCTTAAGGGCTTATGTCGATAAGGTCAAGTCTGTGAAGGTAAACGGTGTCCCCGCCAAGTGGACAGTCGTGGAAAACAGCATCGACCTCCCCTCCATCGCCGTTTCAACACCTGTGGCTGACCAGATGGATCTTGTAATAGAATGGGATGGTGCGCCTGTCGCATCAGTCACCCCGACCGCCACAGGCAAGCATCGTCAGGGATTCCGTGAGGTGAAGTCGGGCGATTTCACATGGTGGGAGGAGACCGGAAGCTACAAGCATCCCGCCGTTGACCCTCTGAAACTCGGACTTGACCTGAAAGTGACACCGAGCGATGTGTATGAGCCTGTTGACATTTCATCGCACTACAATTCCAATGTCACCGATATATTCCGCAATGAATACCTGTCACCCCGTTCACCTTACACCACACTTCAGATACCTGTGCAGGGTATAGGCGAATGGTGCCATCCCGATGACACCGCCCATATCGACGACTCCGGTCTGCGCAAGGCTGTGGGTGCCGATGGTGTGTTCACCACCTCGCTCGGCATACCTTTCGCATCGGTTGCCGAGGGTAAGAATGTGGTGTATACCTCCCTGTTCGACAATTATCCCGACAGTGTGATCATACCGCTCACAGGCAATGCGCGCGCCCTTCAGCTCCTGCTTGCCGGTAGCACCAACCACATGCAGTGCCACATGGAGAATGCCCGCATAACTGTGAAATATGCCGACGGCTCAGAGGAGGTGCTTCCGCTTATTGCTCCCAACAACTGGTGCCCCATCGAGCAGGATTACTTTACGGACGGCAAGGCATTTAAGATTGACACGCCACGCCCATACCGTATGATACTCAAGGATGGCTCTGTGACAGCCAATGTGGCTGAAACACTTGGCATCAAGGGTGTGTACGGTCGTCGTATAGATGGCGGTGCCGGTGTGATGCTCCGTCTCCCTCTCGATCTAACCAAGGAACTTAAATCGCTCTCGCTTGAGACTATCTCCAATGACGTTGTGGCAGGTATCATCGCCGCAACTTACGTCAGATAATAGCTTCGAGAGAGTTCGATAACTTATTTTTTAAAGGCAGGTCTTGGATATTGAAAAAATAACTATCTTTGTATCGAACTGATTTAAACTTTTTATAAAATGTTAAACTCAGACTGAAAATTACCATGTTTTCAATCTTTGAAGCTCTTTTCGGCTGAATTATCAGCATCTCTTCGGTCACTTAGCTCGCTAAGCTCCCTCATCGAGCTGGTAATTCATCTCGAAAATAGCATCAAATCTTAAAAAATAAAAAGTTTAAATCAGTTCGATAGAAGATTCCTCCCATTATGTCCAAGACCTGTCTTTTTTCTATCATATTACTCCTCTTATCATCTATTGTTTATTCATGCTCCACCTCTGGGCAGCGTGAACGGTTTGACCATATTGAAAAGTTAGTATCTGAAAATCCCGACTCAGCGATTGTGCTTCTTGATGCAATTGATACTAACTTTCTTGAAAATAAGGAAGATAAGGCTCGTTATGCTCTGCTGCTCACAGAAGCGAGATATAAGTCGGGTATGGATGAGACCGACGACTCGCTGATAAACCGGTCGGTGGAATACTATAAGGATAAGTACGACAATCCCTATCGGGCAAAAGCATATTACTATGCCGGGATAATTTGCGTAAATGGAATAAGATATGGGTAACTATTCAGCGGACGCGCCGATGTAGTCGCCGTTTAGAAAAGGGCGAGGATT
>CAJTMJ010000032.1 GCA_910577335.1 uncultured Duncaniella sp. | reverse complement strand
GCCAGTCCTAATTTTGTTTTGCCTCAAAAAGTTTTATCGGACAGCAATAATTTTATTTGCTTATTCCTATATCTTTATAGGAAATTCTGTAATACTTATTCTGCAGTTTCTGCTGCCTGCGCTGATTGTGCGGCCTGAGGTTTTAGCCAACGGTCAAACCAACGGAAGAAGAGACGCTGCCACATAATGGCGTTCTGCGGTTTCAGTATCCAGTGGTTTTCGTCGGGGAAGATAACCATTTCAGCAGGTATGCCGCGAAGTTTTGCAGCGTTGAACGCCATCTCGCCCTGAGATGAAAGAATACGATAGTCATATTCGCCATGCGAAATCATGATAGGTGTATCCCAGTTATCGACAAAACGATGGGGTGAAAGTGCGAAAGTACGCTGAGCTATAGGGTTATCCTTACGCCAGAATGCGCCATAGTCAGGAGCATCTGCGCTGTTGGCAGGAGCGTTTACAGCACCGCCACCCATATCCCAGTTGGCAAACCACATCTCCTCTGTCTCAAGGTACTGAGCTTCCATGTTAAAGATACCGGCATGAGCCAAAAGAGCAGCGAAACGCTTATTATGATTACCTGCGAGCCAGTATATGGAGAAGCCGCCATAGCTTGCACCTGTAGCACCTATATGCTCAGCATCGATAAATGGGAATTGCTTCATGTAGTCAACAGCGCTAAGGTAGTCACGCATGTTCTGACCGCCGTAATCGCCTGAAATCTGAGCATTCCACTCTGTACCGAAGCCGGGAAGACCACGACGGTTAGGAGCGATGACAATATAACCGTTAGCAGCCATGAGTGCGAGATTCCAACGATAGCTCCAGAATTGGCTAACAGCCGACTGGGGACCGCCTTGGCAATAAAGCAATGCAGGATATGTCTTGGTGCTGTCAAAGTCATGTGGATAAACAGCCCATACAAGCATCTCTTTACCATCGGTAGTGGGAACCATGTTTCTCTCCACTCTCGGCATCTTCAATGAAGCGAGAAGCTCGGTGTTCACATTTGAAAGCTGCTTAACCTCTCCACCTTTCTCCACTCTGAATATTTCATTCGGGCGAAGCATAGAATGGTTCATAGTGATGACACTACCGTCGGCAAGCGGTGACACTCCGTCATAATCACATTCCCCTTGCGCTATCACACTGACGGTACCGTCAAATCCCATAGAGAATATAGGCTTCACACCGTCACGGTATGCGAGGAAATATATGCTACGGCTGTCAGGCGCCCATGCCATACCATCCACTGTGTAGTCCCAGTTTGCGGTAAGGTCTCTCTTTTCACCGGTAGCTGTATCAAGAATGAATATACGGTTCTTATCACTTTCATAACCGTCATGCTCCATAGAGAGCCAAGCCACATACTTGCCATCGGGAGAATATGTAGGATTTGTATCATAACCCATCATACCCTCAGTGAGATTAGTGGTGGTCTTGTCAGCAAGGTTATATTTGTAAAGGTCGGTATTTGTTGAGATAGCGTATGCCATACCGTCCTTCTTGCGTGACACATATATCAATGACTGGCTGTCGGGAGACCATGCGAATGACTCTATTCCGCCGAAAGGCTTAACAGGAGATTCGAAGCGCGGTTCGTCTGCCATAATGTCAATAACATTTGTAACCTTTGAACCGTCATACTCGCCAATGAATGGATGAGGCACTTCGGTAACCCATTCATCCCAGTGCTTATACATCATGTCGTCTATCACACGACCGGTAGCCTCGGGAAGATCGGGATATACATCCTTTGCGTCACGTGAGTATTTCAATGTGGACACAAGCACTATATGCTTCTCATCGGGAGAGAACATAAAGCCTTGCACACCCTTCTCAACATCTGTGATCTGCTTGCGACCCGAACCGTCAGCATTCATGACCCAGACCTGAGGCACGCCGTTAGCCGGATATATGAAAGCTATCTGCTCTCCATTGTTTATCCAAACAGAGTTGCCTTCGGACGATGCTGTTTTTGTGATGCGCTGGAGATTAGCTCCATCCACATCCATGGTATACAGGTCATTATTGCTCTTATTCTGCTCTACGCTCTCGTAAGAGATTCCGAAAAGTATCTTTTTGGAATCGGGTGAAACCTGCACACCGGACACACGTCCTAACGCCTCAAGCGCATCTATATTAAACACACCGTCAGTGCTCTTATAGTCAGGCTTATCTATAAGCGTAGCATCTTTCTCGCCGGATGATTGGCAAGCGGCAAGCGAGCCGGCTAAGACTGCGGTAGCCATGATTGACTTGAAATTCATTTTTATGGTATTATTTGATAAGATACTGTGATGATATGGACTCGTGGGTATGCACACGACGGATAGTGTCGGCAAACAAGCGGGCAACTGACAAAATAGTCGCTTTCTTACAGTTCTTATTGAACGGGATTGAGTTTGTGAACATCATCTCGGTCAAAGAACAGTTGTCAACACGTTCAGAAGCAGGGTCAGACATAATAGCGTGAGAGCAAAGAGCCCTTACCGAGCGAGCGCCATTAGCCATCATAAGATCGGCAGCCTTGGTGATTGTGCCTGCCGTATCAACCATGTCGTCAATAAGAATCACATCCTTATCCTTCACATCACCAATCACAGTCATCTGCGCCACAACGTTAGCTTTGGCACGCTGCTTGTGGCAAAGCACCAAAGGCACATTGAGATATTTTGCGTAGCTGTTGGCACGTTTTGCACCACCTACGTCAGGCGAAGCGATAACAAGGTTTTCGAGATTGAGAGACTGAATGTAGGGGATAAACACTGATGACGCATAGAGATGGTCAACAGGGATATCAAAGAAGCCTTGGATCTGGTCTGCGTGAAGATCCATAGTGATAACACGGTCAACGCCAGCAGTGGTCAAAAGGTCTGCCACAAGCTTTGCGGCGATTGACACACGCGGTTTGTCCTTGCGATCCTGACGTGCCCATCCAAAGTAAGGCATAACAGCGATAATCGACGCTGCCGATGCGCGCTTGGCAGCGTCAATCATCAACAGAAGTTCCATGAGGTTGTCAGAATTGGGGAATGTGGACTGTACAAGGTACACTTCGCATCCACGGATAGACTCCTCAAACGACACTTCGAACTCGCCGTCGGCAAAGTACTGGATGTTCATTTTACCAAGGTTGCAACCTAAGTCGCGACAAATTTCCTCAGCCATGTAGTGGGACTTAGTCCCGGAGAAAACTTTGATTGGTGGTAGGTTATCAATCATAATATGTGATAATGATAAAATTCTGCTGCAAAATTACGAAAAATACCGATTAGTAAGAGTTAAAAGACACAATAAAATAGACAAAAAGTTGGAAAGAATTTCATAAACCATTCCTTTCCAACTTTTTGTCGAAATTGTATCTAAACCTCGTTTGAGGGTTTGATTACATAAAGCATAGCACTAATGCCTGTGCTGCGACCACTCGTAGGAACATTGTGAGCGGATAGACGGTTGAATATGCCACGGCAGGAGCATCGCTACCTGTGGAATTGTTGGCGTATGCAAGCGCTGGGGGGTCAGTACATCCGCCGGAAACAAGACCCATGATAGTAAGGTAGTTTATTTTATAGACACCTCGGGCAATACATCCAACCACCATCAATGGCACGAATGTGATGATGAAGCCCCATATCACCCACCACATACCGGTGGTATTGAATACGGTGTCGGCAAATCCTGCGCCTGAGGATATACCAACCGAAGCAAGGAACAGACATATACCAAGCTCACGCATAAGCAATGATGCCGATGATGATGTATAAGTGACAAGCTTGAATTTGTAACCGAAGCGGCTAAGAAGGATAGCCACGACAAGAGGACCGCCCGCAAGACCGAGCTTCATGCCGAAGCCTACATTTATAGAACCTACGATGATACCGAAGAGGATACCAACGAAGATTGTGATAAGGTTAGGCTGGTTAAGACGTTTCATAGAGTTACCGAGACGTGTGCTGAGACGCTCTATGTCATTAAGGTCACCTACAACCACCAGACGGTCACCTACCTGAAGACGCAGCGACGGTGATGCCAAGAGATCGACACCGGCACGATTGACACGTGTACAGTTAAGGCTGTAAGCTGTGTGAAGTCGCAGATCGCCGAGAGGCACACCGTTATATTTGCTTTGAGTGACGAGAATACGGCGTGAGAATACTTGGCTCTGAACCTCTTCCCAGTCCATCTCTATTTCATGGCCTATCACGCCATGGAACTTCATCTCGTCAGACGGAGCAATCACTACGTATATCTTGTCGCCCACATGCAACACAGTTTTTGATGTTGGGATTATTACTTTTCCATCTGCACCCATGAGTCGTGACACCACGAAGTCACAATCAAGAATCTGATGCAACTCATAGAGAGATTTACCATCAATAAGCATGTTGGTAACCTCAAAAGACAGTATAAGTGGTTTCTGCTGGCTACCCTCAATCTCTTCCTCTATGGCACGGATTTCATCTTCAGTCTTGATTTTGAATATAGCCTTGACGAGAAGCATCGAAAGTATGATACCGATAACACCGAGCGGATAAGCAGCGGCATAACCCATAGCCATAACATTGATAGCCTCGGTAGTTCCGGCTGTCTGCTGAGCGGCTGCAAGACCGGGGGTATTGGTAACCGCACCTGACATGACACCGACTAATGCCGAGATATGAGTATTGCCATCTATAAAGAAAATGGCAAGCACTATACCGACGTTGAGCAGGATTATCAACACGGCAAGCGCATTGAGCAACACACCACCTTTTTTAAAAGATGAGAAGAAACCGGGTCCGACCTGTATACCAATAGCGAAAATGAACAGGATAAGACCAAACTCACGAACGAATTTAAGCACCTCAGGATTTACCACATACCCGAAATGCCCCATCACGATACCTACGAAAAGCACAAAGGTCACGCCAAGGGATATACCTCCGACCTTAAGCTTTCCGAGATAGATACCCGAAGCAATCACGAAAGAGTAGAGCACCAACGTACTCGCAAGCTCCATGTGCCCGGGACCGATCAAATCAATTAACCATTCCATATATTAAATTTACAATCTTTTTACCGTACTGAAGGGAGGTCTGATTTTGAAGCTGCAAAGTTACTACTTATTTCCCGATTTTTAACAATCGTATACAGAATTTTTTCTATAATCTTTTTTACATATCTACTACCCTGTTATTGAACCCAGAGCTGGATGTCTGAATGATTTTAGGTGATTATATGGCACGCAAGCATCTTTTTTATTTGACTGAGAAGTATAATTGTCAAAAATTTAGTAATTTTGCAGACGATATGTCAGAAAACAGCCATGTTTTCTGATAAGTTATCAGTTGTAACATCATTAATCTCATATAAATGAATAACGAGTTAGACTGGAAGAACCTGTCATTCGGTTACATTCCAACGGATTACAATGTGCGATGCTATTATCGCGATGGTAAATGGGGTGACATCGAGGTGTCGCAGAGCGAAGAGGTGAATCTCCATATCGCAGCCACCTGTCTCCATTACGGACAAGAAATATTTGAAGGTCTAAAAGCTTTCCGGGGAAAGGATGGAAAAATCCGCATATTCCGTCTGGACGAAAACGCTAAACGCATTCAGGAATCTGCCAAAGGTATTCTCATGCAGCCCCTGCCTATTGAGAAATTCAAAGAGATGGTAATCAAAGTGGTGAAACTCAACGAACGTTTCGTACCTCCTTACGGTTCAGGAGCATCACTATACATCCGCCCCATCGAACTTGGCACATCCGCTCAGATAGGAGTGAAACCAGCATCGGAATATCTGTTCATGATACTCGTTTCTCCCGTAGGTCCGTACTTCAAGACCGGATTCAAGCCAACCAATATATGCATAATGCGTCAGTATGACCGTGTGGCACCTAACGGTACAGGTCTCTGGAAAGTTGGTGGCAACTACGCCGCATCTCTTACCGCCGGCGAACACGCACATGAGCTTGGTTACTCGGCAGTGCTATATCTCGATCCTAAAGAGAAAAAATATCTTGACGAATGTGGTCCTGCCAACTTCATGGCAATAAAGGATGGCGTGTATATCACTCCCGCCTCCAATTCCATCCTTCCGTCAATCACCAACAAGAGCCTTATGCAGCTTGCAGAAGATATGGGCGTGAAAGTGGAACGCCGCCACATTACTGTGGACGAGCTTGAAGATATCGACGAGGCAGCAGCAGTAGGAACAGCAGCAGTCGCATCACCTGTGGGTGAAATCGACGACCTTGACACCGGTAAGAAATATATCGTGTCAAAGGACGGAGAACCCGGACCTATCACCACTAAATTATACAACACACTTCGTGGCATCCAGCTTGGCGAGGTAGAAGATACCCATGGTTGGTGTACAATTGTTGAATAAGCGACAACACTTCAAGGTGACTATAACGAATATTATCGATAAGTATTACCCTGCGGGATGCACCCGCAGGGTAATCTATATTAAGCATTGCCGTCAGGTAACCGACTTAGCGATTGAGATAGCCCATCGCAAGCATCTGCCACTTACCGATGAAAAGATCGAGGAAGCAGCAATGCTACATGACATAGGTATTTTTCTCACCGATGCTCCTGACATCGGCTGCAATGGCAAGGAGCCATACATAATGCATGGTGTGTTAGGCGGGAAACTCCTCCGTGAAGAAGGTTTCAGCGAAGAGACCGCAAGAGTCGCCGAACGACATACCGGCGCCGGAATCACACAGGAAGATATAGACAAACAGTCGCTCCCACTCCCTCCCGGTAACTATATGCCGGAGACTTTGTTGGAACGACTGGTATGCTATGCCGATAAATTCTATTCTAAAAGCGGAGAGATGAAACGTAAACCGTTCGAAAAAGTTAAAGCATCCATGGCTCGCCTCGGCTCCGGCTCATTTGACCGTTTCATGAAGTTACACGAGGAATTTGGCGAAGGAGACAACCATTAGAACGCCTGAAACACGGCTAAAACCTTTATATAACACCTATATTATAACGCCTCGACTATTATAACGCCTCGACCAAAGTCTCTGCGCTCGTATCTTTCAACCGCACTGTTCCGTTCGGATTTATAAGATAGATTGAGGGAAACGCCGGTATCGGATATAGGGAATCAACACCCTCCTCAACAGCCATACCGTCAATCCAACCTACAGGGATTTCATGCGTGGGGTTGTCCCAAACTTTCCGGTCGGGTTCGGGATAAATGGCAAGTATGCACAGCTTTCCCGATTTGAGCGGACCGACTACCGATGGATGTGCGCTCATAAATTCAATTATACTCTTGCAATTATCACATTGCGGATCGGTAAACATGAGAACCAATGGCTTACCGAAAGCCTTGTGCAGCGAGGATTTGCCACCCGAACGTGTCACATACTTAAAATCAGGAGCCACAGTTCCGGGACGAACTTTCATAGCCTCACCAAAGTAATGTTCATAACGCAACCGTTCATCCGGAGTAAGAACAGAATCTTTTAATACGCTTTTCAGGAAGTCGATATAGTAATCTTCATTACGCATCGGTGAATTTGGATCCATCAGATACTTATCGCACATATCCACTATGAGCCAATAGGCATCGTTGTGAGCCGATGCATTATGCATAAGATTATCGAACGCAATAGCACGATCGGAACTCATAACTGCCGGAAGCACCGACAGGAAATTCACGAAATTCTGTTCCATGAAATCCATATTCAGAGAACGAGTGGTGTCGGCAAAATTCAGATTATCCCAAAAATGACCTGCCAGATAACCTGCCCGGTCTTCCGTGGCAGATATTGTTTCCGGAATAGTTGGCAGTTCAAGCAACAGCACAGCTGAATTTCCCGATGAATCAGCGTCAGCTTTTGAGGCTTTGTCGGCAGGATTCCCACATGCCACAGCCATAAATAACGTGAGTATAATTGAGAAACGTTTCATGCTTTTAAAACGATAAAAGCCGCCGGATGGTTTTCACATCCGGCGCCTTCATTATGGTAAATCACTGATAAGCCCTTAATTCAGCCTATCATATAACATTCATAGCTATCAGAAAGGATAGTTGGCAGCCTTAGCGCCACGCATGATGCCATCAATGGCATACTGATTGCGGGCTGTGCCGTTCGAGCGGTTTATATCTGTGTTTACCTCCCAGAAGAAAGGCACACAGCCATTGTTTTTGGCAGACATGGTTACATATTCAGTCCAATACGCACGGCTACCCTCAAAGTTAGCCTTGTTGAAATCCGGGAAATCAGCAGCATTGCGAACTGATGATGAATACTCGCCCACAATCACGGGCACACCGGCTGAAACATACTTGGTATACATCTTTTTGAACTGACCATCCACGTGCGCCTCTTCATTACCGTCATTACAGTTGCGGTTAGAACCTTCAACATGGTATTTTTTGCCCCAATAAAGCTTAACCAATGAAGCGGCTCCCCATTCTCCATCCTTGCCCATTATAGTATAATCGGTAGGATCATAGAAATGGATTTCCAACATAGCACGTCCATCAACCACATCTTTGGGAAGATGGTAACCACTGCTAATGGTATTATTAATATCGGTGGAAGGTCCCTGATGAACTAACACACGCATAGCATTATTACCTCCGGTGGCACGAACTGCATCGACAAACGTCTGTTGATATGCCATAATCGCTTCCAAAGACTTATTATTTTCATAGTTCGGCTCATTCATTCCGGCAAAGAGAAGATGCTGGTCATAATGGTTGAGCTTATTGGCAATCTGGGTCCAGTAATCATGTTGCTTTTTATTGACAGTCTCATCATACCCTGTCTTACAGGTATTTTCAAGCCAACCACCGTCCCAGTGAATGTTAAGGACTGCATACATATCGTTGGCAACAATCCAGCCTATCACTTCGTCCACACGGTTAAGCCATGCAGGATCAATAGTGTTGGTAGAGGCATCACTGATATGGCTATCCCATGCGCAGGGAACACGAACAGCGTTGAAACCAAGAGTTTTCAGACCTTTGATATACTCTTCATTTACCTTAGCACCACTCCAAGCGCCTTCTTCACCGGGACATTCCATAGTATTACCTATGTTAATACCGGCAAACATCTTTTTCGCAATGGTCTTTGCGTCATCGCTCATATCAGTGGTCGGCTCCATCTTAGGCTGCTTCACAGTCACAGTTTTTGATATGGAAGGATCGCTCACAAGGGAGATTACAATGTCGCCTGAGCGTTCAGCATCACCATAGTTTACCGAGTATGTGAAACTAACAGTATTTTCAACCAAAGCCTTGCTCTTAACCTCCTTAAGCCAGTCAGCGGCTTTAACCTGAACATCACCGGTGGATGCAAAAGTAACAGTCAGAGAACCGCCTGTGGCTGAAAGGGCTGCCGGGGACACAGACTTGATTTCAACAGTCTCAGCGCCATATTGTGTCACCTTAACGGTCTTTGAAATAGAACCGGCAGTAACAGTCAGGTTACCTGTGCGGACATCAAAGGCAGTATTTTCATCACACCAAAGTGGAATAGTATAAATCGACGATGAATTAGACGATCCAACCGGTCCGACATGAAGCCAGGAAGCATCGGAGCTTGCGGAGGGTTTGACGGGGGATTTCACGGTGATGGTTTGTTCCTTGGTCCCTGCAATTGCAATTTCAGTCTTGTTTACCACAAACTCATCGGAATCAAATTCAATCTTGCCGGAATTGTCATCATCGCTACACGCAATGAATGCACTTCCCATCAGGAAGAATACAAGTGATGTGAATAATGTACCTATTTTTTTCATATTAAGTTAGAAAATTGGGAAAAGGTTGCAGAACTTACTGCTTTCATGTCCTGTAATCAAATATCCATTTCAAATGAGCAGTTGATTATAAGACTAAATGAAGTTCTGCAACCCTTCGAAAAATTAATCAGTCATTACTTCACCAAGGGGAAGTATAAAGAGTCTTGTAAGTGAAAGTTTCCTCAATCGAAGAATTGAAACCGAGTGCAGTGATCACATCCTTGCCATCACCGGTAGGTGTACCGAATGCGCAATTATCCTTTGTAGAACCCCAGCAGTTCCAAAGCTCAATGCGGTGATTTCCATCCTCTTGAGAGTTGAGAACCTTAGATGCATCCCAACCAGTGAGTCCCTTACCGTCAACGACAACCTTGTCAAGGACTGCCTTAGTACCGGGGAAGAATTTATATAAATTGTCAGCCTGGACGAAATTCATTATCACACCGGCACCGTAACCTTCAGCTTCATACTTGATGTTGCAAGTAGTCTTTTCACCAAGTTTGTACTGGAAGTTTTCATACTTAACTTCAAATGTATCACCATTGTTAGCATCCCAAACCTGAGCATTCCATCCGGCTGCCACAGTAGCTAACTTCGGGGTATACATACCTGCGCCGTTAGAATCAAGGGAAACAATAGTGAATGTAACTTCAAATGTCTTATCGAACGCAAGATTGGTTTCCTCTGTAACTTCACCGCCTTCAGGACGGAAGGGAGAATTCCCAAGACCGTTCCAAGCCTCATTGTGACCGCAGCCCCAAATGTTAGCCATTTCAACACGATAAGTACCCTTGCCTTCAATATCGCCATAGAAGAAGCGAGAAGCATCGAAAAGCACATTCTTACCGTCAGCCTTGATTTCGTCAATACGCACGAACGAGTTGGGATAAGCCTTTGCAAAACCTTCAATGTCAAGCACATATACCTGACCGAAAGCACGGGGCACATCAGTTGTAAGTTTGACAGTGTGCTTACCTAGAGCTTGTTCACCACCAGGGATTGTAATTACACCAGCATCATTCCATGTAGCGTCATCCCAACCTCCGTAGCAGGAAAGTTTGGCAGTGTAGCCATACTTTTCAAGCTGGGGAATCATATTCACTGAAAGTGTAGCGGGTTCTCCATCACGGAAGTAACCGAATTGCGCAGCATCAGAAGTAAGAGAGAGTATCTTAATCTCTTTCTTGAGATTAGCACACTGACCGGGGAACACACTCGGAACGAGTAGGTCAATAGTAGCTGTGATAGTCTTGTCAGCTTCATTAATGGTATAGGTACCCTTCTGCTCTTCACCATTCTGGTTCTTGACGATGATAGTACCATCTTCGTTAATGGTCATATAACCGGTACAGTCACCGAATGCCCAAGTGTTGGAAGCGTCGGCATCCCAACGCCAGCTATCGCCAACGATAGGCTCATTGTTGGAAACTGTACGCCATGAATCAGCAGTACCATAGAACCATACCGGACCGTTGAACTTTAAGCTCTTACCATCATTGTAGTCGATTTCCCAAGTCTTGTAAAGAAGAGACTTGTCGAATACTACGTTGCGAGCGGTAGAAACCGGACGTACTGAGAGAGCCTCGTAAAGAGGAGTGGAAGTACGGTTTGAGTTAGAAGCGCTGAATCCGAATGCTACTGCAAACTGCTCGCTACCGGGGTTGATAGAACCGGTGGCATACATACCGTTAGTGCCTTCACCATTCACGGTGTTGATGGTACGAGAACCGGCAGCAGGGAGGAAGATAGAGTTTCCGTTAGGACCGGTGAGTTTATAACCGTTCACGCCGTCAACTACAGTCCATTCCTTAGTACAGCTATTGAAAAGTTCCTCGAAATCGGCAGCGGTCGGAAGAGTCACACTACCGCTCCATGCCTTGTTGGCAACGTCCTTGTCAGTCTTGTAGATGTCGCCTGAACCGTAAGCAGACATATCGATAGAGTTGCTTACACCTGTAAGTTCTCCATAGCCGAAGCGACCGCCAAGTTCAGTTTCAGTACGTGCGCCAAGGTTGAACTTAGCCCATTTTACAGAAAGACCGAGATCAACGAGGTCATTGTCAATGTCAAATTTGAAATCTGAGGTTTTGAAGCTCTGAACATCACCATAAACCACACCTGAGCCGAGATCGGCGTAGGAAGCATAGTAGTAGGTAGTGTTAGGTGCAAGACCTGCATATTCCACAGTGAAGTCAGATGAAGCTTCAGCAGCGGGAAGAATAAGACCTGCGCGAACAGCTTCCTCTTCGGGATTTGCAGCAATAACGACACCAAACTTAGCATCGGCAGGAGCACCGGTAGCACTACCGCCAAGAGAAGCGAACGCATAGTCCACATTCTGGGCTGACTTAGTGGTGAGCTGAGTATTGGTGGTGACAAGGCTCTTAACATCGCCAAGGAAAGTCACCTTACCCTGAAGTGTGGCAAAAGCCTGATAATATATCACAGTGTTTTCGGTAAGGCCTGTGAGTTCGGCAGTAACTACCTCATCCTCAAAAGTACCGGTGACAGACTCCTTAAGAGCGTTTTCAGAGTAGCCATACTTGAAACCTACTGTATAGGAAGTAGAGGCTGAATTCTGAAGTCCAGCGACAGTGCCGTGGAGCACGGCAGTGGTTGCGGTAACATCAGCCGAACCGGTAACCACAGAATCCTCTGTAAGTATAGGGTCGGTGACGATAGTGTAATCATCGTCATCGTTACATGAGACAAACGAAAGCCCCATGAACACCGCCATTGATAAAAATATCTTTGTTTTCATTTAGATTTTTCTGTTAAAAGAGTATTACTCGATGGTTAATGATGTTACATTCACCACAGCTTTAGAAACCGCATCGGCTATGTCAGGATTAGAGTTGAATCCGTCAAGCTGTATTGACACCTGAAGAGAACCTGTGCCATAGAAATTATATGTAGCACCGGTTTCGTTAGTGAGGGTCATCACATTTTCGCCTGTGGTGTTGAAATCCTGACCTTGGAAGTTGGTGAAGCAGTCAGGTTCCCACTGGAAGCCGTCGATGTTGCAGCAGAATGCAGCACGTGGAGTACCGGTCCAGTCAATACCGCTAACTGTGTATTTCAACACGAGTTTCTGACCTTTCTTAAGTTTGAGTTTGGTCGGGTCGATAGGCCATGCGCTGTCATCCTTACCAGCCCAAGGATTGTAGAACTGGATGCGGAGATACTTATTAGCTTCCTGATATACCTCAAGCTTGCTGTTGTCAACCTTGATTTCAATCGGACCTGTTGCACCACCGATAGGCTTGATAGTCATCTTGGCGCAAAGATATTTATTTGCAGCACCTGCGTTGTCATATTCAACGGGCACACCGAATACAACTTCATTGTCATCGGCAGAGCACTTCATAACCATGAACTCTTTACCCTTGATAGAAGTATTGCCGGCAGTAAGGAGAGTGATCTCATCAGCAAACACTATCTTGTTGCCATTGATAGTGAAAGTTGTAGCCGCACCGCCCTCTACGTTTTCGAGTTCAGCCTTTCCATTCTTATTGATAGTAAGTGCGAAATCTTCAATACCTTCGTATGCGGGAGCCCAAGAAGAACCGTAACCGTTGATCCATTCCCATGCACCGTTTGCGGGATTCCACCACATGTAATCGTATGGAGTTTCCTCATCGAGAAGGAATGTGGTCTGAGTAGCAAGATAAGAAGCATCGTTGCCTGAGATAGTGAAGAGTGAAGTGGCGAGATCTTCGTAAGTAGGTTCAGCCACAGGTTTTCCTTCTACCAAGTCGGGACCTTCAGTGGGAAGGATTGATGGATCATTCTTAAGTTCCTCAGAAACGAAGTTCCATACCAACCACCATGGACCTTCGCTGTTGGTACGCATTGTAGCAACCTGAAGGAGGTAAGGGGTACATTCGATAATACGGATTTCGTTAGTGTAGTTAGCACATGTACCGTCCATAGCTTTGTTATGGAGTGAGAAAGTGCCGTTTAAGAATGTGATCATGGGGTGTTTCGGATCAGCGACATTCAAGCTGAACTTACCGGCAAGCTTCTCTTCACCATCGGCAGACTTGCGCATCATGTCGATCACACAACCCTGAACGGGGTCGAGAGAAAGTGTCATATAAGAATCCATATAGGGGTCATCGGCAGGAATAAGCCATGACTGGAAACCGGGATCCCAGTTAGGAGACCAGTTGCCTGTACCGAATACCGGGTTAGGATAATCATCCGGGCTCATGTACATAACCGGACCTGAGCAGTTACCGATACCGTAGTTCATGTTGCAAGGAACCCATTTTTTAGGATTTCCCTGTCCGTTTTCATCCACACCACCGGCAAGATTAGTCCAGATGGGGTCAGAAAGAAGGCCGAAGTTGTTGGAATTCACAGTGAAGGTATAGGGTTCACCCCACACTGTACCAGCCTGAGTCATCACACCGAAAGTGAGTTCATACTCACCGGCAAACGGGAATTGCAAATCAAGTTCCTGATTTTGCGACATTCCGCTGGGAGTTTTCCAAAGAGGAGTAGCGCCCTTGACAAGTGATTTCAAGTGAATCGTATTGGGGTCGTTAGCGTCGGGGGTCACAGCAAAAGCAATACCCTCAACAAGCTCTTCGGGTGACACAACGGGCCCCGAAAGCTCATGGTCGTCAGGTGAACATGCGGTAGTGGTCAAAAGCAACGCCATCGCACTCATTGACAACGAAAATAAATATTTCAATTGTTTTTTCATTGTTTAAAATCTGATAAGAGAGATTTTGATAATTTGTTTATGTCTATTGAAAATTCAGTGATGCAAGAAATCTTGTAAAAGTCAGGAAGGACTATTATAAATATATGTGTCCCGGGTGCGTTTTCAATTATTCACAAGGTGAAATGCGAATAGATAACGCAGATTTTACAAGGAAATTGTATTATATCATCAATTTAACTTTTTATAAGAGTTCCTGCATACCGAATTTTCACAAATTATTTGCCCCAACCGGGATTTTGCTTGAGCACACCGTTTGAAAGGGTAATCTGGTTTTCGGGGATCTGGCTCAGACCTTTTGTGGCAATGATTTTGCTCTTGTCATAAGTCACAGTTCCTTTCACACCGCCGTTGAACACCTCACCGGCAGAAGCAGCGATAGCATCGGCAGCCACATCAACACCCTGACGGAGAAGGTCCCAATAACGGATACCTTCAAATGCGAGTTCACGGGCACGTTCTTCCATGATGTTCTGCTGGTTGACAGCTATGTCATCAAGACCTGCGCGGGCACGAACCTGATGCATATAATTAGCGGCATTACCAGAACCAAGCTCGGCAGCCATAAGGAGCACGTCAGCATAGCGCATGAGGATCCACTGGTTAGCGTTACATTCCTGGAATCCGGCAGTACCGTCGGCATTTGTGCCGGGGAGACCGTTGCCATAAACAAGCGGAGAATATTTCTTCACTGAGTAGCCGGTATATTCACGCCAGTCAGCGAATGAGCTGTTGAAGTCATTGCCCTGAGCAATACCTTCACCCACCAAATCAATGGCAGATGCAGCACGACGAGTGTCGCCGTCAGGGAATTTTTCAAGGAATTGCGGCACTACTGTACAAGCGCCCCAGCCCTTGCCGTAAGGAGTATGGTTGAGAGAACGCATACCCATCATGACGAGCCAGCGGTTTGAATCGTTATTTCCGTTGTAGTCCTGAGTAGGAGTGAACTTCTGCGCAAGGATTACCTCCTTGTTAAAGTCACCGGCGTAAGTTGAAGCGTCAGTATTCCAACCCACGTTACCGGGTATGGGAACAAGTGAAGCAGCGGGCCAGAGATTCTTGAAATCGTCAACAAGACCGTAGTTACCTGAACCGATGACATCCTCAACAGCTGCCAAAGCATCAGCCTTGGTCACAACACCGGTAGTCTCACCTTCAGCATTGGTGAAGCCGGGATCCTTGCCATAATAACCTGAATAGAAAAGGTAGGCACGTGCGAGCATAGCCTCCGCGGCATATTTAGTGATACGGCCAGCCTCTTTTTCAGTAAGATTGGCATCAGCGGGAATATTTGCGATGGCAAATTTCAAATCTTCGAAGATTGCGGCATATACTTCAGCGGGATCAGCCTGCTCACGGTTTTCATTAACCGGTTCGAGGAACAAAGGTATGTTACCCCACAGGCGAACCATATCAAAGTACAGCAGAGCACGTATCGCGCGACATTCACCCATGTAAAGACCATGGTTGCTTTCGCTCTCCCAGTTAATCTGCTCTTCGTGAGCCATAAGCTCGTTGCAGCGGTAGACACCGGCATAGTATACTTTCCAGTCCTGTCCATAGAGCTGCATGTCGCTCGGCGATTTCATCGGATCAAAAGCATCGATAGCCTGATAGCCGAAACCGTCACCTTTACCTGTGGCACCATAGCATTCGTCACCCATCACAGTGGAAGCTACATAGAAACCTATGCCGGGAGCAGATGAAATCTGACGCCACCCATCGTAGCAACCAAGAAGCGCACGCCATGCGTCGCCCTCGGTCTTATAGAAGTTTTCGGTGTTTGACTCCGTTTTAGAGGAGACATCAAGGAAGCTTTCGGAACATGAAGTCATGCTCAGGGCTCCGACCACACCAAGAGTCAATATGTTGAATTTAAACTTGTTCATTTGTAAATCTAAACTTTAGAGGGTTCTTGATATTTAGAAAGCAAGGTTTACACCGATAAGATAGGTGCGGGGACGAGGATAGTAACCGAGGTCAACACCTGATACCCATGACTGAGTACCGTAACCGATTTCAGGATCCATACCGTCATACTTGGTGAAGGTAAGGAGGTTCTGAGCCTGGAAATAGAGACGGGCATTGCTGCACCACTTCTGATTGATGAGCGGAGCGAAATTGTAGCCCAATGTCACGTTAGAGATACGGAGATAATCGCCATCCTGAAGATAGAGGTCGGAGAACTGCCAGTTGATATTTTCATTTGTGACGCGAGGTATTTTGTTAGATGTGCCTTCGCCTGTCCAGCGGTCAAGGATGCGGGTGGTGTAGTTAGCCTGCTTGGTACCTTGGTTACGATAGCTCTGTACAATCTGGAAACCGGCAGCACCGTTGGCAGTAATACCAAGATCGAAGTTCTTATAATAAAGATTGATGTTGAAACCATAAGTGAACTTAGGCATACCGTTGCCGAGGTCAACCTTATCGTTATCATTGATAACACCGTCATGGTTAACATCTACGTAGATAACGTCACCGGGCTGAACATTGCCTTGGAGCACACCGTTACCGGCAGAGATCCAGTCGGTAATCTGCTGCTTGTTCTGGAAGATACCTGCAGTCTTGTAACCCCAGAAGTAACCGATGGGCATACCGTTCTGAGCGCGGTAGAATTCCATTGAGTTGTCATAAAGAGTATTGGCGTCACCGTGAATGATACCGTCCTCATTAGGAATTGAACCCACCTTATTCTTATTATATGCGCCGTTCACGCTGATGTTGTATGAGAAATCGCGACCGATAACGTCATTCCACGTAAGACCGAGTTCGACACCGGTGTTCTTCACGTCACCACCGTTGATGAACGGAGCGTCGGTACCTGCAGTGGCAAGGATAGGAGCCACAACGAGCCAGTCCTTATTTGTCTTCTGATACCAGTCGAAGTTGATGCCGAGGCGGCTGTTAAGCAGACGAGCGTCAAAACCGAAGTCGATCTGTTCGGATGTTTCCCAAGTCACACCGAGGTTACCGAGGCGTGAGGGATATGCACCCCAGTTGTTGGCAAGAATCTGAGAGTAGTCCATGAGTGTACCGTTAGGACCGAGATACTGACCGAAGTAGTAGTGAGTATTCTGATTCTTGATAGGAGCAAGATACTGGTAGTTGTTGATGTTCTGGTTACCTACACGACCCCAGCTACCACGAATCTTAAGAAAGTCAAGCCAAGTGCGGGTTGACTCCATGAAATTCTCGTTTGAGATGTTCCAACCTGCAGATACTGAAGGGAAGGTACCGAAACGGTGACCGCGGGCGAAACGTGAAGAACCGTCACGGCGAACGGTAAGATTGATCATATATTTCTCCTGCCAGTTCCAGCCGAGACGACCGAAATAGCTGACTGAGCGAGAATCGTCATGAGGATTACCTGACACGCTCACGCCATTTTCACCGATGGTAGAACCTGTACCATTGCTGATCCATGCATGCTCCCAGTCATCGAATCCTTCCTTAAGCATACCCTGACCGCCTCCGAGGTAAGTCCCGCTATAACGATAGCTTTCCATACCGACGAGCACGTTGAATGCATGGTCACCGAGGTTGAAGTCGTAAGTGGCAGTGTTGGTCCATGTCATACCAAGTGAATGGTTCATGTTCTGACCTACCTTGGTAACAGTGTTGTAAGCGTAGGGAGAGAACTGATAAATAGGTGTGAAGCTACGATATTCGCTTGAACCGTAAACGGCACCGAACACTGTACGGATTCTCAAATTCTTGATAGGTTCTATCTGAGCGTATACGTTGCCTGAGAATGTTACGTTTTTGTTGCGGTTGTTGGTAGTGACCATCATAGATCCGTAAGGGTTACCCTCGAATGTATACCAGTCACTGTTGGTGGTGTCATTGAAATCGCCATCGGCATTGTAAACAGGAGCAAGTGGTGAAACACCGAATGCGCCGCGGAGAGTATTGTTATACTGGTTACCTACACCGATACCTGTGCTCTTCACATATATAAAGCTTGCCTGCTCACCTATGGTAACGATACCGTTGAAGAGCTTGTGGTCAGAATTGATACGGAAGTTGTAACGAGAGTAGTTTGACACCGAGGGACCACCCACGATACCTTCTTGGTTAAGATAACCGAGTGAAAGAGCGTAAGTAGAAGTGGTGGAACCACCGGTCACACCGAGTGTATAGCTTGAAGTCTTGGCGTTGTCGTAGAACATTGTGTCAATCCAGTCGGTATCAATCACACCTGTACGTTCACCTGCTTCGTTAGTGCGCCAGATAGAATTATATGAATTCCAATCGTAAGGTGCAAGACCGCTGTTGAGCTGACTCTCATCCATGATTGTCATGTACTCCTCAGCGTTAAGCATATCCATCTTGCGGGCTACGGTCTGCCAGCCGAAATAGCCGTCGAAAGTAACCTTAGCCTTACCTTCACGACCCTGCTTAGTGGTGATGAGCACAACACCGTTTGCTGCCTGCGCACCATAGATAGCGGCTGACGCAGCATCCTTAAGCACGTCGATTGACTCGATGTCGGCAGGGTTAAGGGTTGAAATGTCACCGCCTATACCGTCGATAAGGTAAAGAGGTGATGCGTTACCGATAGTACCGAGACCACGGATAGTCACCTTCATGCCTGAACCGGGCTGACCTGACTCGCTGGCGATATTAACACCGGGAAGCTGACCCTGCATAGCCTGTAAGGGTGAAGTGGTGTTAAGTTTGGCGATGTCATCACCTTTAATCTGTGCGGTTGCACCGGTCACGAGTTTCTTTTTCTGAACACCGTAACCCACAACCACTACTTCATCAAGAACTTCGGCGTCGTCAAGAAGAGCGACATCGATCTTGGAAGAATTAACCACGATTTCACGAGTCTGACATCCCACATACGAGAATACGAGGGTTGCTCCTGTCTCGGTCTTGATAGAATAGTTACCATCAATGTCCGTGGTAGCACCGTTTGTGGTTCCTTTGACGATAATGCTGACACCGATCAGCGGTTCGCCATCCGAAGCCTGGGTGACCGTACCTGTTACGGTCAACGGTTCAGCCGATGCGACACTCACTCCGGCGAGGAAGCATATCGCAATGAGGGCTGTGCGGAATAGATGCAATGATGACTTGCATCGTCCCATTAGTTTGTTTCCCATTGAATGTAATTTAGTTTAACTGGTTAATATTTAAAGTTTCACACTAATTTGATAATAAATCGTTTTTAATCAGTAGCCATGGTTTGTCGTAGGGTTGCTTCAGTGGTTAGATTTGAAATTTTCACACAATTGTCATGGTCTCTAAATAAAACTTAGCAAATGTAAAAATACGTATTAATCTGACAAAATAATTTTACTTTGTCGAATTCATCAATAGTTTCATCGATGGATGTGTTTTGTTTTGATTAAGAGTGTTAAATGTTAATCAATAAATATTTATTTAATTGATTATATTGTTTTTAAGTTAAAATTAAAATGTTTCATTGATACTATTAACATCGATAATTTGCATAATTTGTTAACTTTAGCTTACTTTGCATCCAAGTTAAAGACCTTAAATGTTAACTCCATGCGTTTACTATTAGTTATCATTTCAACATTTGTTTTCAGCGCCATCAATGCTTCGGAGCTTTTTCTGAAACATCTTGACACGGGTAATGGCTTGTCTAACAACAAGATTAATGCCATCTATCGCGACTCGGACGGGTTCATCTGGATAGGGACTTCTTCAGGACTATGCCGATATGACGGATACTCTTTCAAAATATATCATCCCGATACCCCGTCAAATCTCCCCATAAACGGCAGTTATATCGAAGAGATTCAGGAAGATGCCGATGGAAATCTTTGGGTGCGTTCAGGTGGAGATTACTACATTTATATACCGGGTCATGACAATCTTGAGAATGATGTGCCCCGACGCATGGCGGAATTAGGGCTTGACACCGCACCTACCAAAATACTTATTGACCGAGAAAAAGGTATATGGTTCTATCTTAATGACAAAGGTCTTTACTATTCAAAAAACGGCACTGACAAGGCTGTCAAAATAGCAGAACCGGATTTCGGACATACTACCCTGTCATACTTCATCGACACACCCCACGGCATAATCACAATCGATGAGACCGGGGTGATAAGAATAATTGATCGGACATCTTTAAAGGTTGCCAAGACAGATCGTCACATCGCAAGCCAACTCCCCCCCAATCAGGCAGTTACACTAACAATTGTCTATGATAATGATGAACTCGCATGGGTGTACAGCAACGAACGTATATGGCTCTATGACTTCACTAACGATGAATGGATCAGTGACCGATTACCATCCAAGGGCAAAAATATCATTACCAAAACCCTTTTGCAGGATAAATCCGGCAAAATATGGATAGGACGTGACCACCACGGTCTTGAGCAAGTGATAAAAAGCATTGATGGAATTAAATTCATGCCTGTGGCTGATAACGCTGAAAAAGATGTGAATAATACAGTCACTGTACTGTATGAGGATCCGACTAACACTCTGTGGATAGGCACTTACAAAAAAGGAGTGTTCTATTATAATGAAAGCACCCAGAAGTTCTCATTGCTCTCTTTCCCGGATGTCAACCGCATGATTGTAGATCGGAATAACAATGTATGGGTCGGGACTGATGCCGCAGGTCTGATGCGGTGGAACCCCATGACTGAAGAGATAAATTCCTACCCGGACCCGACGGAAAACGGGAACCATGCTGCAATTACCTCACTGCTTGAAACCCCGGACGGAAGCATATACATCGGAAGTTATGCCCGAGGATTAAAGAAATTTAAAGACGGTGTGTTCGAGCATTTGCATACCGGGACAAAAATCGACAGCATATACACATGGGCACTTGCTCTATCGGGCAACAATAAGAATATATGGATCGGGACCTTGGGCTCAGGTCTGTTCAACTATAATCCAGCGACATCAAAAATCCATGAATACAACACCTCAAATTCCGGACTTTCATCTGAATATATAATCTCCATAGCAAATGGCTCCAACGGCACCGTTTATATAGCAACTGCTGTAGGCGTCTGTGCATACAATTCCACAACACAAAAAATTTACAAACTCGAAAACGTATCCCACAACAATATTACTGAAATTTTCTATGACTCACGCCAGCTCCTTTGGGTAGCTTCACGTGAAGGGTTACAAGTATATGATCCGAGCAGAGATAAAATTCATGTAATAAATCTACACAATGACCTGTCACCGTCATACGTACTCGGAATTCAGGAAGATAAAAATGGAGACATGTGGATTGCGGAAGGCTCTGAGCTGATACATATCAATCCTGAATTTGATGACAAGACGGGCGAATTTTCAGTAAAATTCCAAAACTATGACCCCAACGACGGACTTCAGAACAGTGATTTCAACCAACGTTCGTTTGCCATATTACCCGACGGCGAAATACTCATAGGGGGACTATACGGAATAAATCATTTTGACCCATCCAAAATCACCCTCAACCGCACTCTGCCAAAGGTAATGTTTTCAAGACTTTACCTCGGAAACAACGAGATAACTCCGGGCGAGGAGATCTACGGGCATGTGGTACTGAAAGGAGCGCTCAATCGCAGCCGTAAAATAGAATTATGGCATGGGAACACCGACTTCACACTTTTCCTTGCCACCGACAACTATGTACTTCCCGAAAAGAACACATTCTATTATAAGCTTGAAGGATTCAACTCCGATTGGCAGATTTCCCACCATAATAGCATCTCATACACTAACATACCACCCGGAAAGTACAAATTATTGGTATCAGCGACAAATAATGACAATTACCAAAGCATCGAACCGGCAGAACTTGAAATCATAATTCATCCTCCGTTCTGGGCTTCGCCATGGGCCAAGCTCCTGTATTTTCTACTGTTTGTACTCGCCATTTACGTCATTTACCGCATGATACGTATACGTGAGCAGCGTAAATTCAACGAAAAAAGGAAAGAGGTCGCCATACAAAAGCAAGAAGAGTTAAATCAGCTGAAATTCAGATTTTTCACTAACGTAAGCCATGACCTTCGCACACCGCTTACGCTGATAGTCTCCCCTCTTGAGAGTATGATAAAGGAAACCTCCGACCCATCGAAACTAAAAACCCTGACACTGATGCGAAACAACGCATTGAGGCTTCTCAATATGGTGAATCAGCTTTTGGATTTCCGTAAAAATGAAGTCGCCGGGCTGACGTTACACCCTACCGAGGGTGACATTGTGGCTTTTATGCAGAACATTTGCCAGTCATTCACCATGTTGTCTGAACGCAACAACGTGGCACTCAACTTTTTCTCTCCAATCAAATCGCTATACGTAAAGTTTGATGAGGATAAGTTGTCGAAAATCATGATGAATCTTCTTGGAAATGCATTCAAGTTCACCCCTGAGGGGGGCAAAGTGGATGTCATACTTGATATTTCCGACTCCAATCTCGCGATTCGTGTGGCTGATACCGGTCTCGGCGTCAAAGATGAAGACAAAGAACGTATATTTGAACGATTCTACCAAGCCGACGAGACAGGTGCTTCCTCAACTATGGGTAACGGCATAGGGTTAAGCCTTGTAAGTGAATATGTTAAGCTACATGGAGGGGATATAAAGGTAGTGGATAACATCGAAAAAGGTTCGGTATTTATTGTCACACTCCCGCTTCTCAAAGAACTGCACGAAGCGCAACGCATGACCAACAACATCCTCCCTGCAAAACAGGAAAACCAACCCGACACCAACCCTCAACCCGGCGAGCCATTGCCTGAAGCGGTTCCCGAAGTTGAGAATCCGAAACCTACACCTTCCGATTCACGCCCGATAGCCCTCGTGGTAGATGACAGTGCCGACATGCTGGAATTCCTGAAAGACGGTTTGAGCAATGATTTCCATGTCATAACCGCTCAGAACGGTAAAATAGCGTTGAAGCTTCTATCATCCATAAAGCCCGTCATCATCCTTACAGACCTTATGATGCCTGAAATGGACGGAATTGAACTATGTCGCCAGCTCAAAGCGAGCCATGACCATGTGGCAATCCCCATAATAATTCTCACGGCAAAACATGATGTGTCCGACAAGGTTGAAGGGCTTACAATCGGTGCGGATGATTACATAACCAAACCGTTTAATCTGCAACTCTTACTGCTACGGATGAAGAAACTTGTGGAGTTGACCAAGCGAGGAGCCGTGCGCACATTGATCGATCCCGAACCCGACCACATAAGCATAACACCGCTCGATGAACGACTGGTAGGGAAAGCCGTGAAATTTGTTGTGGCAAACATCAAACGTACCGACCTTTCAGTGGAAGAACTATCCTCCCACCTCGGCATGAGTCGTGTGCATCTCTACAAAAAGTTAAAAGCTATTACCGGCAAAACGCCGATAGAGTTCATCCGTATCCTCCGCCTTAAGCGCGGGGCGCAAATGTTACGAGAGAGCCAGCTTAACATATCGGAAATAGCCTATCAGTTAGGCTTTAACAACCCGAAATATTTCAGCAAGTATTTCAAGGAGGAATATGGCATAATGCCGTCAGATTATCAGAAGCAGGAAGAGCATATAACAAATCATCCTATTTAAGTTAACATTCCGACCCTCCGTAAAATCATTTCAACCCATGTGCGTCAACATTATAGATGTACGCATGTGGGTTTATTTTCGTAATTTTGTAAAGCTTAAACGCATAAACATTATTCACCATACATTACAATCTCTACTACCCATGAAATTTCGAATTTTTTCAGTTTCAGCCCTGACCGCCATGCTTGCTATGTCATGCGCAACAGGGAAATACGAAAAAACCGACAACGGTGTCATTGTCAATGTCGCATCAACAGGTGAAAACGCCACTAAAAAAGTACGCTTGCAAGTGCTTGGCGATAAAATCATTCGTGTGTCAGCGACTCCCGACAAAAAATTTGCCGATGAAAAAAGCCTTGTGGTAATACCTCAGGAAGGTAAAACCGAATACTCTGTCGAAGAGACTGATTCAACCGTGTCAGTGGTTACTTCCCAAGTGAAAGCAATAGTTTCGTTAGCTACAGGAAATGTCAAGTTCTATAACAACGAAGGCAAACTCATCGTGTCAGAGGCTGACGGCGGTCGCGAGTTCTCACCTATAAAGGTTGAGGACACCGAAGGCTACACCGTACGTCAGGTTTTCGAATCACTTAGCGATGATGAAGGTATCTACGGTTTAGGACAGCACCAGTCTGACGAGTTCAATTACAAAGGTCTAAACGAGGAACTTTTCCAATACAACACAAAAGTATCGGTACCATTCGTCATTTCCACCGACAATTATGGTATCCTCTGGGACAGCTATTCACTCTGTCGCTTCGGTAATCCCGAAGATTACAAGCAGCTCGGTAAAGTATTCAAACTTTACGACAAAGATGGCAAAGAAGGTGCTTTAACAGGTTCGTACACACCGGCGAAAGCTACCGCTCCCACCATCGTTCAGCGTGAAGACTCGATCTACTTCGAGCACTTGATCAGAAAAGAGCTTAAACATGTGGTTAACCTTCCTCAAGATTTCGTCTACCAAGGCAGCGAAGTGGAATACGAAGGTGAAATCGAGCCGCTTGAATCCGGAGAATATAAGTTTATTCTTTACTATTCCGGTTATATGAGCGTATTCATTGACGGCAAAGAGGTTGTGCCTGAACGTTGGCGCACCGCTTGGAACCCCAACTCATATAAATTCTCTGTAAATCTTGAAAAGGGGAAACGTGTTCCCATCAAGATTGAATGGCAGCCTAACGGCGCTGTAGCCTACTGTGGACTTCGCGCATACGCTCCGAGAGACGAGAAGGAACAGCAGCAGATGAGCTGGTGGGGTGAAATGCAAAGCCAGATTGATTACTACTTTGTTTACGGTGACGACATGGACGATGTTATATCTGGCTACCGTACTCTCACAGGCAAGGCTCCTATCATGGCAAAATGGGCTATGGGTTACTGGCAGAGCCGAGAGAAGTACAACACTTCCGATGAAGTATTGTCAACTCTTGCCGAATTCCGCAAACGCAATATACCTATTGATAATGTCGTCATTGACTGGCTCCACTGGAAGCAGGATTCATGGGGAAGCCATGAGTTTGACCGTGACCGTTTCCCCGATCCAAAGGGTATGGTTGACTCAATCCATGATATGCACGGACGTGTCATGATCTCAGTATGGCCCAAATTCTACGTCACTACTGAACACTACAAAGAATTTGACAAAAACGGCTGGATGTACAAACTCCCTGTTCAGGACAGTATCCGTGACTGGGTAGGTCCCGGCTATCTCGGCTCATTCTACGACGCATACAGCGCAGACGCGCGAAAACTCTTCTGGCACCAGATGGAAGAGCACTACTATCCGCTCGGAATAGACGCTTGGTGGATGGACGCATCCGAACCTAATATCCGTGACTGCACCGACCTTCAGTATCGTAAGGATCTTATCACTCCGACAGCCATGGGTCCCTCAACCAAATACTTTAACGCATACGGTTTGATGAATGCTGAAGCCATTTATGACGGACAAAGAGGCACCGACCCTGATAAACGTGTGTTCCTTCTCACTCGTTCCGGTTTTGCAGGTCAGCAACGCTATTCTACAGCCACTTGGAGTGGTGACATCGCAACCCGCTGGGAAGACATGAAATCTCAAATCTCCGCAGGTCTTAACTTTGCAGCATCAGGTATCCCCTACTGGACTATGGATATAGGCGGTTTCTGTGTTGAAGACCGCTATGTGGCTGCGGCAGCCGAATTTGCAAAGACAGGCAAGGAAACTCCCGACATGAAGGAATGGCGCGAGCTTAACACCCGCTGGTATCAGTTCGGTGCATTCGCTCCTCTCTTCCGTGCTCACGGACAATGGCCCTACCGTGAGATCTTCAATATCGCTCCTGAAGGACATCCTGCATATAAGTCTGTAGTATACTACACTAACCTCCGTTACGACCTCATGCCTTATATCTATTCTCTCGCCGGCATGACCTATTTTGACGACTACACCATCATGCGTCCCCTCGTCATGGACTTCACCGCTGATAAGGCAACCCGAAACATCGGTGATGAATATATGTTCGGTCCCGCATTCCTCGTTGCTCCGGTATATACCTACGGTGCGACATCACGTGAAGTATATTTTCCGGCAGGAGCAATGTGGTATGACTTCTATACTGGTAAGGAAATCAACGGCGGTCAGACCATCGAGGTACCCGCTCCTTACGAAAGAATGCCTCTCTACGTGCGTTCAGGCTCTATTGTTCCCTTCGGACCGGCTATGCAGTGGAGCGATGAAAAGCCTGCAGAAGAGATTAACCTCTATGTATACGCAGGTGAAAATGGTGAATTCACTCTCTACGAGGATGAAAACACTAACTACAATTATGAAAAGGGGCAATATGCCATGATTCCCTTCACCTATAATGATGCAGAAAACACTCTGACCATAGGTGATAGAAAGGGCGAGTTCCCCGGAATGCTTAAGAATCGTAAATTCAATATTGTTAAAGTGTCAAAGGAGAATCCTCGTGGCTACAACCGTGACACTAAAGGCATTCTTGTTAACTACGATGGTGCAAAACAAGTGGTTAAACTATAAGATAGCACAATAGTTTTATGATTTCTAAGGAAAAACTGATTGGATTGGTCTGCCTCGCCTTTTTAGGCGTGGCAGCCAATTTTTCTATGTCGGCAGCCGATAGCCGGGCAATATCGTTCAACAATGGCTGGAAATTTGCCTTGACTGATGGTAAAGAAATTGCCGCACCTGATTTTAACGATTCAGGATGGCGCAGTTTGAATCTCCCGCATGATTGGGCGATTGAAGGAGATTTCAACGAAAAGAATCCATCGGGCACAGGCGGCGGAGCTCTCCCGGGCGGTGTGGGATGGTACCGAAAGGAATTCACTCTCACCCCCGAGCAGAAAGGCAAAGAAATATTCATTGACTTTGACGGTGCCTATATGAACTCTACGGTTTATGTCAACGGTCACGAGCTCGGCACCCGTCCTTACGGATATGCGTCATTCAGCTACGACATAACACCTTACTTGAACAACGATGGAAAAAATGTCATAGCTGTACGTGTTGACAATGCAGAGCAGCCCAATTCACGGTGGTATAGCGGATGTGGAATCTACCGCAACGTCTGGTTGCGTGCGTTAAATCCTATCCACATACCCTTATGGGGTCAGCACATCACTACTGATGTCACAGACAACCTCGCAAAGATCAACATCAAGACCGACATTGAGAGTAATTCATCCAAGACCTCTCAGGTAAGCGTATATTCTACCGTTATAGACAATAACGGCAAGATGATAGCTAAGACAGCTACTGAAACCCTGAAACTGACAAAGAAGCATAACAAGGCGATTGCCAACGGAGCTGTGGAGATAGCCAACCCTCATCTATGGAGCACGGAAGACCCATATCTTTATACGATTGCAACATACGTGTCGGATGCCAAGACCGGGGAAGTGCTTGACACATACCTTACCACAACAGGTCTGCGCTATTTTAACTTCGATGCAAAGAAAGGTTTTTCGCTCAACGGCAAGCCAATGAAAATAAAAGGTGTGTGTATGCACCATGACCTTGGCGCACTTGGAGCGGCTGTAAACACTCGCGGCATTGAACGCCAGCTTGAGATACTCAAAGAGATGGGAGTGAACGCCTACCGAGCTTCTCATAACCCACCGGCACCCGAAGTCCTTGATTTGTGCGACCGCATGGGTATCATGGTGATGGACGAGACTTTTGATATGTGGAGAAAAAAGAAAACCTCACATGACTATGCACGTTATTTCCCCGAATGGCATGAACGTGACCTTACCGACCTCCTGCTTCGTGACCGAAACCATCCGTCAGTCATAATGTGGAGCATAGGGAATGAGGTTCTTGAGCAATGGAGCGATGCAAAAGCTGACACTCTGACGCTTGAACAAGCCAATCTCATACTTAATTTCGGACATGGGAAAGAAATGCTTGCCGGCGAGGGTGAGGAACTGAGTGTCAACTCTCTTCTCACACGCAAACTTTCCGACATGGTGCATGATCTTGACCCATCTCGTCCTGTGACAGCCGGATGTAACGAACCGAATCCCGGAAACCACCTTTTCCGTTCCGGAGCGCTTGACATAATCGGATATAACTATCATGATGACTGGTTTGACTCAATACCTAAATGGTTCCCCGGCAAACCATTCATAATCACTGAGAGTGTATCGGCGTTGCAGACCCGTGGCTACTACCGTATGCCGTCTGATTCAATGTATGTATGGCCCGTGCGCTGGGATATTCCGTTCTACGACGAGTCTTTCTCATGTTCATCATACGACAACTGCCATGTTCCTTGGGGCAACACCCATGAAGGCACCCTCCGCCACATGGATGAAAAAGATTACATCTCAGGCGAATTTATATGGACCGGTTTCGACTATCTTGGTGAGCCTACCCCGTTCGGCTGGCCCGCAAGAAGTTCATATTTTGGAATAGTTGACCTCGCCGGAATACCCAAAGATGTATATTACATGTACCAGTCACAATGGCGTCCTGATAAGAATGTGCTTCACATATTCCCCCACTGGAATTGGAAAGAGGGTCAGGAAATAGACCTTTGGGCATATTACAATAATGCCGATGAAGTTGAGCTATTCGTAAACGGAGAGTCTAAAGGTGTGCGCAAAAAAGCACCGGGTGAGTATCACGTGTCATGGCGTCTCAACTTTGAGCCGGGAACAGTTAAGGCAGTAAGTCGCCGTAACGGTGAAATTGTCGCCACTAAGGAAATTCATACAGCTTCCGAGCCATACGCCATACGTCTTACACCCGACCGTTCAGAAATCACAGCTGACGGACGAGACCTCAGCTATATACTTGTCGAAATCGTTGACAAGGATGGCAATTTATGCCCTTGGGCTGAGAATCTTGTTAATTTTAAGGTCTCAGGCGCAGGTTTCAACGCCGGTGTCGATAACGGTTCTCCCATCTCGTTGGAGAGATTCAAGGATGACAAACGCAAAGCCTTTTACGGGAAAGCCATGCTCATAGTCCAGAATGACGGCAACGAAGGTCCCATAACTGTAACAGCTACATCTGACGGGCTGAAACCTTACACCACAACCATTAACTCATTCAAATAAAACCGATATTTATAACATAATCCAATTAAAATATCACATAATAATGAATCTAAAACCATCTATATTGACGCTTTCACTGGCGTTGGCAGCATCAGCTTTCGCTGCCTCTAATGTGCCGGTATATTTGGACGAGACACGTCCTCTCGAAGAGCGAGTGGAGGATGCACTCTCTCGCATGACTCTTCGTGAAAAAGTTGCTATGTGCCATGCGGAAGGTAAATTTGCTTCTCCCGGTGTTGCACGTCTCGGTATACCCGACTTATGGATGAGCGACGGTCCTCACGGTGTACGTGCAGAAATCAATTGGAACGACTGGGGTTACTCCGGTCGCACCAATGACTCAATCACTGCTTTCCCCGCTCTCACAGCACTTGCAGCCACATGGAATCCTGAACTGTCGTTCAACTATGGCAATGCTATTGCAGAAGAAGCTCTCTATCGTGAAAAGGATGTGATGCTTGGTCCCGGTGTGAATATTTATCGCACCCCGCTCAACGGTCGTAATTTCGAATACATGGGCGAGGATCCGTATCTCGCAGGTGAATTGGTGGTGCCTTATATAAAAGGTATGCAGCAGAACGGCGTGGCTGCCTGTGTGAAGCACTATGCGCTCAACAATCAGGAGAAATGGCGCGGACATATCGACGTAAACCTCAGCGACCGTGCCCTGAATGAAATATATCTCCCGGCGTTCAAACGTGCCATTATCGATGGCGGTTCTTGGTCAATAATGGGAGCATATAACAAGGTAAGGGGGCAACATGCCTGCCATAACGAATTGCTCTTAAACAAAATTCTAAAGGACGACTGGAAATTTGACGGTGTAGTCATTACCGACTGGGGTGGCGCACACGATACCCGTGAGGCTGCTCTATATGGTCTTGACCTTGAAATGGGCTCATATACCAATGGTCTTACCTCTGAAAGTGCGTTCACAACCGACAATTATTACCTCGCAAATCCCTACCTCAACATGCTTGAAAAGGGTGAGGTTCCCATGTCAACCCTTGATGACAAAGTGCGCCGACTGCTGAGACTCAACTTCCGCACAGCCATGAACCGTCAGAAACCGTTCGGCTCTGTGGCTACACCCGAACATTATGCTGTAGCTGAGGAAATCGGCAATGAGGCTATCGTACTAATCAAAAACAATCCCGTGACCAAGAAAGGCTCTCCCCTACTCCCGATTCAAGCCGATAAGTACAAATCGATACTGGTGGTTGGTGATAATGCCACTCGCAACCTTATGGCTGGCGGTGGTTCAAGCGAACTCAAGCCGAAAGATATCGTTACACCTCTCGATGGGCTGAAAGCCATTTACGGTGACAAGATTGAATATGCACAGGGTTACACCGCAGGTCGTCCAATGTACGGACATGCAGATGTTATTCCTCAGGCTACGGTTGATTCCCTCCGTGCTCAGGCTGTGGCAATGGCTAAGGATGCCGGTCTTGTAGTGTTTATCGGCGGTCTTAACAAAAACCACTTCCAAGACTGCGAAGGTGGCGACCGCCTTGAATACGGACTTCCCTTCGGACAACCTGAACTTATCAACGAACTTCAGGCTGTGAATCCCAACATTGTGGTAGTGCTTCTGACAGGTAATGCTGTCGAGATGCCTTGGGCTTCCAAGGTTCCCGCTATCGTTGAAGGATGGTATCTCGGCTCTATGGCTGGCAAATCAATCGCTTCAGTGCTCAGCGGCAAGATCAATCCGTCAGGTAAACTTCCCTTCTCTATCCCGGCTCGCCTTGAGGATAACGCCGCCCACCACTTCGGTGAAATCTCTTATCCGGGCGACTCTATCCGTCAGGAATATCTTGAGGACATACTCGTAGGCTATCGCTGGCACGACTCAAAGAAAATCCCTGCTCTCTACCCATTCGGTCATGGCTTAAGCTACACCACTTTCCAGTATGGCAAACCCACTGCATCGGCTAAGACTATTTCCGCCAACGAATCGCTTACCATAAGCATACCTGTTAAGAATACCGGTAATATGGAAGGTAAAGAGACCGTGCAGCTCTATATTGGCGACGATAATGCCTCTGTGCTCCGTCCTGTGAAGGAACTTAAAAACTTCCATAAAATTAATCTGACTCCCGGAGCCGAGGAGATTGTGACATTCACTGTCAAGCCGGACGATCTGAAATTCTACGATGACAAAACATCATCATGGAAAGCCGAACCGGGCAAATTCAAGGCTTACATCGGCTCTTCCTCAACCGACATAAGAGCTACCGTTCCCTTTGAATTGAAATAACAATCCATAATTACTACCCTAATAAGAAATCGGCAATGGGAAAATCACAATCCCCATTGCCGATTTTATGTTTTAAGTCACATGGTTATATAAAGGTCATTCATTGCATTGATTTCACTATGTGATTGCCGGGACGATTTTTAAAAGCTGTGGCAGCAAAAAGTCCGGCGGTTTCGGATGTATAACTGATAAAATACCTTTCGTTACCCATAAAATCAAGTATGAAAGTGGCTGTGTCAATAGCCTCGTCTTCCGGCTTTCCCTCCACTATCCGCTCTTTGATCTTGACATCAAAACCTATCACTGTTATAGCAAGGCTCACAGCTCCTGAAATAGTGACACCATCTATCCCGTAACGCCTTAGCAGAACGGAGCCGTCATCATTACAGATAAGCTCTATCATAGGAGAAACCTTCCTTCCGCTTTCAGTGATCACTCCCGGAATCAATATCTGCCTTGCAGGTCCGTAGTGACCGCTCTTCGCCGAGTATGCAACCACAGCAGCGGCTATAACAGCCGCAATAACGTAAAATTCAACTGTCTGAAACACTGACAGCAGCACAAAAGAGAAATAACAGTAGAATAGATTCAATAGCATACATACAAATTTAGCAACCTTTTTACATTTTAGCAAACAGCCGGCATGAATAAAGTGTTAATAAAATAAATCAACTCATTTATTTATGTTAGCATCAATAATACCGACACATAAAGTAGCGCAATGGTTACTTGTGCACATACACCGTCTACTTGACTATGTAGGACTGGAAAAAGACCAGAATGCGGAAGATATAATCTATATCGCCATTATTGTGGCTCTTGCACTCGCCTTAGGCTGGCTTGCGAGAACTATCATATTATATTGTGCAAAAAAAATAATGCTGTTACGCAACAATGAGCTTGCACGAGAGATGATGGAGCACCATGTGCTTTTGCGATGCAGCCATATAATCCCTCCGTTAGTGATGCTTGCCCTACTGCCATTCGCATTCACAACGGAATCTACACTGATGAAAATAGTGTTCAAAGCCCTGCTGATATATACCACCATCGTGATATGCATGGCTGTGAGCCGTGTGGCAAGTTTCGTCTGGATGAGATTTGATGAAAAACGGAACACTAAAAATCTCCCTCTTAAAGGGATAATGGATACCATAATCGGCGTCTTTTGGGTTATAGCCATAATAATATGCGTTTCGGTATTGGTCAACAAGTCACCGGTGGCATTATTGACAGGACTTGGCGCTTTCGCTGCCGTGCTGATGTTAGTATTCAAAGACAGTATTCTCGGACTTGTGGCAGGATTACAGCTTTCTCAGAATGATATGTTAAGAGTTGGCGACTGGATCGTGGTACCATCAACCATAGCCAACGGAATCGTGGTGGATGTGTCGCTGACATCTGTAAAAGTTCAAAATTTCGACAACACAATAGTCACCCTCCCACCCTACTCGCTCATATCCTCATCTTTCCAGAACTGGCGAGGGATGATCGACAGCGGTTGCCGACAGATAGCAAGAAGTGTCATATTCGATTCCGATACTATAGTCACCACCACCCCTGAGATGATTGAAAATATCTGCAAGCAGTTCCCCATCATAAAAGCATTCGTCAGTCGTGTGCAGAGCGAAGGCAAACCTATATATGACCCGGGGCTGACGGTGGTTAACGGCACTTTGGAGACCAACCTCGGGCTTTTCAGAGCCTATATGTGCCAGTGGCTGATAAATAACCCGGCTATAAGCAACGACCAGCAGATATTAGTTAGAGTAATGGTTCCTAATGGACAAGGTATTCCGTTGCAGTTATGGTGCTACACAGCCACTACAAAGTGGACAGCATACGAGGCTATCCAGAGCGCAGTGTTCGAACACATCATGGCTGTCGCTCCCGCCTTCGGTCTGCGACTCTTCAACGAGCCATCCGGTACTGATGTCACTCAGATACAGTTCAACCCGCTCCCCAATCAACCAGCCCCCGTGCCTACAGCACCAAAAGCACCTCAGGCTGATAAACAGTAATTAGCTTAACCATTAACACCTATAAAAAGTAAACCGGACCGGCAATCACGCCGGTCCGGTCCTTCATTATTACCAATCTTAGACATCATACGGCAGTATGATGTTGTGTTTGTCCATCCTTAAGCACTACGGGGAGCGCCTGATGATTAACTTGACCTGCCTCGTTTACCGGGAGCTTCTTAAGCAGCACGAAGAACTCGGGTATCATATATGCGGGAAGATACTGCGCCATTTTGTTCTTAACCCATGACAGCCGGAAAGAGCGTGTGGCAGGAACAACGTAGGCTACGAGGTAAGCTGCACCCTGTTCATCGACATAATGCACGACTACACAATCTTCAACCTCGTCGGAGGTACGCATTGCCCTCTCGACCTCGCCTGTCACGACCTTCTTGCCGAGGATGTTTACCTCTGAATCCTTGCGACGCAGGTAGCTGTAGTTGCCATCTTCAAGCTTGCATCCTATGTCACCTGTACGGAACACACGGCGACCGTCATCAGTGAATACAAATGGTTGCTGGTCATTACGGTGGTCACCTATGTAACCTTCGGCAAGCCCTTCGCCCACGAGACAGATTTCACCCTCCTTGCCGTCGCTTACCGGCTGCAAGTCATCGTCAAGTATCAATATGTCAGTGGCTGCACTTACCGGCTTACCGATCGGGAAATTGCCATCTGGAAGATAGTACCCCTCGTTACAGCAATAGCTTGTAACGCCGACAGTGCCTTCAGCCGGTCCGTAAGTGTTGTACACAGGCACTTGTTCGAGCAGATGCTCTATGGACGCTGCATGGAGAGCGTCACCGCTGCTTATGAGGAGCCGCACAGTCTGCGGGAGCGATTCCACCTTGTCAAGCTCCATAAAGAGGAACGGGAAGCCGCTTATGATGCTCACATACCATTCATCAATGAATTTTAGCAATGCATCCACATCGTTACGTGTGGGTGATGACGGCACTGCGAGGATGGCTCCGTTGAGCAGGGTGCCGAACACCTCTTCCACGAATATATTCATGACACATGCAGAGTATTGCAGCATGACATCATCGCCCGACACATTGAATGTGCGTTTGAAAGCCTCGGCGAAACCAAGCACCTGCCTGTTGCCGACCGACACACCGATAGGATAGCCGGTGGCACTGGAAGTATACATTATATAAGCCGTGCGGTCGGGATGGCTGCGGTCGGGCAGCGGATGAAGCGCAGGGTCTATGTTGATTTCCTTACCTATGATGAGCTGTTTGAAGTCATAGAGGCGGTTGGCGTATGCTTCCTGAGTTATCACGAAGTCAATGCCACATTCCACAAGAAAATTAACGGTTCTGCCGGGAGGGAAATCGGGCTCGACAGCCACGAAAGCCGCTCCGGACTTGATTACGGCGAGTATTGAAGCGATCATCTCCACGCTGTGATCCATCACAATTCCGACACGTGCGGGTATGAAGGAGGGGAAACGGGAAATGAGCGTATCGACCATGCGGTCGAGACCTGCGTAAGTTACGCATGAACGCTCGTCGATGACAGCAGGATGATCCGGGTCACTGTTGACGAGCTCTTTGAAGCGTGAGTAAATCGTCGGTTCCATTTTGTAACATCCTTTTAGTTATATTCTTAATAACGACGCAACTCACACGGCGGTTTTCAATATTGTGTTAAAAATAAAATAAGCCCTATAGTTCTGTGACTACAGGGCTTAGATAAGGCTTGACCTCTGCGTGGTCAAGGGATGATGTTTATTTCAACGCAGCAATTGATGCCTGAATGTTGGCTATCTTAGCGTCGGCGTCGGCGAGTTTCTTGCGCTCACCTTCCACCACGGCGGCAGGTGCGTTGGCTACGAAACGCTCGTTTCCAAGCTTCTTCTCCACTGATTTTTTGAACCCGAGAAGATATTCAAGCTCCTTGTTGAGCTTGGCAAGCTCGGCTTCCACGTCGATGCTGTCGAGCAACGGCACATTGTATTCAGTGGTGCCGACCATAAACACTGCTGCAGCGGGGTCTTTTTCAGCCACTGTCTCAACACCTGTGAGGTTGGCAAGCTTGACAATCACAGCAGCCATCGGCACACTTGCGCCTATCACATTAAGTCGGAGTTGCTCACGGTTGGGGATGTTGCGCTGGGCACGCACACCACGCACACCGTTGACTATCTCTTTGGCTGTCTCCATGTCGGCAAGCACTTTGGCGTCAACAGGGCGAGCTTCGGGCATTGAGGCATACATGATGGATTCTCCCTCACGGCGGTCGCCGATATGCTGCCACAATTCTTCAGTGATGAACGGCATGAACGGATGGAGCATACGGAGCAGCGCATCGAAGAAGCCGATAGTGGCTTCGTAGGTAGCACGGTCAACAGGCTTCTGATACTCCGGCTTCACCATTTCGAGATACCATGACGAGAATTCGTCCCAGAACAGGCGATAAGTGGTCATCAGCGCCTCGGAGATGCGGAACTTATCGAATGAGTCATTAACCTCGGCAATCGCCTCTGAGAGCTTCCCAGTGAACCATTCGATGGCAATACGTGCGCTCTCAGGCTGTGAAACGGTGTCGTCAATCTCCCAGCCCTTGACAAGGCGGAAGGCATTCCATATCTTGTTGCAGAAGTTACGTCCGTTCTCACAGAGTTTTTTGTCGAAGAATATGTCATTGCCGGCAGGAGCGGAGAGCATGATACCCATGCGCACTCCGTCAGCGCCGTAGTCCTCTATGAGTTTCAGCGGGTCGGGTGAGTTTCCGAACTGCTTTGACATCTTGCGACCTATCTCGTCACGGACGATACCGGTGAAGTAGACGTTGTTGAACGGCTGCTTGCCCTCAAATTCGTAACCTGCCATGATCATACGTGCCACCCAGAAGAATATGATGTCCGGACCGGTCACGAGATCATTGGTGGGATAATAGTATTTTATCTCTTCATTGTCGGGCTCGAGTATGCCGTTGAAGAGCGATATGGGCCATAGCCATGACGAGAACCATGTGTCGAGACAGTCCTCATCCTGACGGATATCGGCAGCTGTAAGCTCGGGATTCTTCTCCTGTGCGAGCTTGAGCGCCTCGTCGGCGGTTTCTGCCACCACGTAGCTGCCGTCGGGCAGATAGTAGGCGGGCACACGGTGACCCCACCAAAGCTGACGTGAGATACACCAGTCGCGTATGTCGGTGAGCCAGCGGTTGTATGTGGTTTTGAATTTTTCGGGAACGAATTTTATCACACCGTCCTCCACGGCTGCGAGTGCCGGGTCGGCAAGCTTCTGCATCTTCAGGAACCACTGGTCGCTCAAACGGGGTTCGGTCACGGTGTCCTGATTGCGCTCCGAGTAGCCTACCTTGTTCTCGTACTCTTCGATTTTCTCGATGAGTCCGGCTTCCTGAAGGTCCTTGGCTATCTGCTCGCGTACGGCGAAACGATCCATACCAACGTACATGCCGGCGGCTTCGCTGATGGTAGCGTCGTCGTTGAAGATGTCGATGGTCTCAAGCCCGTGCTTTTCGCCAAGCATGTTGTCGTTCATGTCGTGGGCGGGGGTGACCTTTAAGCAGCCTGTACCGAAGTTTATGTCCACATAATCATCCTCTATGACGGGGATTTCACGGTTTACGAGGGGCACAATCACTTTCTTGCCGCGCAGATGCTGGTTCTTGGGGTCGGCGGGGTTGATACACATTGCGGTGTCCCCCATGATGGTCTCGGGACGGGTGGTGGCAACAACGGCATAACCATCCTCGCCCACTATCTTGTAGCGCAGATAGTAGAGCTTTGAGTGCTCTTCCTTATAGATTACCTCTATGTCCGAGAGGGCTGTCTTGGCTTTGGGGTCCCAGTTGACCATGCGCTTGCCACGGTAGATGAGACCTTTGCGATAGAGATCGACAAACACATGTATCACGCTCTTGGAGCGAATTTCGTCCATGGTGAAGGCTGTGCGTTCCCAGTCGCATGAGGCGCCGAGTTTCTTAAGCTGTTCGAGGATTATGCCTCCATGCTTCTCTTTCCATTCCCAAGCGTGCTCAAGGAACTGCTCACGGGTGAGGTCGCTTTTCTTGATACCCTCGGCAGCAAGCTTAGTCACCACCTTGGCTTCGGTGGCGATTGCGGCATGGTCGGTACCGGGCACCCAGAGGGCGTTTTTGCCAAGCAGACGGGCACGGCGGATAAGGATATCCTGAATGGTGTTGTTGAGCATGTGCCCCATGTGGAGTATACCTGTCACATTTGGCGGCGGAATAACGATGGTGTAAGGCTCACGGGCATCAGGCTCGGAGTGAAACAGCCTATGCTGCAGCCAGTAGGCATACCATTTGTCCTCAACCGCTTTGGGGTCATATTTAGAGGCTAATTCTTCCATAAATTCAGCAGAATGATTGGTGATTTCTATATTTTTCTGCAAAATTACAAAAAAATCACTCCCCAAAGAAACGGATTAAAAGAAAAGTGAAGGGAGGGTGAGAGGATCGGACTAATCGGACTAATCGGACTGATCGGACTAATCTGACACATCAGACTCATCAGACACACCGGGCACATCGGAGGAGGATGGCTGCATAGGAGGCGGGAATCGTCGCAGACGATGAGGTTATTGTTATCCCCCTGAGCTCTCAGGGGGTGAGACAGCCATACACTTCCCCCCAAGTCGCCGCCGGCGACGCTGTTGTGGTTAGCCCCCTGAGCTCTCAGGGGATTGGGTGGTGAGACGGGGGATAGAGGCTGATTTTTGCCTTAATATCGTGTGCTTATTCTGTAATAATATACTCTCCAATATAAGTTTGGTTTAGCTTCTGCTCAATATCTTTTAGAGTGATGAGTTTGTTTGATAATTTGATCATGTTTACTAATAGATATATCTTATTTGTGACGTCAGAGACTTGATAAAATGTTTTTGAACCGAACAAGTTAATCATCATACGCTGGTAGAATCTAAACCGGCGATTACCACTTGACTTTTCTATCATTTTACCCTTTATATCCTTGTCAAGATCCGGAGCAGCAACAAAACCAAACGACATCAGAGGATTCTTTCGGTAGTATTCCAACATAACTTCCACACAGGAACGCACTACGGTTCGCGGCTCATAATCATTAGTCAGAAGCGAATATCTGTCTTTGCTCTTTTCCACGCCTTTCCAATAGAATTTAAGCCCCAAAAATTCATTTTCGAATTCCTCGACTTCTACTATGTACCGTTTGTTTGTCTTTTCGGATTTGAATGTCCATAAATCAATAATGCGAAGTGAAGATGAATCCTTACTTCGCATTATAAATGTGGGTTTATAATATTCCAAGGAATGGCTCACGGAAGAATATACCGATAGGATGATATGCGCAAACGCTGACGCTCTGCATCTGTTACTGCCTTGAGCTTAATTGCCTGAGGACGGGGAGTCGTAACATTGTTTCGACCTCCATCCTTAGCTATGCGGGCAACCGACGATACCGGATTCTTAGATACTTTCATGTCTTCTTATTTTAGAGTTCGTTATCAGGCAATATTATCATTAGTTTTATTGTGCAAAACTACGACAAATATTTTAATGCCGCAAATTTCAACCACTTAAAAAATAACATACTTTGAATAATTAACGCTGCACCCGGTATTATTGTTGTTAATTAAAATGCAGCAATATTGGATGTTTTGAAGGAGGGGTGAGAGAATCGGACGGATCGGACTGATCGGAGAAATCAGACTTATCAGACCCATCGGACTTATCGGAAGTGGATGGCGGTGTTAGTTGTGGGAATCGTCGCAGACGATGAGGTTGTGGTTAACCCCCTGAGGGACTCAGGGGGTGGGACAGCTATACGCTTCTCTCGCAAGTCGCCGCTGGCGACGTTGTTGTCGTTAGGAGGGTGTTGCAGAACTCCCTACAAAAAAATTAAGCAAAAGCCTCAACTTTCAC
>CAJTMJ010000031.1 GCA_910577335.1 uncultured Duncaniella sp. | reverse complement strand
GGCTCTTTTGAGTTTTTGCTCTCAAAAGTGTCAACTTTTTTCAGTTCAAGTCAGGCTATATGAATCATCTTAAATGTGTAAGAGCTAATGAAAAAACGCTGAAACTTGCGGTGGGGGAGTGTCTATGTATCGTGTCTATACATTCCACCATTGTGGCTCCGGTGGTTATCACATCATCCACTATAAGCACATGCTTCCCATCCAATTCCTCCGGACGAACCACTTTATACACACCTTTAATACTTGCCAAACGTTGCGAAAGATTCTTTTTTGTCTGGGTAGTATGCATTCTTCTCGCTTTCAGATTCTCACAGACGGGTATTCCGGTGATATCGCTAATCCCTTTAGCTATTTCAAACGCTTGATTATACCCTCTGACCATCCGCTTATAAAAATGCATCGGAACAGGCAAAATTAAATCTATACCATCAAAAAAATCAGTCTTTTGCAACTCTGTTGAATGCATTCTGGCTAATTTTAACGCTATGGATGGGCGTCCGTTGTACTTGGCATCATGTATCAACGAAGAATATTCATTATCCTTGTAATACCAGAATAACGATGACGCTCTCTGTATCGGAGAGGATAGGGATATAAGACGTTCATGTATAAGATTAGGCTGATGTATATGTAGACCGGTTCGAGGCAATCCCATCAAGCATTTTAGGCACATAATATCCTCTCCGTCTACCAACGGGGTATGACACACGGAGCAAACATCAGGCAAGATAACATTTACCAGATCTTTGCCCCATAGGATAATATGTCGTAAAAAATCATTCACTATCTTTCATCATCAGAATTCAACTGTTTCACTATACCGGCAACTAAAGATACTTCAAACCCTCTTTGCACAGCGAAACGCAAAAGTTTCATTTTGCCTTCATAACTCTCTATCCCTTCCTTTATAGCCGGAATCTTAGATTTTATAACTTTAACAGCAATAGCCTTATATTCATCATCATTAAATTCATCAAAAGCCATATCGATAATGTCACGAGGAAGACGTTTAACCCATAGACCTTGCATAATCTTCCGCTTCCCCCATCCGCTAAAGTGCAATTTATCATGAGCATACGCCTTGGCAAATCGTTCATCGTCTAAGAAGCGTAATCTTTTCAGTTCGGTTATTACCTTACCAGCGTCATTACCTGAAAGCCCCCAATTTAAAAGCTTCTTTTCAATGTCGGGAGAACATTGTTCGCATTTAGCACACAACGCCGCAGCTCTTGAAAGAGCATTTTCTATAGTTAAAGGAGCTTTTCTAATCATAATACCTTACTTTACAGCTTTTACAAACCTATTATTTTTATACATGTCACGGATTAATTCCACATCCGTCCAACCGTGTCCCTTAAGCATGTCACACAAAGCCTCCGCTGAAAGAGGATTTATCTCAAGATACAACTTTCCTCCCGGCACCAATGTCTTTATGGCATATTCGGAAATTGGCTTATAAAATTCCAACGGGTTATTATCAGGGACAAAAAGAGCTATATGTGGCTCGTAATCCAAAACATTAGCATCCATATTCTCCCGCTCTTTATTCATAATATATGGGGGATTGGATACTATGATATTATAGCGTTCACCGTCAGGGATAAGATCCAGTGCATCCTTTTTATAAAAATTTACTTTAGCCTTATTGTCCTTGGCATTCTCCCGGGCGACTGACAACGCTTCGTCTGAGATGTCAATTGCATCGACATTAGAAAACGGCAGATTTTTAGCCAAAGCTACAGCTATACATCCGGAGCCGGTGCATATATCCAACACGTTCATGTCTGACACATTGTTCTCCTTTACAATCATGTCAACCAGCTCTTCCGTTTCGGGTCGAGGTATCAAAACAGCCGGTGTCACTTTCAAAGTCATGCCATACCAATAGGTATCACCGAAAATGTACTGAATAGGCTCTTTCTTAAGCAAACGCTTAACAATCATCTCCACTTTCCCGATTAAAAAATCAGAGACTTCGTAATCATTATGCAAAACCAGATCCACATGCGACCATCCTTTTAAATGCTCGAATATGGTACGTATCATCCAATTTGTTTCGCTTTCACCATACACAGGTGAAAGTTCAGATCTAACTTTATGTAAGAAATCTTTTAATTCCATGACCATCTAATTACTTATCAGACACTAAAGGTATCATAATAGTGAACGTTGATCCAACGCCTATTTCCGAACGTTTAACAAATATTTCACCTTTATGATATTCTTCCACTATTCTTTTAGCCAAAGTCAGTCCTAATCCCCAACCTCTGTTTTTAGTAGTATAACCCGGACGGAAAACAGCCTTTTGATTTTTCTTAGCTATTCCCTTGCCTGTATCCGTGACATCAATCACTGCATAATTCCTTTCTTTATATACTGAGATAGTAAGTGAGCCTTTACCATCCATGGCATCTATCGCATTTTTAATGATATTTTCCATTACCCATTCAAAGAGCGGGGCAGACATATTTGAGATTAGCTCATCTTCCGAAGGCAGTATATTAAATTTAATTTGTTTTGAGATTCTCGTTGACATGTATTCAGATGCTTTAATGACAACAGAGTCCACATTCTCATGATTCATTGATGGTGTTGAACCTATTTTGGAAAATCGTGAAGCGATTGTCGATAACCGGTTCACATCTTTGCTCATTTCTTCCAAAACATTTTTATCCACGTCCATATCACCAAGCAGTTCCATCCATGCAGCCAACGATGAAATTGGAGTGCCGAGTTGATGCGCGGTCTCTTTTGAAAGTCCCACCCAGACCTTATTCTGTTCAGCTTTTTTAGTCGAGGAGACTGCATAGTAAACCATTCCGACAAAAATAAGCAGAACCATAAGTTGCACGTATGGGTACAGACTTAGGCTTCTGAGCAGATCGGAATCTTCATAATAAAGGTATTGTTTACCCGAATCCCCAACGTCAATTACTATGACATTAGATGAACCCTTCAATTTCTCATATTTCCGCACTAAATAATCGCGATTCGCATCGCTTATAAACAGGGGAGAAGCATCGTCTATTTTTTCAGGCAAATTAAAATTCCTGTGCATTATTATATTACCTTCCGCATCGGTAAGTAATACCGGGATATTATCGTTATCCTCTATGATAGACAACAGGAAATCAATTGACGAAGAGTGATCAGCTACATCTGAATCAGATGTTCTAACAATCTCTTTGGTAGCATCAGCCCATATCTGCATTCGTGAGCGTTCTTGCTCGGATAAGTTTTTTACCAGCGAATTGGAATAATATAGAAATATGGCAATCACTAATACCGACACCATCAGAAAACTGATGATGCCGCTACGCTTCATTTCATATATATTTCCAATCATAATACGTGATATAAAAATTCACAGGTCCTCTGTTAATATAATAACGTAGAGAACCTGTGAAACATTATTTAAACATTAAACTGATTTAAACTTTTTATATAAAGTTAAACGCAGAAATGTTTGTAGCGTTGTCATTAATGTTTGTCGTCAGACAGGGCGCAACTTTTACACTTTTCAGATATCTCTGTGAAGAAATCATTACCCTTATCATCAACAAGGATAAATGCAGGGAAATCCTCTACTTCGATTTTCCAAATAGCTTCCATCCCAAGTTCAGGATATTCAAGGAGTTCCACTTTCTTGATGCTGTTCTGTGCCAAAATAGCAGCAGGACCGCCTATAGAACCGAGATAGAAACCGCCATGTTTATGGCAAGCGTCAGTCACCTGTTTACTACGGTTGCCTTTTGCGATCATCACCATAGAACCACCGGCAGACTGGAACTGGTCAACGTATGAGTCCATACGTCCTGCAGTTGTGGGACCGAAGGAACCTGAAGGCATACCTGCAGGTGTTTTTGCCGGACCGGCATAATATATAGGATGATTCTTCAAATATTCAGGCATTGGTTCACCCTTGTCAAGACGTTCTTTAATCTTGGCGTGAGCAATATCACGACCCACGATAATGGTACCGTTCAAAGAAAGACGTGTAGATACAGGATATTTAGTAAGCTCGGCAAGGATTTCATTCATCGGACGGTTAAGGTCAATCTTCACAACCTCACCTTCACCCTGTTTGCGATATTTTTCAGGAATAAGCTCACCGGGATTGCTGTCAAGCTTCTCAATCCACAGACCTTCACGATTGATCTTCGCCTTTATATTGCGGTCAGCCGAGCAAGATACTCCAAGACCTACAGGGCAAGAAGCGCCATGGCGAGGAAGACGAATCACGCGAATATCATGTGCGAAATATTTGCCGCCAAACTGAGCGCCAAGACCGAGACATTCAGCCTGCTTTTTCAATTCTTTTTCAAGCTCACGGTCTCTGAAAGCATGTCCAAGCTCATTCCCCTTGTCAGGTAATGAGTCATAGTATTTCACCGAAGCTTTTTTCACAGTCTCAAGGTTCTTTTCAGCAGAAGTACCACCGATTACAAAAGCGATGTGATAAGGAGGACAAGCAGCTGTGCCAAGGCTCTTCATCTTCTCCACAAGGAAGGGAACAAGAGTCTTGGGATTCAGAATAGCCTTGGTTTCCTGATAGAGATAAGTCTTATTTGCAGAACCACCACCTTTAGCCACGAAAAGGAATTTGTATTCATCACCTTCAGTCGCATGAATATCAATCTGAGCCGGGAGGTTACAGCCTGTATTCACTTCATCGTACATTGTGAGGGGTGCATTCTGTGAATAGCGTAGATTATCGGTGGTATATGTGAGATATACACCCTTGCTAATCTTTTCTTCGTCATCACATCCTGTGTATACGCATTGTCCCTTTTCGCCATGTACTATTGCAGTACCTGTATCTTGGCAGAAGGGGAGCTGACCTTTGGCAGCCACTTCGGCATTGCGAAGCATGGTAAGAGCCACAAACTTGTCATTCTCAGAAGCTTCAGGATCTGAAAGTATCTTAGCCACCATTTCATTATGCTCACGACGCAACATAAACGCATTGTCATGAGTACAAGCTCGTGCGAGCACGGTAAGAGCTTCAGGGTCTACCACCAAAAACTCATGACCGCCCCAGTTTTCAACCTTCACGTAGTCAGAGGTCAACTTGTAATATTCAGTTGTATCAGGTCCTAAAGGAAACATTTCCTGATACTTAAAAGGTTTGGTTGCCATTATAATATCTTTTATTATTTGATGATTTTAAAATGCTATTCTGCTATTGAACTGATTTAAACTTTTTATAAAATGTTAAACTCAAGCTGAAATTTACCTTGTTTTCAATCTTTGAAGCTCTTTTCGGCTGAATTACCAGTATCTCTTCGGTCACTTAGCTCGCTAAGCTCCCTCATCGAACTGGTAATTCATCTCGAAAACAGCATCAAATCTTAAAAATAAAAAGTTTAAATCAGTTCATTCTTTAATTTGACAAAATTACAAACTAAATTTAGAAAAAGCAAATGATGAATTCAATTTTAAATATCTGTTATTTAAGATTAACCACAGTGATGCCGGCACCGCCAAATCTCACATCTTCATCATGGTATGACGCAACGCCGGGAATCGTGGACAGGTATTGGCGGATGGACTGACGCAATGCTCCCGTACCTGTGCCATGCAAAATACGCACTCTTGACACACTGAAACGGATGGCATCATCAATAAAATATGTTACAGCCTGCACCGCCTCGTCACCACGCATACCTCTGACATCAATCTCCTGCTTAAACTTAAGCTGACGTTCATAACCTGAATCAATGGTTTGCATACTGACAGAAGCCTTCTTAGAACCGCCGGGCTGAGCAAGAGTAGGAGATAGACGTTCCACCTTAACCGTTGTCTTTAAATTTCCGAAAACGACTATGGCATTCTTCCCTGACAGTTCAACGACAGTACCTACTGTACCGGCACCATCAAGCTTAACATTCGATCCCACCTGAATTTTTGAAGTTTTATCTTTTTCCTGAGAAGCATGACGCTCTTTTTTGCCGGATCGCTTCTTAGGCGCTTTTGCCAAAATCGAATTTTCGTCATCGCTGTCATGACCCGATTTTTCTAAAGCCAACCGTTCTTCTTTTAATTTCCGACGGGCTTCAAGAGTCTTCTCACGTTCAGCATTGGCGCTCTTAATATCGGCAATCGTGCGTTCTATTGTGGAATTTGACGAATCAAGGATTTTCTTTGCTTCATTTTTAGCTTCTTCAATTATTTCACGACGACGATTGCGTAATTGTTCCGCATCCTCGGTATATTGGGCGAGCATTTGCTCCAATTTCTTCTCCTTTTGGCGAATGGATGTGCGTTTATTCTCCCAATATCTCTTATCACGAGTTATGTCAAGGAGATAATTGTCGAGGTTGATGTAGTCACTGCCAACAATTTCCTCAGCTTTACTTATGATATCCGTAGGCAAACCTATTTTTTTCGCAATTTCCACCGCAAATGAGCTACCGGGACTCCCTATGGACAATTTAAACATAGGTTGCATGAGATGACGATCATAAAGCATAGAACCATTAATTAAGCCGGGTGTTTCATCGGCAAAATGTTTCAAATTCTGGTAATGCGTTGTCACCACACCCCACATGCATTTGCGATTCATTTCGTCGAGTATAGCTTGAGCAAGCGCTCCACCTATCTGCGGTTCCGTGCCTGAGCCCATCTCATCAATTAGAAAGAGTGAACCTACACGACCTTTTTGAAGCATAAATTTCATGCTCTTAAGATGGCTGCTATATGTTGACAAATCATCTTCAAAAGACTGGTCATCACCGATATCTACAAACATATCCTTGAACACTCCCATGTGGGAATTCTCGTAAACAGAGGGCAGGATACCACATTGAAGCATGTATTGCAGTGTGCCAATGGTCTTCAGACAGACCGATTTACCACCCGCATTAGGTCCGGAGATCACCAATATTCGTCTCTCATTATTAAGAGTTACATCTATGGGCACTATTTCCCTTCCTTGACGTTCGAGCGACATTTTCAGCGCCGGGTGACAGGCATGGTATAATTCAAGCTCTTCCTTATTATGCAGATGGGGCATAACACCGCCCACAGCATCCGCATAAAGCGCTTTTGCATTAATAAAATCAAGGTGATATATGATGGAAGCCGCTAAAAGCATCTCAGGGATATATGGACGGAGATTGTCGGCTATCTCTGTGAGGATTCTTACAATCTCACGCTGCTCTTCGATTTGAAGTTCACGGGTCATGTTGTTTGCCTCAACCACCTCGGCAGGTTCTATAAACAATGTCTTTCCAGAAGCAGACTCGTCATGCACAATGCCTTGTATCTTGCGTTTGTTCATCGGCGGCACAGGTATGACCAATCGCCCGTCACGTACAGATGGTGTGGTGTCAGGCTCAACCAATCCCTGCGATATGGCGGCACTTAAAACTCTGCGCAAAATAGAATTTACACGCCCCGACATGCTGCGTAATTTACTGCGAATTTCAGCCAACGCCGGAGAAGCACTGTCTTTTATGGTCTGAGTCCCGTCTTCAATACATCGATCAATCATGGAACGCAATGACGGGGGCACATCCTTCAAACCATCAGAAATGGCTGATAATTCCGGATAGGGCGTAGAGCCGCCATCCGTGGAATTACGATTAAAAAATGAGGATACTTCTATAAAACATCCCAACATTCTGCGAACCGCTATCACTTCTTTTATATCCAAAAAAGTGCCCGGTATCTTTATTAATGCAAGGGCTTTGTCTATATCATGTATACCCGACAAGGGTAGAGCTTCATCGCTATGATTAGCGGCAACCATTTCAGAGACAGCCGTGAGAGCTGATTTTATACTTCCAAAATCAGTCATAAATGCCATATCGGCACATCTCAAACGGGCACCTTCACAGTGGCAGCGCATGGAAATTTGGGATCTAACACTGTCAAAGCCCAATTTCACTTCTATTTTTTCAGGATAAATCATGGTACAAATTTAGTGAGAAATTGTCAAAGATAAAAGAAGTTATTAAATTTGCACTATCATATTACCATAAACATATCAGCCATGGAATATATCAAAATACTCGACTCCGAATTTGACAAAAAACGAGATCTGCCTTTTGCGTCAGCCATAAAGGCGGGATTCCCAAGCGTGGCAGAAGGTTACAGTAATGATTCAATAGACTTCAACAGGGATTTTATACGTCATCCCGAAGCTACATTTTATGGACGGGTATATGGTGATTCTATGATTGAAGCAGGGATATGTGACGGAGACATAGCGGTGATTGACAGGGCTGCATCGCCGGCTGACGGAGATATAATAGTAGCTTTTATTAACAACGAGTTCACCATTAAATATCTTGATTTATCACATAAGAATAACGGTTATATAGAACTTCACCCAGCCAACAAAACTTTCCCATCCATAAGAATAAATCCCGACGACGATTTCAAAATATGGGGTGTAGTAATGTGGACTATCAAACGCTGGAAAAAATAGCTGTACCATCATGCTCTATGCTATCTGCGACTGTGACAATTGTTTTGTGAGCTGCGAAAGGGTTTTCAATCCGAGTCTGGAGGGTAAACCAGTTGTGGTTCTATCAAACAATGACGGTTGCGTGATAGCCAGAAGCCGTGAAGCAAAGGCGCTCGGAGTAAAAATGGGAATGCCATATTATCAGATGCAACGTATGTTCAACGATCAAATAGTGTCATTATCGTCCAACTATGAACTTTATGCTGACATGACAGCTCGGGTAATGAGCCTTATACGAAAAGCGGCTCCGGCATTTTTCCGATACTCCATAGATGAAGCTTTTTGCTTGCTACCTGACATTACTTCTACAGAAACTAAGATATGGGGCGAGCATCTGACTCAATGGATATTGCAAGCCACCGGAATGCCTTTGAGCATAGGGATAGCATCCAATAAAACCGTTGCTAAAATCGCCACATCATTCGCCAAAAATTACCCCGGCTATCATCATTGCTGCGTTATCGATTCCGACGAAAAACGAATCAAAGCGTTGTCACTCACTGATATTTCAGATGTATGGGGTATCGGTCGCAAACTCTCGTCTTCTCTCAGCAAATCAGGTATACACACCGCATTTGACTTTGCGTCAAAACCCGTAGAATGGGTTAAAAATAAGCATAATATTATCACTCAGCGGACATGGCGGGAATTAAACGGCGATGACTGTATTCCTGATGAAGAAACCGCATCGCAAAAAAGTATCACCATCAGCAGAAGCTTTGCCAAAATGACAGGCGATTTTGACGAACTACGAGCCCACGTTTCGAATTTCGCATCCAGATGTGCAGAAAAATTGCGCAAGCAGCACGCTGTAGCTTCCACTATAGGTGTATACATTGTCACAAACCGCTTTCGCACCGACATGCCACAATATGGCAATAGCTTTGACTTCCCGTTATCAACACCAACCGACTCCACAATAACTATTGTAAACGTGGCATGTGACGCACTGAGAAGGATATATCGGGAAGGGTATCAATACAAAAAAGCCGGAGTGGTCCTGATGGGAGTAAGTTCAAATCAAGGGCTGCAGCATGATCTGTTTGAGTTTACCCCTGAGAAAGTGGAGAAACTCAAAAATCTCGATAACGTGATCGATAGCATCAACCACCACCAAGGGAAACACACATTGACAATCTGTTCTCAGCAATATTCAAATGCAGGCACGGCTGACGAAGCAAAATCATTTGCAGACATAATTCGTCATGACCACCGTTCCCCATGCCCGACCACACGTTGGTCAGATCTAATTAAATTGCGTTAAATCAACAACTTTTCGCAATACACATTGTTCTTCTTAAAGATGAACAAAACATATGTTAATTATGAAAACTAAACTTATAATTGCTTTTGCAACTGCGATGACAATGATTTTCGGGGGATTTTTCAGCACTGCACAAACCCCTCAGACTCCACCTATCGACACTAATCCCGGCATAGCCATTTCCGGTTCCCAAAATTACAATAAGCTTCCAAATAAGGCAAAACATTTTATAACCAAGCACTTTAAAAATTTTGGCGTTCAAAAATGTGAGAAATATTTCGCTAAGGAAGAATATGAGGTTGAACTTACAAACGGCATTGACATCGAATTTAATCTGAACGGCGACGTCACTGAGATCGATGCGCCAAATGATTCATTCCTGTCAGTAGATGTTGTTAAGGATATTTTGCCTCACAAATCATATACTCGTCTTGAAAAGGACGGTTTGAATTCAAAGGTTGAGTCAATTGAATTCAAAAAAGGTAAAGTTTATGAAGTAGAGATAGATATTCAGGATCCCGACACCTTTATATTTGACATAAACGGAGAATTTATTGCGATCGAGGACTGATAACCATTCTACTTGATTATTAAATAAATAACTTATAAGTGGCAGAGCACTTCACAATGTGTCTCTGCCACTTTTTCTATATTCAAGCTTTTTCACTAACTTTGTCACAATCTATCTTCTCGATTTATGAGAAATATTTTTGTCTATAAAGTATGTGATTATATTCGGGACAACACTTTAATAGCCCCGAATGATACTATCTTGGTTGGGCTAAGCGGAGGTGCCGACTCAGTGGCTTTACTCCTGCTGCTTAATGAACTGGGGTATCACTGCATTGCAGCCCATTGCAATTTTCATCTTCGTGGCGAGGAGAGCAATCGTGACGAACAGTTTTGCAAAAATCTGTGTGCTACATTTAATATAAAGCTCTTAAAAAAAGATTTTGATGTGGACGGATGCAGAAAAGTGACGGGTGAGTCTGTTGAGATGGCATGTCGCACGTTAAGATATGACTGGTGGCGTTCAATCATTGAATCCGGAGAGGCAAATCTTATAGCAGTAGGACATCACAGAGAAGACAATATAGAGACTTTCTTTATAAATATGCTCCGAGGATGTGGTATCCAAGGACTTAAAGGGATGCTTCCTAAATCGGGGAATATCATCCGTCCGCTATTGGAGTCTACAAGAGTTGAGATTGAACAATATCTTTCAGACAAAGGTGTAGGTTATGTAATAGACAGTACGAACAATGAAAATGAATACCGTCGTAACCGCCTACGCAATGTAATATTACCTGAGATTGAAAAATATTTCCCCGGCGCTTCATCTTCTATTAGCAAAACCATTTCCTGTATTCGTGGCAACTACGAATTATATTCCGATTCAATTGACTATTTGCGTCATAAATACGTATCGGCAGAAAAAGGCATAAATATATCTCGGATAGTTACCGAGGAACGCCATCCACGCATGGTATTGTTCGAGCTGATATCACCTATGGGGTTCAACATGACGCATGTCAACAATATCCTTGCGAGCTTCGACGAGAACGGGAAATGTGATGTTTCAGGAAGATATTTCAATGCCGATGACATTAGTCTGCTTCTTAACCGCGGCTATTTGACCATCTGTGAACCTTCATCGACCGCTGAATCTGAATCTGTTCAATGCGTCAATCTAAACGAACTGCCTTTCCACACTGATGTCATAACCAAAGAACAATTTGATCTATTGAGAAAAGAACGTATGTTATCAAGCCGCTCTCTCTATTTTGATTCCGGCATACTTAACAAGCCACATACATTCACTGTTCGCAATTGGGAAGCAGGCGACAGATTAGCCCCATTTGGCATGAATGGCACAAAACTGTTGAGCGATATTTTCAATGACGCCAAATTGTCTGTTGAAGAAAAGAAACAAGTAAAGGTTCTTCTATGCGATGATCGTATAATTTGGGTTATCGGATTGCGGGCATCAAGGTATTTCCCGGTTACGGAGAAAACCTCACATGTATTGGTTGTTAGCTACGAAAATTGTTAATGTTGGCAGAGAATGGAAATAGCGATAAGAAATATGGTGTGTAGACAATGTGTCAACACTGTTAAGAGACTTCTTGCGGAAGCCAATATTACCTATAGCAATGTGGAATTAGGGAAGGCTGAAATTGACGACAATACAACCCAAGATAAGCTCCAAGCATTTGACTGTCTTTTAAATAGGGAAGGATTCGAACGTATTCTCGATCCTGAATCAGCATTAGTTGAAAAAGTGAAACTGAGTGTGTTACACCATGTAAGAAACGAGAATGACAATCGGCATAACTTATCGGAATGTATATATAATGATGTAGGTGTCAATTACGATACTATTAGCCGTGTATTCTCTGCGAAGGAGGGGAGGACTATTGAAAAATATTACATTACTCAGAAAATAGAATGGGTAAAAGAACTGTTGAACTATGGCGATCTGACATTGAGCGAAATCGCTTATAAGACAGGCTACTCAAGCGTGGCTCATCTTTCCCGACAATTTAAATCCGTAACCGGATTCACACCTACCGAATATCTCAAGACCTCCCGTGAAAGAGAAAATCTGAATGAAATATAGCCGTTTATTATCCCGATAAGGAATAATACAACTTTTTCCCATAATTGTATAACATAGGACACTCATTCTATTCATAACTTTGCATATCTGAATACTACATCTTATAAGTCATGAATATATCGCATTTCTTTTTATCCCTTCTGGCAATAGTAAACGAGATGTCCCCATATATATTGTTAGGATTCTTTATTGCCGGTATATTACATGCGTTTGTAAAGCCGGAGATGATGGCGCACCATTTATCCGGTAAAGGATTCAAGCCGGTTATAAAAGCCGCATTGCTTGGAATTCCATTGCCACTATGTTCTTGCGGAGTGTTACCTACGGCTGTATCCCTAAAGAGACAAGGAGCGTCACAAGGAGCGACTACATCATTTTTAATTGCGACTCCGCAAACAGGTGTTGACAGCATCGCCGCAACATACTCATTACTCGGCTTGCCATTTGCAATTGTCCGTCCAATAGCTGCCCTTGTCGGGTCGGTGTTCGGAGGGATGGCAGTTAATACATTCTGTAAGGATAATCCTTTGGAAGATAACCCGACACACTGTAAGTCTACAACCAAAGCTGAGAATAATGAATCCTTTTTCAGGAAATTAGCCATTGCGATAAAATATGGTTTTGTGGATATGGTAGGCAGTGTAGGGAAATGGCTAGTGATAGGTCTTATAATAGCAGCGATAATAACAGTAGCCGTACCGGACGAATTATTCCTTGGTATAAGCCAGTACCCAATACTCGCCATGCTTGTCATGGTACTTATAGCAGTGCCGATGTATATATGTGCCACAGGCTCAATTCCCATAGCCTTATCCTTGATATGCAAAGGACTAACCCCGGGAGTAGGATTCGTATTACTCATGGCAGGACCGGCAGCCAATTTTGCATCTGTAATGATTCTGAATAAGAATCTCGGCAAAAGGACTACAATGATATATGTAATGTCAGTGATTGTGACTGCTATATTTTTCGGTGTACTGATTGACTACATATTACCGACTCAATGGTTTATCCCTAATATCAAAGCATTCTCACCCTCATGTCATGTATCATTCGGTTGGTTTCAGTCGATATGCAGCGCAATACTTCTCGCCCTATTGATATACACATTTATAAAAGCACGTAAAGCAGAAAAATTAGATAAATTTAATATAACTATGACTAAAGAATATCAAATTGAAGGTATGGCTTGTTCCCATTGTCAGGCAACAGTCAAGAAAGCAATTGAAGCATTACCGGGAGTCAACAATGTAATCGTTGACCTGAACAATGGTAAGGCTACTATCGTAGACGGTGAGGTCAGCAGCGACACAATTGCGGCTGCTGTCACTCAGGCAGGCTTCACTTTTAAAGGCTAATCCTCCTGAAAGCTGTCATCGACAGAATTTAAAGTTGACGCTGACAGCTGTTTCGAAGCCTTGACACCCAATGCGTGCATTTTTTGTGCCCGTGACACCAAATTACCTTTGCCTACAGTGAGCTTATTCATAGCATCATTGTAGGCTTTTTGTGTGGAACAGATAGCCTTTTCTATCTTTTCCATATCAGAGGTGAAATCAGCGAATTTATCATACATTTTGCCGGCTTCCTCTGCTATTTTGATAGCATTTTTAGTGTATTTGTCACGGCTCCACAACTGTGCGATAAGGCGCAAACCTGAAACCAAATGGGTAGGGGATACAATTAGCACCTTATTGTCATACGCTTCCTGCCATATAGTCGGTTCGATTCTCATGGCAGCTATATAAGCAGGCTCGTTGGGAATGAACATCATCACGAAATCCAATTTTGATTCCCCGATGTAATCCTGATAACTTTTTCTCGCAAGCTCATCAATATGGTTCCTCACAGATCTCACATGACGCATGGCGCACTGCTTTTTTGTTTCTTCATCATCGGCATTCACATAATCGACAAATGCCTTCAAAGAAACTTTAGAGTCGATAATCACATATCTTCCGTCGGGATATTTCACCACGACATCAGGGCGTAGATTTTTACCTTCTTCATTCCTTATCACATTACCGGATTGATCGGTGGTGGCTTGAATGAAATATTCCTCATCTTTCTGCAGCCCTGACTTTTCAAGAATGGACTCAAGCACCATTTCGCCCCAATCGCCTTGCACTTTGCTATTTCCTCTCAAAGCCTCAGACAATTCGCGCGCCTCACGTGATATGTTCTGATTCAATTCCACAAGCTCACGTATTCTTTCCTGCAACGAGAATCTTTCACGGGCTTCATTATTATATGTGTCGGTGACCGTTTTTTTAAACTCCTCCAAATTCAACTTCAGCGGGTTCAATATCTGGTTCAATCGTTCCTCATTCGCAGCCTTAAAATCCATGGAATTTTGCTTAAGGATTTCATTGGCAAGATTCTTAAATCGAGTCTCAAGCTGTTCTTCCCGATACTTTTGCTCATCATTAAAATGTTGCAATGAAGATCTAAGTCGAGCATTCTCCTCCCTGACATTATTCAATTGCGACATGATGCCATCATTACGTATCTGCATTTCAGCTATGGTACGTTTTGCATCGTCAGCAATACGTTCCAATGACACACATTCCACTTTCTTCGATTCCAAAGCCACATTCAGATTTAAATTCTCTGAATGTAGTTTCCTTTTCTCAGTATTTGATTTATTAGCAAAACACACTGACACTATGGCGATAATTCCAAATATCACCATTAACAATATATATACCGACATAGCAATGTATGGGACTTAGTTCAACACGATACTGCCAATTTCTCCCAATGACTGCATGTAAGTATAGGCACGGGCAAATTGACGTAACTTATTCAATGTTTCAGGTTTCGGAGCAGAAACTTTTGGCTGTGATTTTGAGGAAGAGATAACAGGAGTGTAAAATTTATCCATAGGCATTCTAAATAGATTTACATCTATGATAACGAATGTACAATCGTATTTATTGCTTAGTTATAATTCATATTAAAAAACATAATTTTTTATTTGGTCAAATCTCGTTAATTTTACTACTTTTGCAAGAGTTAACCTTATAATATCGTATCCTCATGGATTTAGTCGTAATCAACGATTCTGTGACCCGCAGATTGCCGTTCTATTTGGCTGAGGAAGAGTATCTCGCACGACATTACTCTAACCGGGATTTTTTCTTCATGTGGCAAGTAGAACCGACAGTAATCGTAGGCAGACATCAACTCATAGACAAAGAAATTAATATTGATTTCTGCAAATCCAATAATATTGATATTGCCCGACGCAAAAGCGGTGGTGGAGCCGTAGTGGCTGATAAAAATAACATCATGTTTTCGTACATTACATCGTCAGATGATGTTACCACAACTTTTTCGTCATATACCTCTCGAATAGCCCGTGCCCTTAGAGATTTGGGGTTGGACGCATCGGATAATTCAAGAAACGACATCCTTATAGGTGATAAGAAGGTCTCAGGAAATTCATTTTATCATATTCCCGGCAGAAGTATTGTGCATGGGACAATGCTTTATAGCTTCGATCCCAATCTCATGTCCAACACTTTATCTCCGTCAAAAGAGAAGTTAGCTTCCCACGGCGTAAAATCAACCAAAAGCCGTGTGACTTGTATAAAGGACTGCCTTCCTGAACTATCAATCGAAGAATTCAAAAAACATATAGTTGAATCTATAATAGATGGCGAAACTCTAATCCTTTCACCGGAAGAGATTGCTGAGATTGAAAAAATTGAGCAACATTATTACACGGATGAATGGATAACAGGGAAAAACCCTAAGGGTGAAATAAACGTAACCAAAAGAATTGACGGAATAGGGGAACTGTCCATCAGTCTTACCATAAAACATGGTAAAATCATAGACATCACTCTAAATGGCGATTATATCGACACTTGTGACGCTGAGGCTTACCTTAACAATCATCTTTCGGGTACGCCTTACACTAAGGAGAATGTCGAAAAAGTATTGACAGAATATCCGCCAAGCAACGCCATACCCGGTCTTTCTATAACTGAATTTATTAACCTTATATTCTAAAATATCAATTAAAACAGAAATGGAAGAAATGAAACAAACCTGTTTGCATGACAAACATGTCGCAATGGGTGCTCTTATGAACCCATTCGGAGGATTTGACATGCCGATACAATATAAAGGCATAGTGGAGGAGCACAATGCAGTGCGCAATGCCTGCGGTGTTTTCGATGTATCCCACATGGGTGAAGTGAATATTTCAGGTCCCGAGGCTGAAAAATTCGTAAACTATATATTTACAAATGATATTGCAAGTGCGCCTGACGGAAAAATTTTCTATGGCATGATGCTTAATCCTAATGGCGGGGTGGTTGACGACCTTCTTGTATACAAGAGAGGGGAGAACAACTTTTTTCTCGTGATCAACGCATCGAATATTGATAAGGATGTGGCTTGGATTAAAGAAAATGCCGAGAAATTCAATGTTGAAATAGACAATCTAAGCGACCAGCTTGGTGAACTTGCAGTCCAAGGTCCCACCGCCGAAAGCGTGATGGAGGAAGTATTGGATATCAACTGCAAGGAACTTGAATTCTATACTTTCAAAGAGTCGGAACTTGACGGCAAACATATTCTTGTGAGCCGTACAGGTTATACCGGGGAAGATGGATTTGAAGTCTATGCCGATCATGAGACCATACGCCACCTTTGGGATGAGCTTATGGAGTCAGGACGTGTTGAGCCATGCGGTCTCGGTTGCCGTGACACATTGCGTTTCGAAGTTGGGTTACCGCTTTATGGCGATGAGCTTGCCGATGACATTTCTCCTGTCGAAGCAGGTCTTTCCATGTTCGTAAAATTAGATAAGCCGGAATTCATCGGCAAGGATATGATAACCAAACAGAAAGCCGAGGGCGCTCCACGCAAACTCATTGGACTTGAGATGGCTGACCGTGCTATCCCACGCCATGGCTATGAGGTGCTCAATGAAAATGACGAAGTTGTAGGCTATGTGACTACCGGTTATCGTGGCATATCTATTGATAAAAGTATCGCAGCAGCTCTTGTGCAGACACAATATGCTGTAAAGGATAATGTGCTCAAAATACGAATCAGAAAGAAAACTTTCCCCGCAAAAGTTGTGGCTAAGAAATTTTACAAAAAATCATATAAAAAATAAAAGGACAAAAATTAAAAACAGAATTAAAAATTACAAATTATGAGCAAGATATATTATTCACCCACTCACGAGTACGTTAAAGTAGACGGAAACATTGGTTATATCGGTATTACTGATTATGCACAGAATGCGTTAGGAAATGTGGTATATGTAGATATGCCCGAACAAGGTGATGACGTTGAAGCAGGAGAAGAGTTCGGTGCAGTGGAAAGTGTTAAAGCTGCCAGCGATCTTATCTCACCTGTAAGTGGCGCAGTCCTTGACATCAACGAGTCACTTATCGACAATCCTCGTCTGATAAACGAAGATGCGATGAATAACTGGATTATACAGGTTGAGCTTACTGACCCGTCAGAACTTGACAATTTGTTGGACGAGGAAGCTTACAAGGCTCACTGTGAATCTGAGAAGCATTAATTTTTCTCGCCACAACTATGTTGCATAAATATTTCCCACATACTGCCGAGGATATCGCAAAAATGCTTGAGGTTTGTCATGCAACAGACCTAAAGGACCTTTATTCCGATGTCCCGGAACAGCTGAAATTAAATAGGGATTATAATCTCGCTCCCCAGAAAAGCGAAAAAGAGGTGAGAGATTTTTTTGAGGAACTTGCTCAGAAAAATCAGCCCCAGACATGCTTTGCCGGAGCAGGGTTTTATGACCATTACGCTCCGTCAGTAATTCAGTCGATTATATCACGCTCTGAATTTTTGACAGCATACACACCCTATCAACCTGAAATTTCGCAAGGCACTCTACAGTATATATTCGAGTATCAGACAATGATGACTCAGCTTACAGGCTTGGAAGTCTCAAATGCTTCGATGTATGACGGAACAACAGCCGTAGCTGAAGCCATGCTCATGTCTGTAGCAAGCGCCCGCAAGAAAAACAGAGTTTTGATTTCGGCAACAGTCAATCCGATATATCGTGAGGTAGTTGACACATACGCACATTACCATGGTGTTACTATTGACACTATCCCCGAAAAGGATGGAATCACTGACCTTGAAGCATTGAAAGAGATGCTTACTTCCGGCGATGTGGCAGGTGTCATTTTAGCTACTCCAAACTTCTACGGCATACTTGAGGATTATACCGGTGTCGCTGATATGGTACATGCGTCCAAAGCTTTACTCATAATGACAGCTCCGGCATCAGCACTCGGTGTTATCAAAACTCCGGCTGAATGGGGCGCAGACATCGCTGCAGGTGAAGCACAGTCGTTGGGTATGCCTATGAACTTCGGCGGACCATATCTTGGATATATGTGCTGTACCAAGGCACTTATCCGAAAGCTTCCGGGACGAATTGTCGGTGCTACCACAGATGTTGAAGGACAAAGAGTGTTTGTGCTTACACTCCAAGCCCGCGAGCAGCATATCCGTCGTGACAAAGCGACCTCTAATATCTGTTCCAATCAAGGATTGATGGCTCTTTATGTTTCCATATACCTGTCACTTATGGGTGAAAAAGGTCTGCGAGAAGTAAATGAGCTCTCTTACACCGGTGCTCACTACCTTGCTTCGAAACTGCAAGGAACCGGAGCCTTTGAATTAAAATATCCCGACAAACCATTCCTTAATGAGTTTGTGATGAAATTCAAAGGCGAAGTTAGCCTGGATGACTTCATTGAAGTATGCAGCGCTTGCGGTTGTCTGCCAGGCGTAAAGATTGGCGAAAATGAATTGCTGATCTGTGTCACAGAAATGAGGACTCATGAGGAACTTGACAGATATATATGGCGAGCTGAAACTTTTTCGAAGGCAAAAGTTCCATCATTTAACACTGCTTCACCAGCAAATTCTAATAAATAATCCTTACGACTTATGAACAGAAAATATTACGGTAAAGTAATTTTTGAGCTATCACGCAAAGGGCGTGTAGGTTACAGTCTGCCTAAAAATGGTTGTGAGGGGAATTTAAAGGAATTGCCCGCAGAATTGCTTCGTGGTGAAAAGCCTAATCTGCCTGAGGTTGACGAGCCAACTGTGGTAAGACATTATAACAATATGTCAACCAACAATTTTGGCGTTGACACCGGATTTTATCCCTTAGGGTCATGTACAATGAAGTACAATCCTAAGATTAACGAGGAGATGGCTTCATTGCCGGCATTTACATCATTACATCCTTTCCAGTCATCGGATACAGTGCAGGGTGCTTTAGAAGCATATTACACTTTGCAGTCAATGTTGGCTGAAATAGGTGGTATGTCTGAGTTCACTCTTAATCCTTATGCCGGCGCACATGGTGAACTTACCGGACTTATGGTCATACGTGCCTACCATGAAAGCAGGGGAGACCTTAAACGCACAAAGGTGATAGTTCCGGACTCGGCTCATGGTACAAACCCGGCATCTGCTGCCGTAGCCGGTCTTAAGGTAGTTGAAGTCAAAAGTCTGCCCGATGGCACAGTGGATGTTGAAGCGTTGAAACCGCTCTTAGACGACACTGTTGCAGCTGTCATGATGACAAATCCCAACACAGTAGGTATCTTCGAACATAACATCCCTGCAATAGCTACTCTCGTGCATGATTGTGGCGCATTGCTATATTACGATGGAGCGAACCTTAACCCGATGCTTGGTGTGGCTCGTCCCGGTGATATGGGATTTGATGTAATGCACATCAACTTGCATAAGACCTTCTCAACTCCACACGGTGGTGGCGGTCCCGGTTCAGGTCCTGTAGGTGTCCGTGCGGGACTTGAGGAATTCCTTCCGAATCCGCGTGTAGTGAAATGCAAGGTTAATGATGAAGATGGCTTTTCGTTGGAATACAAGACAGAAAAAGGGGACAAGTCATTAGGTCGCATATCGGCTTGGCTTGGAAATTTCGCAGTCGAGCTCAGAGCTCTTGCTTACATTCTATCATTAGGTTGTGACGGATTACGTATGGCTGGTCCATTGGCAACTCTTAATGCCAATTATATCAAGGAATCCCTCCGTGATCTCTACGCATTGCCTATAGACCGTGTATGCAAACATGAATTTGTGTTTGACGGACTCGCTGACAAGTCAACCGGCGTTACAACCCTTAACGTGGCAAAGCGTCTACTTGACAACGGATTCCATGCACCTACCATCTACTTCCCCTTGCTGTTCCACGAATCACTTATGATAGAGCCAACCGAAACGGAAAGCAAAGAAACTCTCGACGAGTTCATAGGAGTCATGCGTGAAATAGCCAGAGAAGCCAAGGAGACACCTGATGTTGTAAAGGATGCACCGCTTCTTACTCCTATCCGCAAGCCGGATGATACTGCCGCAGCACTTAACCCGGTAGTAACTTATTTTGATCTCTAATAAACTATAAGCATCCCCGGTATATCAAGCTTATAAATCAGATATACCGGAGATGCTTTTTATTTTTTATATCATTATCATGGAGAACTGCGACTTGATAATTATAGGGGCTGGTCCCGGAGGATATGAAACAGCAATTGATGCCGCACAGGCAGGGCTTAATGTAACCCTGATTGAAAAAGACAAACTTGGGGGAACATGTCTCAACCGAGGATGTATTCCCACCAAGGCATTATGTCGTTCGGCTGAAATAGCCTATATGATGCAGAATTCTTCCGAATTCGGAATCGGAAGTGACAAGCCAACCATCGACTATCCATCGGTAATTTCCAGAAAGGACAAGGTTGTTGATGAACTGCGTAACGGTGTGGCAACATTGCTTAAAAATATCAATGTAATTGAAGGAGAAGCCAAATTTATATCCTCTAATGTCATTGAAGTGAACGGCATCCAATATACTGCGCCCCAAATTATAATTGCCACAGGCGCAAAACCGGCAACCCTTCCCATACCCGGTACTGAACTTGCCATGTCAAGTGACGAGATTCTGTCTATGTCAACTCTGCCTAAAAGCATCGCCATAATCGGAGGTGGAGTAATAGGGATGGAATTCGCCTCTATCTTCTCAGCGTTTGGCGTTAGTGTGACAGTGGTGGAATACTGTAAAGAAATACTCCCTCCTTTTGATGCGGAAATAGCAAAACGTCTACGAATGTCATTGAAACGCCGAGGGATAAATATAGTCACAGGCGCACAGGTCACATCTATAGAACCGGGCATTATAGTCAAGTATCAGGCAAAAGGGAAAGAACAGCAACTTGAAACAGAAGCCGTACTGATGGCTGTCGGGCGAAAGCCGGTTCTACCTGAAGGCTTAGAGGAACTTGGCGTAATGAAAAATCGCAATGCCATTGCTGTAGATGATGAAATGAAAGTAATTTTCAACGATGGCTGCAAGCCTGAAAATGTCATTATCTATGCAATCGGAGATGTCAACGGCCGTTGTATGCTTGCTCATGCTGCCACCGCACAAGGTAAAATAGCATTAGGGCATACACAGAACCTTTCAGTAATACCTTCAGCTGTGTTCACAATGCCTGAATGTGCTATGGTAGGTATGACTGAAGAGCAATGCGAGAAAGAAGGCAAGAAAATAAAGATAGGCAAAGCCACATTCCGGTCCAACGGTAAAGCTCTCGCAATGGGAGAGCCTGACGGATTGGTTAAAATCATTGTTGATGATGATACCGACCTAATACTCGGAGCGCATATATGTGGCGCACATGCGGCAGATTTAATTCAGGAGATAGCAATAGCGATGGCTTCAGGATTAAAATCGAGTGCTGTTAAAGAGACCATACATGGTCATCCGACTCTCACAGAAGTTGTCAAGGCAGCTATTCCTTGATAGTAAAACATAATATCGGGCTTTGATACTATAATGTGCGATCAAAGCCCGATATTGATTTTATTTTTGTTTTTAATCCTTCGGAAATAGTTTGTCATACTGATCCAAATGGAAATTTCGTGTCAGTGTAGCGAGGAATTTCGTTATCTGAGCCACGGCATTTTGAGTGTCAGGAGTTATCTCTTTGCTTTGCAAGCGCAACATAAGCATACCATAGAGGGCATTAAAACAAGTTTCGATTTCTCCCACAGGATTTCCGCCGGCTTTCGAGCGCAATTCCACGATAAATGGGAGAGTCTTGTAAAATTCAGCGGTGTATTCCGGAAAACGAGGGTCTTTAAGCAGTGCAAGGTGTAAGTCAGTCAACTGGATTATCACATTTTTATTGAGTTGCAAGTGCCCGGACTTTTCAACGCCCTCACGACGCATCATATCTATAAGTGACTCATACCACTCAATCATCTGCTTACGTTGCTCATCGTTTAGCTGGAATTTATCTATCACATTGGCCTTTATACGATCTATATCAAGACCATTTGCTCTTATTATATCCTCTATCTGCCACATATAGAGCAAATATTCAGCTATGTTATCCTTTCTTTTCTGTGAAGCTATAAACATATCGGTTCTTTTTTATCTTGTATACAAATTTAACACATTTAGCCTATAAATTGATATAACATAGTCCATTTTTTTGTAAGTTTGTACAATAAAAATCATCCTAATGGAGACTACAGATAAAATATCATGCAACATATTAGCTGATTTATTAATAGCTCATGGAGTAAATCAGATTGTAATGTCACCGGGTAGTCGTAACACACCCCTTATTATAGCTCTGTCAAGGAGAGAAAATTTAAAATGCCATGTGGTAATAGATGAGCGTTCGGCTGCATTCATAGCCTTGGGCATGGGGATTCAAAGCGGCAAACCGGTAGGATTGGTATGTACCAGCGGAACTGCACTACTGAATTACGCTCCGGCTATTGCCGAAGCTTTTTATCGACAGATACCACTTGTAGTGATTTCAGCCGACCGTCCGCAGGAATGGATAGATCAGGATGATTCTCAGACGTTATGGCAGCAAGACGCATTGGCACCATACGTGAAAAGGAGTTGCGATCTTAACGCCCATTTAGACTTTCCAAATGGGAAATGGGTGTGCGACCGACTAATAAACGATGTGCTTATTGAAGCTGTAAACGGTAGGAAAGGACCGGTACATATAAACATCAGATTAGATGCGCCATTAAATAAGATGATCAAATATGATGCCGACAGTTCAAGAATCATCCGTATGGTTCACCCTAAGGATGAACTTACCACGATAGAAGCGAGAGAACTTGGCAATCAGATAGCATCACCACGGAAAGTCCTGATTATAGTCGGTTTCCATCAGCCGGACGAACAGCTCAATCGGGCATTGGGTAAGTTAGCTAAACTTTCCAACGTCGTAATAATGACTGAAACCATAGCCAATATGCACTCCCCGGCTTTTATCAGCAGGATTGATGCGACTTTATGCAGAATGACGGAGATGGAGAAGCAGGTGTTGAAGCCTGATGTGGTGATAACATTAGGAGGCGCATTGGTATCAAGATATGTGAAGGAATGGATACGCTCGTTAGAAAACGTGGAGCATTGGCACGTAGGGATATGTCATACCACAGTCGATTGTTTCAAACATCTCAGCCTGCGCATTGAAATGAATGCCAAAATATTCATGCGACAATTGGCATCAGCACTTCAGATACATAAAGCATATTCCACTTATAGCGATGATTGGAAAACTATATATAATAGAGCCATAAATCTACACAATAAATATATAAGTAATGCACCATGGTCGGACATGAGCGCATTTGCCACTATCATTTCCCAAATACCATCCAAATGGAATGTGCATTTTTCAAACGGAACCCCGATAAGATACGCACAGCTGATGGATTGCACAAAGCTCCATCGCTGCGAATGTAATAGGGGAGTAAGCGGTATAGACGGATGCACCTCAACCGCTCTCGGAAGCTCCGTAGACTATAACAATACGACCTTGTTGATCACCGGCGACATGAGTTGCCAATATGATGTGGCAGCATTATCCTCGAAGTTGATTACACCTAAATTTAAAATAATCGTCATGTGTAACGGTGGAGGGGGAATATTCCGTTTCATCGGAAGCACATCCGACCTCCCCGAATTAGAAGAATATTTTGCGGTCGGAATCAATTTGCCTCTTAAAGAATTGGCAAAAGGGTACGGTTTTGAATATTTTGAAGCGACATCTCAGGAGAGCCTTGATGACGCATTACACAAATTCAAAATTTGCAATAATGCGCCTGCTATTTTAGCTGTATATACTAATCCTGAACTATCGGCTACAGTCCTGAAACAATATTTTCAGCAATGCTAAGCGATTCGGGACGACCTATGTCAACCCAATTGTATTGTTGAGATGGGACGAACCCCTGAATTAATAACTGTTTGCAGTAATCAGTATAGAAAGGAGTGATAGAAAAGACCTTTTCATGCACTTTCTCTAAATATTCAAATACGCTCGGATTCATTATATGAACACCTCCGAACGCTAATGGTATGGCATATTCACAAACCGAGATGTCCCATGGTGAACGTATTTCACCGGTCTTCTTATTTTCCCATCCAACCATCCGTGACCCGTCAAACAGAAGATAGCGAGATGTATCACGCCTGCTCACGAGCAAGGTAACATCGGCATTACCTTCCTCGTGAGAAGCTATCATCTCCGACAAATTAAAATCAGTGAAAATATCGGCATTATGGACTATAAAAGGTTCTGAACCGTCAAGCCATCTGCGAGCGTTCAATATGCCGCCACCGGTATCAAGTAAAAGCTCCCGCTCATCACTAATATGAATTATGCAATCAAAGTAATTCCTCTCTTCTAAAAAGTCTTTAATCTTATCAGCGAGATGGTGTACATTTATAACCATTTCGGTCACTCCCACCGATTTTAATTTATTAATGACTCTCTCTAACATAGGTATTCCACCTACTTTAATAAGAGCTTTCGGACAATTATCGGTAAGCGGACGCAACCGAGTACCCAACCCGGCGGCAAATATCATTGCTTTCATAAGATGGTATCTATATTTTGTTCACGATGAATCAAATGCACATTCACATGAGAGAATTTGCTCTTGATATGCTCTGCGAAATGTTGTGCAGAATATACACTACGATGCTGCCCTCCGGTACATCCGAAATTAACCATTAGAGATGTGAAACCTCTGTTATCGTAACATCTCACCGCCGGGTCAACCAATGCATAGCAATTATCTAAAAACGGCTGTATCTCCCCACGAGATTCAAGGAAATCAATGACAGGTTTATCCAAACCGGTTATAGCCTTATATTCAGCATACCGTCCCGGATTTTCCATCCCCCGGCAATCGAAAACAAAGCCTCCTCCATTTCCGGAGTTATCTGCCGGTATACCTTTTTTATATGAAAAGCTTGTGACAGTGACAGTCAAATTACTCCTGTCTTTTCCTATGCCATCAGACAGACCTTTGTTTTCAGCGTCAAGCATCATCCTTAAAACAGAGGTGAGATATGGATAAATTTCAAAAGGTTCTTCCAAAAGAGATTCCAAATTAGCCAGCGCATAAGGGATACTTTGTAAAAAATGTGATTTTCTCTCAAATCTTCCACGAAAGCCATAGGCACCAAGCACTTGGAGTGTGCGCAGCAATACAAATTCACGCAAATTAGATTTGAATTCCTGCTCATCTAACTTGATATATTTTGATGCTGCTTTAATATACACATCTATAAGCTCATCCTTTACATTTTTCGGGAAAGCAGCCTTAGCTTGCCAAAGGAATGACACTACATCGTATTCGTATGGTCCCCGTCTGCCACCCTGAAAATCTATAAAAAACGGCTTACCATCCTTTATCATTACATTCCTTGACTGAAAATCACGATACATGAATGTGCCTTGAGGATTACGGGACAATCGTTCAGCCATCAGATTGAATTCTTTTTCCAATAAATCCTCACGGTATGACAGATGAGTGGTGTTTAAAAAGCAATATTTAAAATAATTCAGATCCCAAAGTATTGCCTGACGGTCGAATTCCGCAACGGGATAACATTTAGAAAAATCCAAGTTAACACTTCCCGCAAATTGGAAATCAGGCAGCCGTTCAATGGTTGCTTTAAGCAGTGACATATCATTTCGCAACGAGAACAGCGATGTATCACCTAAATCTTCCTGCAAATACATGAGAAAATCTGACGACATGGCATATACCTCAGGCACAGGCAATCCCAACGTCCTGAAATGATTAGAAAGATATATAAATGCCTTGTTCTCGTCAATGGAAGTCCCAATAACTCCTACCACATTCTCCACGCCTTCCATACGAAAATATTGCCGGTTAGAGCCTGCAGGTGTCAGTCTCTCAACTTTTTCCGGTGCCACACCATATCGCTGAATATATAAATCTTCCAATTTCATAATTTCTCATTTTCCCACAAAATTAATAAATAATCAGCCCAAAACAGTGCGATAATGTCAATTTACCTTGATTTTTTTTTAGAAATACACTAACTTTGAAGAAAATTAAACATTCCCTAAATGGCAGAACTTACTAACCACTTATGTAAGACCGTCAAGTCTCTCAATGAAAGAAAGACCCGCAAAAAAGAGAAAGCATTTAAAGCTGAAGGCACTAAATGCGTGCTTGACACATTAGGACATTTCAATTTACGATATTTGATAGCAACCACCGGATGGATTGACGACCATGCATCGGTCATATCACGAATCGCTCCGGAATTGATAGTCAAATGCCCTAAAAGAGAAATGGAACGACTTTCCAGCTTGACCACACCTTCAGAAGTGATTGCGGTATACGACATTCCACAATATCATTTTGACCCTAATTCGGTAGCTGACAATATTGTACTCGCTCTTGACACAATACAGGACCCGGGCAATCTCGGCACTATCATTCGTGTGGCGGACTGGTTTGGTGTCACAAATATAATATGCACATACGAAACCGCAGATTGTTTCAGCCCCAAAGTAGTACAAGCCACTATGGGCTCAATCTCAAGAATCAAAGTGCATTATTGCGATCTCGCTGAAACGCTGAGCGAATTACCGCCCACAAATATATACGGAACATTTTTGGACGGCGACAACATTTCGGAGATAGCTATTGAAAATAAAGGCGTGATAGTGATTGGCAATGAAGGTAAAGGGATATCCGATGAGATAGAGAACTTGGTTACTCATCGGTTATTAATACCGTCATATCCTAAAGATCGTCAGACTGGAGAATCACTTAATGCAGCAATAGCCACAGCTATAACATTAGCGAAATTCCGTGGAATTTAATCTTAATTTATCAGATCAATGAAAGGCATAAAAACTGCTTGGTTTTGCAATAATTGCGGAGCGGAATCTCCAAAATGGCAAGGTCGCTGTCCTGCGTGTGGTGAATGGAACACCATGACGGAAGAAAGGATTGTGACCGAAAAGAAGAGCCGCACATTGTCACCGACAGGGCATAAAGTAAGTAAATCAAAACCTCAACCGGTTTCAAAAATAGAAACATCGGAAGAACCGAGAATAAAGCTACCCAGCGGAGAGTTAAACCGTGTGTTAGGTGGAGGTTTGGTTGCAGGCAGTCTTGTGCTGATAGGTGGGGAACCGGGTATTGGTAAATCCACCCTCGTGCTTCAAAATATCCTATCGATTAAATCACGACGCATATTATATGTTTCGGGAGAAGAAAGCGCCCAGCAACTTAAGATGCGTGCTGACCGCATAGGCAGACTAAGCGACAATGTTTATATCGTATGCGAGACTTCATTACAAACCATACAAGAGCATATTGAAGAGGTACAACCGGGAATTGTTGTAATAGACTCAATTCAAACCATAGCATCCGACGATATCGAATCGGTAGCCGGAAGCGTGTCGCAAGTGAGAGAATGTGCAGCCCAATTATTACAGTATGCGAAAGAAACTTCAGTGCCCGTCCTCTTGATAGGGCACATCACAAAGGAGGGCAACATCGCCGGACCAAAAGTGCTTGAGCATATAGTGGATGCAGTCTTACAGTTTGAGGGTGACCGTCAACACATGTACCGTATCCTCCGTTCCATAAAAAACAGATTCGGTTCAACGTCCGAATTGGGTATATATGAAATGTGCCAACGAGGTTTGCGAGAGGTTACCAACCCTTCCGAGATGCTTTTGACCCAATCTGATGAGGATTTATCGGGAATAGCAATCGGTGTAACGATGGAAGGCATACGATCATTCTTGATTGAAGTCCAAGCACTTGTAAGCACGGCAGCCTACGGCACACCGCAACGTTCTGTAACAGGGTTTGACTCAAAAAGAATGAACATGCTTCTTGCCGTGCTCGAAAAAAGGGTAGGATTCAAACTTGCGGCTAAGGATGTGTTCCTTAATATAGCCGGCGGATTAAAAGTGAATGATCCGGCACTTGACCTATCTATAATATGTGCGATTCTCTCGTCAAATGTCGATATGGCTATTCCTCACCGTGTATGTATGGCAGGAGAAGTAGGGCTGTCGGGAGAAATACGTCCCATCACCCGAATAGAACAAAGGATTCGTGAAGCGGAAAAACTTGGCATGGAAACCATAATCATTCCACGCCACAACCTGAAGGGTGTGGATATTTCCAAATTAAAGATTAAAGTGATAGAAGTCGCCAAAGTTGAAGAAGCTTTTAGAGCTTTATTTGCATAAGAACACTATTCTTTTTAATATTTTCACTTTAAAGAATTGATTTTTAACTCAAAAGCGATTGCAACAATAAATAAAATTTGTTAATTTTGCGGAAATTTATTTCAATCGTAATGAAAAATTTGATTTTACGCGCCATAACAGGAGCTATTTATGTAGCACTTATCTGTGCCTCTGTCATTGCCGGCGGATGGTACTTCATACTATTTTTCGGCTTGGTTTCAATAGTCGCACTCCACGAATTTTATAGCCTTTCAAACTCCTCAACGGGAGGAGAAAATGTAACCACATTAGTTGTTGACATAGTGGGAGGTCTGATAGTCTGTGTAGGGTTAAGCTCCGTGAATCTATCTCTTATGCCGCCATACATGACAGCTGTTATGGGAGGCACTTTTTTTACTGTATACATGCTATATCTAATAGTAAGATTAGTGATGCAGATCTACAATCAGGAAAGTTCTCCGTTAACCAATCTCGCTTATTCATACATGGGACAAATGTACATCGCACTACCTTTGGGGCTAATGTCTATGTACTATACCCTTAATGACGGTAAGGCACTGCTGCTCATGATGTTCATAATGATATGGCTTAACGACACCGGCGCATTTTTAGTCGGCTCAATGATAGGGAAACACAAACTATTCCCTCGCATATCACCTAAAAAATCATGGGAAGGATTCGTTGGCGGAGTCGTATTTTCAATTATCGGCGGAGTCATTGCCAAGCTTTATTTCCCCGACTATTTTGAAACAATTTCAATGATACATCTTTGTGGATTAGGATTAGTTGTAGGCATATTCGCCACATGGGGTGATCTCGTTGAATCATTGATCAAACGCACCTTAGGTGTCAAGGACTCAGGCAACATACTGCCGGGACATGGAGGCATACTTGACCGTATCGATTCATTGCTTCTTGTAATTCCGGCATCACTACTTTATCTTATAACACTTAGATTGTATACCTAAAGCTTAAAAAATTATATCATACCAAATACTTACACTAAAATTTAAGAGATGAAAAAAACTATCTTTTTCGCTATCGCAGGAATTATGACCATCACATCTTGTAATCCTGCGAAAGAAGCCTCGGAAACGGCTGAAACTAACGATGATGTCATTCTCCATGCGTGGTCATGGTCATTTGACACAATCGCAGCAAACATGAAAGATATTGCTGAATCAGGATATGCATACGTACAGACATCTCCAGCCAACACTTGCTATGTCGGCGAGGGTGGGGGAAAAGCACTGTTTTCACAGCCCGGCGATTCAGTGACAGGCAAATGGTACTATTACTATCAGCCTACCGATTGGAAAATTGGCAATTACCTTTTAGGCAATTGCGACCAGTTCAAGGCAATGATGGATAGCGCCAATAAATATAATGTCAAAATCATTGTGGATGTATTGCCAAATCACACCGCAATTGACCATACTGCCGTGCTGCCTGATCTTGATGCAGCCGTCGGAGGTCATGATAAACTATATCATGCAAACGGATTCACACCAATTGTAGATTACAATGACCGTTACCAGTGCACAACCGGCGAAATGGGTGGTCTTCCCGATGTGAATACCGAAAATCCCGATTTCCAGCATTACTACATGACATACGTAAACGACCTGCTGAGCTTAGGCGTGAAAGGATTTAGATATGATACCGCAAAGCATATCGGACTCCCGAGTGACCCGCTTGACAGCCTTGCTACCAGAAATAATTTCTGGGAAGTAGCCACCGGTCGTGAAGATGTGAAAGGACTGAAGCTCGCAGTTCCAGCCGACAGCCTGTTTATATACGGTGAAGTACTTCAGGACAAAAATGTAAAAGAAGAAGAGTATGCGGAATATATGGATCTAACCGCAAGCGCATACGGTCATGCTTTGAGAGAAGTGCTTGATAAGGGTAATTTCACAGCTGACAGCCTCATGAAATGGCACCATCCGGTAGATGGCAAACATCTTGTAACATGGGTTGAATCACACGACACATACGCAAATGAGCATGAGTCAGCTGGACTCACAGACGATCAGATACGTATGGGATGGGTATTTCTCGCAGCAAGACAAAATGGCACACCTCTGTTTTTCAGCCGACCCGCAGGCAGCACACGTGAAAACTACTGGGGAAACAACCTGACAGGAGCACGTGGGAATGATGAATTTAAGCATCCGGAAGTTGTCGCTGCAAATAAATTCCGTAGAGCTATGAGCGGCAAGCCTGAACATATCAACGTTACTCCTGATGGAGCAGTCGTGGAAATCAATCGAGGATCAGAGGGTGTGGCACTAATAAATCTGACCAATACTCCCCAAGAAATCGCTTTGCCGACAACACTTAACGATGGTAATTATACTGATAAAGTTTATAATACCGATTTCAAAGTCACTGATGGTGTTATGAGTGGTATGTTAAAGCCATTAACCTCATATATCATATATTGATTTAATATTTTTTATCTCTAAAAAACATAGTAAAATGGTTCAAAAACCTATAAATGGCTCTGTAATTCAGCCTTTTTGAACCATTTTATTATGTTTTTTGTTACGAAAATAGTCAAAGATTTATAAAATTTTTGTAAATTTGTGGCGAACATATTACTCCTTTTGATATGTAAGTCTCTATCTCAGAGTACAATTTAAACAAATATTGTTAATTAAAAACACTTAACGATGAACACTGAAACTATCGGTATTAACGCTGGAAGCGTATGGGCAGCACTTAACGAAGCACAAACTTTGGACAGCAAGCAACTTAAAAAAGTAGCTAAACTTAAAAATGACAAAGAGCTTTATGCAGCACTTGGATGGCTTGCCCGCGAAGGCAAAGTAGAATTCCAGCCCAGCGAAGACGGAAAAGAACTGCTTATCTCTCTTGTTCAGGATAAATAATTTTAATAGAGAGTCCCTCGGTCAAATATAATTTGACCACAAACATATCACTCTCGTTTACAGTCATGTATATGATTGTAGACGAGAGTTTTCTTTATTAATATCATCAAGTGCTATAAAGAGTGTTTTAATTATTAAAATATATTTAAACAAAATAAGTACTTTTGTAGTTAATAAGACATACAAATCACGTCAAACTATTAAAATTCACGTCACATTGAGCCGTAAAATAACTAATAAGATTCTGAAAGGCGTCCTTTGGGTCATAGTAGGGCTGGTAGCTCTGTTATTTATCATACCGGTTCTATTATATATTCCTTTCGTACAAGATTTTGCCGTTAAAGTGGCATCAACCCAAGTTGAGAAGGCTACCGGCATGAAAGTCGGAATCGAGAAACTTCGTCTCGGATTCCCACTCAGACTCAGTGTAGATAATGCCGTTGTCATACAAGAAAACGGCGACACAATGCTTACATCCAATAAGCTTGCGGTAAACGTGAAACTTATGCCTTTGCTAAAAGGTGAAATTCATGTTGAAGGTGCCACTCTCGACAATGCATTCTACCAAATGGGGAACAATGATTCACTGATGTGGATTAGAGCGAATATCAACTATGCCAATATTGACAATTCGGATATAAATTTAAAAGGTGGTAACATTGATCTTTCAAAAGTGGAACTCGATGGGGCAAATATAATGCTCCGGATGCTCGAAGACACTACCTCAACAACTGCCGATACAACACAAAGTACACCTTGGAAAATTCATGCCGATTTGATACGGATGAAGGACGTGACATATTTAATGAGCATGGAAAAACTCATTGATTCGCTCGGCTGTCATATCGGCATGGCTCAGCTGTGCAACGGAAACGTTGATATGTCTACAAAAAAGATATTCGGAAGGAGTCTCAGAATAGATAGTGTGCGGGCTACTTACTTATATCCCATTGCTGAGTTAACTGACAGTACAACCACAGCATCAGACACTATCAGCACTCCATCTTCCGACTTATGGACTATAACAGCAGACTCTTTAAGGCTCACTGCGAACGAAGCCCTGTATGCTGAATCAGGACATACGCCTATTGCCGGCTTTGACCCGTCGTACATTCAAGGTAGAAATATAATTATTGAGGTTGACTCATTTTATAATCGTGGCACTTCAATTATTGTGCCGGTAAAGAAAATCAGTGCGACTGAACGTTGCGGGCTGCAACTTTATGCAGACGGAACATTTAAGATGGATGAAAAATCCATGAAAGCGACTGACTTTTCAATCGAGACATTGAAATCAAACCTATACTTTTCCGCAGAAATGGGTGTGGGTGATTTGATGACCGATAAAAATCTACCTCTATCGTTAAAGGGATCGGGAAGAATCGACCCGAAAGAAGTATCATTGGCATTCCCCGATATGCGTCAGATGCTCGCTCCGTTTAAGCCTCTATCATTCTCCACAGACATAGACGGAACAAGCGGTTTGCTAAATGTATATAATATCGATATGATCTTGCCTGATATAGCAAGAATAAAGGCAGAAGGAGAAATCGATAATCCTTTCTCTCCTGATAAAATCGGGGGAGAACTGTCATTGGAAGGCAGTTTGTCTACCATCACCGATAAGCAATTCTCTTTTTTACCAATAAAGGTTGTTCCCGCTCTCAGATTAGAAGGTGATGTAAAGTACCATCCCGGTAATGTGGAAGGCGATGTAACCGTCACAACCCGTCAGGGTAGACTTGCGGCAGGAGGAAAATGGAATGGCAAAAAAGAATCGTACAATGCCACTGTAAATCTTGACAGATTCCCGGTTGACGCATTCATGTCCGAATTGGGTATTGGAGAAATAACCGCTTCGTTAAAGGCTGACGGAGTAGGGTATAATCCCATGTCCAAGACTTCATTCGTGGATGCGGATATTGACTTGAAGAAGATTGTATATCAAAAAGAAAATTACACAGACATAAAATTAAAAGCATCCCTACATGACGGAAACGCCACAGGGACTCTAACAAGCTACAATAGGGACCTTGACGGTACCGTACAATTTGATGCCGATCTTGACGGAGACAGTATCGATTGGGATATGTCAGGGAATATACGAAACATAAATCTTCAAGCGCTAAACTTTGCCGACACTGTTAATGAGGGAAAACTCATATTAACATCCACAGGCAAATTCAATATTGCCAATCAAGATATTGACGCAAAAGCAGACATCACAAATCTGTTTTGGAGAATGCCGGGCATTACAATTAACTCACCAAGTCCGGTATCCCTGACACTTTACTCTAATGCTAAAGGTCTTGATGCGTCATTAAGTAACGGTGATCTGAAATTTAAAGCCGCATCGCCGAATCCATTATTTACTTTTATCGAAGGGCTTACTGCCGGGCTTAACGAAGTCATGTCACAAAAAGACAGTATGCGTGTAAATGTGGAGGCTTTAAGCAAAGCATTTCCCCGTATGGATATGATTCTTGAGATGGGTTCAAATAATATAGCAGCGGATTACCTTAAGGAATCATCCAAGATCGGGTTCCGTCATTTCCTGTTTGCAGCCCATAATGACTCTTTACTATCCCTCAATTCTGATATCACAGGTTTTAATATGGGTAATACCAGCCTTGACACTATATCATTTAATGCTATTCAACATGGAGCATATCTGGTGTACCGTGCGAATATAAATAATCGTCCCGGCACATTGGATGATTTCGCACATGTGAATTTAAATGGTTTTGTCGGTACAAACCGTATTGCTGCATATATGCGACAGGAAAACATCAAGCATGAGAAAGGTTTTAATCTCGGGCTCTCTGCAATGCTCGAAGACAGCACTGTGACTCTGAAATTAGTTCCCCGCAAACCTACTATCGCTTATAAGTCATGGACTGTGAACGATGATAATTTCATAAGCTACGATTTGCTTACGAAACATCTTGATGCAAACCTCACTCTTGCCGGTGATAAGAGTTATCTCAAGATTTTCACCCAGCATCCCGGAGAGATTGTTGATTCAATCACACATCATCATGAACACACATCAGTTCAAGAGGATTTGATTGTTCAATTATCACAGATTCATCTGCAGGATTGGCTATCCATCAATCCGTTTGCGCCACCAATCAAAGGTGATATATCAGCAGATATGCGTCTGAGATACGACAATAATGTGCTGACGGCTAAAGGTGATGTGGAATTGACCGACCTTTATTATGGCCGTGACAGAGTTGGCACATTCGGACTCGACGTGGATGTCGCCAATTCACCCGGAGGGAAGCTTATGGCTGACGTAACACTCATGGTTGACTCTGTAAAAACAATCACTGCAACAGGTGTATTGAGTGACTCTACAGCCTCCAATCCATTCCTTTTGGATTTCAACATGATTAAGTTCCCTCTAAGGGTTGTAAATCCGTTTATACCTGAAGGTATGGCTACACTATCAGGCACCTTGAACGGACAAATGGAGATTACTGGGGAAATGTCTAATCCGATATTTAACGGCTTCCTTGATTTTGATTCCACAGATGTGAAAGTGAAAATGATAGGGACTTCATTCTCTTTCTCTGAGGAGAAAATACCGGTGGACAGCAATGTCGTGAAATTTTCAGATTTTACAATCAGAGGGTGTAATGAAAATCCATTGTTCGTAAACGGCACTGTTGACGTTCATAATCTTGCAAATGTGTCACTTGACCTTTTGATGAAAGCAAATGATATGCAGATAGTGAAAAGTGACCGACCTCGCGGCGCTGATGTGTTCGGGAAAGCATTCATAGATCTTGATGCCAAAGTCAAAGGTGACATGAGCTTCCTCAATGTTGATGCCGACGCAACGGTTTTGTCAGGAACAAATGTGACATACGTACTTTCGGAAACGAATCAGGCGCTAACGTCACAATCGACTTCCGATATGGTGCATTTTGTGCAATTCAATGACACCGTGCAGACTGTGACAGTCGATTCAATCCCGGAAAATACTATGGCATTAAATCTCGACGCTCGTCTACACATTGAGGAAGGATCAGTTGTCAATGTATATCTTTCACCTAACGGAAGCAACCGAGCGCAAGTGCTTCCTGCGGGAGATCTGACTTATACAATGTCGGCTCTTAACGGAGACAGAATAACCGGACGTCTAAACATAAACGGGGGATATGTCAGATACACACCACCGTTGATGTCTGAAAAGAATTTCCAATTCCAAGAAGGATCATATATCGCTTTCAATGGTGATATGTTGAATCCCCGTCTTAACATTCATGCTGTAGACGAAATGAGAGCTAATGTCACCCAAAGCGGACAGAATTCAAGACTCGTAAACTTCGATGTGCTTCTCGGTGTGACAAACACTCTTCAAAATATGAATGTCACATTTGATTTGACCACAAATGATGACATCACGGTTCAAAACGAGCTTGCCTCTATGTCAGCCGAACAGCGAGCCAACCAAGCTATGAACCTGTTGCTCTATAACGTATATACCGGTGCAGGCACAAAAGCTTCAGCCAACCTTTCCGGCAACCCGTTATACTCGTTCTTGACTTCCCAAATCAATTCATGGGCAGCCAATAACATCCGTGGTGTGGATATATCATTCGGCATAGACCAATATGATAAGACGCTTGACGGTTCTACATCTACAACCACATCTTACAGTTACCGTGTATCCAAGACTCTTTTCAATGATCGTTTTAAAATCGTAATTGGCGGCAATTATTCCACTGATGCCAATTCCGATGAGAATTTCTCTCAAAATCTAATCAACGATGTTTCTTTCGAATACATGCTGAATAAATCGGGCACTATGTATATACGAATATTCCGTCACACAGGTTATGAGAGTATTCTTGAAGGCGAGATCACACAGACCGGTGTAGGTTTTGTTCTAAAACGCAAACTTAATTCCCTTTGGGAGCTATTTGGTATTCGTCGTGATTAGATCCCAATTTCTTCCACAAAACAATATTAAATATTTTCTGTGATGAAAAGCAAATATTTTAATATCTATATAGCTGCAATAGCCGCATCAATGTTATTGTATTCATGCTCCACCACCTCTAAACTTGGGAAGGATGACATTCTGTATACCGGTGTAAAAGCCGTGGAAGTAGAGACTCCTGACAACTCCAAGTTTCCAGCCGGAGTGAAATCTTCACTTGATGAAGCTGTGGCAGTGAAACCGAACAATTCATTGCTTGGGTCTGTATCGGTACGCTCTCCGATACCTCTTGGGCTATGGGTGTATAATCATTGGCCCAATCCACCCAAAGGATTCAAACACTGGGTATATGAAAAATTAGCGAAAGAACCGATCTTGGTAAGCGACGTTCGCCCTGAGGTAAGGGTCCACATGCTTGATGAAATACTGGATAATAACGGATATTTTTCAGGCCATTCGTCATACGAACTCGTAAAAAAGAAAAATAAGAAGAAAGCATCCATATTATATAAAATCGAATCGGGACATCCATATATGCTCGATTCCATAATAATGCTTCCTGACAGCACCCATCTCTATCATCTTATTGACTCGGTTGCAAAACGTTCAAAATATTTTAAGCCCGGTTCAAGATATTCAACAGACTCTCTGAACAGGCTTAGAGTTGATATTGCCAATGCAGTACGTAATAGAGGTTATTACTACTTCCGCCCTGACTATATCCAATACTTAGCCGATAGCACCATTAACCCCGGCAAGATAGCTATAAAGCTTGATATCGCCGACAATGTGCGTCCTTGGACTATCGACAGATTCAAAACAGGGGAGATTACCACATATATCTATCGTAATAAAGGCGGTGGCACTCCTGACACAGTGGAGACACGAAAAGGAACCCTCATCAGATACTTGCCGTCAAGATTGCGTGAAGATCTCATACCCTCATGTATTCTGTTCCATGAAGGTAGGACCTTTTCAGTACGTCAAATGGATCTTACCCAGTCGCGCTTATCTCGACTCGGGATATTCAACAACATTAATATTTCAGTAACGCCTGATACTATCCATAGGGATCAACGGCTTCTTGATGTAATGATTGAATGTACATACGATAAACCTCTTGAGGCATCAATCGAAGCTAATGTCTCATCAAAGTCAAATTCATATCTGGGTCCGGGAATCTCTCTCGGTGTCACAAATAAAAATATATTCGGTGGGGGAGAGCAACTCAATCTATCCTTAACCGGAACGTATGAATGGCAGACAGGCTCCGGAAAGAAAAGCTCGGTGTTTAACTCATACGAGGTAGGGCTGAAAGCAACACTTGCATTCCCTCGTCTGCTTGCGCCCAAATTCATACCTCGTTCTCACAGAGATGTGAACTGGACACGCATTTCACTCGGTGCCGAAGTGTTAAATCGTCCGCATTATTTTAAGATGTTCCAATTTAACACCGGCATTTCATACGATTGGCGCTCGTCTAAGTATATCTCCAACACTTTCACGCTATTTAAGCTTACCTATAATAAGCTACAGCATACCACCGAAGTCTTTGACTCCATCATGGCAGCTAACCCGGCGATAGCCCTAAGCTTCCAGAATCAGTTCATACCGCAAATGTCATACGGATTTGTCTATGACCGAGCTATGAATCGCGATAATACTATCAACGTTCAGTTTACTCTTCAACAAGCCGGTAACATATTTTGGTCAATATATGAGCTGTGCGGAAAGAAAGGTGAAAAGACATTATTCCACACACCGTTCTCTCAATTCGTAAAAGGATATGCACAGATCGTATATGGCAGACGCTTGGGAGGAAACCACTGGCTTGTAAGCCGTATCGGCACAGGTGCCGCACATGCCTACGGGAACTCATCGCAAGTCCCTTACAGCGAACAGTTCTATTGTGGTGGAGCAAACTCAGTCAGAGCGTTCACCGTACGTTCAATCGGTCCCGGCTCTTACAGGGCACCGGCTGATCAGGTAAACGGATATTTTGACCAAACAGGTACCTTCACATTCATAGCCAATACAGAGTATCGATTCCCGATACTTGGTCCGTTGCATGGCGCCATCTTCCTTGATGCCGGTAACATCTGGACGCTCAAGAAAGAGGAAGAACGCCCCGGAGGGCAACTGAGAGCCAAAAATTTCTTTAAAGATTTAGCTCTTGGAACCGGCGTAGGTCTGAGATTTGACATCTCAATGCTCATCATTCGCGGTGACCTTGGTATTGGAATCCATGCGCCGTACGATACCGGCAAGTCAGGATATTATAATATGCAATCATTCAAGAAATCATTGGCATTCCACTTGGCAATCGGATATCCGTTCTAACCGATACAACACTTTAAAACGAGAGGCATGAAAACATTTCATGCCTCTCGTTTGTCATATTAGTAGTATGTTAACATTAAATTCATGAAGAAAACACTAAGCTACATAGCTTTCTTCGGAGCACTCATATTATTAATATCGGCATACTCCGAAAGAGTCATCAAAGCAGAAAAAGGATATACCGCACCTGAAATTGAAATGCTAAGCAATGATTCCACACATATTTCTCTTGACAACCTTCGAGGCAAATATGTGCTGGTAAACTTCTGGGATTCCAACAGTGCGATATCAAGAATAGCAGCCGGTGAATATGACCGATTCCTAAAAGAAACCCCGGCTAACTTCAAACTATTGTCTATAAATACTGACAATAACAAGAAACTGTTCCGAGAGATTGTAAAGAATGATAATCTTGATTCGTCTACCCAATTCCATATTGACGAAGTAAAAACCCATAACACCAAAAACGATTATCGTCTTGAGCAAGGCTTCTCATCTTATCTCATTAACCCACAAGGCAAAATTGTGGCTGTTAATCCTTCCGTCTCCACACTGGAGAAATACCTGACAGGGAAATGAGCACAATCCTCCTTTGTCAATTCAAAAAAACTAACTATTTTTGCATTATAATTCATCATGAAAAGATTCCTTTTAGCAACAATTATTTCCGGTTTGGCAATGATATCTGTCAATGCCAAAACTGTGCGTAATTTTAATTCTCAAAGCGATAACAAACTGACTTTTAAAGTAGACAGTGTTGACTATCGTTCGGATTTAACTCGCATTTATGGGAAATTGATAGGGCGACCGCACACTTCTAACAGAATAGACGGTGTGACAGCTCTGACTTCAGGATCGGCATTGACATCTACTGATATTGATGGCGTTGACTTCCATAGGTATTTCCAATGGGAAGATGATGGAATAATTCCCATCGAATTAGATTTCCCTATAATGGGCATAGAAGGATTCCAGTTACTATTTGACACTCCTCTCGGACAATCACAGACTATGGTGAAGGTCCGGCAGAAATGACGCAATGAAAGTTTGTATTACCGAAAAACCCAGTGTAGCAAAAGATATAGCACAAATCCTTGGAGCGAATATTCGCAGAGAGGGATACTTTGAAGGTGGCGATTATATTGTCACTTGGACTTACGGACACTTATGCACCCTTAAAGAACCGGCTGATTATACTGAAAGGTGGAAAAGATGGTCGCTCGGAGTGCTGCCGATGATTCCTGAAAAATTTGGCATTAAAGTAATCGCCGATACAGGTATCGAACGGCAATTCAAGGTAATTGAAAATCTTATAAGCACTGCTGATGAAGTTATAAACTGCGGCGATGCCGGACAAGAAGGAGAACTAATCCAACGTTGGGTAATGCAAAAGGCAGGGATTAAATGTCCTGTGAAAAGACTTTGGATTTCATCGCTTACCGACGAGTCAATTAAAGAGGGCTTTTCATCGTTACATCCTGAAAATGACTTTGACAGGTTGTATTATGCCGGTTTGTCACGAGCCATAGGGGATTGGATCTTAGGTATGAATGCCACAAGACTCTATTCCTTAAAATACTCTTCGCCCGGCAATGTGCTTTCTATAGGAAGAGTTCAGACACCCACATTGGCATTGATAGTTCAACGCCAGAAGGAGATAGAGAACTTCAAACCTGAAGATTTCTGGGAACTTAAGACTTTATATAGGAATGTGACATTCAACGCTGTCTCCGGCAGATTCAAAACCTTGGAGGAAGCGGAAGCGGCGCTCAAAAGCATCGTTGGTTATCCCATGGTAATCAAGGATGTACAAGAGAAAAAGGGTAGGGAAGCACCACTCCGTCTCTTTGACCTAACATCACTGCAGGTTGAATGTAATAAAAAATGGGGATGGTCCGCTGACGAGACTTTACGACTCATACAGTCACTTTATGAAAAAAAGGTAACAACATATCCACGTGTTGACACTACATATCTGAGCGAGGACATATATCCGAAAATACCGGGTATATTAAAGCAGATGGAACCATACGCAGCATTGACTGCTCAATTGCTTAACAGCAAAATACCAAAAAGCAAAAAGGTATTTGACAACTCTAAAGTGACTGACCACCACGCCATTATACCCACCGGGCAATCTCCAAAGATACTTGTGGGAGATGAACGTAAGCTCTATCACCTTATAGCACTACGTTTTATTGCTGCCTTTTATCCTGATTGTCAATTTCTTACCACAACCGTATTAGGTGAGGTTGACAAGACTGCGTTTAAGACTTCAGGTAAAGTTATCACTGCTCCCGGATGGAGAGAAGTTTTTAGTCAATACGTGGCAACCGAAGAAAATAATGAAGAAGACAACATACTACCTGAGTTTAAGATTGGAGAAACGGGACCGCAAGAACCTTCTTTATTAAAAAAGACAACTCAGCCGCCCAAATATTACACTGAAGGATCACTTCTAAGAGCCATGGAATCAGCCGGTAAAACAGTTGATGATGAAGAACTTAGGGAAGCGATGAAGGATAATGGAATAGGGCGTCCTTCAACTCGTGCAGCCATAATTGAGACCTTGTTTAAACGCAAATATATCTACAGGGCAAGGAAATCCATCATGGCAACTCAAGCCGGAATTGACCTCATTAATACAATTAATGAGGAATTGCTCAAAAGTGCGAAATTAACCGGATTATGGGAGAATAAATTACGTAGAATTGAACGAGGTGAATACTCCGCCGCAAATTTCATAGCAGAGCTTAAAGCTCTGATTAACGAGATTGTAATAAATGTGCTGAGCGACAACTCTCATTCGAAAATTCTTGTTGAAAATCGTACAAATGGCGACGCACCATCTGCATCCCCAGAAGCTACAGACAAGAATCCTAAGCCAACAAAACCTCGTGCGCCAAGGATTCGTAAATTCGAACAGGTAGTATGTCCGGAATGTGGCAAAGGCTATATTCTGAAAGGCAAGACAGCTTTTGGCTGTTCACGGTTTCGTGAAGGATGTCAGCTGCGTTTGAGTTTTGAAAAATATCCGGAAAATCTTACGCCGACAAAGTTGAATAAGCTCATCAACAAATAATCCGGACACTCGTAATTTTATCATCAAAATAATTTTAGAATAGGGCACTAATCACAGCGTCTTAAAGCACGTTGTGTCTACTTCTCAGAAAATCTCGTAAGTCTATTTAACATAATACGCATTATGAGAAAATTCACATAACGTTTTTATCTTAGGCTGACTTAACAATATTTTAGTAAAATATACCCCATTTTTTAGTAGATGACAAAAATTAAATTTATGCTGTTAAACACTTAATTTTCAGT
>CAJTMJ010000030.1 GCA_910577335.1 uncultured Duncaniella sp. | reverse complement strand
GCGTTCGAGACATACTTTATTGCGCTATTTGAGTTTTATCGGACAGCAATAATTATATATAAGTAGGTGGCGACCGTCACGGAGAGTCACAGCGTCAGTGCCCGACTGATTATTGGGAAGAGTGGTCAGACGCACATTGCTCCACGTGTCACCGCCGTCACTACTTACCGACTCAGCAAGATAACCGTTGCGGGTGCGTATCAGCACCTTAAGGCGACCATCGGAAAGACACAGGATAGAGGGCTGAATACAGTCTATCGGCTTAATATCCTGCGGATTCTCTGTGCGGGGTGCAAGTTCCGCAGCTATCGGACCCACATATTTCCATTCTCCGGTTTTAAGATCAAGTATTTCAAAATGCAGCTTCCAACCACCCTTTTCAGTGCTTGACGGGCATATCAGCCGGTCACCTATAAGCTCAGGTTTATTCTTCACCGGTCCCAAGAACCCTTCCGGAAGGGGCTCACGCTTTCCCCACGTCTTACCGCCATCTTTCGACTTCACAAGCCAGCCTGTCCAGTCGCCGACGTTAGCACCTATTTTATAAAACAGCCACATCAAAGCTGCCACCGACAATAATCTAAATTTAAGTATCTTCATAGGGTATTTCACGGCATGCCCGGTTATTCAGATTCAAGGAATTCAAGAAATCTAAGGAATTCAAGGAATTACTTTCCACCTGCAAATTTAACCATATTACCGCTATTTCACAAATTCACACCCGGCTCATCGCCACCCACACGTAATACTCAAAACGGTCCTAATCCAAAAATTCAGCTTATTTTTTGGATTATAATCCAAAATTTACATTGATTTTTTGGATTAGACCAAATATTGGTCTTTATCGCCTTAAGTAAATAAAAACGGTAGCGATGGCTTTTTTCTTATTGCCATCGCTACCATTTATATCTCTACAAAAAGCAACTATTTAATCACTTCCCGGTTTCGATGAGGCGGAGGGTGCGGGTGAGGGCTTCCTCAGCGGGGACTTGGATGTCGGGGATGGTGCCTTGGATGGGATCTCCGTCCTTTGCGCCGTAATGATAGAATATTTTCCAAGGGATAAACATGCGGAATTTGGAGTTTGGCAGATTCTTACCAATCACATCGCCCACACAGATATTCACGCCACCTGTCTCCTCGCCGATGACAGTGCCGGGAACGAATTTCCAATATTCCCATGCGAAATTAGAGGCTGAAGAGAAGGTTCCGGGACCTATCAGCAGATAGCTCTTGCCGGGGAAACGGTATTTGGCATCGTATGGCAGTTCCATCTCTAATTCATCCTGATCCATGTTAACATATACCGAATCCACCTTATAATTATTTAAACCCATGTCGGCAGCCCTCTTACCATAGCTCTTTAGAACGGAATTGGAAATCTTAACCTTGGACCCACCGAAACCATTAAACTTCTGATCAGTAAGATACCGGCACACCTCATCGCCGGCTCTTGAATTGCCGCCACCGTTAGAGCGCACATCTATAATAAGGTGCTTCACACCCTTATCGCGAGCCTCCTTGTTCATTTTACGCAAAAAATAGGCGAACTCGCTGTCCCAATAGCAGGTATTAAATGAGAACAACATCACGGAATCGTTAAGAAGCTTATAGTCGTATGGCACGAACTTTTCCTTAGGCGGTGAAATAAGTTTGTTGACAGCCACTCCATTGAATGTGTGTTTTCTGGTCTTACCGCCGTCCGACAGCACCACGTCAAAGCTCTTAACGTCAGGATTTTCACACCACATCAAAAAATCCATATCGCCGGAAAGATAGCTACAGCCAAAAGCATCTTTCTCCATGGGGGCATGCTTAAGATACGACTCAACTATCTCCGGTGTTTTGCGCCCGTTAATCGACACGATCTCTTCACCTTTCTTAACTCTCACGCCATCCACAACAGTGTCAAGCGTAAGTATCACCTTATGGCTTCCCGGAATAACTTTCAGCATACTGCCAAACGGGAACACCACGCCGCTATCACCTATAATGTTGTAAGATATTGACACTCCGAGATGACCTTGACGGAACATTCCGGTAAGACGCGATAGTGCCAGATACATCTGAGCCGGAGTTACGCTATCGGCGGTAAATGATTTTTTAGTGTCGGCAACAGCCTTATAAAACACATCTTTATCGAGCAGAGCGTATGGATCAACCTCAACCTCTTCAATCGCAGCTACTAAAGAATCGACATCGGCGATAGCAGCCTCACGTGAGATTGTAACCGGACGGGCAGCACTCATGCACACCGGCATAAGTAACAGCAAAAATAAAAATTTGCGCATAATATTTAATATTAATGATTGCAGGAGATAATAATTCACCTATCTTATATATATAGACGTAACTATTCAGAATTTGTTACACTTTTTTTCAAAAAATTTTGGGTTTATAATAAAAAATATCGCCATGGCGAGTGTGCCATGGCGATATAGGGTATTTGAAATTGTAATCCTATTGATTATTTTTCAATGTGAGGACCGGCAGCTACGAGAGCCTTACCAGCTTCGTGACCTTCAAACTTCTTGAAGTTGTTGATGAACATTTCAGCGAGCTTGTCAGCCTTAACTGTCCATTCTTCGGGGTTAGTGTAGGTGTCGCGAGGATCAAGGATCTTAGGATCTACGCCCGGAAGTTCGGTAGGAATAGTGAAGTCGAAGATGGGGAGCTGCTTGGTCGGAGCCTTAAGGATAGCACCGTCAAGGATAGCGTCGATGATACCACGAGTATCACGGATAGAGATACGCTTGCCTGAACCGTTCCAGCCGGTGTTAACGAGGTATGCCTTGGCACCGCTCTGTTCCATACGTTTTACGAGTTCTTCAGCATACTTGGTGGGGTGGAGCGAAAGGAACGCTGCGCCGAAGCAAGCAGAGAAGGTAGGAGTAGGCTCAGTAATACCGCGTTCAGTACCTGCGAGCTTGCTGGTGAAGCCTGAGAGGAAGTAGTACTTAGTCTGCTCGGGAGTAAGGATAGATACGGGAGGAAGCACACCGAACGCATCAGCTGAAAGGAAGATCACGTTCTTAGCGGCGGGACCGCGGCTGGGAACGATGATGTTCTTGATGTGGTTGATCGGGTAGCTTACACGAGTATTCTCGGTCACGCTCTTGTCAGTGAAATCGATCTTGCCGTTAGCGTCAACTGTAACGTTCTCAAGAAGAGCGTCACGGGTGATAGCATTGTAGATGTCGGGTTCGCTTTCCTTGTCAAGGTTGATAACCTTAGCGTAGCAACCACCTTCGTAGTTGAACACGCCGTTGTCGTCCCAACCGTGTTCGTCGTCACCGATAAGGAGACGTTTCGGGTCGGTAGAAAGAGTAGTCTTACCTGTACCTGAAAGACCGAAGAAGATAGCGGTGTTCTCACCCTGCTTGTCAGTGTTGGCTGAGCAGTGCATAGAAGCGATACCGCGAAGAGGATTGTAGTAGTTCATGATTGAGAACATACCCTTCTTCATTTCACCACCATACCAAGTGTTGATGATGAGCTGCATACGTTCGGTAAGGTTGAAGGCAACGCAAGTCTCAGAGTTGATGCCGAGTTCCTTCCAGTTTTCAACCTTAGCCTTAGAAGCGTTGAGCACAACGAAATCAGGAGTAAAGTTCTTAAGCTCATCTTCAGTAGGACGAATGAACATGTTGGTCACGAAGTGAGCCTGCCATGCAACTTCCATCACGAAACGAACTGCAAGACGAGTGTCGGGGTTGGTGCCGCAGAAAGCGTCAACAACATAGAGAGTCTTGTCAGATAGCTCTTTGTCGGCGATAGCCTTGAGAGCCTTCCAAGTCTCGGGAGTAATAGGTTTATTGTCATTCTTGTACTCATCAGAAGTCCACCAGATAGAGTTTGCGCTGGTGTCATCCTTTACAAAGAATTTGTCCTTGGGAGAACGGCCGGTGTAGATACCTGTCATCACATTCACTGCACCAAGCTCGGTAACCTGACCCTTTTCATAGCCTGTAAGCTCGGGGTTGGTCTCATCGATAAAGAGCTGGTCGTAGCTGGGGTTGTGGATCACCTTTGCACCGGTGATACCATACTTTGATAAATCAATTGTACTCATCGTTAATTAAGAGTTTTTGATATGAAGTTTATAATTCGTTGCAATCTACAATCTTAGATACCTTTTCCGGTGACCGTTCATGCAGTCCCAGTGAGAGGATATTTGTTATGCTCCACTTATTCGACTGCAAAGTTAGTGACTTTTTTCGGTATAAAGTTATAAGATTAAAGAAATTTTTCCGTATTAATTATTTTTAAATAATTTTGGTAAAAAAGGAGTCTACACAGGTAGATTTCTCTTTACCATACACAACTATTTCATGTAAGATATTGTTTTACCCAATTAGCCTATTTTGCTATTTTTAATACTTTTTATAAACCTGACAGTCGATTTTTATTGTTTTTTCTTTTGAAAATCCCCAAAAGGTTACTACCTTTGCATCAGCTACCGTTTGGCTGTTATGGTAGCTACTAAGCTAAGCTTTCCTCGTATAAGAAAAGACTTTAGTTTTGTCACACAGCCTCAGATATTCCCTCTGTCTGGAAACCGCCAACTTCCTTCAGTCCACGGGGAATAACGAGATTGAATTAGTTATATGCTCGAAATACGGGCTGGACTCATTTTATACTTGTTCCGTGGAAAAGGCGCTTGGCGGTGCCACAGACTGGGGACGAAAATAAAGGGTTCAGCCCTATTTTTGTACCGCCATATTGACATACTCTTATGATTCACTGCGGCTATACAAAACCTATGGACACTCCCACTTTAATTAACCGTTTAACAAAAAGTACCACAGTATAATCATTTTAAATCCTAACAATTATACTACATGACGACTATCTTTATTGGCAAACTCATACAGGAGGAGCTGAAGACACAGAAGAAGTCTGTGGTTTGGCTATCAAACGAGCTTGGATGCAATCGCACCAATATCTACAAGATATTCAATCGCCGCAGCATCGATGCCGAGCTTCTTCTGCGTATCTCGAAAGCACTACAGCGTAACTTCTTCGAGCCTTACATATCGCGACTGCCGTCTTGAAAGCAATCATTCTCCGCTCCCCTCTTGCGGGCAGTCTGATTGACAGGTGTAACTATGTCCTGACATAAAAACATCCGTCACTACAACCATGAACAGCTCTTCGGGCTAATAAACCACTCTCTCCTCATCCCGAGAGCGCAAAAGCTCTCGCTGACAGTCATTCTCCAACAATATTCAATCCAATCTAACACAATAATCAAATCTAAAGAGTGCCGTCCGGTTATTCCCGCACGGCACTCTTCATCTATCACAAGGTGTTAAAGAACGTTCAGTAACACTCTCTTGAAATCAATACCTATTTTTCACTCTCTTTTCCGCTGAGCATTCCGCAGGCGGCTTCTATATCCTCTCCCCTCGACGCTCTGATGGTAGCTGTGACGCCTCGCTCGTTCAAGCGGTCACGGAACGCCTCCATGGTGCGCAAATCGGAGGTCACATGCTCGAAACCGGGTATGGCATGGAATCGTATCAGGTTCACCCTGCACTCCTGACCTTTAAGCAACGCCGCCAACGCATCGGCATGTTTGAAATCGTCATTGACACCTTTCCACATTATGTATTCAGCTGACAGACGGCGCTGATGGGCGAAATCATAATTACTTAGTTCAGCCATCACCTTCCTCACCGGGAAGGCACGCTCGACAGGCATCAGCCCCTCACGTTCGGGAGCAAAAGGTGAATGCACACTTATAGCCACATGAACTTTGGTCTCGTTCAGCAATCGGCGCAGCCCGTCAAGCTTACCTATCGAAGATACGGTGATGCGTTTAGGACTCCACGCCAATCCCCATTTGGCAGTGAGGATATCTATGGCTTTTATTACCTCATCCACATTATCCATAGGTTCACCCATACCCATGAACACCAGATTGGTAAGGCTTTCGCTTTCCGGAATAGAGAAAATCTGATTGAGGATGCCGGCTGCGGTAAGGCTACCGTGAAATCCCTGCATACCTGTCATGCAGAAGCGGCACCCCATTTTACATCCCGCCTGCGACGACACGCAAAGTGTGGCGCGTTCCTTATCGGGTATATATACCGCCTCAACATCTCTGCCACCCTTCCCGCCTACGAGGAAGTCAAACCCCTCGCCACGGGTGGCGAAAAGATATTTAACCGTGCCGTCAACCGAGCGGGCTTCCGCCTTAGGGGCAACACGTCCAACGCAATAGTTCTCATTCAGGTATTCGCGCGCCGACTTGGAGAGATCTGTCATCTCGTCTATAGTCATCACCCGTTTCTCGTAAAGCCATCGGGCAATCTGCTTGGCGGCAAACGGACGCAAGCCAGCCTCCTCAACCACCGGTTTTAACTCTTCAAGCGTCATACCCAACAACGGACGACGCATATTCTTACTATTTTTATCCATCATAATCGGTTGTTTCGACAATTGAACTAAGAGAACAGAAGCTAAACGCTCCTTAAATCAGATTCATTTTCAGACCAATCTTCACAGCCTCAGCCGTGTTTGCCACATTTAAATGCTGTAGGATATTTTGACGATGACGATATACAGTGTTAAGGGATATATTCAATTTATCGGCTATCTGCTTACTTGCCATTCCTTGAGAGAGCAACGCTAACACCTCCCGCTCACGTATCGACAGAATCTTGGAATCCACTATACCCAATTCCTCCAACGAAAGGGCTTTTCCGGTTTTCAGATTTATAATCTGTCCCTCGAAAGGCTCGGTCCGGCACACACCTATCGGCATATAAGTACATATACCTATATTCACACTCCCGCTGTCGGTTATTTCAAAATAACGGGTCTGGTGGATAATCGGAATCTCCGCGCCGTTCACATGTAGGTTTACCTTGCTCGACTGGATATAGTCACCACGCTTTTCAACAGGCAATGTCTTAATCAGCTCTATGTACCTGAGCTCAAGCACATGTCGGTCAAGCAGATCCTGCGGAGCTATTAGTGAGAATATTATATCTTCGAACGCCGACTCAATGACAGTGGATGTCTTAAGCCCCAACGACTCCCCTAAACCGCCAGAAAATATATAGCTTCTGTCCTTTAACAAATCCGAGACTACTGCAATACCGCCTTGAACATCTGCAAAACACTTTGCCATGGCACAACACTCATCCAATCGGGACTCATGGTCAATCAATCCCGATTCAGCCTGTGACAGCAAAGCGCTCTTAAAACTGTATTCAATATCCATAACAAAATGGCTAAAATTAACTATTGCCACCGCAAATGACAAGCATTAATTTTGCATCAACAAATTTACAAAATTTTTTCAAAATCAAATGAATAAGACAATAGCTATAGCCATTAATCTGCTGCTCGCATTAAATTCATGCCAAAATAGCCAGCAGGCAAAAATGGAGGAAAAACCCGAAACCACTGAAATCTCACAGATGGCGTTGACCGATTGCTCCATCACATTCGACGGCATCGACTTCACAAAATCGCTCAATGGCGGAGATTCATTGGTAAATATCCAGGACTCTATTCTGACATTTGCCTGCGGTGAAGGACGTGACATATTCAACGACCCCAACGGCAAACTTTCAAACCATTCCATCCCTGCCATCCTAACGGAAATTGACAATACGAAGCCTTTCACCATCTCCGCTAAAGTGAAACCGGGATTCACACCTGACGGGACATATAATGCAGCTGATCTATTAGTATTCGCCAACGATTCCCTATACCAAAAGCTCTGCTTTGAGCAGGATGAACGTGGTGGTCATCGCATAGTCAGCGTCCGCACAGTAGGCACTTCGGATGATAATAACCATGACCTCATGAATGTGGATCAGGTTTTCATGAAAATATCGTCTGACACACAGACCATCGCAAGCTATTATTCTATCGACGGCAAAGAATGGCAGATGGTACGCCTGTACAAAAACAATTATCCCGACAAGCTCCTGATCGGTATCGCAAGCCAAGCGCCCACCAAAGGCAATTGCCTCAGCTATTTCTCAGATATGCATCTTGACCGAAGCAATGTCACCGACTTCAGATTGGGAGAATAAGTATCAGATTTGAATTTTTATAAAATATAGTAACTATGCTAAAAATAATCATCCCTTTCTTCATGCTTTTTTCATTGGCACTGATCTCTTGCTCAGAAAAAAGTGAGTCAAAAGCACCCGAAACAGTAACTACTCAAAGTACCGACACAATCATGAAACAGTTTGTAAAGGAAAATCTCTATTGGACTCGTGAACCGAGCCAATCCACAATAAGCGATTCTCTTATTACTATCACAACCGACCCCAAAACCGATCTTTGGCAACGTACATATTACGGCTTCCAAAATGACAACGCCCCGGTGCTCCAGATGAAGACATCAAAGAAATTTTTCACTTTCACAGTCAAGACCGAATTCAACAGCTCTGCCCTTTTCGACCAGTGTGGTATAGCAATATATCTTGACAGCGAAAACTGGATGAAAGCATCAATCGAATATGAGAATGAAGAATACCAGCGCCTCGGAAGCGTGGTGACCAACAACGGCTATTCCGATTGGGCTACCCATGACATCCCCTCATCCATCAGAGAGATGTGGTATCGCCTAAGCCGCCGAAACAGCGACTATTACATTGAGACAAGTACTGACGGTGTTAATTTCCACCAGATGCGTGCATTCCATCTTTTCCATGGCGATGGTGAAATATCCTTCGGTATATATGCCGCAAGCCCTGTAGACCATTCTTTCACAGCAAAATTCTCCAACATGGAGGTCAGCGAGTGTAAATGGGCATCTTGGTCAGCGCAGGACACCGGTTTCTCTGAAACAAAATAACTAACTTTTCATATCCCAACTACCCAGTTTGTTCCCTTTGTAAAGGTCGTATATGGAGATTTCCATACACGACCTTTATATATTATACACCTATTTTAATTGTAACTTATCACCCGAGAGATCCACTTCGAAAATGCGCGGGACACGAATATAACGACCTTTCTCATCGACACGATGACTGTGAACCGACATCAGCCAACGGCCTTTAAGGTCTTTGAAAAGCATACCGTGACCATGATTAGGTGGTGTAATAGGCTTCGGCTCCTGAATCCATGGTCCGTCGAGTGTTCCGCTTTCCGAATAGGCGACACCCTGAGTGTACACATCGTCAACCCAACTTGTCCAAAGCATTCCGAGGCGACCTGTCCCGGTGCGGAAAAGCCATGGACCGTCAGTCACACGGTTCGGGCGCACTTTACCGTCAATAACCTCACGGCTCCACGGAGAGTCACTTGCACGGAAAAGCACCTTACCCTTACCTATCGAACCGCTAAGGTCTTTCTTAAGTTCTATTTTCTCAACAGTACCGTTCCAGTTCTGAAGCCATTCCCCGCAATACACCATATAAGGCTTGCCATCGGTATCAACCCAGAATGTACCGTCGAGGGTAGGATTTTCAGCCGGAAGATATGTGCTGTCAGCCATAGGCGTGTAGGGACCGGCAGGATTGTCACTCACCAGAATGTGACTTGCACGTCGAGGTATATCATTACCTCTATAGCTGTCTATTATCACATCATTATTAGTAAATGTGGCAAAATAGTAGTACTTCCCATTGTATTTATGAAGCTCAGCCGCCCATATCTGCGGATGTTTACCCATCCACGACGCTGTGTCGGTCTGCGCCACACGGTAAGGACCTGTCCATTTTTCAAGATCCTTACTCTTCCATAGCAAACCGCCCGTACCGGTCATATAATATGTCTGAGTACCCTCGTCAGCAAGTATGCAGGGGTCACTTAGTATTATTGAATCACGGGGCACATCCACCTTCGGTTTACGCTGAGCCGAACCGGAAAGAGCCATGCTTAGTAGCAATGTCAGAATGAAATATTTCATATAGCAGTTACTTTAATCGTTATGTTTTTACCCTCCAAGAATGAAAATGTCGGCGACGTTCCGGACGAACGCCGCCGACACGTCTAACAAGATATAGTGACGTTGATTGAAGAGAGCGTGTTAGATATGTTCAGAGGCAGAATCCTCATTAGAAGAGGTCACGGGTCTGAATCTGATCACCCCAATGGTGATCCTTCGGGAAGGGCTGACCGCCCCATGCCTTTTGAGAAGTCCATGCAAGCGGAGCATCGGTCCAGAAGGGATGAGTAGAGGGGAGACCGAGAGGGAGGAATGCCAAAGAGGTCATGTAAAGCGAACCGTTATTGGTATACCAGTCTGCCACATTGGGCTGGCGCCCTGAGAATCCGATTGTGAGGAATCCACCTTCATTAAAGTTATCCTTGTCGTCAAACATACGGTGCATCACGGCTGTGAGAGCTGCACGAACCTGTCCGTTGGTGAGACCTTCGGGTAGTTTGTCATACCAAGCCATCAGCGCAAGGGGTTGCATGGTTGCCATACGGTAAGGTATCGAACGTCCGAATACCGGGAATGTACCCTCGGGCGAGATCAGGCGTTCAAGCACGATGCTGAATTTCTGAGTACGACGCAAAGCGCGGTCATAATATTTGCCATAGTGAATACGTGTATACTTCCCTGCGTCTTTCATGCTCTGAAGAGTCTCAAGGTACATGGGATGGAACACATAACTGCTGTAATAATCGAATGCGAAACTTGGTCCGTCGGCATACCATCCGTCACCGGTATACCATTCCTCAACCTTACGTATTGCTGAATTGACACGGTATTCGTCACACTCCGCACCTGCCTTGGCAAGGAATCCCTCGATGGTAGACGAGAAGAGCAACCAGTTGGTGTAAGGGGGATCCACACGGCGAAGCTGGCTGAATTCCTCAAAATAACGCTTCTTGGTCACGTCATCCAACGGCACCCAAAGAGCATCGTAAGCACGGAGGAATGACTCAGCCACGTATGCAGCATCAACCAAAGCCTGTCCGTGACCTCTCCACAACAGATAGTCGGGGCTATCAGGGTCAACAGCGTTCTTATAGCTCTTCAAAGCCCATTCACGGAGCTGTTTGCGCTTGGCACCTTCCTCTGTGTCATCGTCGGGGAGTGCGAGCCAAGGTGATATACCTGCCATCAGACGGCCGAATGTCTCCATATAGGTAACACCCTTGTTTCTTCCGTCCCAGTTGGGGCTTACTTCGACAAGCATATTCTTCTGAAGATTACCTTCTGCCATATTGCTGAGGACGGGAGCCGCCATCTTATAAGCGAGATCCACCCAATACGCACGGTCGGTGTTAGTCTCCTTTTCAAGGAAACGAACATACTCACAAGCCGCAAGGAGGAATGCGCCTGTACCAAAATTGGATGTGGAATTACGGTCAACCACCTGACCCGGTATAGCCTTCTCGCCGATGGGCTGCACGTAACCGATAGAACCATCCTTCTGGAGAGCTGTCTTGCTCAGATATTCCCAGCCCTTCTTAGCTGCGTCAAGATACTTGGCATCCTTAAGATAGCCGTTATTGACACCCCAGAGGAGTCCATAAGTGAAGAATGCGGTTCCACTTGTCTCCGGACCGGGTGCATGTGCCTCGTCGAGCATCGAGCGTGACCAGTAACCTCCGGGCTGCTGCGAAGCCACTACAGCATCGGCAAGCTTCACATACTTGTCAACGAAAAATTGACGATGCTTGTATTCGGCAGGAAGGTCTTTAAGCACCTTGGCAAGACCTGCAAGCACCCAGCCGTCACCGCGTGCCCAGAAATCTTTCTTACCGTTCGCACTCTTATGCTTTGGATACACATATTTGGCATCACGGTAATAAAGACCTGTCTCGGGATCAAGCATTATACTGTCGCTATACAGCACATATTCATAAAGTTTGTCGAGATACTTGGCATTACCTGTGAGATTGTGAAGCTTGGTCATCACAGGCATAACCATATACAGACCGTCAGCCCACCACCAGTAATCATTCTTGGGTGTTGACATCTCATACTCCATCACCTCTTTAGCTCGCTTTAGACGCTTGTCGTCAGGGAGCAGGCGGTAAAGGTCGGCGTAAGTCTGGAAACATATCTGCCAGTCACCGAAAAGCACATGCTCGTCGGTCTCACCGTAATTATACTTCCACTTGCTGCGATCGTTGCTCTTTGCGCCTTTCCACTCATTGTGTTCAGCCCAACGTTCGGAATAATCGCGCCAAGCGTCATTACCCATGAGGAAATATGCCTCCATATTTCCGGTATGGTAAGCCGCATTGTCCCAAAACGCCCGTGTCTCCGGACTATTGGTAGCTTGCCAATGGTCATTCACTTTCGTGATTATATCACGAACCTGCTTTGACTCCTTCGTGGGAGCCGCACCGGCACTCGCCGACATCAAGACGAGACATACCGACAATAGTGTTAAGTTCTTTATCTTCATGATTAAAATTGTTATTTCTCCACAGTCATACTTTCCATTGTTATATAAGGTGTGCCATACTCATCAAATCTGATAGGGAGCCAGAGGTGCCTTGAATCGGCAAGATTCTTAGGGTTCCACATGTCAGCCATGAAGGTGAAATTGCCATCCACATTCATTATGTAAGTGCTCTGAGCGCCAAAAGTCTTATCTGCGCCCTCGCCACGGCAGGGATTCGGGAGCTTGGTCCATTCACCCATTATCGAGTCAGCCCTCATCAATCGGGCTTCATTAGGCGCCCAGCCGGTGCAGCCTGAGGCTATCATCCAATATGTGCCGTCATGCTTGAATATGGCGGGAGCCTCATTGTGACCGCCCGGAAATATGCGGATATACTTACCGGTATGGCGGGTATAGGTCGAGTCAAGCTCTGCGATTTGCAATGTGAGGTTATCCTCCGATGAATATATGTGATAGGCAGTGCCGTCATCATCTATATACACAGTCATATCACGTGCCATCTGACCACCTTCAAAGTCACGGGCTGTGAACATACCCTCATCAATGGCTTTATACCATTCCGGCGTCCACCATTCAAGAGAATCCGACCATTCTTTACCTTTAGATTCCTCAGGGAAGTTAACAGGATAGATTCCGGGGTTCACTCTCCCGGTATTCAGCAGTTTAAACGGACCTAAGGGATTGTCTGCCACAGCCACGCCTGCCTGAGCCGCACCGTAGCCCCTACCCTTCAGCTCATGATGAAACCACATCACAAACTTGCCGGTAGCGGGATTATATACTACCTTCGGACGCTCTATTATACCACCTCTTTCGAGCGGATCACCCTCAGTATCGGAAACAGCAAGCACAATACCGCGGTTCTCCCAAGTACGCAGGTCATCTGAAGTGTAACACATCACACCCTCCTGTCCCGAACCGGGTGTGCCATCGCCACGATGCTCACCATACCAATAGTATGTGCCGTCATGCCGTATTATGCCACCACCATGCGCATTTATATGCTTACCCTCTGTATCTGGGAAAATCTCACCTCTAACCTCCGGCATCGTGGGCGAAGATGTCGAGCAGCTCATCATCGCCACAGCCGCAAACATTATAGTTAAAAATTTCTTCATATCAGATTTATTTAAATTCATTTTACGTTTCAATTCAGATGCTCTTATCGGTTTGAGCCTTAAGATAATCGGACGGAGACATTCCATATTCCTTCTTGAATGCCTTACCAAACGATGAATGGCTGCCGAAGCCAGTGTTATAAGCGATTTCGGTGATGTTGAGCATCCCTTCGCGAAGCATCTCCTCCGCACGGCTAAGCCTCAAATGGCGTATATACTCATTGGCTGAAACACCCACGATAGCCATCAGCTTCCTGTATAGAGTGGATTGACTCATGCACACCTGCTCGGCAAGGAAAGCCACACCCAGATCCTCAACGGAAAGATTTTCATTTATTATCGAATTTATCTTATCCAAGAACTGGCGGTCGAGCGGGTTGAGCGCTTTTGTAGCCTCCTTCTTTTCACGAGCTTCATCCTCAGGCGGTGTCACAGCCCCCTGCATAGCGGCATCGGTAGCCGGAAGCGCTCTCGACATAAGTGTTGACGCTATGGTGCGGCGCTGGCGCATGATGTTTCGTATACGGCTTATCAGCAGCTTGGCGCTGAACGGTTTTGTAAGATAAGAATCGGCACCCGACTCATACCCCTCCTCCTTGTCACGCAAAGCATCCTTGGCTGTGAGCAATATCACCGGTATATGGCTGGTGAGAATATCCTCTTTGATGCTCCGACACAATGTCACGCCGTCCATCTCCGGCATCATGATATCGCTTATCACGAAGTCGGGATTCTCCTCCTGAACCACTTTAAGACCCTCCAGACCGTTGCGAGCGGTGAGGACATTAAATTCATCCACCAATGCCTGACGTATATATTCACGAATATCGTCATTATCCTCCACCACAAGCACTTTCAGCTTAGCCGACTCCTGCGGCTCACCACCCTCGAAGTCAAGTTCCTTCGCCTCGGCGGTGCTTGACGACTGCTCCGCATGGACTGCCATCGGGTAAAGATTATCGGTGATCAGGCGCACTGTAAAGGTTGACCCATGCCCTTCCGACGATTCCACCGAGATTTCAGCCTCGTGAAGGTCGGCAAGATTCTTGACCAGCGCAAGCCCGATACCTGTACCCGAAGCCTGATGCTCACCCTTCACCTGATAGTAGCGGTCGAAGATGCGCGACAGTTTACTTGACGCTATACCATAACCGGTGTCAGAGACCTTTATCTCCGAGTAATTCACTCCACCCTCCTCCACAGTGTGGAACGAAAGCGAAATTTCTCCCTTGGGAGTATATTTCACCGCATTGCTCAACAGATTGTTGACTATGATGGTGAGCATCTCCTCGTCATAGTATATGTCAGGGGCATTAAGGTCTATGTCAAGGTTAAACTTCACGTCCGGATTGCGGTTCAGCTCCTTATAACGTATCCCCATTTCACGGAGCAGGTTTCCGAGATTACCTTTCTTCACCGTGAGATGGCGGTTCTGTGTCTCGGTCTTGCGGAATTCAAGGATACCGTTTATAAGATTCAGGAGAGTGTTGGAGCTGTCACGGATCATCTGCAACTTATATGAATACTGACTCGGCAGTCCGGGATCGCTCACCATATCTTCAAGCGGACCCATTATCAGAGTCAGCGGAGTGCGCAGCTCATGGGTTATATTGGTATAGAATCGCAGACGTTCATCGTTGAGTTTTTGACGGTTACGACTCTTCTCAACCTCTGCTTCCAGACGCTGTTTCAATTTCACCCTATGCTGATAGAAAAGAGCCATAGCTATAAACACACCTATTAAAATTAGCGCATAAATCACTTTGAACCACCATGTTAGCCAAATAGGGGGGGAAATCCTCACAGTCAGGATCGTCACAGCCGGTCCCCACTCATGCCCTTTGAGCCTCTGACGCACCTGAAACTTGTAGACTCCGGGTGACAGATTGCGGTACATCGCATCATTGTTGCCGAAAGTCTCAATCCACACATCGTCAAGCCCCAACATGTTATATGACAGGTCGGTGCGCTGTGCCATGGTGTGATCCATGACATTAAATGTTATGCGGAATGTGTTGAGGTAATACGGCAATGTAAGCTCGTCGGAGTTTACCGGTACGCTGAATTCGTTCTCTTTCCTGCCGCCACCCTCTTTGTAGACAGTGAAATTGGTTATCTTCACAGGCTGTGGCTCAAGCGAAGCGTCCACATCGTGAGGCACGAGCGAGAACACTCCGTTTGCCGACGCAAAATATATGTGACCCGAATCATCGGATGCCGACCCGTTCTCCATGAACGAATGTAACGGCATAGACTCTATCCTGTCATATATCGAAGCTTTCTTCGTTACAGGATTCACACAGGCTATCCCGCGGCTCGAACTTATCCATATACTTCCGTCTATATCTTCCTCTATCGCACTGACATGCGATATTCCTGCTCGCTCCACATCCTCAATCTTCTCAAACACCTCAGGATGTGTGGCATCCGGGAATAGCACCAGACCGCCCCTTGTGGCAGCCCATATCCTACCCCGTGAGTCGCACAATAACGCATTCACCGCATTCGACGGGAAACCGTTATCGGTCGTGTAAGCGTTTATCCGCTTCCCCGATTTGTCAAAAACAGTCACACCCTTGCCGAAAGTACCTACCCACAAGCCTCCTTGACGGTCACGCACCATAGTATGCACCACTATATCAGGTAGCTGCGAAGTCACCGCAGTATCCTTCTCCAATGCCCCGTTTCGGTAAATATATGCCCCCTCTGTGCTTCCGACACGCATAGTGCCGTCAACATCCTCGAAAAACATTCTGATATCAGCCGGCGAACCTGCCACCTTCTTAAAGACACGTGTAACCGGATTATATGTGAAAGCACCTCGCTCATGGGTACCCACATATATAGTATTATCCTTTCCAATGGCAAGCGCCCTGACAAAAGTATGCGAGCCGTTTTCAGAGCCGGGCAGTTCTATGGCTGTCACATTCCCATTCTTGACACGAGCTATCTCATTCTCTCCGCCAAGCCACAGTGTGCCATCGGCAGGCGAAGTGAAACAGCACCATACAGGCTTGTAATTCACATTACGTGTCCCCGATGAAAGATAATCCACACGCGAGAACACCGGCGGGAGGTGACTTATCACATCCACACCCGAGCGGTAGTTGCCAAGCCACACATTACCGAAGGCATCCTGAAAAATAGTCCTCACATACACGCTCGACAGTCCGCCCGGCTCACCGTTGAACGGCAATCGGGAGAATCTAACGCTACGCATATCGTTATAATTATATGAGCCGGGAGCCAGTATGCTCACCCCGCCCTGCGAGGTTGCAAACCATATTTCACCGTTCGCAAGCTGCTTTATATCCCTTATGCGCCCCGGAGAGATCGACCCCGGATTCTTCTCGCTGTGCACGAAAGGCGTGATGGCACGGGTACGGGGATTAAACAATGCCGCCCCGCCGTCGGTACCTACCCATAAGTTACCGCTGGAGTCAAAACAAAGGCTGTAGACCGAGTTACCGGGCAACGACACTGTATCCGGGCGATGCCTGAACAGCTCCATAGTATGCGCTACTGTGTCAATCACACATAAACCCTCATGATTCAATCCCACATACAGCCGTCCGTCACCTCCTTCAGCCATAGCCCAGACCTCCGCCGGTATACCTTTTACAGTACGATGATTGTATTCCCTCGACTCACCTGTGCGCGGATTATAATATTGCACACCGAAATGATAGTGCGTAAACCATATTCCGCCGTCCGATGCCGGAACAATGGAAGTTATGTCTGGTGACAACAACAGACTCCGATCCACATTCGATATTAGCCCCGTATTCCGGTCGTAGACACATGCCCCGTTTCGCTGAGTCGCTATCCATAAATGGTCGGGATCGGAAGGTATGTATGTCACACAGTTCAGCTCGTTGGCTGAAAGTCCTGAATTTTCTTTGGTGTAATTGATAAAATGGCGCCCGTCAAAGCGGTTAAGCCCCTCCTCGGTGGCGACCCATATTGTACCCTCCCCGTCTTCCGCTATCGACATCACATAGCCGTTCGAAAGCCCTGAAGAGATACCATAATTGCTCACCATTCTTTCAGCCCCGTTTATAAATAAGGTAAAGAATAGCAAGCATATCGCAACCGTATATTTTATTGCACTTCCGTTCATGGCACACGCCCTGTTTACGTGATGAATGTATTAAATAAAAGGTGGGTGATTTTGTATTTGCAAATATAATACATTATCGCCGAAATGCAATAGTCTTAATCACTTAGAGTGTATTCCTAATCGTTCACAACAACATCATTGAATGATTTCAGCTCATTTTAGAACGATTTCAGCACACACCCCAGTCACATCTTATTGTAATTTTGCAGCGTAATAATCAAGAAGCGTATATAGATTTAAGGTTAGATGAATTGAGGTTTTTATTTTAGGTTTTACACACAATAGATACGTGAGTAAAAGGTAAAAAAGATTGTTTTAAAGTTCACTTTTTTTGAATTCATCATGAAAACAACCAAATAAGTAATTACCAATGAAAAAACATCGGTTCCTAATGTGGCTGCTTGCCTTTATAATAGGTACAGTAAGCCTTAGCGCCCAAGACAGTTATACTCTTCGGGGCGTAGTTGAAGACAGCACCGGAGAGCCTCTCACCGGCGCTTCAGTGCTCGTTAAAGGCACCACCAACGGTGTCGCCACTGACATTGACGGTAATTTTGCCCTCAAAGTCAAAAACGGTGATGTGATTTCCATCAGTTACATCGGTTACAAACCCCAAGAAATTCCTGTTACCGGCCAGAATGACATCAAAGTTGTCCTCGTAGAGGATACCCAAATGCTTGAGGATGTCGTGGTAATCGGTTACGGTACAGCCCGCAAAAAAGACTTGACCGGTGCTGTGGTTCAGGTTAATCCCGACAAGATAGCCGACCAGAACCCGGGTTCAGTTCAGGATGTACTACGTGGTGTGCCGGGTCTTCAGATAGGCTACGACTCTTCAGCAAAAGGACAAGGCGCTTCAATCCGTCTCCGTGGTCAGAACTCACTTGGAACTGACGCTGCTCCTATGATTGTGCTTGACGGCATGGCTTTCTATGGTGAGCTTTCCGAAATCAATCCTGACGACATCGCCCAAATCGACGTACTTAAGGATGCTTCTTCAGCAGCTATCTACGGTGCTCGCGCCGCTGCCGGTGTCATCATCATCACCACTAAAAAAGGTAAGGAAGGGAAACCGACCATAACTCTTACAGCCAATGTAGGTGTAAGCAACAAGGCTCATTATAACGATTTTTACGGAGCTGACGGTTATGTGCAACATCTTGCCGATTGGAATAAGATGATGTATACTTATGGTAAGGGTGCAGATGGTCTTTATGGTTATTACAACGTAAACACTGATGCTCATCCTAAAGGATATTATGACGACCCACGCAAAGTTGCCGACCAAAACTCATGGGCTAATTCCGGTGAATTCGTCATGGGTAATGGAGAATCCGCAATGGGTCTTTGGGGTCGCCGCCTACAATTGTACAACTCTCCTATCGCAATGCAAAACTTCATCGATGGCATAACTACAGATTGGAATGACCTGACTTTCCGTACAGGTGTAAAGCAAGACTACAACGCATCTGTATCAGGTGCCACCGAGAATGTAAACTATTACGTTTCCGCAGGTTATATGAAGAATGAAGGTACTGTGCAGGGTACTGAATATGAGGCTTTCCGTGCTAACATGAAAATCCACACCAAGATTACACCTTGGTTGGAATTCGGCGCAAATGCCAACTTCCAGAACCGTTCAGACGGTGACATTTCCGTGAACCTCGGTTCAAACTATTGGGACGCCAACATGCTCCGCAACTCTCCATACGCATCTCTTCGCAATGCCGAGGGTAAGTATGAACAGTATCCTATGTCTGGTGCATCCACAAACGGTGGATATAACTACTATTTCGACCGTCAATATTATGACCTTGATAAAGGTTACACTACCATCAACTCTATCTTCAATGTAAAGGTAAACCTCCCAGCAGGTTTTACCTACACATTTAACATCGCCCCTCGTTATCAATGGTTCCATGACCGCTATTGGATGGCAGCTGATAAACCAAACACAAGCGCAGCAAGTCAAGGTGTGAACCGTGAAAATGTTAAAACTTTCGACTGGAACCTTAACAACACTCTTACATGGGATCGCACTTTCCTCGATGTTCACCATGTGACGGTAACTCTTGTTCAGGAAGCTGAGGATCACAAGTACTGGCAAGACCGTATCGAAGCTCGCAACATCCAGCCTACCGATGTGCTTGGTTTCCACTATACCGAAGGTGCTAATAAGGAACAGAGTAACTTCCGTACCAAAGATGTACACTACACAGCAACTTCTTACCTCGGACGTGCATTCTATAGCTACGACAACAAGTATCTTATCACCGGTTCTTTCCGTCGTGACGGTTTCTCTGGCTTCGGTCAGAACAACAAGTGGGGTAACTTCGGTTCAGTAGGTCTCGGTTGGAACTTCTCTGACGAAAAATTCATGGAATCAACCCGCTCATGGCTTGACAACGCTAAGCTTCGTGTATCTTGGGGTACTAATGGTAACCGCGAATTTGCTGACCTTAAGAGTGATCCCAACAATGTATATAAGGTGCTCGCTAACCTCCAAAACGATGGTTCGATGGTCTATTACCAGAACGGTACTTCAACTATCGTAAACGCACTTTCAATGAACCGCCTCGGTGCTCCCGACCTCCGTTGGGAACGCACAGAAGCATGGAACTACGGTCTTGACTTCTCAGTATTCAATTCACGTCTCACCGGTAACATCGATATCTACTCCAAGTCAACCAAGGATATGATCATGAACCAGCGTCTCCCGTCATTCTCCGGATTCGGCTCTATCATGGCTAACCTCGGTGAAGTGACCAACAAAGGTTTTGAAATTGCCCTCAACTCTGTTAATATCGACATCGAAAACTTCCAGTGGTCATCAGCTTTCGCTTTCTCTTACAACAAGAGCTGTATCAAGCATATCTACGGCAACAAAGATGAAAACGGCAAAGAACCGAGCGATACTTCCAACAAATGGTATATCGGAAAACCAATTGGTGAAATATGGGACTATAAAGCTGACGGCGTATGGCAGAATACACCTGAGGATATAGCTGAAGCCGCCAAATACGGTCAGGTTCCCGGTGACCCAAAAATTCTCAATCTCTACACTGAGGATGATGTAGACGGAACTCCAATTTACAATGATAACGACAAGGTATATCTCGGCACCACTATCCCGCCGATATACTGGTCACTGCGCAATGACTTCACTCTTTGGAAAAACTTTACATTCTCATTCTCACTCTATTCTTACATGGGACATAAGAGCCTTGATGGTCGTTGGATGAATGATGATAACGGCGGTTCTCAGATGATTAACGGTTTCAATCTCCCGGATAAGGAATATTGGACACCTGATAATCCTACCAATGACTTCTGCCGTCTGCAAGCACAAGGTCCTGAAAAACTTAGAGGTGGTGTAGGCAAACTTATTAACCGCAGTTTCGTACGTCTCGACAACATAACTCTCGGTTACACAATTCCTCAGTCTTTGACTCGCCAGTTCCAAGTTGAACGTATACGTGTTACCGCAAGCTGCAACAATGTATGTACATTCCATTCTAACCAGTGGAAGTATGGCGACCCCGAAACCGGAGGTCTTTCAAACCGCACTTTCAACTTCGGTCTTAATGTAATCCTCTAATAACTCAATCTTAATATCACAAATCATGAAACTTTTTAATATATATAGCAGATGTGTGATGGGGCTCGCAGCCGTTGCAATGCTCACCGGCTGTAAGGACAATTTCCTTGATCCGGATCCTCAGTCATTCTTCTCGCCCGAATCGACTTACGCCACCGAAGCCGGTTTGCAGTCAGCAATGGCTCGTTGCGACCGTAGCTATAAGGATATGCTTATGGATGGTAATGGTAATGTGCTTCCTATCGCATCAGTTTACTTTATGACCGATATGGGTCTGTATGGAAAAACCGACGCCGGAACTCCGATGGATGATTTTGCAGCCATGATTACCCCTACTTCCGGTATGCAGGGTGGTGGTGACGGTAATGCTATGATTCGATTCTATGATGAGGCAAATAATGGTATCAAATATGCCAACACCATCCTTACATACGTTGATCGTGTGCCCGGTCTTGATGAAAAAACACGTGACACCTATAAGGGTCGTGCATATTTCCACCGTGCATATAAATATTATCACATGGTTCTCCTCTTCGGCGACATACCTTTGATTTCAAAGATTATCGAAAAACCGAAGCAGAACTATACCTCAACAAGCAAAGAAGCTATCTTCAAAATGCTTGTACATGACCTCGAATTTGCTGTAGAGCATGTACCAGCACAAAAAGATACACCTTATTGGGGGACTGTAAACCAAGAAGCATGTATGCAGCTTCTCATCAAATGCTATCTTGCAATAGGTGAATTCAAGAAAGCTGAGGATATGGCTACCGACCTTATCAATAATCATGGTCTCGCCCTCATGCAGCAACCTTTCGGCACTAACGTACCTTCCGGCAATCCCGAGACATGGAAAGTCGAACGTAACGTAATGTGGGATCTTCACAGAGGTCAAAACATTGTTGACGCAGCCAATACCGAGACTATCCTCCCAATCCTCAACTATCACGACCAGAACTTCACCCAGTATCTCACCATGCGTGCACTTGGTGTTCACTGGTCAAACGGTGTGATTATCTCACCTGACGGTGTAGGTTCTCCTACTACTAACTGGTCACGTGGCGATGGCAACTATTCAGCAAATCTCGACTGGCTCCGTGTGCTTGGTCGTGGTATCGGTTGCTTCCGTACATCTTACTACTTTAATAAGTACATGTGGTGGTATGACGGAGAAGAGGATACTCAGGATATGCGTCACAACCGCTCAATCGGTAACTGGGTTGAAATGGAAGACCTCAAATACAACCGCAAAAACTCCAAATATTACGGCAAGAACATGCAACTCTACGCCACTGAAGATTATGTCAACGATAAGGGCGAAACTATCGTACATGCCGGTCAGCTCCTCTGCGGCGACACCATCCGTTCATGGTATCCTATCCCATTGTACAAAATGTACATCCTCGACCAGTCAGCTGAGGACAATATCTGGGCTAATCAGTTCAACGGTGCTACAAAGGGATCTACTTGCTCAAACGGCAATATGTATATCTTCCGCCTTGCGGAAACTTACCTGCTCCGTGCCGAAGCTAAATTCTATCAGGGAAATGCCGCTGGTGCAGCACAGGATGTGAATGTGGTTCGTGCCCGTGCCAATGCCAAAAAGATGTTTACCACTGTTACCATCGGTGATATCGCTGATGAGCGCGGTCGTGAACTCTACATGGAAGAATGGCGTCAGCCTGAGTTGACCCGTATCTCTTGGGCGCTCGCTCGCAGCGGTCAGCCTGACGAATGGGGCAACACTTACGACATCAACACTTGGGACAAGCAGCAGGGTACCGATCCCAACGGTGGTAGCTACTGGTACCAACGTTGTCTCCACTACAACATCTTCAATCGTGGTGTAATCACATCAAGCAAAAAGCTTAACTACCGTGTTGACAAGCGCAACCTCTTCTGGCCCGTACCTAATAAGGTTATTACAGCCAACACAGGTGGCAAACTTCGCCAGAACTACGGTTATGACGGCTACGATGATTCAATCCCCATGTTTACAAACTGGGAAGATGCTGTTGCTGACGAAAACAAAGATTAATATCCTGATTTGAACATTTAGATTCATAAAAATAACGGAGTATGCCATTCTTATTTGGCATACTCCGTTATTTTATCTACATTTGCATATATCGAATACCAATCTTATAAACCACCTTATAACATTCATCCATGAGGTCAATTCTAACAGGCGCAATACTTATGGGAGCATTAATGCTACCTGTGGCTGCCATAGCCGACGAGGGTAATTCCCGTCATGAGTTCAAATACACCGGCAATCCGTTGATCAATTATAAACATACCGCCGACCCTGCCATTATGGTGCTTGGCGACACTCTTTGGATGTTTACCGGATGCGACGAACCCGGAAACAAGGAGGGATACCACATGCCTAACTGGTGTGTGTTCTCAACCACCGACATGATAAACTGGACTGAGTACCCAATACCCATCCACGCTGACGATTTCAAATGGAATGATGCTCATGTGTCGTATGCCGGACACCCCATAAAGGGTCCCGACGGCAAATATTACTTCTATACCTCCACCAACTGGTGTGGCATCGGTGTGTCTGTGTCGGACCGTCCCGAAGGTCCCTACAAGGATGTGCTCGGCAAACCGCTTCTCACCAAAGATGACTGCAAGGGCGCAACCCACAGCTGGGTATGCATCGACCCGGTGGTTTTCATCGATGACGACGGGCAGCCTTACATATTCTGGGGCAACAAGCAGTGCTATTACGCCAAACTCAAAAAGAATATGATAGAGATTGACGGCGAAATCCACCCTGTCAACCTCAAAGACTTCACAGAAGCCCCCTACATGCATAAGCATAACGGGAAATATTACCTCACTTACGCCGCACAGTGGCCCGAGAAAATAGCTTACGCCATGAGCGACAGCATAACCGGTCCGTGGGAGTACAAAGGCATCATCTCGGAGATAGCCGGCAACAGCAACACCACCCATCCCGCCATCGTGGACTTCAAGGGACGTTCATACTTCTTCTCGCATATCGGCGGACTTGGCGGTGGCAGCGGTTCGCGCTCCGTGATTGCCGAACCGCTCTATTATAACGCTGACGGCACCATACGCAAGATACCCGCTTCGGCTGCCGGCGCAAGCGTGGAATACTCCGCTTTAGACAACTACCACAACCCCATACTGCCCGACCTACACGCCGACCCCGAGATACTCTACTCCAACAAGACCGGCAAATACTACATCTACTCCACCACTGACGGCACTCCCGGCTGGGGAGGACACTATTTCACCGTGTTCTCATCGCCCAATCTGACCGACTGGACCTCTGAGGGTATAATGCTCGACGTGAAAAGCTCTCAGGTGCCGTGGGCTAACGGCAACGCATGGGCGCCCGCTATAATCGAGCGCAAAGAGGGCAACGGCTACAAATATTATTTCTATTTCAGCGCACATTCCCCCGCGGCAAACAAAAAACAGATAGGCGTGGCTGTGGCTGACGACCCAGCAGGTCCATTCTTTGAAATAGGTCATCCGATAGTCAAGGAATCGCCGGCGGGAAGAGGTCAGCAGATCGACGTTGATGTGTTCCAAGACCCCGTGTCAGGGAAATACTATCTCTACTGGGGCAACGGTTACATGGCAGGCGCTGAGCTAAACGACGACCTGCTTTCCATCAAGGAAGAGACTGTGAAGGTAATGACACCCAAGGGTGGAACCCTGCAGACCTACGCTTATCGTGAGGCTCCATACGTGTTCTATCGCAACGGCATCTATTACTTCCTTTGGTCGGTCGATGATACCGGCTCGCCCAACTATCATGTAGCTTACGGCACGTCCGACTCCCCTCTTGGCGACATAAAAGTAGCCGACCCCTGCAACATACTGATGCAGAATCCTGAAAAGGAGATCTACGGGACCGCCCACAACTCGGTGATCAACATCCCGGGGACTGATGAATGGCGCATAGTGTACCACCGTATCAACAAAAATTTCATAGAGAAAGACAAGAAGCCCGGCATACACCGTGAAGTATGCATTGACCGCATGGAATTCAACCCTGACGGCACCATCAAACCGGTAACACCCACCCTGTAGGATGCAATACATTGCATCTTTCCCGACGCTGCAAAACACCTCCTTTAAATTACAATAACAATGAAACTTAGATCCATATCACTCATCGGGCTGTGCGCATTCACAATGCTCTGTGCCGATGCTAAAAAACAGGCGGTAATCCAAAGCGGCTACCCTATCACACCCGTGCCGTTCACAGCAGTGCATGTCAACAGTGGTTTTTGGGGTCAGCGTCTTGACGCAAGCCGTGATGTGACCATCCCTCTCGCATTCAGCAAATGCGAGGAGAGCGGACGCTATGAAAACTTCAAGAAGGCGGCGCATCCGAAGCCCGAATATCATCCCGAAGGGTTCTCTTTTGACGACACCGATGTCTACAAAACCATCGAGGGCGCTTCTTACAGGCTGAGCAACTATCCCGACAAGAAGTTAGTGGCATACATAGACAGTGTGCTTGAGATAGTGGCTGCCGCTCAGGAGCCTGACGGCTACCTCTACACATCACGCACCATGAATCCTGCCAATCCGCATAACTGGGCTGGTCCCGAACGCTGGGTATGGGTCGAAAAACTCTCGCATGAGTTCTACAACCTCGGTCACATGGTGGAAGGTGCCGTGGCTCACTATCAGAGCACCGGCAAACGCAATTTCCTTGATATAGCTATCAGGTATGCCGACTGCGTGTGTCGCAATATCGGTGACGGAGAGGGGCAGAAACGCCTTGTGCCGGGACACCAGATAGCCGAAATGGCTTTGGTCAGACTCTACACTGTCACCGGTGACAAAAAGTATCTCGATCAGGCAAAATTTTTCCTTGACGCCCGCGGCACCACCGAACGCCGCGACTCTTACAGTCAGGCACACAAACCCGTGCTTGAGCAGGACGAAGCTGTAGGTCATGCCGTGAGGGCTACATACATGTATGCCGGCATGGCAGACGTGGCAGCCATCACAGGCGACAGCTCATATATCCATGCCGTTGACCGGATATGGGACAACATAGTGAGCAAGAAGATATACATCACCGGAGGTATCGGTGCCCGTCACGCCGGCGAAGCGTTTGGCGACAACTACGAGCTTCCCAACGCCACCGCTTATAATGAAACTTGCGCCGCCATCGGCAATGTGTATGTCAACTATCGCCTGTTCCTCCTCCACGGTGACTCTAAGTATTTCGATGTGCTCGAACGCACACTCTACAACGGTCTGATATCAGGCGTTTCGCTCGACGGCGGTTCATTCTTCTACCCCAACCCGCTTGCATCTACCGGCAACTATTCCCGTCAGGCATGGTTTGGCTGCGCTTGCTGTCCCAGCAACATCAGCCGCTTCATACCCTCGCTCCCCGGATATGTCTACGCTGTGCGTGACCGTGACCTTTTCGTGAATCTGTTTATGGATAATCGTGCGGAAGTGACCGTCAACAAGCGACCGATGGTGATTGAACAGTCAACCAATTACCCGTGGAACGGCGACATAGCCCTCAGCGTGGCTAAAGGCTCCGGAGAATTCGCCATGAATATCCGCATACCCGGATGGGTGCGCAATTCAGTGCTTCCGAGCGATCTTTACAGCTATGCCGACAACTCTACCCCGGCATATTCCGTTAAAGTAAATGGAGAGAATGTCTCAGGCGAGCTGCGCAACGGCTATCTCGTGGTTGACCGCAAATGGAAGAAGGGCGACAAGGTGGATATCCATTTCGACATGCCTGCCCGCATAGTGAAAGCTCATGAGAATGTGGCTGACGACCGTGGTCGCATAGCTGTAGAAAGAGGTCCGTTGGTGTATTGCGCCGAGTGGTGTGACAATGATTTCAACATCCACAATATACTCGTACCCCGCAAGACTGAGCTTGGCGTGGTGGAACGTCCCGACCTGCTCACAGGCTTGCATCAGATCACAATGCCCGTTCAGGCTCTCAGCTACAACGAAAACGGACGTCTGCTTGCCGAAGAAAAGACTCTCACCCTCATACCTTACTATGCGTGGGCGCACCGTGGCGAGGGGAACATGACCGTATGGCTCCCCACCGAACTCTCAGCCGCCTCTGCCACTCCTCCAGCCGTCACATCCCGCGAGGACAACGGCTTCTTTAAATAAACTGATTTAACTCTCATAACTTATCCGGGCGCTGTAAGCTCTCTGAGATACAACGCCCGGAATTAACACAAATGATATTATGAAAAAATCACTTTTTCTCCTTATTGTCGCCTTAGTAGCAACACTTACATCATGCACAACATCAAGGTCAACAGTGGCAACCAACGCAAACCTGAGTCACTACCGGTACGTGTCGGTGATAAACGATGACACCTACCGCATACCTCCGCAATTGATGGAGTATCAGATACAGCTGTATGACGCCATCGAACAGACCGGTTTGGAGCTGGTCAATGAAATGAATATCTACAACCTGACACAGAGCCAGAAAAACGACCTGCTTCTGGCACAGTTCAGCGTCGATGCTTCTCAGGAAGGCGGCACGGTGGTCATAGTGAACTTCATCGATTTCAACACCGGTCGCCCCATAGTATCATGCCGCGGAGCCTACGCACTCGGTATCACCACAGCCGTTGACATCCGCAAAGCCATCGAAAACGTCTCCCAACAAATCTCCAAAACCTTCCAACACTAACCCCCACCCCCGGTCAAAAAATTCCAGAGGCAAAGCACCCCTGCAAAATGCATCAGAAGCAGAGCGCTATTACTATATGTATTGGATGTATGGCTATGTTGTGTGTACATAAAACAAAAGCCTAAAATGTTAGGTGTATAAAACAAGAACTTAAAACTGCAAATACATAAAACTAAAGCCTAAAATGTAGGTATATAAAACAAACATCTAAAACGCAAATATATAAAACAAAAAAAGGAGCTTCGGCTCCTTTTTTATTTCCTCTAACCCGTTAGGGATATTACGGAATGTCAGAGTATGTCATCTGTTCTTGTACATGTCGTCGTAGTAGCGTTCGTAGTCACCGGAGGTGATGTTGTCCATCCAGTCCTGATTGTCGAGGTACCAGCGGACGGTCTTTTCAATCCCTTCCTCGAACTGGAGGGACGGTTCCCAGCCGAGTTCCCGCTGGAGCTTGCGGGAGTCTATGGCGTAGCGCATGTCGTGCCCGAGGCGGTCGGTGACGTATGTGATGAGTTCGTCGCTGTAGCCTTCGGGATTGCCGAGGAGACGGTCAACTGTCTTGATGATGACCTTGATGATGTCGATGTTTTTCCATTCGTTGAAGCCACCAATGTTATAGGTCTCGGCTATTTTGCCTTCATGGAAGATGGTGTCGATGGCACGGGCGTGGTCAACGACATAAAGCCAGTCACGCACGTTCTCACCCTTGCCGTAGACAGGCAACGGCTTGCGGTGACGGATGTTATTGATGAACAGCGGTATCAGCTTCTCGGGGAACTGATAGGGACCGTAATTGTTTGAGCAGTTGGTCACGATGGTTGGCATACCGTATGTGTCGTGGTAGGCACGCACGAAGTGGTCGGACGATGCCTTGGATGCGCTGTACGGGCTGTGCGGGTTGTATTTTGTCGTTTCGAGGAAGAATTCTGTGCCGTAAGCGTGATGATGCTCCGAGGACGCAGTGGTGGTGAATGGTGATTCGATGCCTTCGGGATTGGTTAATTCAAGCGCACCGTAAACCTCATCGGTGGAGATATGGTAGAAACGCTTACCTTCGTACTTTTCGGGCAGAGATTCCCAGTATTCTTTAGCCGCCTGAAGCAGGGCGAGCGTGCCCATGACATTTGTCCGTGCGAAGGTGAACGGATCCTTTATGGAGCGGTCAACATGGCTCTCGGCGGCAAGGTGGATGATGCCGTCAATCTCGTATCCCCTGATTATGCGTCGCATCTCGTCAAGATCAGCTATGTCAGCCTTCACGAATGTGTAGTTTGGCTTGTCCTCAATGTCCTTGAGATTAGCGAGGTTACCGGCGTACGTCAGCTTGTCGAGATTGACAATATGATACTCCTGATACTTGTTCACGAAAAGGCGGACCACATGGCTGCCAATAAACCCGGCACCCCCGGTTATGAGTATGTTGCGTTTCATTTTGATGTTTCTTTTAGATTTTTGATGCAGATTTTGAGGGAATCGGTCCAATATGGGACTTTCAACTCGAATGTTTCCTTGAATTTGGTCTTGTCAAGAACTGAGTAAGAAGGGCGTATGACCTTCGAGGGGAACTCGGAGGAATGGCAAGGCTGTATGTCGCAGGCAGTGTTTCCGGCGTATTCGGCGATCATCTTGGTGAAGTCGTACCATGAGCAAACTCCCTCGTTTGAATAATGGTAGATGCCCTCGTTGCCCTCGAATTTGCGGTTTTCAATGATGTTGAAAATGGCTTCGGCAAGATCCTGTGCGTATGTCGGGGTTCCTGTCTGGTCAAAAACCACTTTAAGCTCCGGTTGGGTGGCTGTGAGATTAAGCATCGTCTTGACGAAGTTCTTGCCGTACTCAGAGTATAGCCATGCGGTACGTAATATGAGTGCTTTCACACCGGATTCAGCAATCTGCTGCTCGCCGTGAAGCTTGGTCATGCCATAGACTCCGGTGGGAGTGCCTTTCTGGTCCTCGCGGCAAGGGATATTGTACGGTTCCTTACCGAAAACGTAGTCGGTGGAGATGTGGATTAGAGTTCCATCGTTCGCCCTTACCGCCTCGGCGAGATTGCGGACGGCAGTTGCGTTGAGCAGTTCTGCGAGATTCTGGTTGTCCTCGGCTGCGTCCACGTTTGTGTATGCTGCGCAGTTTACGATGACATCCACACCCTTGTCCTTCACCATTTTCATGACCGCTTCGGCATCCGTTATGTCAAGGCGGGAGATATGGGTACCGTCTATGTCAAGTTCGGTAACGTCTGTGAAGATGTATTTGTCATTGGAACCTTTGGAGGCGATGCGCAGGCAATTGCCGAGCTGCCCGTTGGATCCGGTAACAAGTATGTTCATGAATTGATAATTTTAAAATAAGTCGGAATGGGAACCTGTGTTAATCATGACCAAGACAAGCTCAGTGTCATTTTGTTTCCATATCAGCAGCCAGTCAGGCTGAATATGACATTCCCATAATCCATTATATTTGCCGGAAAGCTTATGAGGTCGATATTTCGGTGGAAGTGAACCTTCTGTTGCGAGTATTTTTACCACATTTTCAAAAAGTTCGTACTCAAGCCCTCGTTTAAGACAACGTTTGAGTGCCTTTGTGAATGACGACGGCGTTTCAATCCTGTATTTCACGGCGGAGATGGTTTAGGAAGTCTTCCGCAGACTCGTATATGATGACATCACCCCTCCTAACCTCCTCAAGGGCGTCGTCGAGCGTATACGAGTCCTCCTCTTCAAATGATACACCCTTAAAATTGCTCATTACTTTTAAAAGAGCCTGTTTCAGGGTAGCTTTGACGGAAGCATCCTCAATATTTATTACGAGCTGTGTCATGACATTCGGGGATTTGATTTATAACGCAAATTTACGACTTATTTATTGGTAAAACAAAAAGTTGGCTAATTTTGTTAGTGCAAAGCCGCATACAAATCCTCGTTGTAGTCAAACGGAGAGTCGAAGTCAGCCAGAATGGAATGCTTCGTGTCCTTATCTGAAAGGATGGCTTTCGCCGGATTGATGCGCCAGTCTATTCCGAGGGATTCATCCTGAATCGAGATGCCGCCGTCGGCTTCCGGATGGTAGTAGTTGTCGCATTTGTACTGAAACACGGCGATGTCACTCAGCACGGCAAATCCATGGGCGAAACCTCGGGGGATAAAAAACTGCCTGTGGTTGTCTTCCGTCAGTTCAACAGCGACATGCCTACCGTATGTCGGTGAACCCTTGCGGATGTCAGCCGCAACATCCAACACTGCACCCTTGACGCAGCGCACAAGCTTGGACTGCGCAAACGGCGGACGCTGGAAATGCAGCCCCCGCATCACGCCGTAGGAGGAACAAGACTCGTTGTCCTGCACAAAATTTATCGGACGCACCTTTTCGTCAAACTCCCGCTTTGAATAGCTCTCGAAAAAATATCCCCTCGCATCCTTGAAAATACGTGGCTCGATGATGACCACGCCGTCTATGTCTGTTTTGATTACTTCCATGATTCAATCAAGATTAGGAGTTTCTGTCCTGTCAAGTTCCTCCACCACCTTCAACAGATACTGCCCGTACTGGTTTTTGAGCATCGGCTGAGCCAGTTCCACCATCTTCTCCTTGGTGATCCAGCCTTGGCGGTATGCTATCCCCTCAAGACAGGCAATCTTCAGCCCTTGGCGTTTTTCAAGCACCTCGACATAAATCGAAGCCTCGGCAAGGGAGTCGTGGGTGCCGGTATCAAGCCATGCGAACCCACGTGGAAGGGTCTGTACCTTCAGTTCGCCGTCTTTCAGGAACTCCTGATTGACAGTGGTAATCTCCAATTCACCGCGTGCCGACGGTTTGATATGTGCGGCGACATCCACCACCTTGTTGGGATAGAAATAGAGTCCGACCACCGCATAGTTGCTCTTCGGATGCTCCGGTTTCTCCTCGATTGACAGACAGTTGCCTTCGTAGTCAAACTCCGCCACGCCGTAACGCTCCGGATCGTCAACCCAGTATCCGAACACAGTCGCCTTGCCGTCATCCTCGGCGGTTTTGACAGATTCCTTCAACACTTTCGAGAAGCCCGCTCCATGGAAGATATTGTCGCCAAGCACGAGACAGGCAGAATCATCGCCGATAAAATCTTTACCGATAATGAAAGCCTGTGCGAGACCGTCGGGACTCGGCTGCTCGGCGTATGTGAACCTGACGCCGTAGTCCGAACCGTCACCTAACAGGCGACGGAACCCGGGCAAATCCTGCGGTGTCGAAATGATTAGTATATCCCGAATTCCCGCCAGCATCAGCGTGGAGATGGGATAATACACCATCGGCTTGTCATAAATCGGGAGCATCTGCTTCGACACCCCCTTGGTGATCGGATATAACCGGGTGCCAGATCCCCCGGCAAGTACAATTCCTTTCATTGGAATTAACGATTAATATATTTTATAGACATTCGTTTAATGATATAGCATGGGAGGAATATGAAACCAAAATATAAATATGATTTTACCCAACTCCATCGTAATACAGAATGATAAACTGCAATATTGTATTTTATAAGACTCGTTTTCTTATTCGAAAGAGAATTATTTCTAAGGCGATATAGCGCCAAGGGTTCTTTCATTCCGTATGCGACTTTACATACTGATAATACCCTTATTTTAAATGCCCAATCCTGACGTTTTCTAATATCAGGCATAAATATTTTACCAACTTTTTCTACGTCATACATTACGGTTAGGCATCCAATCTTGTCATCCCTTTTTATAGAATTAATGGTTTCCTTGCGACGGCACACTATTATTCCGGTATTTTCACCGGCTTCATTACATGTCATATATGATGTGTACGTCATCGCACAACCGACAGATGTCATAAATTCTATCTGTTTTTCAAGCTTGTCGGGATACCAACGGTCGTCACTGTCGCAGAACGCTATAAATCTACCTTTTGCCTCTTTTATTGAATTGTTTCGGGCTATGCCGGCACCAGAATTTTCAGCTAAATTAAGAAGCTTGATCCGAGGATCTTTACTTGCATATCGACTGATTATCTCACGAGAATTATCCGTTGAACAATCGTCGGTAATTAATAATTCCCAATTTTGGTAAGTCTGTGCCAATATCGAATCAATAGTCTCTCCAATAAAGTTGGCACAGTTAAAAGAGGGAGTGATGATTGACACCAATCCGAAATTACTCATGCTCTTTCAATATTACACGCAAATAATAAATATCTATATATCAATGAATTACCCCCCCCAATTGCATTCAGTATTCCATTTTATAAATTTTGCTGGATTACCGGCAACTACAGCATTAGCATCCACATCTGAAAGGACAACGGCACCAGCTCCTATGATAGCATTATTCCCAATTTTTACGTCACCAAGAATTATCGCATGTGCCCCAATCCAAACATTATTGCCAATAACTGGAAGTCCGTTGTGACCTCCTCTTCCTCCACATGTCACACCATGTAATATGTGACAATTGTTACCAATTACTGTATCAGGGTGAAAAAGACTACCCAATGCGCAGTGAGGAAAATGAGTTCCCTTCCCAATAGTTAAATTATAAGGTATGTCAGCAGAAAAAACGACTCGTATAACGAAACGCCCTAAAGCCGCTATAGGTCTCATTTTATTTCTATAAAACCAATTACTTATTTTCCAGCAAGTATATATTTTGTCCATATTTTTTCTTCTGTTTTTGGGAAAAATCTACCAAGTGAAAAATCAAATTCATCAGGTTCAAATTTAACATATCCACTCCATGGATAGAAAGTAAGTTCTCCAAAAACAATTCGACCATTAATATTATATAAATCAACTCTAACAAAAGGAAAATCAGAAGCTAACTTTTCGGCAACAGTTATCATTGATAATATGTTGGACGGTAATTCCGGTTCATCATTAAATGATGGATGATCGCTATTTACATAATCAAGAAATTTTAGATTTTCATCCCAAAATCCCCTTCTATGATTTGAATAACGACCTTTATCTATCCATAAATATCGGAATTTGCCATTATAACATAGAAATTTATAATCATCAAGACCTTCTTCTATGTCATTTTCAAGATATTCTTCAACAATGATTCTTGGGTGATTCGCAGCTTTTTTATAAGCCCATTCTCGTGCTGTGTTACTGTAATTTTTAGATAGCCATCCATTGACAGTCCGAACCATTTCTCCCATATTAAGAGTGGTCTTATCTTTCACAATTAGCACATTATCACCATTTCCTCCAGATGTGGTTTTTATAACAAATTTTTCAGGGAGATTTGTTAAATTAATTGCTTCTGCATTCTCACATACTTGATATAAGACTGTAAGATTTACCCCCCCCAATTTATTGGTAACATACTGTCTAACAGCATATTTATCCACACAGTCAAGTAACGTTGGATTTCGATATGTCATTTTATATACCTGAATCCATTCTGTAAATCTTTTTGGAGTCTTAAAATTTGGCCACCTATGTGTGATAAGTTTATATTGAAGAGAAAGCATTATTCTGTCAGGCAAGAATTTTCCTATGCGCATTAGTTTATGCCTAATGGATTGGGATCTAATTAACGATTTAATTTCCATCTATTTTTTATTTTGTAATTGTGAATATAATTGGAGATATTCATGATTCATTTTCTCCGAACTAAATTTCAAAGCTCGTTTTGAAAATATATTTTTCTCTTTCCTATATTTTTCAGTATTGTTAAGAAGATCCGTTATTTTTGAAGCAAGAGTCCCATAATCGCCTACATTAAATAGATTCTCATTTCGACCTACCACATCTCTTAATCCATCTACATCTGATGCCAATACAGGAATCCCAGCAGCCATATATTCCACAGCCACTAATCCAAAACCATCCCATAAAGTAGATAATACACCTATATCACAGCCTCTAAGATATGGGGCAGCACTATCCTTCCTGCCTAATAGATGTACTCTATATGAAATGTTCAAATTCGCAGCTAATTCATTTAAGTCTTTTTCGAGAGGACCATAGCCTATAAATACCACATGAACATTATTATCACATTTTGAAACCGCCTTTAACAATGTAATTGGGTCCTTAGGATATATTAACCGTGACACCATAACCACTATTTTTTCATTAGTTGATAGGCCTATTTCATCCCTTATAATATTGTCGGCATCTCTATATTTTGAGATATCAATTCCATTTGTGATTGTTATGCTTTTATTTATCAGACTTTTCTTTCCAAACCATTTGTCAAGATTTAATTTTGACGCGGGGCTTATGTTTACAATTGCATCATAGGAATTATAAAACCAACGGTCAAAATACCTAAATATCTTTATCTTACGTCTGTTATTATATGTGTTATGCTCAGTGGTTATTAATATTGGACGTTTGGCTTTAGATAATAATTTAAATGCTATGGAAACAAATAGTTGATCAGGAAAAAGATGGACATGTACCAAATCATATTGAGGCAATAATTTTTTTAACTCTAAAATATGGCATGGGTTATGACGGTTATTATATCTGCTTGCCATTACATTTATACCATATTGTCTGAATTCCTGCTCCTTATCCCTTAATTGTGGTCGTGAAACATAAATAGTAACATCGTTCCCATTTTGTTTTTGACTTTTTGCAAGATTAAATAGCACACTGGCAACACCTCCGTTTCGGATAGCCGGCACAACATGTAATATTTTCATAAGCCTAATCTAATATATTCAACCATAAGCCCTTTATAGCCTCCGGACTATATCGAGATATTGCATCATTTCTTCCCCTTTCGCCCATTTTTTTAAGCATATTCGGATCTTTTAATATTTTGGTAAGAGAATTTGATAAAGCATCAATATCTTCAGGAGGAACTAAAATTCCGTCATACCCATCTCTTACAACTTCTTTTGGACTATTAGGACAATCGAAACAAACCGTCGGCAATCCCATCATTTTTGCTTCAATTAGGACAAGAACTAACCCCTCAAAGCGAGAGGAGAGGACAAAGCATGACGCTTGCTTATATTCCTCGGCTATCCGTGGCGTGGCGTCCTTGAATTCTATTCTATCTTCGAGGTTCATTTTTCGCGCCAACGCTTCGTTTGACTCACGATCGACACCAGAACCAACAATCTTCAGCGTCCATCCCGGAGCATCAGTTTTTGCCCAAGCCCGTATGAGCAGATCAAACCCTTTCTGTAATGTGTGACGCCCTACTGCTATCACTGTCTTGTTGTCGCACTTCGATGGCTCGTTCTTGCCTATCGATGTGAAGTTGGGTATTACTTTTATACGTGGAGACTTCATGTGTCGGAATGCTTCGGCATCGGCTTCTGTCAGCACTACAGTGGTGTTGACAAACCATGGAATCAAAGCCTTATAGACGGCACCTACACGGCTGCCTGCATTGATGTTAAAATGTTCCCAAGTAATATGTCTTATCTTCTTTCCTACGATAGCGGGAGCTACTATACGAGCCATAGGTGTGGCAACGGATATTATTACATCAGGCCTCTCTATTTTAATAAGATTCCTGAATGACTTTATCAACGGGATATTAAGCCCCGCTATTGAGAGCAGCTGCTTGCAGAACGAAGCGTTGAGCGACTCAACCTTCACCTGCCTGTCAATAGTGTAGGGACAACTCTCATAGTCAAAAGGGTCTATGACCACTATCTTCACTTCATAGTCGCCACAAAGCAGATTCGCCAACTCCACCGTCATCCTTTCAATTCCGGCACGGTGGTGTAGTCCCTCACAAAATAGCCATACCTTCCTCATAATCTATATATGAATGGTGATAGGTTATCGTGCATATCCTAAATAATTTTTCTTGATCAGGCGTAAAAGGCCATTGATGTAATATTGAACTTTTGCGAATAGTGGTTGTCTTAATTCTTTAATCCATATAGATTTACATTCATTATATATCTCCTGAGAATATATATTGTCTCGCTCGGTATCAAGCCTTATTAACCAGAATGCAGCAACTATTTGTCGGTTATAATGATTTATGAAACCAAGCTCGTCAAGACGATGAAAAATTCGGTTTGTCTCTTTAAATTGATTGCCAGACGATACCGACTTTGGGGTGACTTTAAGATTATGCTGTCGGAAATAGTCGAGTTCTCCGCTTTCTTTAAACACATTGCCTTGGCGTGCCAATTCAATCCAGAATAAATAGTCGCCAGCTCCACGATAATTCATAAATTCTTTGGGGACAGACAAGGCGGCAGAGCGACTAAATACTGCAGAACTTGCATTAAGTATATTGCATCCGAACAGCATATTATGTCTGATGAAATAATTACCATCAACCATCGGCTTGGGCATATATGAAGATAAGTGTCTTGTGGCAAGCGGAGTGCCATTGCGGTCAATCATTTTGAGATTTGAGAAAGCAAGCACAACATTAGGATTTGATTCAATACCAGACATCAGACGTTTCAAAAAATCAGGATGGGCAACGTCGTCTGACTCGGCTATCCAAATGTAATCACCTTTTGCTAAAGAGAAGCCTTTTTGCCACTGCTTGAAAGTGGAGCCGGAATTTTCTTCGTTATATACGATATGGGATATCTTGGAATGACCACGATAATTTGCGATAACCTCTTTTGAATTATCCGTAGATTTATCATCCAGAATGATAACTTCAAAATTATCATAGGTCTGGTTCAATACACTGTCAATCCGCTCCTTTAGAAAAGGAGCATGATTATAATTTGGGATTATTACAGATACCATAATATCCTGGAATTAGTTTCGTATTGTTATGAACCATCCAGGTTTATATTTTAAGGATAAATTCATTGAGATATAAAATAATATTAAGGCGACTAAATAAGCGTTTCCCATTTTCATTGAGTACTGATACTGATAAAATCCACAACAATACTGAATCAATATATAGAGAAGTATCATTTGGGGAAATAACATGGTTTTCCTATGTATAATTGTCTTATTATAAACAATAAAAAAAATAGCAACAATTATTATAAAGGCTGGTATAGGACCATAATCTAATACAAAATCTCCTACAAAAGTATAGAATCGTGAACTATTAATTTTTAAATTGCTATATTTTTCCCTAAGTTCAGCCTCATTTGGCTGACTGCCTCTATCTAAAATATGTTGAAAAGCAAAAGTATATTCACCATCTCTTGTCCCATTAGCATCTAAACAGTAGTTATTAAAAACTAAAGGACCTTCAGCAAAATATCTCATTAATCCATATCCAATAGATGTGGAATTATTTTGAGATGATCTACCAATTGTAATAAGTATGAATATAATAGAAAAAATTATGGATACGAATATTGCTCCTTTTTTTAAGTTGATTTTAATACTATGATTAAAATATGGATAAAAGAAAAGACCTAAGAATATACATGTAAGAAAACTTGATATAATATTTAATCGGCTAGCATTTGCAATCCCATTTAACGGAGGAATCAGTATGGATATTGTTAATAATGTCATTATTACTTTCTTTTTCTTTTTTTGAAGTAGATAACAAAAGAATAAAAAAGGAATAATAGCTACAGAAATATTGGAAAATATTGCTATGTAATCATATCCAATATTATTTGTTTGGTTCATCCTTGAGTAGGTAGATTTGGAGTAAATATCTGCAGCCGATGAGGAATCAATAATTAGACCAATTATTCCTTCCTTCAAAGATGGAATAATTTTGATCAGTGATATAATAGAAATTAAAGAAAATGAAAGACATATTAGATTTAATATTTGAGGACGTGGTAATGATATATATTGTATATATTTAGGGGAGTAATTAAATAAAGGCCTTATCGCAACTATTAACATTAAGTATAAGTATATGAATGGTAGAATAGTCAGATTATTAATAAAAAAATTTTTTCCATCCTCAATCATGAAAATATATGGACCTAATATAGCAATAGTTGTGTATAATAGAATCATTATACTCCCAATTGAATTCTTGCCATACTTTTTTTTAAAATATAAATATGTGCTTACCCATAATAGGATATTAGCGAAAAACAATAAAATATTATATAAAGTTACGAATGACATCTAAATATTTGTCAAAATTTATAAAATAATTGAAATGCTGTAAATGGGAAATAGTGTAAAATATTAGACATAGCAGTTGCAACATCAGGATAATAAGTCACAACAACCGCACAAAGCTTCATTTTGAATTCAGATTAAATATTATGATTAAAATATTTCGTGTAATAAATTAAATAAATGGATGTAACGCAAAATTCAGAAAATAATAAAGTTAATGCAGACCCAATAGCTCCATAATTTTTTACAAAAATAAAATTAAATATCAACGCTAAACTTGCGCCTGCAATGGAGGCAACGAGTAATGCTTTGTCTTTTTTGAAAGGGACTAAAATTTGCAATGCTATGACTTGGGCAATACAGACAAATAAAACCGCAGGCATGATTATTCTCATAGGTATAATTGCCCCTTCATAACCATGACCGGCAACTAAATATATGATAAAAGGTGTAAAAATTACACCAACGATAATTATGGGAATACAAAAAAGAATGCATATTCTAAATGATTTTCGTAATAGCACTCTAAATAACTCATTATTACCTTCAGCTACTATCGCACTCATCCTTGGAATCATTACTGCAGTATATGCCCCGAATAGAGATATTGCTATGAAGTACAGCCGGAATGCGGTAGTATAATATCCGACTTGCACATCAGTGCTAACTAATCCTAACCACATAACATTAAATGTCATATATGTCGAGGTCATTAACGCCTGAATGCCCAATATGATATTTGGTTTAATAAATTCAAAATTATAAAAATCATGCCAGTCTATCTTTACTAATTTTCTACAAAATAAGAAATTAACAATGGCATTAAGCACTACTGCTCCAACTGTCAGTAAAAAATACAGAATATAGTCTGTTCGTGTTTTTACGAATATAAAAACTGATATTACATATAATATTTTGATTAGCAAGCTCCTAATCGTGATATATTTGAATTTTTCAATTCCTGTATAAAACCATTCAACTAAGAAACATGTCGAAATTATTTTGCCTAATCCAATATATAATAAGCAACTATTTTCATTAAATTTAGTTATTAGCTGAATTGAGATAAGGAATATTATCGAAACTATAATTGTAAGTACAAAATTCATCCCAAAAATAGATGAGAAAACATGATTTAATTTTTTTTGCACCCCATTTACTGCTGCGATTTCGCGGGTGCCGATAGTGTTTATTCCTAAAGTGGCAAATATTAAGAAATATTCCACAACATTGAGTGCAAAGTTCACTTGCCCAAAACGTTCTACACCTAACACTCGGGTAATATAAGGGAACGTGATAAAGGCTAAAAGGTAGTTACTTATGGTTAACAGTCCTTTATAAGCTATATTTTTCTTCAAGCTTCCCATGTTTTCTAATCGTAGTCCTTTTATTACCAAAGTTGGGTTAGATTAATCATGTGTTAATCAGATCAGTCTCTTATTGAATTCCAAGGCGAGGCGGAATGCTTCGCAGTCGTATGGGTCGAGGTCGGTGCGGGTGGTGAGTTCGGTGAGGATGCAGTTGTCGAGAGCTATTTGATGCTTTCTGCCGAGCACGTCGGGAAAGAGTGAAGAGGCGAAGCGGCGGTAGCTGCGGAGGATCTGTGAGCCAAGCGTGGACAGGTTGTCAACCTTATTGTGTTCATACCAACGACGTTTTATTTCTTCGACAGTAACACCATTAGAGTCAATGCCAATTGAGCTGGCACGAGTAGTTGCGCCATAACCTGCTGTAACTTCGTCAAAGTACAGATCGAGGTTCTCACGCATTATCAGGGAGAGGCGTTGGTAGTTTTCGTATGCTGAGACTTTCGGGAAGTAGTTGTGTTTCAGGAGTGTGGCAAGCCATTTTTCTTTTATTGACAGATGGGCATTGAAATACTCATGGTCGGCTTTACCAGGATGGCATGACACCTCAGGGGCGACTATTCCGAACACGGAACTTTCCTCTATACTGCGATCACCGGCTTTCCATGCTCTTAGCACGCGGCGTTTATGGCGGTTAATGAAGTCGCTATTTGGCAGACGCTTGTACCCTATCCGATAAGCCGTATCATAACCTTCGAGCAAATCCGGTATCTCATTTACCTTGCAGTAATTCAGGTTTCGGGAGATGTTCTCGCACAACATCCGACATTCCTCTGCCACAAGAGTTTCCTCCTCCGAAGCTCCATGCCCGTCAAAGCGAAAATTCCCGGCAAGCTGACCACGCATTGCAAGCCAGTGGGTGTAAGCGGTTATTTCCTTTGTGTCACGGAAATTCACAAGCATCCGGTCAATACTCATAAAACCAAGTGATCCAGACCGTTAATTTCTCTGATGAGGAATGATATTTTGTAGGCATTGCTAAAATCGGCAAGGTGCACGTCAGGCACACAGTCCTTGCCTTTCATCGCTTTACATGCCATCAGCCAACGATTCGCTCCAACTGGCGCGCATCGACATCGATACGGAACTCATACCCATTGTCCGTGTCAAACTTCACACGGAATATCGCAGAGCCGCACTCATTTTTTATGACATCCTCAACCGTGGCTGGGCGGTTGCCGAACCCCGCCTTGATCAATATTACCGTTTCTCCCGGTTTTGGCAGTAGTTCGTTTAGAGGATGAATCTCGACCTCGGACGTGAACACGCCTATTGCCCGCTGAAACCGTTCCATGTCACGCTGCGGTATGACAGCATACGGCGAACCGGAAACACCTAGAACCCTATAGCACCATGCCTTGTCGCCTATAATGCTGAACATCGGCATAACATTTTCGGGATAGCTCCTGAAAAACACGGTTCTGCTAATGAACGGACGCTCCTCCGAGACCTTTTTGTTACCACGTTCCTTAAGGATTGTCTCGCAGGGATAATACAGCACCGGGCAGGGTCGTATCTTGTCGCAAATCTCTTTGCGCAATTCATCATAGCTCACTCCCCGGCGCATCTGCATGACATACCATTTCGGCATTTCGCTAGTCAGCATAGCGTTAACCGTGGAGATCCATGCGTCTTTGCCATCGGCAGAGACCGACGCCGGGGTGCAGAAGCCCGGTATCGAGTATGAGGCAGAACCTCCGACATAGCCCAATGCTTCCGATGCCAAGAGTCCGCTTCGGATAGCACACGCAGTCCATAAGGAACGCACGAATTCGTCAGGATCAAATCCTGACTTCTCGAAACCGGATTTGAAAGCGGAAAACACCCCAGAAGAGATTGCAGATTTTAGTTGACGGGATGTGAGCATAGACTGACGCAGATCGAAAATATAATCTCGTCGGTTGCTAACGTTGCGCATCAATATTGACAGACTATACCCGTCATAGTCCCGCAGATTTTCCTTCCTAAGATGAGCGATTTTATCAAGGCTAAGCGCTCCGTTGAGCATCGAGAACAGGACTATATCATGAAAGACATTATATTTACTGTCTACATGTTCTTTCAGAGCGCTCCGGAGAAGGGAAAGTGTGTTTTCAAATACAGAACCGTCTAAAAGCAACGGGAGAGCGCTGAGTTCCGACAACGATTTGGCTACCGACCTCGGAGCGTTGTTCAGTTCCATCATCCCCTCCTTGGCGGCGTCCTTGACCATGCTGTTAAGACTGTTCAAATGCCTCGTGACAGTGCTCACGGCAAGACCACGGTACAATAATTCCGTAGCCCAGTCCGCCATCATCATTTCAGACAGGTCGGCGAATTGGATATGATGTCCGACAAGAAATAGCTCCAGCTCTGATAAGGTTTTTCGGTATCTCATACCACTCTCATGGCTGACTGCAGAAAGCTTTGATCGGAAAAACTCGAGGAATTGTTTGTTTGAATACCCCTTATTATAAGACATTTAGGCAGTGATGACTTTTTACCGTTTCCGTATTTAGCTACAATTCCTCTCTTCCCCCCGCCTCAGGGTCGTCTGACCTTCTGACAGAGATGGAAATAGGGCGTGTGTCGGCTTCAAATCCCATGACTTAATGAGCGAACGTTCATACTAACGAAGTCACACTCTCTTAGTAAGAGATTTGGAACTTTTTTAGTCCGTTGATAAATAAGACTTTAAC
>CAJTMJ010000029.1 GCA_910577335.1 uncultured Duncaniella sp. | reverse complement strand
TAAATTGCGATTTATCTCACGATTAAGAGCAATCTTTTTGTCTATATCATGGAGAAGCTGTCCGATTGCTTTTTGATTGGCTAAATCAGGAATAAAAACAGTTAAATCCTTTATCCTGTCAGGGGTGGTGTGTCTGATTTTCGTTTGTTGAGCACCTGCGGCTAATTGTTGCTTTACTATCTTAGAAGGGAGAAGATAATAGCAAAAGTTTCGGTCAAGTTTTGATTCATCAGGTGTAACCAATGCCACATCCTGACTTTGAATGTATTTTCCCGATTCCGGAATCATAGCTGTACTTCCAAGCAGACCGGGAGTCTGTTCTGTCAGAGGTGTAATAATGTCTCCTTCGCTAAGAATGAATTCCGGCTTTACCAGTCCTGTAAAGTACAAATCATTTTTAGAAGTATTGTCTTTGAATCCACCACCTTGATAGTCGAAATTTCCAAGAGTGAGACGTATAAGATCTCCCTCAGTCGCATAGTACTCGCCAGAAAGTGACGTTCCACGGCAAACATCAATTAGTTCACCCAGTTTATATTTTTTCAGTTTAAACATTAACAAAGTACGAAAGATATTAAACATGGCTTTTTAAGACTGCCGATTTGACATTCTATTTGCCTTTGTTTGGAATTTTTTATATTTTGAACGCATAATATAATACGTAAAAGCATTCCTGATTTTAAAATGCATTTGACTATGAGTATGTCGAAATATACCATTAAAGATTTGTATGCCTGCTGTTATTGTACTAGCCCATTCGTTGTGTTTTTTCTTGGACCTAAATATGTTATTATCGCATTTAAATGAATTAATTTCAATAATTTGTTTCTCCATCCAAAACAACATCATATCCAAGAAGGCATCATAATATCGACCGAATCGTTTAATTTGATTGCGCCTAAAGGATTCTTCTACTGCTTGAGATAAGTGATATAGAATTCTAATTATAGTGTTATTAAAAGTGAGAAAGTAATTTGAATACGCAATACTGATTTTTGTAAAATTTGTGTTTTGAAGGTGCGTGAGTACGATATTTTTATTTGATTTATTTGATACAAACATCTCGAAATACTGATTCTCGGCTTCGTCGAAATTTGTAAAGCCCTGAATCTCAGGAATACCATCACTTCCTGTGGCAATGAGGAAAAAATGTTTGGATTGAAGACGGAGTGAATTCCAATGTTTTCGTACCTCAATATAATTCTGCGCGAAGACTTCGCCTAATTTATGTATATATCCATATTTGATGATTGTATCTGCAATAATATTTATTTCATTCGGACCAAGTGTTTGTATTGCTTTAGATAATAATAAGTGTAAGTCGAACAATTCTTCGTTACAACTTCTCCCATTCTCTTTTAATTTAAGACCATATAACAAATCTGAAATTTCTACCAAAGTAGCCCAATTATGGTGTTCAAGACTTCTTAATTGTATTTCAACTCTACGATTATCCCCTTTCACCACCACATTTAGATGAATCGATTTGTAGCCACTTTCTTTAGGGTTTGCGATATAATCATTTATTTTCCCTTTCAATTCAAAAGGGAGTTTAGAAATTCTTTTTAATATGCGATTGTATAAATCATAGACTTGCTGCTCATTAGATAAAATACATCGACATCCTGCAATATCTTCTGCACGATTCACTTGCATCTCAGGGAAGCGAATAAGTTTACTTATAATAGATTCAATTCGTTTTATTCTATAAGTGCAAACGCAATTCGCATCAATTTTATGAGCTAATTGTTCGATACTATTAAAAATAGTAGACAGAGGTGACTTGTAGCTGGTTCTAAGATACTGTAGCATCTCATAATCAGCATCAGAGATATTGTTTATGTCCGCTCGAATTCTATCTCCCAACTTTTTATAGTCACTATTTGAATATGCTTTACTCATATACTATTGTCCATAATCATCAATAACTAAAAAACATCTACGACCATTCAGTCCTTGTCGAGCATACCCCGGATTTCCTTGTCGAAATCGGAGTCTATTTGCTGGATTGGATTGAAGAGGTCGTATTCGGCTTCTGCCTTGGCTTTGGCTTGCGCAGCCGAGATACTTCCCTTGTTGGGAAGAATCTCATAGTCGTTGAACGTCAAGAATTTGTTGACGCTTGCCGCGAACTGCTCCATGTTGAAGACGTTGCCACGCTCAATCTGTCCTTCGATATAGTCGAAGTAAGAGGTAACAGTGCGTTCAAGCGAGCGGATTTCTTTCTCCGTCAGATAATTCTTAGCGATGGAGACATCAGATTTCAGTATGCGTCCTTCGGGCGCATACTTCCATGTTGTCAGACCCATGTGCGGCTTTGTATGGTCCGCTCCGGCATGGATGATTTCAGCGGCGGTATGTCCGGTAATAGCATAGTGAAAGCGGTTCTGCACCATTGCGTAAAACTCTTTGGTAGTCGGGGCCAAACGGTCATAGTCAATACTACATTCGGCATAGATGTCGGTTATCTGCTGCCAGATGCGACGCTCGCTGGCACGGATAGAGCGCACCCGTTCCAAGAGTTCACGGAAATAATCGCGTCCGAACACCGCATTTCCTTGCTTCAGTCGGTCGTCATCAAGCACAAACCCCTTGCGGATAAATTCATTCAGTATGCGAGTTGCCCATTGCCTGAATAGCGTTGCTCGTTGACTATTAACACGATATCCAACGCTGATAATCGCATCAAGGTTATAGAAAGCTCTTTCGCGTTCGACTTGACGATTACCTTCCGTCTGAACTGTTCGAATTTTTCGAATAGTTGCTTCCTCAATCAATTCACCCGTCGAGAATATCTCTTTCAAATGATAATTGATAGTGTTAACTTCTACGCCAAACAGCTCTGCCATTGCTTTTTGAGTAAGGAAAATTGTCTCATCTTGGACAATAGCTTGTACCGTACCCGAATTGTCGGGCAGGTTATATAGAATAAATTGTATTTCTTTTGCCATTATTTCAGCTGTTGAATTTAAGGGATTTCAGTTGCGCCAGAATCTCAGCCTCCAGACGGTGGCTTTCTGCAAACATTTCAGTCAGCGTGTTCTCATAGTCAGCCATGCGCCGATTGAACTCCTCTTCTGTTATATCAACGTATTCAATCTTGATGTCGAAGTATTGACCGGCTGAAAGCGAGTAGCCCTTCTCCTTGATTTCATCGTAGGTTACAGCAACAGAGAACCCATCCTCTGCTTCACGGTTACGGAAAGTAGTTACAATCTTGTCGATTTCTTCCGGACGAAGGCGTTTCTTCTGATTGTTTCCCTCCTTGTATTCTTCGCCAAGTTTGGAAGCGTCAATCAGGATTACTTTATCGGAAGATTTGGAATTGTCAAAGAACAGTACCGAAACATTTGTGCCGGTGTTTGCAAACACATTCGAGGGCATCGACACAACACCATGAATAATCTTGTTGTCAACTATATGTTTTAATATTTTGTTCTCGATTCCCGACTTGGCAGTAATAAAGCCCGTCGGAATGACTATCGCACCTTTTCCATTCGGCTTCAGAGATTTGATAACGTGCTGAATAAAGCATGTATATATCGCCATACTCTCCTTTTTCTTGGCAGGGACATTCGGAACGCCTGCCCAGAAACGAGCCGTCTGGGCTGCAATCTTTTCACGAGTGTCGGCAAAGTCCATCTTGAATGGAGGATTGGAAACCACATAGTCAAACTGACGGATGGCTGTTCCCTCATCGTTTTTGTGATAGGGAGACACAAGGGTATCACCCTGCACCGCATGGTCGAGCGAAGACACAAGTCCGTTGAGGAGCAGATTCAATTTCAGCATTTTATTGCTTCGCTGCGAAATATCCTGAGCAAAGATGGTGCATTTGCTGTTGCCAATCTGATGTGCCAGTGCCATAAGCAGAGTGCCGGTTCCTGCCGAAGGATCGTATGCTTCGATGTTGTGCAGGTCGTCATCCTCGTTCACAAGCAGACGGGCCATAATAGTGGCGATGGCATGGGGTGTATAGTATTCGGCATATTTACCACCTCCGGCTGTATTGTAATCTTTGATTAGGTATTCAAAGATGGTGGCAAAGAAGTCATATCCCTTTTCATCAGAGAATGCTTCCTCAAATGAGAATCCGACAAGTTTGTCAACCAATGCGCGGGCAAATGCCGGACGCTGGTCAATGTCGGTAACGTAGGGTGTCAGACGCTCAAAGAGCGGAATTTTTGTATTCTGGGTGGTCTGCGTCGAGAAGATTTCAATGTTCTGTTCGGCGATGTCGGTCATGGTGGCATCGAAAATCTCATCGAAGTTTCCTTTGCTCTGATTGTTCCAGAGTGTGTAAAGAAGATGCTGCGGCTGGAGTTTCAGCGACTCCGGTGGAAGGAACACCATCAGCAGTTCACGTTCAGCATCGCCGAGCCCGGCATAGGCGAGTTCCCAGTGCTCGGCCTCACTGATTTTCTTTGCAACAGGACTCTTTGATTTTTTGAGTTCGTAGCCGAACTTGTCATTGAGAAACTTATACAGGAATATCTGCGTGATAATCTTGTATTCGTTTCCGTCGTTGCCGAGTCCGTAAGACTGGCAGGTGGCTTTGAGGTCGTCTATAAGACGTATGGTTTTTTCTTTCAGATCCATTGTCGGTAATTAACATGCCGCATAAGTGGCATTATATTGGTTGAGATACTGGCGGGCAATACCGTTCTTGACAAAGTTGTAGTCATCAAGAGTGGCATCATCGCTGATTTGCGGGAAATGTGAAAGCATGTTGGCCACAATCTGCAAGACTGTCTGCTCGAAGTAGGCATCCTTTTTTAGGATGTCGTTCTTGTCATAGACACGTTGGTCAACATCTTCTTTTATCATATTGAGTATTACGCAGATTTCGTAGTCGCTGAAAGTGAATATAGGCTTCTTCTCCTGAGCCTTTCGTTCTCCGTTTATCTCACGGATACGTTTGTGGACTCTGGCAAATTTGGCATCACCGTTATATTTGCCCAACAACGCCTTGTTTGCACGTTGTATATCTTTCAGTCTTCCGATTATCTTGTCAAGTTCGGCAGTCTCCTCGTTGAATTTTGCAATTGAGTCGATAACGAACCCATGCTCTTTGAAGCGTTCAGTAAATGCCTCTCTCAGAGTAATGAATTCAGGGTCGTCGGGGTCGATATTATCAAGGAAGGCACGGATAGTGTCACGCCACTTATCCTGAAGTTCACGACCGCCGGAAATGAGTTTCAACTCTTCCTCACCAATCTTAGAGAATGTAAACTCAATGTCCTGCATGGCTTCGTTTACCAGAACCGTGGTCTGTTCATCGGCATTGAACGCTTCCTTCTGATTTATGATGGTGATATGATGCTGCACCTCCTTGAGCATATCAGGGAGTTTCGTCAGTTCTACATGAGAGAACTTCTCCTTGAGGTCGTCATCGCCGAAAGTGCGCACAAGGTTTCCGCAGTCTCGGGCTGCTTCGAGTGCCTTTTTGAGTTTCAGAAGCACTTCTTTATCCTGAATAGTCGAGACTTCCGAACTGAATTCCTCTACATTGTCAACCGTATAATCAAAGAGTACATCATGGATGTCACGCATGGTATCAAGTATCTCCTGTGGATTCTCGATAACTTGTGTGAAAGTATCAGTAATACCGGTGCCATCATCCTGCGGGTCATTAAAGCGATTGAGTTCCTGAAGGTATGCCTCATTGGTCTCATCAAAATTTCGCTTGATGTCGGCAAAGTCAATAACGTAGCCGTAACGATTGTTTTTATAAGGTCGGTTTACGCGGGTAAGTGCCTGAAGGAGGTTGTGGTCCTTGAGCTTACGCCCGAAGTATAGGCGTTTGAGTCGGGGCGCATCAAAACCGGTCAAAAGCATATTGAAGACTATGAGCACATCGACTGTCATATTCTTTTTGAAATCCTTGACAATCTGTTTTCGAGTTTCCTTGTCGTCTGTGTCGTGAAGGATTAGACGGGCTTTCAGATGGGTCGGGAAAGAGGCGTCTTTGTTCATCTCTCGCTGCACTTCGTCCCAATACAGTGCAAGATTTCTTGCCTGTCCGCTGGTTTCACAGATAATCATACCGGCAAGAGTCTCATCTCCATGCTGACGACGGAAACGAGACAGGTCGGTAATGATATATCGTATCAGTTCCTTGACATAGTTCTCATGCTCTATAATAGTGGCTTTCTGCACATCTTTTTTCTGCACGAGCTGATCAAGTTTATCAAGCACTGCTGTGAGTTTCTCCTTGTAAGACGTTTCGATTTCCTCACGTATTATCTTCAATGTATAACCGTCTGCGATTGAGCGGTCATAATAATATGTGTGGAAATACTCATTAAAAACACTGGCTGTTGCTTTCTCTTCTTTCAGAAGTGGAGTGCCAGTTAGCGCAATCTTTATTGAGTTGGGGTCTGCTTCAAAAAGGTTGGCGAGAAAGCAACCGCCTGGGCGGTAGCCTCTGTGCGCTTCATCAAGAATAAAGATGCGTTGAAGATTTGTGGCGTAGTCCGGCAGTTTAACCTTTTCCTTGTCCTCAGCGAAACGCTGTATGTTGACAACAGTTATCTCTTGCTTGCCGGAGGCTCCCTGTTGGGACTGATTATTGCGGAACTGTTCCATCAATTCCTTGCGGGAATTGGCTGTAGTCACGACAAGTCCACGGGCTTCAAACTCTTGTGTGGCCTGTTCGAGAAGGTCAAGACGGTCAACTATAAAATAGAACTTGGCGACTTTATCCTGTCGGGCAAAATAATCATTGAGGATATATGAGAGATAATAAGACAGGGCTGTCTTTCCGCTGCCCTGCGTATGCCATACCACACCGGCTTTAGCCCCCTTGTCGAGATGCTCGCATATAGCCATTGAAGCAAACATCTGTTGATAACGCATAATGTGCTTCTGGTCTGTTATCTCAATCTTGCCGTCAACCTCTCGTTCTGATTTAACGTAAGCAATGCCATACCGAAGAATGAATAGCAGACGCTCCGGAGAACACATTGAGGTAAGGATTCGGTTGGTCGGTGTGTTCGTGTCGAGATTTGTCTTATACTCAGGGGTTGTATGGATTACCTGACAGTTGAAATCCTTTAGAATCTTTTTCTCTACCTCTTTATCTATCGGTTTATATGGATAATTCCGATTATATGGCGCAACATCGGCATTGGAACGATTCTCTTCCCTAAAACAGTTAAACGGGGCAGACTCACGCGCTGCTGTACAATAGAACGCACCCTGCAATGGTACAATACCACCCATCGCATCATATTCCATGTTATTGGAGAAAATCATCGACTGGGTAATATTGATAAATGAGCGGAAACGTTTGTTAGGGAACCGCTGAAGATTCATACGCCGGCTTTCCGCCACCATTCCACCGCTGTTATTAGGCTTCTTGACTTCGATGAATACTAATGGAAGACCATTTACAAATAGAGTAATATCCGGGCGGAACTCGTCCTGACCATTCTTGCAGGTGAATTCAGCTGTGAAATGGAAAGTATTGATTGCCGGATTCTCGAAGTCAATGAGTTTTACAGGAGATACCGCTTTGAGACGCTGATAAAAAGCCCGTCCGAGATCATCGTTCTTCAAATCATTGCGAATGTCCTGAAGCATCTGTTTCGCTGATATTGCCGAATCGGGATTGAGTCGAACGAATTGAGACTCAAATACTTCAAGAAGAATGTTTGTAGATGGGTCATAAACCTTACCGGCATCCTCTTCTGAAATCTTACCGAAATATTTATATCCAAGTCGGGTAAGATGCACCATTGCAGGCATCTGGACCCGTGTCGCTTCATTAAATTTACTCATTGCTCGCCGTAAGATGTTGAGGGTTCACATGCCATCGTTGTCTCATTAGTGCTGTTAAGCAACGACCGAATATCCACATTAAGACATTCTGCAATAGACGTCAAAGTCTCCAAGGATGGCTGGGCTGTATTGGTACACCATTTGGAAACGGTTGCAGGGTCTTTTCCAAGCTCCTTGGCAAGCCAAAGGTTGGTCTTGTGTTGCTCAGCAAGAACTACTTTTAATCGGTTTATGTATTTTGCCATTGCGTTCTGATTTGCGAATTATGCAAATTTAGTGATAAATTCCGACATGGCAATAAAAAATGCTGAGAAACATAAACCCATAAATGACAGCATATAAATATCGGCGCGATTGGTAAAAATTGTTGGGAAAATGAGTCGATATTTATATGGGATTTGGAGTAAGTCAATGAATGAAAGGGGAAAGAGCCGATTATAAATAATCGCCCCATTTGTAAAGTTTGTGAATATCTGGATGACAGGCTTTTATGCTACAATATATTTGCATAATTTTGCCGTTGTATTGATACGATGTCAATTGCAGAGACATCTTTTCAGATGGTGAACACGGGAATGCCTGCAACACTTCCCCGACGACCATAACCGCTAATACATCATATCATGGCGGACAATTTTAATATTCAATCAAATCAGGCAACCAGCGTGTTGCCAACATCTCCCCTCAAAGAAATCCTCACCATCGAGGAAGCTGCTGAATTTCTCAGCGTGTCGAAAAGCTATCTCTACAAACAGACGAGCGCACAGGCAATTCCCCATTACAAGCCGACAGGAAAACGGTGTTACTTCAAGCGAAGCGAACTTGAGGCATGGATTCTCGTTGGAAGAATCTCGACAAAATCTGAACTTGCGCAACGGGCGAATGCCTATTGCCTCAAAACCAGGAAGTGATGTGCGCCGAGGTTATCTCTTTCAATGCGGAACTGTCACCACCTATCTACGGACTCCCGTCAACGATGCAGAGGATGATTCGAGAGGTGTCGGATAAACGTCAGGCGGCCATTGACTTTGCTCTTGGTCCGGCACTTGGAGCTGCAAGCATAGCCATAGGAAGTCGGATTATTCTCAACTCCTACGGTTATAGCAACCGGCTCAACCTGTGGATAATGATGATTGGTCGGAGCACAGCCAACAAGACAGCACCAATGAAAGATATCTATGCACCGTTGTACAAAATCAACAATCGACTGTTTGATGAATACAGTGCGAAGGTGGAAGCCGTAAAAGCCGAGAGAGCAACCGGCAACGATAAACCTCTTCCCAAGACAAGTCAGATTCTGATTGAGGATTCCACACCCGAAGCACGTAATCAGGCACTTGAAGATAATACACACGGTCTTCTCAACAGCCGCGAAGAACTGACGGCAACAATTGGCGACATTGGACGGTATGGGAGCAGCGGTGAATTGAGCGCATTGCTGTCCCTTCGTGACTGCACTCCATTCACGACCAATCGCAAAGGCGAAGGGCTGAAAGTTATAAAGGCTCCGTTTTACTCATGGGTGAGCGGTATTCAACCTGGAATGTTGAAACCGACATTTGACAATCCGAAATTTCTGTCGATGGGATTCCTCAACCGCTTCCTGGCACTCTATCCCACAGAGATGCCAAAACGCACGGCGCGGAAATCGCCTGAGGCGGTGACCATTGACCTTGTTATAGCTGAGGCGTGGGACAAGCTTATCAGCGACACTTATAATAATGTGGCAACATCGGTGATAACCGCTTCCGGGTCGGCAATAGATGTATATTGCCGTTTCGTTGAAAACTCTATCCGGGCAGATGAAGCATCAGCGACAGATTACGAGGCGTCCATTTGGGGTAAGTTGAGAATCTATGTCCTTCAACTTGCGGGAATAGCGTGCGTGATGAACACCATCGAGCAAGGAAATCAACCGGCTGTAGTCACTGCGGAGCAGATGAGTTGGGCGGTGGATATGGCATACTATTCACAGGCATCCCAACTCCGTATGCTGACCGATATAATTGGTTCGACTAATACAACTCCGCAACTCACCAACAAAGAACTGTTGCTTTTATTGGAAAGTAGATTTCCGCATTTAATTAAATCTAAGCTGGCTGAAGCGATTGGCGTAGATCCTCGCCAAGTCAGACGATGGCTAAATGAATAGAAAGCCCTACGTCCTATGTCCTGTTCAAGAGCCTTTCGGCAGGACGTAGGACATAGGGGGTCAGTAGCAAAACCCGGTTGAATTGTTAAAAAATTACCCGAGAGTAAAAATATTTTTAGGCGCTTAGATTGGAGTTTAGCGCTGTTGTCCTTCGGGAATCTACTATATAACAAGTGCTTATGATGATTAGACTTCCCTAATTCAGTTAGCGATACGCCCATCTATCCCTAAATCTCAGAAATTAACAACCGCTTTTTTACATTGACCCGACATAGGGCAGAACATGACAATTTTAATTCACCCATGAATATTCTTGAAACTCCTATAACGGTATTTGAAAGTGTTACATCGACTAACGGTCGTGTCTCATCTCTTGCCAAATTCCTTAATGATGCGTCATCGCATCAACTCATCCAACAAATCCGAATGACGGAGTACAAGACTGAGCGCACCCGACTAAAATCCTGTCTGCAGTGCGCTACCATTTCGGCAATCTGTCTGGACAGCCGGAAGGCTGATGATGCCTTCGAGCATACCGGGCTTATTTGCATAGACATTGACGGGCAGGACAATCCCGGATTTGGAAGCGGTGCTGAATTGAAAGCCGAGGTTTGCAAAGTTATGGAAGTGGCATATTGCACCATTTCGGCGAGTGGCAACGGCTGCTTCGCCATCTTTCGGTTGGCGCATCCCGAAAACCATCTCGGACATTTTCTCGCCTTGCAACGACTGTTCAGATCACGTTTAGGTATTGCCATAGACGGACAATGCAAGGATGTGAAACGGCTTCGCTTTGCGACTCTCGATTCGGAACCGTATATCAATGACAATGCCGAGCCTTTCCGCATAATTGATGCGATAACTATTCCCAAACATAATCTGACAAAAACGACAGCGATAATGGGACAGCGCACGTGGAATGGAAGCCCGGAAGAAACACTTGATAAAGTAGCGCGACTAACCAAAGAAGTTGTGAGACGGGGAATAGACCTCACAGACGGATATAGCAATTGGATTGAAATTGGCATGGCATTAGCGAATCTTGGTGAAGCAGGACGCGAGTTTTTCCATGCAGTCAGCTCTGTGTATCCGGGATATGACCGTGCAAAAACCGATACGAAGTTCACAAACCTTCTCAGAACGACCCGAAAGGTAACAATCGCAACATTTTTCCATCAATGCGAGGCGCACGGCGTCACTCTTGATAGAAACTATTGACAGGGACCAATGCGCTTGCGCGAAAGAAGGCTGTTGCCGCATTACCCGGTATCGGGGTAGCCTAATACCCCCTTCCGCCGAAAACGGCGCAAGGAGTTGCCGAATCGGCGAGATCAGAGCAAGCTCCCGAATGTAGATTTTCCGCAATTTAGAAGCCGTGGATTCGTCCACAAGGCTTCTCAAAAGGGGCTGCATCCAAATGATGCCACTTTGGCGTAGGCTTGCCATATAAAACCCGGCATGGGAGCCCACTTTCCCCTGTGGGTATTAACGATAACTTTCGTTGCCGAATCCAAGACTGCTGTGTGCATGGTTTTATAGGCAAAGCGACGGCTATATTTGCTGGGTTTATTCAAAATTAGGTTAGCCAATAGCATGGCTCTCTTATCCGGCTATGGCATTCGGCAGTCTAATTTGGCAATGACCGGGCTTGGCAACATACCAAAAGCCCGGAATCGCTATTTGGTTATAAAGGCTATATGATGTTTGGCTATCTGATGCGAAACTCAGAAAAGAAAACCAAGTTCCGTTATCTGAAAAGACCGATTATAATTAGGGGATTTTAATTGACACATCAGAATTTGCAGACAACACCGGATTTTAGACGACGAGCTTCTACGATGTTGGGATAATAGAATAACGACATCAATATTTGTTGTGAGCAATCAAACTATGTGGTTGCCGCATTAAATTCATATCTGATATGAAACTACACAATCTTCTTAATGAGCTTTCGAGTGATGCATGGTTCGGCATCGGGCTAAGAATGTTGACATATCCCGATATGAAAAGTTATTCCGGTTGATAAAATATCAAGCGTAAAAGGTTTCGTCGTTTCTTTCTTTTTGTAGCTGACTATTGCAGTACACTTTCGCATTGAGTACACTTTTAGTACACCTCGGAAATAAGAAACCCTTTGAAAATCAATTGATTATCAAAGGGTTATGGTGCCCAGAACAGGAGCATTAACTATGAATCGAAATGAATAGTGCTCATTTTTAAGTGAATGGCCTAAATCGCGTAAAATACTGTATTTCAACCGAAATAAACCGAAATAAACCGGTTCAAATTTCAGTCAGACTCGAACTCGATTTGTTAAAATTCAACCTTCGCTGACAATTTGCTGACAAAAATTGTTGTATATGTACGAGGGTATGATTACCTTTGTATCAAGCAAGTACAACTAAGTTGAACTCTAATAAACTCTCCTATGGCGACAATTAAGCGGTCTTTATCAGCGAAGACAAATCCGTCGGGCAGGGCTGAATTCATGCTCAGAGTGTCCGTTTCACATAGTGTTTCTCACCGAATCAAGAGCGGTGTGTTCATTAAGAAGGAGCTATTCAAGGATGGCAAATTCTCCAATCCCCGCGACCCGGAATTGAAGAGGGAGGTGCGGGATGTTCAGGACCGTCTTGATGAAATCGAGAAGTTCCTGATACGCATCTGTGAGGATACTCCACTCAATAAGGTGACGAAAGATTTTCTCCTCACCCAACTCGACCTATTCCTTAATCCTCCGGTTGAAGAAACTCCCGTGGCTCCCGAAGTGACGTTCTTCGACATCTTCGAGGATTACATCACGAAGAAAAATATCTCTGAATGGAGAATACGCCATCTGCGTGTCCTCAAACGCGCCTTGATGCGCTATGAACTCTACATCCAAGCCAACGGCAATAAGAGGTATAAAATCAAACTCGATGAGTTTACGGTCGATGATGTGAACGACTTTGAGAAGTTCCTCCGCAACGAACATAAGTTCTACAAGAAATATCCGAAGATTTACGAGGCTGTGCCTGCCGATACCCATTCACAGCGCAAAAAGCCAAAACCGCATCCTAAGGGCGATAATACCATCGTCGGCCTCTTTGGACTGATGAGAGCATTCTATCGTTGGTGCCGAGACCAAGAGCTTACGACCAACGACCCGTTTGCCAAATACAATGGTACAACCACTGAGGTATATGGCACACCCTATTATATCTCTCTTGAAGAGCGTGACCAGATTGCCGACTACGACCTCTCCGCAAATCCGTCACTGGAAGCACAGCGAGACATTTTCATCTTTCAATGTCTTATCGGATGCCGTGTATCAGACCTTATGGCAATGACTCCAGCAAGCATCATAAACGGTGCAATCGAGTATATGCCTCAGAAGACAAAGGGCGAGCGTCCGCAGGTTGTCAGGGTTCCTCTCAACGCAAGAGCTAAAGCCCTTGTTGCAAAATATGCCGGACGCGATGACCTGAATGGGAAGCTGTTCCCGTTCATCAGTTCGCAGAAATACAACGTGGCTATCAAGAAGTTTTTCACAGTCTGCGGAGTGACCCGTATGGTGACAGTCCTTAATCCCACAACCGGAGCGGAAGAGAAGCGAGCTCTCAATGAGATTGCAAGCAGTCACTTGGCTCGACGCACGTTCATCGGGAATCTCTACAAGAAGGTCAAAGACCCAAACCTCGTTGGCTCCCTCAGCGGCCACAAGGAAGGCAGTAAAGCCTTCGCCCGCTATCGCGACATCGACGAGGATATGAAGAAAGAACTTGTTGACCTTCTCGATTAAAATTCCTCTGGTAGAACTCTTCGGTATATAGTCAGGATATTGAGGTTTGCAGTTGCCAGCTGCAAAATCTTTCGTGTCAAATCCTCTACAGGGTGTAGAAGATTTCAAATCTACAAATCGTCAGCAGGCTGCCGATGATTTTAAGACAACGAATCATCCGCAGCTTGCGGACGATTTCAAAACAACAAATCTTCCGCATCTTGCGGAAAGATTATATTCAGGAACTTTGACCATCGAGGATACTACTCTCACATAGCTGATAATTAACAGAATTTTCGTAATTTTGTCATCAAAATGACTAAGGATGAATTAGTAGCAAAGCTACGCGACATAGAATGGGAGGATTTTGAAGTCAAGGCTGCAAAATCCGAGTTACCTAAGAATGTTTGGGAAAGCGTCAGTGCTTTCTCAAATACCTCTGGTGGCTGGATTGTACTCGGTGTAAAACAATCCGGCAAGACATTTGAGATTCAAGGAGTGGATAACATAGAGAAACTTGAACAGGATTTTCTTGGAACACTTCGTGGAGAAAAATTTAATCAGAGATTAAAAGCAACCGCCAAACGATACAATATTGATGGAAAGAATATCCTTGCTTTCTATGTCCCCGAAGTAGATTTTAAGCCCGTTTACTATAATAATCCCATAAATACGTTCATTCGTATGGGTAGTGGTGACCAGAGGGCTACAGAGGGAGAAATTCGTGCGATGTTCCGCGATCAGTCCTTTGGAAAGAAAACTGAGGAAACCATACCTGAGACAAGTATTGAAATGCTTAATCTCAATACTCTAAAAAGTTATAGGTTTGCTCTTAGCCAGACACAGAATCTTGTAAGTCTTCGAGAGGTTGATGATGCTGAATTTTGCGAGCAGGTCAATATTACCCGAAACGGGCTACTCACTTATGCCGGACTCCTGATGTTCGGCAAAGCACCGTATGTATTGCGCTACGTTCCCACATTCTGTGTTGACTATATCGAGATTCCAGCTCCGACAATCGAGCAAGCAGAAGTAAGATATACTTATCGTATTCCAGAACAAGAAAACATCTGGGAAGCTGTCCAAATTATTCTGCGTCGCTTCCGCACTCTTGTTGATGCACCGATTCATATCAAGGAGGATGGATTCGCTACAACAGACGAGAGCCAATATAACGTTCTCCGCGAAGCACTCGCCAACATGGTTATGCACTGTGACCACTTCGATTCGTTGCGCTCTTGTATCCGCGTTTATACCGACCATATAGAGTTTATGAATGGTGGATCCTTCCCTCTCCCGGTAAAGGATATTCTCGGACGAATATACTCCAAATTACGAAATCCGACTATTGCCAAACTGTTCCGTTTTGTTGGCATCGCCGAAAATGCAGGCTACGGCATGAAGAAGCTCGTGAGTTGGGAGAGGCTGACCGGTACACGCCCGACCATAGAGAGTGAACGTACAATTGCAGTCGTGTCATTCCCTCTCAAATCCGCCATACAGAGAAAGACGGAGGATAATGAGGGCAGAGATGGTGCTAAAAGTGGTGCTAAAAGTGGTGCTAAAAGTGGTGCTAAAGTATCACCTCGCCAAGAAGAGATTTTAGCTCTTATGATAAATAATTCGGAAATCACTCTGGATGAAATAGCAAAAGAGGTTGGAGTTGGAACTTCAACTATTGACCGTGAAATAGCCAAAATGACTCATTTAGTAAAAAGAGTTGGCTCAAAAAAAGGGGGACATTGGGAAATCTTAAATGATTAGAATCATTATAGTAAAATACAGTAGTCACCATTTTCGTAAGTTCCCGAAAATGGTGACTTTTTTATGTAGAACATAAAAGTGATATGCTTGAGATATTTAACGGTTGAAAGCGGCAAGAGGCTGGGCGGTCTGCATTGTTGGCGGTGATGAAGCCGTCAAAAGGTGACGGTGCAGGCACTGACACCTTTTGACAGCCTCCTGCCTATGGGCAACTGCGGAACACCGAGAATCGGCAACGCCTCCGAGGATCGGCAACGGCTTCGCTGATGCCACCTCTGAGACTCTCTGCCGTTCCTCCGAGTTCTTTTTCGCCGTTGCCTGATAAAGGCTTTTACGACAGCCTGCCACTTACCGCTTGAAAGCAGTCCACGAGCCGAGACAGTGATGTGCCGCCTTCCTGCGTTGTCGGCATATCACAGACTCGTCTTTGCGGGACTGGGCGGTGCCTTTATAAATCTATATAGTATAGTTTGTGTTCTTTCAGCCAATGGCCGTCAGCTAACGCCGGATGCATGAACAGTCCTTCAAAAGTCATTCCGATGCGCTTCATGACTTTCTCTGAAGGAATATTAGGTACGGCAGTAAAGGAGTATAATTTATTGCATATTTTCTTCTCCCGGGCATACTTTATGCACGCCATCGCCGCTTCTGTCGCATAACCGTTATTCCAGAATTTATCAGATATTCGCCAGCCTATTTCCCATCCCGGTGAAAAGGGGACATCGAAAGTAAAGCGGTGGAATCCAACATAGCCGATAAACTCACCTGTTTCCTTAATTTCAACGGCATACAATCCGAATCCTGTTTCCTCAAATTCAGAATTAATCCTATCAACAAAGCCATTTGATTCTTCAACAGATAATGGTGCCGGAAAGTATCTCATGACATTATCATTGCTGTTCAATTCAGCAAATACATCCCTGTCGGTCATTCTCCATGAACGCAAAATCAGTCTTTCAGTTTCGATATATGTTGTATCCATGTTGCAAAATTAGCCATTTTCAGTGAGTTTTCAGTGCCAATATGTCGTCATTCGTTTTCACCGGCGCGTAAACTTAACTCCAGTTATTATGCAGTCATATCAACTCAGGAAGTAGTGCTTGCTCGGATTTCTAAACGTGCGGAGCAGGGCTATTCTTTTGCCTTTTGGCTGAAAAATCTCCAGACACAAAATGGTATTTGCCTCCGCAAGCTCCGGCGAATACTTCATTTTGCACTCGTATTTTTCCACCAAAGGGTGAACAGCCCTTCTTTGCCTCCGCACGCTGCCGTGTCAACGAGCAAGCAAAACTTCGATAGTCGATAGACGCATAAAAAAAATGTCGCACGATGAAAACGAACAACAACATATCAAACAGACGAGGCAGAGCATCCATCTCCAGTCTCAACCGCATAAAAAGGGTTATCCTTTGGTTGGTGGGGATAATTGGTGCAATACTCGGATTGGTGTTGTGGGTGTTTCTCCGACCGATATTCCGAGGTGTGGGCTGGGTTATTAGCCTTGCAACTGCCCTAATGATAATCTTTTGGCTACTCACTTTATAAAACTCAACTGATATGGCTACTATGAAATCAAACAACGCTGCAATCGCAGCTATGCAGCAGATGCTCCAAGAGCGTATTATCGCTGAACCCGCATTGGCTATAAAACTTGCCAATCCGAAGAAATCACTTGAAAGTGCTATCAACTATCTCTGCCACGAGATACAGAAAAGCGGTATGTGTGTCGTAGATGAACAGACCGTACTCTCAATCCTCCTGCATTTCTATGATGAGGACAGCATCGAGGACGGCGGAACTCCAATCAACTGCAACATCGTGGTATCCAAGCCGGAACTCTCCGATGAGGATAAGGCGGAACTCAAAGAGCAGGCGATGGAGCAATACAAGGAGGAGCAACTCCGAGAAATCAGACGGCAGTCAGCTCCGAAGGCTCAACCCAAGCCGACCGCCACCGCTCCCAAAGCCGGAGCAGAAATCAATGTTCAACCCAATCTTTTTGACTTCTAAAACTCCAAGACGATGAAACCGAGAAATAAGAAACAACAGCATATAGTGGAACTGAGTGGGCGACTTCGCCCGCTCACCACTCCCCAAATGAATTGGGCACTCAACTCAACTGTCAGTCACTATGGCTACCGACTGAAATCCGGAATGTGTACCTGTATGAAATGCGGTCACGAGTGGTTTGAGACCCGCAAAGAAATATGTCTATGCCCCGAATGTGCCACACAGATAGAAATCAAGGACACCAAAGAGCGTGTTATCCGTGACAAGTCCTATTTCAATGTAATCACCACCATTGAGGACTATCAGGTAGTAAGAATGTTCCTGATGATAGTTGAAATGCGCAAGGGTATGAAGGTAAAACCTGCCTACCTTGAAATCGGTCAGTATTTCATTGACCCCAAAGGCAATAAGACCGTTGTCGGTTTGCAGAGAACTCTCGGTTACTACATCGACTCTTTCGCTTTTGGTTCTCCATTGGAGATAAGGTGTGACAACGAAGCCTTCCAACGCATATCCGATGAATGGGTTTACCCTCGCATCAAGGTCACTGACACTATCAAGCGCAACGGGTTCAAAGGCAGTTGCCACCATATCCACCCCGTGACTTTGTTCCAAGAGTTACTGACCAACCCCAAGGCGGAGACACTGATGAAATCCAACGAGATAGAATTGCTCCGATACCTTTGCAGTTCAGACCAGAGGGCAAATGACATCAAGAGATATTGGAACACCATCAAGATAGCCAACCGCAATGGCTACAAGGTAAAAGACTCAGTTATGTGGGTTGACTACATCAAGATGTTGGAGCGTTGTGACAAGGACATTCAATCCCCCAAGTACATCTGCCCCGCCAATCTCCAAGAGGAACACGACCGGTATGTGAAGAAACTTCAGACTATCCAATACAAGGCAAAGAGAGCCGATGACATCCGTAAAGCCCAAGAGAGGGAGGCGAGTTTCAAAGAGCAGAAAGAGAAGTTCTTCGGCATCCGTATCAATGACGGAGAAATTGAGGTCAAGGTTTTGGAAAGCGTTGAGGAATACCGACAGGAGGCTGAAAGTCAGCATATATGTCTGTTCAGCGCAGCCTATGACCAGCGTGAGGACAGCCTTATCTTCTCAGCGAGAATAGACGGCAGAATAATCGAGACCATTGAGGTTGACCTCAAAACCCTAAAAGTGGTTCAGTCAAGAGGAGTTTGCAATCAGAACACCGAGTACCACGACCGGATAATCAACCTCATCAACGCCAACACCCACCTTATCAAAGAAAGAATAACAGCATAACAATTGATTTCATAGTCAGAGTGGACGACCTCGTGATGAAGTCGCCCACTCATTTTTGCCAAAATTTCGGCCGCCAAAAGGCGGCGATGTGTGCGGTATATCTTATTTCGGTTGATAGACCTTACTTACGATTTTCCAGTCGGAGTCGGCCTTGACAAGGGTGAACATATCCGTGAACTCGTTTTCGCCAAATTTAGATTCGATACGCACCATAGCTACATCTCCTGCCACGCTACAGCTTGCTATCTCGTATGTGGCTTTGTGGGGTCCCATCTGGTCATAATAGTCATAGAGAACTTGAATTGGTACAGTCACAAGGCTATCGCCCTCGGCATACGACATTGTGGCGGCAGGAGCGAAACCTTGCATGGCGATTTTGCTGTCGCCCTTTACAGCCGCTTCGGTATAATATCCGAGTGCCTTCTTGATTCCATCAATCTCATCAGGAGTGGTCTGACAGCAGGGCTGTTTTTCGCAAACGGAGTCGCACTTGGCAGCTGAGTCGTTTTCACATTTGGCAGAATTGCCGCAGCATGACGAGAATCCTATAATAGTAGCGGCCAATCCCGCTATAATCATTTTATTCATATCCGTTTAATATTTGTCTTGAATGAAATGGGTTCTTTGGCGAGGCTCGTATTGTGGGTGCGGTTTGTCTTTCAGTGATTTAAGCATCCATGCCATATTTTCGCCAAGTGAGCGCATGGTCTGGAGTCCCTCTTTATCCTTCCGTACATCGTCAGGAGTGAAGCCGTGTACTGAGTTCCAGTATTGCGATGATACAACCGGAATATTGCAGATTGTGAAATACTGGTTGAGTTGCTCAAAGGTGGCCGAAGCTCCCCCACGGCGACATGATACAACAGAAGCTCCGAGTTTTCCTGCCATCTCACCTTCCTTGCAGAAGAACAGACGCTGACAGAACGAAGTAATCTGTCCAGTGGGTTGGCTATAATACACCGGGGAACCGAGTACGATTGCGTCAAACTCATCAAGCCGCTGCTGAATATCCTTTACCGCATCATCACGGAAGCAATGTCCGGTCTCGAAGCACTTCATACACGCTATGCAGCCTGCAACCGGTTTGTTTCCAAGGTATAATATCTCAGTTTCTATTCCATGTTTGTGGAGCGTATCTGCAACTTCGTTTAGTGCGGTAGCGGTGCAGCCCGCAGGGTGAGGACTGCCGTTTATCATCAACACTTTCATTTGCTGATGGTGTTTGAATTCTGGTTGTATGCCTTGGCGACACACTTCCACTCGCCATCGAGCTTGAGAAGCAGAAGGAAGTCTGTGAAGTCTATGGTGCCTCCCCAGCCTTCTTCGAGTACACGCACCACGGCTACGGTCTCTTCAACGGCAAGCACGTCGATACGAGCCTTGAACTCGGTGCCTGCGCCAACGGTGTCCACATTGTGGTAGAACTGCTCGATTGAACCGCGTTCAACGTTACCGTTCAGTATGCCGAACAGCACAGCATCGTCGGTGAACAGAGTCTTTGCGTACTCGCTGTTGCCCTCGGCAACGCTCTTTACAAACTTCTCGGCGGCTTTAGCCACTGCTTCGTATTCTTTGATTTCGTTTCGCATATCTTTATATATTTATTTGATTTTCTGAATGCAAAGTTACAATGGTAATATCTATAAATCAAGTACCGAAAAATTATTCATATACCGAATAATTTTTTCGGTATATGGAAATTAGGCAGTTATTGACTAACTTTGCAACCGGAAAAGATAAACAAACTCGAAACGATGGCATACGAAAAGAAAATACCAGTGGATCTGGACTGTCCTTTAAGGCTTACAATGAGCCTGATTGAATCGAAATGGAAGTCATGTATCCTTGATGAACTTAGAAACGGACAGCCTCTGCGCCCAAGTGAAATCCACAAATGTCTGCCGGAAGCGGCTCCGCGAGTGCTTGACATACAACTCAAAGAAATGGTTGAAGATGGACTCATCACGAAGATAATATATCCTGAGCTTCCACCCCGTTCCGAATATAAAATCACCGAACTCGGACAGTCACTTGTGCCAATCATTGACCAGATGCTCAAATGGGGTGAGGAGCACTTCGATATTTTCGAGCGTAAATACGGCAGTAAATGTAGAAAATAAAAGATGGGTCACATAGGAATCTCATCATTTTTGAGTAATTTTGTAATCTAAAACTCATCAAATTCAGAGCAATACAGAAAATGACTAAAGCAGAAATAGCGAATGAAATCGCAAAGACAACCGGCATTGACAAGGCCGCTGTCGTTAACGTTATCGAACAGTTCATGACCGTTGTAAAGGACAGCCTCGCTCACGGCGAAAACGTATATCTTCGTGGCTTCGGTTCTTTCATCGTCAAGCAGAGAGCCGAGAAGACCGCCCGCAACATCAGCAAGAACACCACACTCGTTATTCCGGCTCACAACATCCCGGCTTTCAAACCCGCCAACTGCTTCAAAGAGGAAGTCGCAAAGTAAATGGACGAGACCAAAAACTACCATTTCTTCCTTGCAATACCTCGTAGTGGATTGTCTGGTAGGGAGCATCAAATCATTATGAGAGTGATAAAGAACACTCTCGGCATTAAACCGCATGATTTGATGAAGAATATCTTTGTGTTCACTGTGAGGGATACGGATACACAAAGCGCACGTGAAAAGGTGCTGGACGCTATGAGAAACGCGGGTAAAGAAGCGGGAGTTTCCAATTTCCGTTACATCATGACACAAAGTACCTGCTTGGTAAATGATGATATTATCATTTGTGACGGACATCATTACGCCACCGAAATGGGGTTCTACGATAAATGAGTATGGACGATTTTGAGCTTGAAGAATACGGTGAAAACTCCGTTGATGATATGATGGTTGATTACGACTATCATATCAACACCGGCGACCTTCCGGAACTATTTGATGAATCATCGGTTGACGACTTCATCGCCAACCTTAACGACTGGGATTAAGTATTATTGAAAAAATGGCGGATATGCGTATATAAGTTTGGGAGTATAGAGAAATACCTCATCCGAATACTGCAAAGGCAAAGACTTGTAGAGGATTTAGGTTAAAGATTAGAGCGCAATAGTTTAAGTGCCCAGAATAATGAAATAATGAGTAGCGGACTATCAGATGTAAAAAAACACCAAAATCGGTATAAAATTAGTCTGCCATTATTATCTCATCGGTATTCTCTGCCAGTGCTGAACCACATTCAGGGCATTTACCCTCAACAGGATTCCACGAATACAAGATTTCGCAACAATCATCGCAGCGAAGATTATAACGTCTTTGCGTAATCTCATCAGCTGACAGATATTTTATCTCTTTGCAGTGTGGACAGCGGAACAGCAGATAATGTCCCGACATAAGTGCATAATGGCCGTATGGTTCTGTGTTGATACTGAATTTACACTTAGGGTTAGTGCATTCATAATGATGGAGCGTCGCCATATTTAATTTTATTAAATTGTTATATTTCAAGAAGAATTGGACTATTGGTAGTCTCTATGACATCTGTGAGAATCTCGGAGCGCTTTATATCGAGCATCATTTCTTTGCTAACCATAAAGTAGTCTATACGGAAGCCTTGATTGGCAATTCGATATTCCGGTCTATTCTGATAAAAGTATGAGAAATCAGTGCCATCCGGATGAAGGACACGATATGAATCCACAAGTCCTGCGGCTTTCATCATCCCTTCGAAGTTCTTGTGTTCCCATGGGAAATAGCAACCGGCATTTTTTACTGACACGCCATCCCATGCGTCTTTATCTGTAGCGACAATATTCATGTCTCCACAGACTATTAGAGGCTTTTCTTTTGATAGTTTCTCCAGATAATCGTGTAACTCATAATCCCATTGCCTCCTCATCTGGAGCCACTTCTCGTCACTTGTATTAGAATACGGGAAATATGTATTGACAAGGATGAACTGATCAAGCCTCAACACATTGATACATCCGGTATCCAACAACCATGCCGGTATATCATTTCTCTGAGCTTCAATGTCAAAAGGAAAACCTTGACGAATATATGTGCTCACGCCTCCGAATAGACCGTCCTCCATAATTCCGAGCCATCCCATATAGCCGGGAATCTGCGTAAGAAAGACTCCTTTCTTACGCACTTTCTGGAAGCACATCAAATCCGGTTGATATTCTTCAACCAGTCGGTTAATTGCATCTAACCGGGACTGAATCCCATTTACATTCCAACTTAATATCTTCATTACCTTTTCAAAATTAATAACGTGACTATATCTCTATTTTTTCGCTTATGCTCTCTCCTAATTTTGATGGGTCGGCTTTAGTGACAACAAATTCACCATTACTATATGATTCTATCGAGTTGTATTTGGCATCAATCAAGATGTCACCTTCAATACTCATAACGCCCCACTTATTGCCGGCTTTGAATCGAAGGTATTTCACATTTATGGGACTTATCATATCATATTGGGCAAGAACAGCGTAATTGTTTTCGTCATCTACAATACCCCAGTAACCATCAATTAGCTTAACTATAAAATAGCCATTTTTCAAAGGAATCTGTTCGAGATACTCTGGTTCATCGATATATGACTCTTCTAATACGCTTCCTTCAGAATCAATATAAATGACTACATCACCTTTAATAAGTTTAAGCTGGTTATCATCAGATACATTTATATCACCTGTCGAGGATGATAATGTCTCGTCTTTGGAGTACCATAAACTCCAAATTCCGGATGACTTATCGAACTTGAAAATTTTGTTCTCAAAGAAATAAAATTCAATAGGCTTTTGTCCGATAAATAAATTCTTCTTTATGGTTAGATTGTAAATCTGATATTTCTCCGACAATAAAGTCGTTTTAACCTCGTCATTATCGTGATAGCTTGCCAATGGGTCATTTATTCCGTATAGATACCAATCTTCTTCATCGGAATACAATATTGAATTATTTGGCAAGGATTCTACAATCTTATACTGTGATAACATTCCGATAGGATTCTCATCGGAGTCACTATAAACTTCAATCCTATCTTTGCGATTCTTTAATGCCGAAACAATTTCAGAAATCTTATGATTCTTAGTTTTTTGATACTGGAGGATTGACGCAATAATCGCAGATAGCGAACATGAAATAGACAGAGCTGTAAAAGATTCATTCTCAGAGAATACATCATTTCTTATGAATGATGATTCCCCTTGTTGAACCGATTTATTCTCTAATAATATTTTGATTTGTTCTGAGAGCCGGTCTCTATCTGATGTAATGACAGCCAAACGGTCAGAAAGTTTTGTGCATTCAGATTGCAATGCAATAATATCGCATGATTGACCTTGTCGCAGAGCATCTAATTCAGACTTAACGGAATCATATTTTCGTTGAAGTACTGAAAGTTTGTTAGCAATAGAACCATATTCTTTATGAACAGCTGTCAACTCTTCTTTTAATTCAACGACTTCTTTGCACTTCTCATCTAATTTGATCTTCCATGTGTCAAGTTGAATTATAGAGGTTCTGTTATCTATTTCTTTAGGCTCTGTATCACCATTAACTTCTTTCAATTTGTATTTTAAGGCTGAAACCTCCCCTTCCAGAAGTGTACGGCGGCTTTTAAGATTTGCGATTTCTCTTCTCAAAGATTTTGTCTCTGTCTCCATTTGGGAAAGACGAGCGTCTTTCTTCTTTGAAGCCATTTGCTCATCGGAAAGAGAATGCCTCAATAGTTCATTTTCTTCCTGTATTGCCTTGATATCTATATGTAATAAACTCTTAACAAGAGTATTTAGGAAACCCATGAGAAGAATACTTTATAATTTCAATAGATTATGGTTACTTGTTGATTATATTGATTGACCTTACTTCCCCATTAGTACGATAGGAGCCGAAAGTTGTTCCTCTGCAAACTTTTCGAGCTTCAAGTTTCTCACCTTTTCGGAGTCTATCAATATAAGCTATATCATCTTTATGGAGGCTGCTATTTATTGTATTCATAACTCTCAAGGCCTTCCCTTCGGGCGCAATGATAACCTCAAATGTAACCATTCTATTAAGATAACCAACCTCAATCACCGAGCCAATCGACAGACATGCAACCCAGATGGTGTCTGAATCCAAATTCCAGTCACTATCTATTCTCATTTCTGAGATATATTCTTCCCATGAATGATAGCCTATATATTGAGCCAAAATATTTAATGTGCCCTTATTCGTTTCTCGTGGATCCGATATATAACCAAAAAGCCGTTTTAATGTGGTTACACCAATTGTAGATTTTGTCTCGTCAGCAATAAGGGCAGCCAGTGTTGAGAAGTCTGATGCTCTGTCAAATGACAGGCTGGACTTTTTCTTTATATGCTCGATTGTTTTGTTAGAAAAAACCATTTTCTATTTTACGTCTAATCAATTATCATCTAATGTTTTCAAAAAGCAAAACAATCTTTCTTCACCAATTGTAGAATAATATGTTTTATTGCAGGTGTTGACAGAGTTTGAAGGTCATTCAAGTAGTTAACGAATCTTGGTTCTGTAATTACATCTATCCCTTCATGCTCAATAGCGTATGATATTGCCTGTTCCTGTGTCATTTTCTACGAAAGTTTTATATTTTTACATATATAAAAGAATGATTGTCATCAAAGTCGTCATTCCTATCTTTCAGTGCGAAAGTATCTTTGTTAATCATATCAACTAAAACATCAATTGGCAAAGACTTATGAAGACCATCCGAGCAAATTACAATTTCATCTCCGGGCTTCAATTCTAATTTCGACACATCAGCTATATCTTTGGGAGAGCCCATAAATCCGCGAGACACTATATGTCCGTATCTTTCTCTTTGAGAATAAGTGACTTTGCCATGTTTCTCCATTTCTGCAATCATTGTGTGATCTTGGGTCACAAATATTTGTTTGCCATCACGAAATAGATATACACGGCAGTCTCCAATCCAAAATATATTTCCTATGTAACCATCTACTTCAATTCCTGCAAAACAGCAGCCCATTTTGGAAACACCTCGTTCTCGAATAGTCTTGCTCAGTTCGGCGTTTGCGTCCAGCACGGACTCTGGAATTGTTTTTCCTTTTGCGATATGGTTAGCTATTTCTTCAGCGGCAATTTTAGCAGCTATATCCCCATCAGAGTAACCACCCATACCATCTGCGACAATATATATGGCTTTGTTCTCTCCAATTTCTTTGGAGAGAACAAAGTCTTGATTCTGCGCTCTACGGCCGATGTTGCTGTATTCTATTATTCTCATATAGCTTTAATGGTATCACCACCATGTTTAGTCACTCTTGGCCGGGTGTTTATCTTCATAGGTCGCAAGGTTACTCCCTTATCAGTCGCCTTGGTAGCCCAAAGATAGGCTTCTCCCGGAACAAGAGATGCCATGTCAGATGATGAAAGAGACTGTAGTTGGGTTATTGACTTTTGAATATGTTTAACCCACTGAGGACTATTAAACTTATGCAAGAGCACGACAGAAGAGAGTTCAATGATTTGAGTAGGAAGACTCATCGGGTCTTGACTGGCAATCATCATTGATACGCCTTTATGGCGCATTTCTCGGATAGCAGTCACGATTGTGCTTGTCAAGTCTTTGTTGCCCATGTATTTATGAGCCTCATCAAACACGATGAATTTGTTAAACTTCCTGCCTTCAAATTCTTTTACACCGGAGAAGATGTTAAGCATGATGACGAATAGGCCAAGCGCATCGTCTTCATCAATCCACTCATCGCGGAGGTCTACGATAATAAGACGACCCGGACACAAGAGGGAACCAAGTTTTCTTGTATCATCAATGTACTCTTCCGCGAAGGAAAGGCGTTGTTTGGCAAGAGCCTTTTGAGAAGTTGAAAGAAGATCAGAATTATCAACGCTCTCTTTCAACGCGTTAATATTTAGATTCTTTCTGAGTGCTTTCATAATCTGTTTGAGCTGGGCGATATATGTTGAATCATTGCCCAAAGCCTTCAACAGGAATTGCCAGTCTTGCACATTGAGATCGGTTGAGTGGAACTTGATGGGATGAATTTCCAGATTAGGATATTCCTCCTGTCTATCTTCTACTTTATCCTCCGGACATAGCATGATAACATCCTCTATGCGAGCCGCATCTGCTCCATATACCTCTTTTAGCTTTTTGAGTTGTCCGGCTTCATCATTAGGGAATACCATTGACGTGAACTCTGGTGCATAATCTTGGCTTTCGGAGTAGTGGAAGATTACACTTGCCATAGGACCAGGAAGTATGTTTACATTAGAAAACTGCTTCAAGGTCATTTCTGTAACAGTTCCGATTGTGTAACTTTTGCCACCTCCCTGCACTCCGAAAAGACTGATAGTGTTAGTCTCGCTCAAATCAATGGCAATCTTACGATGGCCATTCATACTTTCACCGAGAATACCATATTGTTCGCTCCCGCTTGTCTTGCCGATAAGAATATCATAAGTAGGCTGAACATAATTGGGATCAAATATGACAGGTTCAATTTCGATTTTGGGTTTATCAGGAACTGTCGGAGCCGACGGAGTATTATCTACCGGCTTAGCCTCAATAGGAGATGGAGATAACGGCTGGTTGGGGCTGACCTCAACAGTTTCATCGGCACCAGTGGTATGCCATGTGGCTGGGGAGTTGGATGCAACACTCGAAGGATGATTTTCGTCAATATCTTCTTGTTTTGGACATTCCGACTCTACTTGTTCTATTTTAGGAGATGATGGTATATCAATCTGATGTTCGGGTTGGCTATTTTTCATATCCTCTACATCATTGTTGAGACGGAATGAGTCTTCGCGCAAGATACGGTCTGATGTTTCAAATTCAGTTCTCATATCCTCATCAGCAGCCGCACGTGCAACGTCAACAGTCCTCAGACGATCCACATCTTCAATAATCATCTCAATCATTGGCTTACCAAGGATATAGAAAATCGTATCGTTAAGAACATCTTTGCGTTGATACGTGTCGCTTTGGAACTCATAAATAAACCCCATCTTTTTGAAACGGATGGTATAGTCTCCATTTTGCAGAGACAATATGAATTCTTCGTATTCCTTAGCCGTTTCTTCGTTCAGGTATTGATAACGCGCTGCACGGCGAGAGTAGAATAGTAGCAACGACTGTAATTCTATTGTGCGAAGTTCCCGGTCAAGTCTATCCGGAGACTTAAACTCTGGATCAAAGTTTGTACGAAGTGCTAAAATTGTATTCTCAATCTGACTTTGCATTTTCTCTTGAAGAGAGAACAATTCATCATCATTGAGATTCTGACGGCACTTAATCTCAATTACGGTAAATACAATCTCCCGCTTTGAGGGATGGAAATCCACCAATAGATCATCAGCACGCTCTCCGGAATCTGAATCTAAGTCTGCAAACAGATTCTGATGCAGGTCAATCGGAATGATGAAAGAATCGTCCAGAAGACCTTTACCTTTCAACATTCGTTTCATAAGAGTTGTGCCAAGCACTTCAAATACTTTATTGCGACTGCTTTCCAGTTGCATTATCATACTGCTGCTGACAGAGCGGATGTCAGAAAGCAAATCCATGAATGATGTCTTATCACTAACATCTATTCCGAAGTTCTTAAAGTGCGGAGCCATTATCCCTTCTATTTCCGATGTCGGACGACAGGTCAGGAACGATGATATGCCGTTCAGCTCAGCGCTCGGAATATAGTCGAGCAGATAAGGTTGTTCGCCGGCCTTGCAAGGCATATCATAGAACTCCGGTCCCATATTCTTGTCGAAGGTCACCACCCAATCACTAATATCATGAACGAGAGAGAGCATTTCAGAATTGGAGTCCTTGATATTCAGCGTTAAAGAGGGTACTGACAACTCATGGTCTGATGTCATGCTCGTGCCTATAAGGTTCTGCACATTGCCGAATAAATTTTGAAATTCTTCGGCAAACATTGTGGCATTCTGCATGGGAGTATCAGAAATAAACCTTTGCCACTGAATCTCAGTGCCTTCGCTTGCATTGTCAACCTGAACAATAGGACGCATCACAACGCCATTGAGATAGAATGATGGCTGAATCGTCTTACTTCTTTTCAATGATGCCTGAGTCGGGAACGGGTTTATAAGGAAAGACATGTGCGCAGGGAAACGCAATGGGTCTTTAACAAACTCGTCAATGCTGTTGATGGAGAAACGTAGCTTCGGGAACAGGCGGTTATCATCTGCCTGTGAGAAGTTCTCTGCTTCCTCTGATACAGATGTTTCTGGATTCATCAGTTCTTTCAGAGCCTCACCTTGTGGGAAACGCTTATCGTTACAGAACAGACGAATCTCATAATGTATATCAAATACATTTCCGGCGGTTTCTCTTTCTAATCTTACAAGGTTATCTGCGAATACCGACGCATCCCCGGCATTAAACAGATTTATAATAAGTTTGTTGATATACGGATGCTGAGTAATGTATTTGTGCATTAAGCGGTAAACCATATTCTGGTTTACATCGCTGTCAATACGATACTGTATTCCTATATTAAATAGTTGAGAAAGATATGCTTTTAGTTGACGGAAACCTGTAGAGAAAGTATCGTCTTTGTCTTGAAGCGGATTGGCATATAATCCCCAGCCAAAGCACAGTTCTCCTACGTATTGCATATACCCGGTGCGCTTCTCATCGAGAAGAACAAGTGGAGCAATCTCCGGATTCAGTTCGCCATAGAATAGCTTGTCTAATTTTTTATACCATACATCCGGCTTACGGTAACGAGGATCATCATGTGTCCGAGATTCCCATTCCTCATATTGCTCATAAATATTTACAAGCCAAGCGAGGCGCAAAGGATGAAGAGGCGTGATTATTTTTGTATGTGCAGTTCTCCCATCAGGCATTTCAACTTCAAGAGAAACTGTATCTATTGATTGTAACTTAACAGCTTCGCTTGATTCGATATTCTCCGAGAGAGCACTTGAAAGCCATGCTCTGTATTCGCTAACATAAGCTTTGATTTCATCAATGTAATTGAACACCTCAAGTGTTTCGATTACACCGGTATTATCAGGAGCCGATTGTCTTATAGCATCAAATAGCCTTTTTCTGGAGTCAATCAACGATTGAGGCGCATCAACATCAACCGGAACGACAAATGCTGATTTCAGCTGAACATCGGTATAGTTATCGCTGATTTCAGCCTCTACGTAAGAGAGCTGGTCTCCTTTTTTCAGAAGAGCACGTTGTAATACAAGAAGTTTTTTGGGTAGAGGAATCTGATAGTTGTTGTCAGCATCATATCGTAACTGGAATGTTTCGAGATGGGTGCTCTCCTGCCAACTATGTAATTCATCATCAGATGTATTTTTTGACACCTTGCCATTCTTCTCAACAATCGCGACACGCTCTGGTACAGTGAGTTCAAGACCTTTGCGGTTCAACTCAATTCTGTAGCGGAAATACGCCATCAGTACATTACGTATTTTCATACGTGTACCGATTTCTTCTCCATCGGTATCATCATCCACATCTTTATTTCGCAAGAAGAATGTGGTAGAATCAGAGGTAAGCATCTTGCGACGCTGTTGCTGGAAATCCTCCTTTGACAAGCCTTCATCTTTTGCTTCCTCTTCAATCCATTCTTGCTGAACAGACTCCTCTGTAAACTCGTCCTTGGTGTTCAGGACAGTCCCGTTTTCATCTTCCGCAAACACATGGAAGAAATATGAGCCATTGTCGAAGGTTTCAGGATTGATTGTAAATGATATATCACGATACTCACGTTGATTATCCGAAACTTTCTTTGTCAAGAGGTCTTGCTCCTTATAAAATCCGTCTCCATTCATTAGAGCAATACGAACTTTCTTCAGCTCCTCATATTGACTCGGCTTTGGTGAGAAGTATATGCGGAGTTTTACTTTTGCCCCCTTCTTTGGGTCAACCAACACTTCCGGATCTCCATCGACAAGAGAATAAGATTTGCCTCCTAAGTCAACCTTTACAATATGCAGTTTGCCAAGTTCAAGGACGTTAGTGAGAACTCTTTCCCACTGAGAAAAATTCAATGAAGGGTACTTCAGAATTTGCTGACAAAGACCTATTCGGGTGTTTATCCTGCCATTCTGCTTCAAGAAAGCTGCTACTTCCTTTTGGAGGGAGTTGGCTTTTATGGGTAATTCTACAACTCTGTCTGCTATGGTTGATGAGAAGTCAGACATAACACTGATGCAATCATCGTTTTTCATTAGGAACGATGGCGCATACTCCTTCCGTTGTGCCAGTTTTTCATCCGGCATAAGACCCAGATAGAATATGCCATTTCCTATTGCCTTGTCAGTAAGTCCTGACAAGACAATGTAAAGAAGATAATTAATCTTATCATTGATAGATACGTTCAGATTCTTCTCGGCATACTGTAACACTGTCCTTATCGTCTTATTTCCACCGGTTTCACCCAACAACGATTTGAACAGCATCGAATCCAGTGTTTTCACACTCAGATCTTGGAATGTTGCATTGCCGTATGAGTCCTCAGCAGACGTACTACTGTTGACCGGGATAAGTATAAGAATCGGTTTGGTCAAGTCGTTACGAAGCTCAATGAGTTTCGTGGGAGTAATATATTCGCTTCCAGAAAGAGTCTCTGAAAGTATGTAACACTCCGCCTGCGTCTCACGTGAGTTGATTTTATTTCTCAACTCCGGTAAGACCTCCAACGGAAAGCCCGTGACCTTCATACAATGTCCGTCAGAGGCATTCTCTATAACATTGCCATAGCAGGACATAAATGTGTCCAGCATACGGTTATAATATTCTCTTCGTAAATCCATTGAGTTCGCGGTTAATCATTGAATTTATATCTGGGACGAATTTTCTGTAGTGATGATGCGTCACTGAGGTCAGTATAGAAACCTATCTGACGAAGTTTGCTTTTAAGAGCATCGACATTGGCTTTGAATGCCATGTGTGTCTTGACATCGGCATCAGAGAACCGAGGTTCGTCACTTCCATCAATAATGAGTCCATAACGATCTCTAATACTCTTGATGAGTTGTCGAATGCTAAGCGGATTACTGCTGAATCCTCCTCCATCTTTCGGTGTAAGCACAAGCAGTTGCACGAGGACCTCCAAAAGTTTTGAACCGATTGCTCCTCGACGTTGATGTTTGCGACTTCTACCATCAATCATCAGGGCAGACTCCGTGTTCTTCATCGAAACTTTATCAAGAAAGTCACGACCATACTTTAATTGGTAGGGCGCACCGACTTTCATAAGACACTGGACATATTTTTGCAAAGAAGAATCTTCAAATTGCAAGTATTGTTCCAATTCAGATTTATAGATTCGTGCATCCTCCTGTTCTTCATCGGTTTTAGCTTCCTTGTCATAGTTTGATATGACATCGGAAAGCCTTACCTGAAAGTAGGCTTCCATTGTAGCGTCAGGATTCTTTATTCGCTCTATGATTTGTGGCATTGATTCAAGGCTTGCTCCCGGCATACGTTTGACCGCCTTGATTGTATATGAAGCGCGAATGTAATTTATCATTCCATCGAGAAGTCGTTGCATATCTGCGCAAGCCAAATCAGATATTTCACTTTCAAGTTTATCTGACATGTCAACTACCATACTCCATTCTTTAGTCTCCTCAGCAGAGCCAGTATCAACCATCTTGGGCAGTTGATATACTAACTGATGAAAATATAGCGCCAGATGGAATCCAGTTAGGATGCGTAGATAGTCGATAAAAACACTCCGAGGGATACTCTTCTGATACGCAAGAAGACGTAATACATCATCACAATATAAATCTGCTTGTTTCTCCAGAAGTGGTTTTATATTGGCTATGACATTGACTACTTTCGGGTCTATATCAACCATCTTGATAAGATGAAGCAGTCCGGCTGTATCAACATCAAGAGTCGGATTGTCAACCAATTTTCGGCTAAAGTTATCCCAGCCAATTGACATATATTCTTTCAAGGCATCCCTTACTTCAGGACGCTTGTTAATCATTATGAATACCTGGTCAGCGGTATTATAGTCCTTCGCATGACGCTGATTACGGATTCGATAGCTTTCCAAATGCAGGGGGCGCATTGATGATATGTTTTCTTTGGCTTTTCCTCGGAATACCATATTCACCAAACTACTGCGTAACCAGCTTTCGATGGCCTCCGGATAATCAGAGAACCCTACAAGTTCCTGACGATTCTCCAGTGCCTTGAAATATTTTTCTTTAAGGGAGTTCACATCATGAAATGTGGCATTCCTCGCAAGTTTCAGCTTTATTCGGGCGCCATTGTTTCGCATGAGCATGAAAAGGTTAACCAGAACATTATCCAAGGTCACAGCCTTCATATCAACGGCGAAAATCGACGGCTCACGGAACACGCGCTCTTCGCGTGAGAGTATTGGCATTTTCATATTTTATCCTCCTCTGCTTCGAGTCGTGTTACTACTATTCGCATGTTGTTCTTATTCAGACGTATACGATAATAATCCTTCTCGTTGTTAGTCACGATGATTTCTGTATATGTTTCGCTTTCAAGTAGGTTTTTGAAAACCTGAAGTTCGATAAACCTGCCTTTTAGGTCGCTTATCGAAGGACTAAATCCATTTTCGATATACGTGAGCATTTCGTATAGGTCGAGGGTTACATTCAATTGAATGTGCTTCTTGGTCTTACTACGGAACACAAAAGCGCAGTTCTCATGTTCGAGATATGTGGTCAGTTTATCATTCGTGTCAACCTCCATCTCAAAATCTTTGAGAGGGAACCGACGATAGCTCTTTGCGCTTGGATCTGCGACACGAGATGATGAGAGCAACAGATACTCCTTTGAAAGATCTCTGTTCCAGCAGCCCTCACTGCATGATATGGCGTATGCCAAATCATTTTTAACAGTCTCCATATCATCGCCTCTCTGATTGAGATTATTGACGAATCTACCAATAGACTGGAATGGCAGACGTTTCATGAAACCGTCCTTGTCGTTGAGGAAAGCGCCCTCAAAGTATTGGTGACGAATAAAAGTCTGATGACGCAATTTGAGAAGACGCACATCTTCACCACTCATCATATACGAAGGCTTCAGCTCCATAGTGTCGTTGAAGGATGGTATAAGCGATGTAGTCCTTTCGGCAAATGATAGATAATCTCTTTCGTTTTTCTCACTGAAATAGAGATTTCTATCCAACTCGGGAATTGCGACATTTGCAATATCCGTTTCACGAAGCAACTTAACGACACGGTCTTCTGAGTGCTGATAAGGAAACCAGGGATGTTCCGGCGCAGTTATGTTGAAATAATAGCGCATCCACCACCGTTGACGTTCAAGCTCGTAGATGGTTCTTCGATTATTCTTTTCCTCTTCGGTAGCATCTTCCGGAGTCTCGTCGTATTCTCTTTTGGCCTTATCAAGCGATTCTATAAGGTGTGGCATATCTGCACAAGAATAGTCTCGGGTCAACATCCATGCTATCATAGAGCGCAAATCTCGCATAGTAATATGCAGTTCGCGCTTATATACAATTGTGCGGACAATCCACTCCAGACGCTTGATTATCTCGTTGCCAACTGCTGAGTCATTGAGTGAATCAACGTTGTATTTTATGAAACATCTGTCGGCCAATGGGCATCCCTGACATTTGTTCCAAAGTTTCTTGTCGGTTAATGCCTTAACCTGCTTGCGCAAAAGGGACTCACCGTTTTCGTCCTGAGCTGTAACTGAACGAAGATTAAGATTGATGACCATAACACCATCGGGGAGTGTAGCGACCCCTTCTTTATAAAAGTATTCATCAATGGCGTTATGTAATCCAGTGAGTTCTGGAGTAGACTCTAGATACTCCATCAACCGGCCTTCATTGATAGCAATTATTCGGCCCTCCACAGCACTACTATAATCCTCAATACCGATGAACGGCTCAAAGAACTTAGCCAACACATCGTTATTTTTTAGATTATGTTCATCCTGAGAACCATCATAGTTGCTCTCAAACATGACACCTCCCAGACGGAACCTTGCGCCATTGCGAGATTCAACATAATTGAGGTCAGTTCCGGAGTTCTCCACCTGACGGATAAACGCAGTCTTACCATCACCGGCATTTCCGGTAATGATTATGAGTTTATAATCACCATGTTTAATATCCGCCAGAAGTTTGGTGTCGAGGCGTGTCTGTGTGTAGGTCAGTTTATCAAGTATGTTGTCATTCTTGAATCCGGCGCGTGTTCCTGCATTGCCTCTTTCACTCTGGCTATAAAGAGAGTTGATGTAATCAACGATATTGTACTCCTCTCCATCCTTATTGTAAAATTCTACAGCAGAATCTATGCGATCGAGAGACTCAAAAGCCTCCTGCATCTCTTTCGCATTCTGGAATCTATTTTCCTTCCGTGTTTCGCAAGCCTTCATAATGAATTTTGCGAATTTATCGGATATGTGGTGATTCCTTTCAAGAATATTGACCGGAGTTTTGTCAAGAACAGGGTTCTGACTGCTTCCCCAAGGATAGATATGACTTAACAATTCGTAAGCCGTAACTCCGAGTGCAAACGTGTCAGCACCCAAGTCCCAGTTCATCTTGCTTCCGACCGTCAGGTCAGGGGCTACATAACGATATGTGCCGACCTTATGACGGTCACCTTCCTTGTTTGTGGCAATATTGAAGTCGATGAGCACGAAAGAACCGTCCTTCCGATACATTATGTTTTCCGGCTTGATGTCGCGGTGTATTACCGGTGGTTGCTTCTCCTGAATATACACAAGTGCGGAAAGCATCTGTCTCAAGAACTCCTTTACAATGGGTAATGGCAGAAATGTATCACCACTTGCATAGCGGCGAATATCAGTTCCATCCACGAAATCCATGAGAGTAAAGAACAAGCCTCCATTGGTAGTTCCATTGTTACGGAATCTCACAATATTGGGATGACTCAATTCATTGAGCGCCTTGAACTCATCAACTGTAGCCTGTGGGCTTACACCTTCTTTGAATATTTTGGCTGCATACAGGGCACCGGGCTGATATTGATGCTTTGCTTTGAATACCTTAGAGAAGCCTCCTTCGCCAAGCATTTCACCAAGCACAATATCATTGGTAATCCGGTCTGTCGGTTTCAGGTCATCAAGATTTCCATTAGCCTCAGGTACTGATGATTGTTGTGTATGGGCGATGATTCCATTTTCAAAAATGAATTGGCGTATCTCGTCAATGTTAGCCCATCTTTCGATGGGATCAACTACTATTGTCCTTTCGCAAAGATCATCCACCCATTTCTCGACGTTGGAATTAACCGCCGAAGGAAGCGCATCCTTCGGAAGTTTGCCACCATTCATCAACAACTCCTTAAAGTTGTCAAACGGCAATTTCTGTCCAGTCATCAACTCATAGGCAAGGACACCAAAAGAATACACGTCGGATGCCGCAGAGTAATCACCGATAAACACATCTTCCGAGGTGTAGGCGTTCAGGTCGAAATCCTCCAGATCTACGGTGACATTGAAACTTGCATCATCATGTGCTTCATTGTATGCCAGACCGAAATTCGCAAGAGCAGCTCTGCGGTCAGGCTGTATAAAAATGTTCTCGGGACGAACATCTCGGTGAATCACGTTCTTTTCATGGGCAAGAGATAAAGCCTCCGCGACATTCAACAGTATCTGAATTTTATCAATTTCTGTGAATGTATTGCGAGCCATCTCACTCCGTAAAGAACGGTCATCCTGATAAGGCGTGATTACATAATAATGGTTCTCATCTGATTCAAACCGACTCTTAATTATTACACCGGTGTTATCTGGCAAATAATCCTCGGTAATCTCGCCATTATGCACCAGCTTTTCATGCTTTTCAATCTGACTGGGAGACATGCCAGCTTTGTTCAGAGCATAATCGCGGACTTTATACTTTTTATCGACAGGAAACTTCTTATGACAAAGGTATTCTATATAATCATCAGTGGTATCAAGAATTTCGTCGATAATCATACCGCAGACATTGGTACGGATATGTGTGCGACTAACGCTGCTGCCCATAAGATAGTCCACGATGTCGAACTGGTAAGACGCGATCGCACCTGCCGGTACATAATGAGGCAACCTATCCGGCTCCTTGATGAAGTTGATAAGTTCTTCATTGAGCAGGAATGTCTTGTTATCACTTGCAGACCCGGCCTCAAAGCCTGATTTGTTTTGGTTGAGGTTGCTGAGGGTTACGATAGACTCAATCCATGCGGCTTTCCATCTTCCGTCCTTACGCTTCAGATAGTCGCTCAGGACTTTACCTTTGAATGTTACGCCCTTTATGGGATTCTTTATCTCGCGGTCGTTATGAAACCATGCACTGTCGTATGCTTCAAGACGGCCTTTATAATCCTTGTTCTCAATAAGATATATAGCATGAGGCGCGACCACAATGCAGTCGCACTCCATGAATTGAGTACCTCCATTAGGATTGATATAGGGATATTCACCATTCGGTATGATATAATAGCTGTCAGGCAGGTTGACTTGGAGATAGTCAAACAGATGTTTCTCTCCGGCATTCACCGGTCCTGTGCTATGTATTGGCGTACAAAGTTTTGCCATTGGTATGATTTGGTGTTATCTATTGTTCTAATTCCATTTCTCAATCTCAGCCTCCACCATTGCGATGGCTTTCAACTCTTTGACGTTGGCATGATGGCGTTTAGTATGCGCGTCTCTCACCATACGGTCAATCTCTTTCATGTCCTTATCAGCCAAAATAGGAACTGGAATACTGAGAAAGAGTTTATTTATTGGATGACATATTTTTGTTCCGGCCTGTGTTCTCCGTATTAAACGGAATCCATAATCAGAATTAAGCCAACAATATAAGTATCCAGATGGGACCTTATCGTTAACTCTCATTCTAATAAAATGGCTTGACAGAAAAGCTCCTTCCAAATCTTCATTAGCATATACGGCTCGACAAAATGTTTCATTTTCACCGAGGGTTCCGTCACTTGCAATTAGGACTTCTCCATATTTAACAAGATTGTCAGTTTTAACACCTCTGCGCGATATGTATTTACCAGTAATAATCGTGTCAAAGATGTCTTTCTGGTTGATGAGCATAATGCCACAATGGGGCTTTACTTCAATACTTGGAGCCCCAGTGGAGGAAAATGTTTCACCACCCTCAATTACATCCTTTATTGTTAGATGACCTTTCGGGATAGAGGAGATAATTGCTTTAATACGCTCTGAGTTATTAAAAGCATTAAACGTAACTGCGCCAAATTCAGACACTTTTCGAGCAAAGCAGCTTGGTTTGCGAGTTGCACTATGCTGACCGAAGTAATCATAATCCTCCGGCGTTAAAGTCCTCAGTCCAGCTTTTTCTTTTAGAAGTTTGTCCGCAACTTCTAACTCGTACATAGCTTCATCTCTTAATTTTGACGAGTCTTGTATGAGTTGATTAATCTCTGACTTAAATGAGTCCGGGAAATTGGGGATAGGAATCACTTCAACATTTTCTGGCTCGATATGCTGTATAACCGACCCCGAAGTCCCTTGTGTTAGCATTACATAGCCGTACTTAGAAGCGAGATATGCGTATATTAGCCCAGCCCCCAGGATGTTATTCGGCTTGAGCCGAATAACATCCTCGGAAGCAAGCTTCCCAGCATGTTGCGCGTTTGTAAACGCGCAGTTGCCTATCGTGCCTGAGCACGATATAAGAATCCATCCTGCTTGCAGGATTTTATCCGGAATATCATCAGTATATTTCTTTGAAATGAGTTTTTCGTGAGACAAATCTCCTTTAAGCATGGCAGAACTACCTAAAAGTGTTATACCAGTCTTAGGATTATCCACATATACCCGTTTCCAACGACCGGCATGCCAAATTCTTTCGGTTACATTGCCTAAATTCAAAAGAGGATAAGGAGAAGACAAGATTCTCTTTTTTACAATCTGAGCCTCACTTAAATGGTATGAACCATCTAAGCGAGAACGACATTCTCCCACATCTGACAATTTGATCTTACCGGCTATCATAGTCCCATAATCTTTTTATATTCCTCTGATATTTCCGGCAGGTCATCATCAAGCCTACGCACTCGTTCTACTCGACTGCGAGTCACGAGCTCACCATGACGGTTACGGGCAGCCCATTCTTTCTTAGTCGGATATAGGATTTCAGCTCCATCATCGTCTCTTTTGTAGATTGGATTGCCTCTGCGGTCCTTGCCAACCTTCTCGGCTATAGCCATGAATACCTCATAATCTTCCTTTTGACCGAGTTCTATTCCGGTCTTCTTCTGTAAGAATAGTAGTGATGCCTGCACACCTACCTGCGGCAAGAATGTCTCAACAGGCAAATCAATGGAAGCAATCAACTTGAATTTTGAAAGTATCCATTCACGAACCTTCTCGGTATTAGGGTTGCTTAGGATACCATCGGGTAAGACTATAGCCATTTTACCACCCGGTTTCAGGAAATTATAACATTGCTCTATAAACAATCCTTCTGGCGATTTTATCCACGCTGATAGTTCATAGTGTTCAACAATGCCCTGTGCAACCTCGACCTTTGAGCCAAAGGGAGGATTTGTAAATATCATATCGAACTTGCCGAAGGCACTGTCTTTAGCCGCATGTTGGTCGCATGTGGCATAATCGCCTTTATGCTCAACACTTGCCTTGACAGCTTCATTTATACGCCCGAGATCGGGTAATGAACCATTTGGATATTCAAGTGAGTTGATGTTGAATATGTTGCTGTGTCCGTCACCGGCCATAACCATATTCATCTTAGCAGCTTTCTTAAGATCCGGATCAAAATCGAATCCGAATATCATCGACTCAGCATACTTACGAACAATCTTATTGACTGCTTCATCAGTATTTGAGAGAGCCTCAATCTCTGCTTCTGAACGATCTGAATATATGTTACGGGTTATCTGACGACGCACATGATCAAGTACCATTACAAGGAAGCCTCCACTACCACAAGCCGGATCAAGCACACGGCAGTTCTGATTGGGATTCATAATCTCAACCATACATTTGATGATATTGCGGGGAGTAAAGAACTGACCGGCTTCTTGCTTTAGTGTATTGCTTACGATAGTTTCGTATGCTGTACCTTTGACATCGACGGTGGCATCGAGGAAGTTGTATTTGGCTATCTGCGATGCAACATAGGAAACACCACGGTCGGAAAGGCTAATCTGTTCGTTACCGTCGAATACCGTCTTGAAAAGGTCATCTTTTTTCAGCCTCTCGAAAATGTCTTTAATCCGCCTGGCGACTGTAGCCTGACCTTCGGGGGTGTTCTGTTCGGTAACGCCAACCCAGAACTGGCGGCGATAGCTGAACCCCTTCTCGGCATCTGTAAAGCGGCGTTTTTCATCGAAAATTTTACAGAAAATCAGATTGAGGAGTTCCCAGAACGCATCTTTCTTTCTTCCTTCGTTGCCGTAGAGATAATCATGACAACGCTTGAATGTGCGGATGAGGGTATCATTGGCAGCCTTGCGAGGTTGGGCACGGTCGCCCATATTTTCAAGATCTTCTATAGTTTCATCGCAACCGGGAAAATCGCTAATATCCTCAATTAGTTCATTGCCAATTTCATCTTCTTTTCTGTAGGCAAAGAATTGTTTATCTCCATTAGTCCACATGCCGAAGTCGCAGCCTGTAGCTTGGAGCGCCTTATGAAGAGTAGCCTCTACGCCTTTCTTTTTATCGCCCTCTTTCGCCTTTGAGTCATAGACAATGCAGATACGTTCTATATTTTCCGGTTCTTGTTCTGCTCCATGACGGAATATAGCCAAGTCTATAGTCATACGTTTCTTCTTTCCCTCATCATCTTCATAAGAGAAAGAGAAGTCGCGCCTCATATCCGAAAGGTCAAATTCATACTCTTCGTCCATCTGATTGATAATAGACTGGAGAAGAATTTCCTTTTCGGTGGCGGTTTTTATAGAATTGGTCAAGACACAGACAAGCTGGTTGTCGTCAAGTACAACCTCATCCTGCAACTGTGTTTTGTCGATGTCATAGTTAGCCATAATATGCAAAATTACTTCATTTTAGGTTTATTGCCATATCCATCTTTGTCCATCTTAATAATCCAGTTTTCTGATTGATGACTGTAATAAATCCTTTACGTCAACTTCAAGACTCATGGCAATCTCGGACAATGTTTCAAGTGAAGGCTGCGCTGTATTAGTACACCATTTAGACACCGTAGCAGGGTCTTTGCCAAGCTGTTGTGCCAACCATTTGTTCGTGCGCCTCTTTTCAGCGAGCACCACTTTCAGTCTGTTTAATTCTTTTCCCATTGTAAATACTGCTATAGGTATTGCGGATTGTGCAAATTTAGTGATTATTTCCGATAAGACAACGAAAAATCCGGGAAAATTCATTATCTTTGCAGTAATTTATGAGGCTTATATGTCCATCTCAATCAAGACAATATGGAAAAGAATGAATTCATATCCAGAATAAAGAAACTCGGTGCTGTAGAAAGCGTGTCGGGAGTTGTTTATCGAATTGACTCAGCCAATGATAGATATATAGTCGGTACAAGACTCTCCACTCTAAAAGAGTTCAAGATTGAGACTGATGGATTATATAAGGCTTATTGCGATATTTTAAGGGGAACAACCCCAATGACTACTACCGCATTACGCAATTATGTTAATCGCACTCAATCCCCGGCTCTCGCCATCATAATGTCACTACGTAAAATTTAATCAACTATGGATTTTGAGTTAGAGCGATTTGTCAAGGCACAGGATGATAATGACAATTATCAAACTGCCATTCAAGAATTAGAGAATGGTGAGAAAGAGAGCCACTGGATATGGTTTATATTCCCTCAAATGCGTGGTCTCGGGCGCTCGGAGATGTCGAACAGATATGGCATATGTTCACTTTATGAAGCCTACGCATATTTGAATCACGAGGAACTGCGTAACAGATTATATAATGCTGTCCGCACTCTAAATGAACATAACTATGGCAGAGACATAGAATATGTCATGGGGGACGTCGATGCGATGAAGTTAAAATCGTGTCTTACACTGTTCGATGCGGTCGAACCCGGTGGAGAATTTGACAGGGCATTGCGATATTTCTTCGATGAGGGAAGAGATGACAAGACTCTCAAACTCATAGCGAATGACCGCAAGGTTTTGGATGAAGACGTCTGGGAAAAGTTCGGAGTGAAATATCCGGAGAGAGCTTTCTTTGATGACGGTTGCCATGAAGCCAATGGAATGGAAACGGACGAGCGATGTGCAACATTTTTAGACCTTGTAAGACGAGGATACTCCATTGTAACTTTGACATGGCAGTATCTTATTAGACACGGAGATTTATTTGACAATTATCGCACATCTAACACTGAAACCACGTTACTGTCTATCGGTTTCAACTTTCTACTTAACGTGTATGAATGGCTTGATAAGCAGATTGACCCGTCTCCAATTACACAGCTTGCAGCTTTATTCCCACTTGACTTCTTTGAATATTCGGAAGGTATGACTTGGGAGCGAGTGGCATATAGACTGGACGCTCTTTTCAAGTTCATGATAAATAACCCTGTATTGTCGGGCGTAGTTGATTCTCACATAACAGCATTTTTACTTATACCACAGGAATGAAAAAGAACGCTCACAATATAATTTGTCTTGAAGCTGAATGGCTATACAATTCATGCAAAAAGGATAATCGGTTTAACCTCAAAACCGAACCTTTGCTGAACTGGCTAAAAGAGTATCATAATTGTGATGTAATATATCGCCATATATTGCATAAAGCAGACCTTCTGTATTATCTTGATTATTTCAAGCCCACAAAAAGAGAATTTAAGGACCACGAAATAATTTATTTCGCGTGTCATGGCAATGAAGCGACCATTCATCTTGAAGATGAAGATGTGGAGCTTGATGACCTTGCTGAAATTGCCGGAAACTTCTTTGAAGGCCGTATAGTCCATTTCAGTTCCTGCAAAACATTGTCTAATCCCGACGCAGCTTTGCGTTTCAAGGCTATGACTAAGGCTAAGCTTGTAAGTGGGTACACAAAATCTGTCGATCCAATGAAGAGCGCCATTGCCGATATGGCTCTTTTCAACGATTTAATGTATATTACACGCAATTTTGGACTAATCACAAATGAAGAGCGCAGTTCCTTCCGCAGGACATACAGCTCTCTTCTCAATGAGCTTGGTTTTGTAGCATATTAAGAATACTAACAATGATCTACGTCGTCAACAAGAAAAGAAAGGAAGAGAATATTCTTAGAGACTATCCCGGAGCAATCATCTTGGATATTACATCTAAATCATCTTACGCACAGAAGTTGAGCCCGTTTTATCCACACGGAAATATTCCAATACCATTTTCCAACGGAGCTACTGCTATGAGCGTAGAAGGTATATGGCAAGGGCTTAAAGTCTTTGAACACGAAGATGTGTGCATGGATTCGTTTACGAATGATACCATGAGGAATCTTAAACGTACGGTAAGACGACTTGGGTATCCGAAAGGTCACCGCAAAGGGATATATGGAACGGAACTATTGGATTATATTTCAGCAAGAATACTCATTTATCTACCTTCTTATGAATGGGTTTTGGAGAATGT
>CAJTMJ010000028.1 GCA_910577335.1 uncultured Duncaniella sp. | reverse complement strand
CCCCTCTACCGACAACCGGTTCCATCACAGATGGCAACCGGTTGTCTTTTTTTGTATCTGTACATGGGCGAACCAATTATTTGTGTGGGATGTTTTGAATATGTATATTTAGCTCCATAACATTAGATGAATAACAGAACACTTTTTTCAGACTATCTTGATATTCTTGGTATCCCCCATACAGAATTATATAGCAGCGAAAGATTCACAGCATATCCCCCTAAGCTTGCCATAATAGGTATTGAAGATCTTCTCAGGGAATATAATGCGGATGTGAAGAGGGTGAAAGCCGGAAGCGATAAGGATCTGTCTGCTTTCTCCGGTCCGTTTGTGGCACAGCTTTCCGACGGGCATTATGTCATAGTCACCGATGTGTCAAAGGATAATGTCACGTATCAGTCTAAAAGCCTAAAGGTGGTCACAGAGCCTAAGGATGTATTTATCGGGAAGTGGAATGGGGCGGCTGTGCAAGGCATTAAAACTGCCAAATCGGAGGAAACTCAATATATGCAGCACAGAATAGGCGGTTTCGCAAAGTATTTTGAGAAATGGTTTGTGATTCTTTGCGCTGTGTTTATGGTGATATATGGGTATGTGAATAATCGTCTGTATAGTACTTTGCCTACGCTGATTTTGCCGTTCCTGTATGGCTTCGGTATATATATCTGCTATCTGCTTGTGCTAAAGCAATCGCACGTGCAGAGCGATGCGGCGGATTCAGTGTGTGGCATAATTCAGAAAAACGGTTGCGGAACAGTGCTTGATACCGATGCTTCCAAACTGTTTGGTCTGTTCCCATGGTGCGAGATAGGGTTATCTTATTTCACGGTCAGTGAAATCGCCATATTATTGTATCCGCAATGTGTGAACTATCTTGCAATAATAAGCGTGTGCTGTCTTCCATACACCTTCTGGAGTGTGTTGTATCAAAGGTTTAAAATACATGCGTGGTGTACGCTCTGCCTGACGATACAGGCGCTAATGTGGATTATCTTCTTGGTGTTCCTATTCGGAGGGGAGTTCAAAAATCTATTACCGATAAAGATGGATGCGTTTATCCTACTGATGGCATACGGATGCGCTCTCTTTATTTTCAATTGGATAATACCTATTATATTCAAATATGAGTTGAGCAAAGATGAGGTCAGCACTCAGGAATAGTGAGTGGAGCTTATCGTACTCGTATCATATATCCAAGCGTGATTTCTATCGACATGCCTCGTGAGGCGGCGAAGAAGTCACGTTTGGTGGCTTTATAGATGTTGCCGAGACCGTAGTAATAGCGACCTTCAAGGAAGAAAGAGTGCTTGCGTTTCAGAATCCATTCAACTCCGACTCCGGCAGCGATGCCATAGTCAAATTTGTTCTGGACCTCCATGTTAAGCTGCTCGTTGGTTCTGTAACCTTGCGGAAAACCTTCGACCGATGCGTAATTTTTGTAATCGAAGTTTGCCGAAATAGAGCTTCCTATCATGTAGCCGAATTCAGGTCCGAGATTTACGAATCCACGGAATTTTTTTGAACCGAAGTATATGTGAGTGAGGAATGGTATCTGAATATAAGTGAGTGTGCGTGAATATGAAAATTGCGGAGCTTCATCCTCTGCGAAATCCTCAGCCCAACCACGTTGTGTTAAGTTAATCTCAGCGATTAATCCGAAATGCTTCTCCTCTGTGTAGCGAGCTGTGATACCCATAGTGAGACCATTGGTGAATTTCTGATGCACTTCCGGCGAGAATGACATTTTCGACATTGTAGCACCGGCTTTACCACCTATGGCTAAGTTTGGAGAGTATTCTCTCTGAGCGTAACTTAGGGTAGGGATAAGAGCAAACAGAGTAACTGCTATTATTTTCGAGAAGAATGAACGCATTTCTAATGGAGTTTAGAGATTAATTTTTTCAATGAGTCCGCCGGGTCGGAAGTTTACGAGATACAACACATTGTTATACCAGCCATCGGCGTCATTGGGTGAAATGAACGTATACCCGTTCTGAATGCCATCGTAACGTGCGGCAGGATATTTGAGATACTTTATGAGGAACATACCGGTGTCGAAGCCAAGGAGACCCTGACGAGGCACGGCATTTTCCATAGAGGTGCCATACCACTGTTTGTATTTATTTTCAAGGGCTCTCGCACGGTAGTTGTCGTCATCAGTATAGAAACGGGAATATACCAGAGCATTAAGATTGTTCATGTTTGTAAGTGTCTCGCCTCTGAATGTGGTCCATTCAGGGTAGCCAAACAATCTGACAGTGGCTGTAATATCATTGTCACGCCATTCAATCAGCGCAGGCATGATTTTGTTGAGATCACTTTGTTTTGCCGAAGTAGGGATGAAGGTGTATGAATTTTTCGACGGTAACTGCTTAAGTTCAGCTGATGACAGACGTCCGTCGATGGTGATGTCATTGAACTGAATACCTTTCTCAGTAAGATTCTTTTTCAAATCATCAACGAAATCAGCTTTGTCACCGGGTGAACCTGCCATGGATATGAACACAGGGTAGGAGTACGATAGGCGTTCGGTGTATGCGTCAATCGCCTTCCGGTACATTTCGGCACTCGGGAGATTGCCTTGCATCATAGCCGGATTGTGCATATATGACTCATCCTTGACCACAAATGTGTTGAATACTTTTATATTATTGTTTCTGCCGAATTCTCCGATGGCGGTGAGCTGCGCTTGATTGTCAGGAGCAACTATGATACGGTTGTTTTTCATCTCCGGAGTCTCCAGCAGTTCCTTCACTTTGTCAAGTGAACCTTCAGAGTCGTAAGCCGACAGGTGAATTGGTGTCCCGTTGTTGCGGAGGCTGTCTACCGCAAGAAGCAAACCTTTGTAAAATTCAGTATAGCGTTGAGCTGTTTTTGAGGGTGTCTCCTCTTTGAGCATGAAGGGGAGTATCACGGCGATTGTTAATGCCGAGTCCTTGGGAGCAACGGTTTCAACAGTGATAGTGTCGGCAGGAACAGTTTCGGCTATGAAGCTTTCCGGAGATGGTATATTAAGGACTTGTCCCTCCTTGAGAAGCGACACATTAGGGTTAGCAGCTTCAAGCTGAGCCACTGTCAGACCATGAGCTTGAGCGATTGAATAGAAGGTCTCTTTTTTCTTTACGATATACCCGGTCATGCTTGGCTCAGATTTTGTCTCAGCAACATTCGTGTCATTTTGGGTTGAGACTACTTTTTGTGTTCCGCTTCCGGGTATTGTGATATGCAGCTCCTGTCCGGCTTTCAAGCCTTCGCTCACTATAGGGTTCTGCTTGATGAGCATTTCGGAAGAGATGCCATACTTGGTGGATATGCCATAGATGGTTTGTCCTTTTTCCACCTTATGGGTGATAGTGCGTGAGCCGTTATGATCGGTGACATCCTTATTAGTCAGATGTTCACTGTCATCATCCACGGGGAAAAACAATGTTGTGCCATATTTAAGACCGTCAGCCACTGAAGGATTATGTTTTATAATCTCCTCTTTGCTGATTCCAAGTTTATGACAAAGGGAGTAAACTGTCTCCTTTTGGGGAACATCGTAGTAATAATAAGATTTGCCGTTAATTGATTTTATGGGGAGATCTTTTACTGATGCCGACAGTGAGAAAGTGGTAGCTGCAAAAATCGCAAGCGTTATGGCTGAGAGTCTTAACAGATTCATAGTGATTGAAAATCAGTTCAAATTTTTACACTGCAAAGATACGAAGATTTTCAGATATAACAAGAGGATACAGGTATTAGTCTGTATCCTCTTGAAAGTATAGGTTAATCTAAAAACTTAGAACTGTTCTGATAGATTATTCAGTGTAACGGCGAGCACCGTCAGAGATTACAACATCGTAGATCTTCGGTTCGTGACCATATTTGGCGTTGAACTTCTCTTTTGCGGTATCGATGAATTTGTTGTAGAGCGCATTGGGAACGAGGTTGATAGTGCAACCGCCGAAACCGCCGCCCATGATTCGTGAACCTGTCACGCCACATTCCTTAGCAATATCATTAAGGTAGTCAAGCTCTTCGCATGAAACTTCATAGTCCTTTGAAAGACCACGGTGAGTCTCATACATGAGTTTACCGACTGTTTCGACATCACCACGGTTAAGGGCGTCGCAAACATCAAGCACACGTTCTTTCTCTTCGATGACAAATTTTGCACGCATGTAGTCCTCGGCTGAAATGTCGGCTTTGATGGAATTGAGCATATCCATGTCAGCATCACGGAGAGTCTCGATGCCAAGGCGGCGAGCCACATTCTCACATGACTGGCGACGTTTGTTGTATGGAGAGTCAACAAGCTCATGTTTAACAATAGAGTCAACGAGAACGAGACGGTATCCGTCAATCTTGAACGGGAAATATTCGAATTCAAGTGAACGGCAGTCAAGACGCATCAGATTGTCCTTTTTGCCAAACACAGATGCGAACTGGTCCATGATACCGCAGTTTACACCGCAGTAATTATGCTCGGTTGACTGACCGATCTTTGCAAGTTCAAACTTGTCGATGGTGTTTCCGTTGAAAAGGTCATTGAGAGCAAATGCGAAGCATGATTCAAGAGCTGCAGATGATGAAAGACCTGCGCCAAGGGGAACATTGCCTGCGAAAGTTGCATCAAAACCGTTGACAACACCGCCACGTTTGATAACTTCACGGCATACACCGAAGATGTAGCGTGCCCACTGCTGTGTGGGTGCGTCCTCTTCCTTCAAACCGAAATGTGCTTCCTCGTCGATGTCGATTGAATACACATTCACTGTGTCAGTGCCGTTAGGACGGATGTCGGCAAGGATAACCTTGTCAATAGCTCCGGGGAATACGAATCCGCCGTTATAGTCGGTATGTTCACCAATAAGGTTGATACGTCCGGCAGAAGCATATAATGTACCTTCTCCGCCAAAATGAGAAGCGAAAGCGGTAACAACTTTTTCTTTCAGTTCCATGGTTTTTTATTCGTTTATTTGGTAAGTAGTTGCTTTAGAGTTAGAACATCTTTTCGGGATATGTGCCGTTAGCGTGAAGTTCTGCGAATTTTTCCACAACACCGGGACGGTCGGCAGCGTATGTAACCCCGAACCACTTAGAGTCAGTGTCAAGGACTTTCACTGTGGCTTCACCGTTGCGTATCAAAGTGTCGATGCAGAGGGGGATGAAGAATTCAGCCTTGGGAGTATTGATATCCTTGTCAAGGAATTTGCGGAATTCACGGTCGCTGTAATCGAAATAGTCGGGAGTGAAGCCCCAAAGGTTCATTGATACCGGAGTCATAGGATCCAAAGTCTGCTCAACGCCGTTTTCATCAGTGAACACGATGTCACTGTTAGGCGCATAAGAGATAGCTGTGCGTTCAACAACACCTGTAAGGTTGCCATCAGCTCCTGTAGAGCATACGCCACGGGCTACAGAGCCGTTTTCAGTCATAGTGTTACCTACACGGAAACCGACCATAGAGTAGTCACCTTTGCGATCTCTCGGACGCATCAGATCCTCTGCGATAACACGGAAAGCGTCACGACCATAGAAGTCATCGGCGTTAATTACGGCAAACGGTTCTTTGATCACATCCTTTCCCATAAGCACTGCATGGTTTGTGCCCCAAGGTTTGGAACGGTCAGCAGGACAAGTGTATCCTTCCGGTAGTTTGTCTGTTGATTGGAATACCACTTCAACGGGGATATGACCTTCATATTTAGAAAGGATTTTTTCACGGAAATCCTTTTCGAAATCTTTACGGATTACAAAGACTACTTTTCCAAAGCCGGACTGAATGGCGTCATAGATAGAATAGTCCATGATGGTCTGACCCTGAGGTCCGAGTGGGTCAAGTTGTTTAAGACCGCCGTAACGGCTTCCCATGCCTGCGGCAAGCACGAATAATGTAGGTTTCATTGTATGTTTTTAATTGAATTTGAATACTATTGTTTCGTTGTACTCCTCACCGGGATTGAGTACTGGAGAGGGGAATGAAGGCTTGTTAGGAGCGTCGGGGAATCCCTGACATTCGATAGCCACGCCATCGTAATCTTCATATTTGCCTCCGGAGATTGACTCTGGACATCCTGCCAACCAGTTTCCTGTATAAATCTGCATACCGGGTTGGGTAGTGCTCACTTCAAGAGAACGTCCTGACTTACTGCTGCGGAGTTGAGCCACCGATTTAAGCTCACCCTTGGTATAGCCGTCTATCACCCAGCAATGGTCGTAGCCCTTGCCGATCTTCAGCGGTTCGAAATCAGCGTGTATATCTTTGCCTATAGCCTTGAATTCGGTGAAATCCATTGGGGTATCTTTCACGGGAGCCAGTTCACCGGTAGGTATCTGAGTGGGATCGGTGGGGAGGTAGCGTGAAGCTTCGAGTTTCATTTCGTGGTCAAGCACTGAGCCTGAGTTTTCACCATCGAGGTTGAAGTATACGTGGTTGGTGAGATTAACGACAGTCTTCTTGTCGGTCACAGCTTTAAGATTGAGCGACAGCTCGTTGGCATCGTTCCATGTATAAACTGCGGTCACAGTCATGTTACCGGGATAACCTTCTTCACCATCTTTGGCGTGGTATGTGAAAATTACAGAGTCGCCATCCACGGCACTGTCCCATATCTGATTCTGGAAACCTTCGGGTCCGCCATGCAGAGCGTTGGGACCATTGTTTATGGCAAGTGTGTATTCTTTTCCGTCGAGAGTGAAATGTCCAAGTGCTATACGGTTGGCAAAACGTCCGGGGACTTTACCGGCACAAGGTCCATCGGCTATATATGATGCGGGCTCCTTATATCCAAGCACGACATTCGAGAGATTACCATTTTTGTCGGGTACATTAACCGATACTATACCGGCGCCAAGTGACGATAAGGTTACATTTGCGCCAGAGGCATTAGTGAGGGTGTAAAGCGTTATTTCACCTTTTGAGGATTGCGCTACAGTTTTTTCAATTTTCATTAGAAAGATGACATTTTATTCATGGTGAGATATCTAACCGATAGTTAGATTATTTTATTGCAAATATAGCGAAAACCTAAGTATGTCACAACATTTTTAGCTGTAAAAAACTTTTTTCAACACCTATTTATGTATTTGACAGGGAAATGTGAATAAAAATTCGTACCTTTGCACCCCGAAATTGATAATACAACCCGATAGATGATAGCTGTTAATAATTTAGGAATTCAGTTTGGTAAACGAGTGCTGTTTCAGGATGTGAATCTGAAGTTCACTCCCGGTAACTGCTACGGCATCATAGGTGCGAACGGAGCAGGCAAATCGACATTAATGCGCATTCTCAGTGATCAACTTTCTCCTACCCACGGTACAGTAACCCAAGGTCCCGGCGAGCGCATGAGCGTGCTCGAACAGGATCACTTTAAATTTGACGATTGTACCGTTATGGAGACAGTGCTTCGCGGACATACAGTGCTTTGGGATATAATGCAGGAGAAAGATGCGTTATATGCCAAGGAGGATTTCAGCGATGAAGATGGTATCCGCGCTTCCGAACTTGAAGAAAAATTTGCCGAGCTTGAAGGATGGAACGCAGAGAGCGATGCAGCCGCACTGCTCAGCGGTCTTGGTATAAAGGAGGAGAAGCATTACACACTGATGCGTGATATGAGTGGTAATGAGAAGGTGCGTGTCCTGCTTGCCAAAGCATTGTTCGGCAACCCCGACAACTTGTTGCTCGACGAGCCTACCAACGACCTTGACCTTGAGACTGTGGCATGGTTGGAGGATTACCTTTCAAAATTTGAAAACACTGTCCTCGTGGTGAGCCACGACCGTCACTTCCTTGACTCGGTATGTACTCATACACTTGACATAGACTATAACAAGCTTACTCTATTTGCCGGTAACTATAGCTTCTGGTATGAATCGTCACAGTTGGCTCTACGTCAGCAGCAACAGGCAAATAAGAAAGCCGAGGAGAAGCGTAAGGAGCTTCTTGAATTCATTCAGCGATTCAGCGCCAATGTGGCGAAGTCTAAGCAGACTACCTCACGTAAAAAGATGCTTGAGAAGTTGAATGTCGAGGAGATTCAACCTTCATCACGCCGTTATCCGGGTATAATATTCACCCCTCAGCGTGAGCCGGGTAACAAGATTCTTGAAGTAAAAGGCTTGAGCGCAAGCGTGGATGGCGAAGTGCTTTTCAAGGATGTTAATTTCCAAGTTGAAAAGGGTGACAAGATCGCATTCCTCAGCCATGACCCCCGTGCCATGACAGCTTTGTTTGAAATCATAACCGGTAATCGTAAGCCTGATGCCGGCACATACGAATGGGGACAGACCATCACTTCCGCTTATCTGCCTCTTGATAACTCTTCGTTTTTCAATACCGACCTCTCGCTTGTTGACTGGTTGTCGCAGTTCTCAAGCGATAATTCCGAAATTTACCTTAAGGGATTCCTCGGTAAGATGCTTTTCTCCGGCGAGGAGGTATTAAAGAAGGCATCTGTGCTTTCGGGAGGTGAAAAGATGCGTTGTATGATAGCAAAGATGATGATGACCGACGCCAATACTCTGGTGCTTGATTCTCCGACTAACCATCTTGACCTTGAATCAATTCAGGCATTCAACAACACTTTGCAGGGATTCAAAGGCAACATCCTTCTTTCAAGCCATGACCACGAATTCATACAGACAGTATGTAACCGTATCATAGAGCTTACCCCCAATGGTACAATTGACAAACTCATGGATTACGACGATTACATCACGGATGAAAAGGTTCTCGCTACCCGTGAGAAGCTTTACGCTAAATAAACACTATTAATATATAAAAAACCGGGGCTTATATCTGTATTCTGGATATAAGCCCCGGCTTTTTATATCTAATTCTATTTTTTAGAATACTTTCTTTAGAATACCTTTATAGAAGGTATGTAGCGCTTGGGTTGACGTTTCAGGTCAATGAGTATACTGTCGATATGTGCTGCGCTATTATTTATGTTATGATATAGCGACGGGTCGTTGAGCAGCAGACCGAGTGACGAGTTGGTTGAGTTGAGCTGCTTGGTAGCAAGGTCAAGGTTGGCGGTAATATTATTGATATTACGCATGGTAGAGTCAAGTGGCATCTTCTTTAAATCTTCAGAGATCACAGCGAGGGCTGCTGATACCTGATTGAGGTTTGCCGATAACTGTTCCACATTAGCCATAGTACCGTTGGCATGAGTGACTAATGCGGGCACGGCAGCCATGGAGCGGTTTAACTGAGTGGTTGATGTCTCAAGATTAGCCATAATCACATCAAGGCGGCGCACGGCGTTAAGAAGTGCCGGGTCTCCGGCTATTGTGTTAAGTGACACTACTAATGAATCGATGTGCGGAGCTATTGACATTATGGTAGGCATCAGTTCGGTTGATACTTTATCCATCAATCCGGAGCCTTCAACACCTTCAAGATGATCGCCTACGTCATGATAGTCAGGATGAGCCGACATCTTAAGCTCGATGCTTGAAGTGCCGAGCATATCGGTGGCTATGACTGCTTTTGTACCTTTAGGTATACGGAGTTTACGGTCAAGGCTAAGTTCCACACGCACATGTCCGGGATTGTCATATTCATAATTTATCTCACGCACAAGTCCTACTTTGAAGCCGTTCACAGTTACAGGGGCAGACTGTGCCAATCCTGCGACATTTGTGAATGACGCATAGTAATAGTTTGCCGCCTTAAACACATTTATTCCCTTCAGGTAATCTATACCGAAGAAAAGGATGAGAAGGGATAAGAGTACGGACAAGCCGATGATGATTTCTCTTGAGAAAAATTTTTTCATTGTAAATGGTGTTGCTTATTTTATTCGTTTGCCGTCACGAGTTTTTATCACGAAGGCGTCGGGGAATAATTTTTTTATTTTCTTTAGTTCACTGTTGGCTTCCGACATTGAGCCGAATTCGCCAAAAGTATACTTAATAATCTTGCCGTCCTTGTAATAATCGACAGGGGAGAGCCCTTTAAGCCGTTTGTCACCCTTTGAGATGGGGGCGGAAGCTGTAAGGAACTGTATCTTATAAATTATAGCGTCGGATGACTTGATTTCGGTATCCCCCTTAGTCGTTGATACTTCCTTGTATTCTGAACGTGGAGAGGCCGATTTTTGTTCTTTCTCAACCACTTCTTTGACCGGTTCCGCAGTTTTGTTTTTGCGCTTCTTTGACGATGGAGAGGTTGATTTGCGATACTTCTCCACACCGTTATAGATGGCTTTTGCAAGTTTATCCTGACCGGATGACGAGGACATGAATTTTTCCATCGTCGGATTACAGATAAAATCCAACTCTACCAATATGGCAGGCATGCTTGTGCGGACGAGTACCCAGAACGGTGCCTGACGCACACCGTTGTTTTTACGACCTGCGGTGCGTACAAGTTGATTCTGGACATACTCCGCAAGCGCAATGCTCTGGTCGAGATTTTTGTGCTGCATCATTTCGAATATGATGTAACTTTCAGCCGAAGAGGGGTCAAAACCCTGATAAGTCGTCGAGTAATCGGGCTCCAACTTCATAACCGCATTCTCTCGCATTGCCACGCTGAGATTAGTGTCGCTTTTTTTCAAACCAAGCGTATATACGGCAGCCCCATTGACCTTGGTGCGCATAGGTGATTTCGCATCGACGGAATTGGCATGTATGGATATGAATATATCGGCATGTTTCCCATTGGCAAAATCAGCTCTCCCCTGCAAAGGGACAAAACTATCGCTGTTGCGGGTCATATAAACCTTAGCGTCATCCATATTGGAAGTGATCAGCTTCGACAATTTCTTGGCAACTTCGAGATTGACGGTTTTCTCATTGGTTTTTCTTCCGAGAGCACCTGCATCCTTCCCTCCATGACCGGGGTCTATGACTACTACGAAATCTTTCCCCTCAACCACGGAAGTTGTGAAGGAAAAAATAAGCATAAATAGTATTCGTATGACTTTTGTAAGGCTCATCTGTGAGGTATTCCAGTTCAAAAATTATGCAAATTTAGCAAAAGTCTCCATAAATGTTATCCTTCAAGTCAATTTTTATGCTTATATGCCAAAAAATATCTACTTTTGGACAATCAACTTTAAGAATATGCGTTTAATCGGAATCTTAGTGCCGCTGTTGTCATTACTCCTTGGCGGATGTGGAAGAAATGAAGAATATGAGCCGGTGGAAATAAGCCGTCTCGATCAGACTCTTCCCGCAGGTGTGATGCCCGATAATGCTGAGGAGCTTAATGCAGCCAAAACATTGTTTAAACTGTCGGGATACGGTGAATTGAACGACTCATCGCTGGCGGTATACTCCGGCAGCCCGTCAATAAAACTGCACACTGAAACCTTGGATAAATATTTCTCGGATATCTCGGATATTGAGGCGGGACTTGGCAAGATGTTTGGCAGGATGGAGCGTATCTGCCCGGAGATAACCATTCCAAAGGTATATGCGATAATCTCTCCGTTCAATCAGTCGGTTTTCACGGTTGACACATTATTATATATAGGTGTCAATCATTACCTCGGTCTTGGCTATAAGCCGTATGATTATTTCCCTGAATTTATCAGGAGAACGAAAGTGAGAGAGAGGATTGTGCCTGATGTCGCTGAAACTCTCATACGGAAGTATTATGAATATAAGCCCACCGGCGATTATCCAACACTCCTTTCACGATTGCTCTACGAGGGGGCGATTGTGGACGCTGTGATGCGACTCACAGGTCAGACTGAGAGGGAGGCGCTTGGATATAATGAAAAGGAGATGGAGTGGCTTGAGGATAACGAAAAGAAGATATGGGAAACCCTGATAACACGCAAGATGCTTTACAGCACTGATGAGACTTTGGCTATGCGTCTGATTTCGCCATCGGCTTCGACTTCCGTCCTGAACATTGACGCACCCGGAAGGGCAGGGAGATATATGGGGTACAGAATCGTGCATGAATACTTGAAGCATAATGATGTCGCACCCGATAGATTGCTTACCCCTCAATTTTACGATTCGCCCAAGACTTTGCAGGAGTCAAGGTATCATTAATGCCACTCGCACGGATCTGACTCTAATATGGATAAAAAACAGGGACGCCCGCAAAGGCATCCCTGTTTTCTGTATTGGAATAATAAGCTATTATGCAAATTTGCTCCAGTCAACGTTGCGCATATCGCCTGATGCGAGGAACTCAGTGTGGAAAGCGAGTGATGCTTCAAGAGTATGGGGTGTCTGACCGCCACGGGTGCTGAGTTTGAGATAGTCGTTGAGAAGTTCGCGGTAGATGGGGTGAGCACACTTGTTGATGATTTCATGAGCGCGTTCAACCGGGTCAAGACCACGAAGGTCGGCAATACCCTGATCGGTGACAAGGACGTCAACAGAGTGTTCGGTGTGATCCACGTGCGATGCCATAGGCACGATGTTTGAAATCTTACCCTCCTTGGTGATAGAAGGACAGGAGAAGATTGAGATATAAGCGTTGCGGGTGAAGTCGCCTGAACCGCCGATACCGTTCATCATGCGTGTGCCTGTAACGTGGGTTGAGTTAATGTTACCGAAGATGTCTGCTTCGAGAGCAGTATTCATAGAGATTACACCTAAGCGACGGATAACTTCGGGGTTATTGGAGATTTCAGACGGACGGATGATAAGGTGGTTCTTGAAGAACTCGATGTTGCTGATCACCTCATCCTCAACCTCGTTTGACACGGTGAGTGAGCAAGTGGAACCGAATTTGCAACGACCCTGTTTCATAAGGTCAATCACTGCATCCTGAATAACCTCTGTGTACATTTCGAACGGAGGAATTTCTTTTGCGTCTGCCAACCCGTAAAGCACTGCGTTTGCCACATTGCCAACACCTGACTGGAGGGGAAGGAAGGTTGAGGGGATGCGTCCTGCATGAAGTTCATTAATCAAGAATGTACATACATTTGCTCCAATCTGCTTTGTGGTGTCATCAAGCGGAGTGAAAGGTTTTACGCCTTCATAGTGGTCGCTCATCACCACTCCGACAATCTTTTCGGGGTCTAATTTAAGCACCGGTGAACCGATTCGGTCGCTAGGCTTGAAGATGGGGATTTCGGTGCGGTTAGGCGGGTCGAGAGGGAGGTATATATCATGGATACCATAAAGGGCATGGCGTAATTTCTCGTTAAGCTCGATAACGATTTTCTTAGCCATCTTGGCGATAGTGGGGACGTTGCCGACACCGGTACCTACAACGCAAGTACCGTCGTCCTGAATGTCCGACACTTCGATTATGGCAAGGTCAAGGTCTCCGAAAAAGCCGTAGCGCAGTTTCTGGGCAGCTTCTGAAAGATGGAGGTCGAAATAGTGCGCGTCGTGAGAATTTATACGTTTGCGGAGATCAGGATGATTCTGATAGGGGGTACGTTTGCCGACGGCATTTGCACGTGCAAGGATACCATCGCAACGGTCGCTTGTGGAAGCTCCTGTTATAATGTTGATTTTGAACGGTTCGCCTTGAGCATGTAGTCTTTCTGCCTTAGCAGCGATTGCCTGAGTGACAACCTTTGGAGAACCGGGAGCTGTGAATCCTGAGAAGCCACAGTGAGCATCATTGAAAAACAATTCAGCCGCTTCTTCAGGGGTCAAAATAGGAAATCTCATAATACTTTTCTAAATTGGAATAGGAGTTTTTAATGGGACTCTTTAATATTTTTAATAATCTATCTCAAAATTTACGTTGCAAAATCTCCGCATCGAGTATCGCTTGTCTCCATCTGGCATAATGGGCTGCAACATCTGCCGGGACTTCTTGTTTTGATATTTCCATAGGTGTATCGTCGGTGATATCGGGAAGGGAAATTTCTTTTTCTCCGGGCAAAAAGGGCGCGGAAAGTTTATCATGTTTTATCTTCTTTGGCTCTTGTTTAATCACTCTGCCGGGAGCAGTCTCATGTTTGTCAGAGGGAATTAGCTCAGGCTTATTTCGTGGAATATTAAGGTCGGAGAATTGTAAAAGCGGAAATTGCGCTTGCGGTTTTGGTGGTTTGTTCGCCTGCTGAGAGGTCGCCGATTTATGCGCTCTCTTTTTGATGAAATCGAAGAGAACACCGGCGGCAATTATAATGACATAAATTATAATTTTCTCCATTTGGCGGTTTTTTGTAAATTTGCTGCAAAATTACTGAATATTGAGTTCTTTGCCAAAGAATTTAGTCTAAAATTATGGTAAATCGAAGATTATATATAGAAACATACGGCTGCCAGATGAATGTGGCTGACAGTGAGGTCGTGGCTTCAATTATGGAGACAGTAGGTTATGACATGGCTGAAAGCGTGGAGGACGCAGATGCTATCCTCCTTAACACATGCTCTATCAGGGATAATGCCGAACAGAAGATAGTGTCACGATTGGCATATCTCGCATCGCTGCGCCGTAAGCGTGGGAAGAATTCACCGAAACTCATAGTGGGCGTGATAGGGTGCATGGCTGAACGTGTCAAGGAGGAACTGATCAATCGTCATGGCGTTGATTTGGTTGCCGGTCCTGATTCATATCTTGACCTGCCAAATCTCTTTGCTTCGGTCGAGGCTGGGGAGAAGGCAGTAAATGTCGAATTGAGTACCACCGAGACTTACAGGGATATCATTCCTGCCCGATTGGGAAGCAACAGAGTGTCGGGTTTCATCAGCATAATGCGCGGGTGTAACAATTTCTGTTCTTACTGTATAGTTCCCTACACACGTGGCAGGGAGAGGTCAAGAAGTGTTGACAGTATTCTTGCCGAGTTGGCTGACCTGCGGGCAAGAGGTTTTAAGGAAGCCACTCTGTTAGGTCAGAATGTAAACAGTTACAATTGGACGAATGAGAAAGGTGAGACTTTTAATTTCGCAGCTCTGTTGGCTATAGTTGCTGACTCAGCTCCTGACATGCGCATACGCTTCACCACCTCTCATCCCAAGGATATGGGTGATGATGTGATAGCTGTGATGAGGGATAAGGCAAATGTGTGCAATCACATACACCTTCCCGTGCAGTCCGGCTCAAATAAGGTCCTTAAGGCTATGAACCGCAAGTATACCCGTGAATGGTATCTTGACCGCATAGCTGCCATACGTAAGGCAATACCTGATTGTGGCATATCGACCGACCTTTTCACTGGATTTCATGATGAGAGCGAAGCTGATTTCTTGGAGACGCTTGACCTGATGCGTGAAGTAGGGTTTGACTCTTCGTTTATGTTCAAATATTCCGAACGCCCGGGCACACTTGCGTCAAAGACTATGCCTGACAATGTGCCGGAAGATGTGAAAATTGAACGCCTTAACCGCATGATAGCATTGCAAAACGAGCTGTCGCGTGAAAGTAACGCAAAAGATGTCGGGAAGACCTTTGATGTGCTTGTTGAAGGTGTGTCAAAGCGTTCGAAGGAGCAATTTGTAGGTAGAAACCAGCAAAATAAGACACTGGTATTCCCGCGAGGAAACTACAAGGTCGGTGATATAGTGCGGGTAAAGGTTACCGATTCGTCATCGGCTACTCTCATTGGCGAACTTGCCGAGTAATATTAAGAGGTTATTAAACAACCTCTTAAATTCAGGACTATTTGCATGAGCCGTCGGGGTGGATTTCCTCTCCGTGGTAAGGCTCTATGTGTATGGTCACAGTCGTCGAGCTTCTTCCGAAAATTTTCTTCACATTATCCTCTGCGGCAGTGGCTATATGGTGTGCATCCTCGACGGTGATGTATGGATCGACTTTTATGTGAAAATCAACTATCACATTTGCGCCGCTTCTGCGACAGCGCAAGTGGTGGAAGGTCATAACACCCGGAGTCTCCGCAATGGCTTGGACTATCTGCCGTTGTTCGGTGTCCGACAATGCTATCTCTAACAGTTCCTGTATTGCCGGCGAAGCCATTTTATATGCCACTACAATTATGAATATTGCCACTATGATGGCAGCGATGGGGTCGCAAATCCTACCGCTTTCGCCAAGGAACATCGCTCCAGCCACGCCTGCGAGTGTGGCGATTGATGAAAAGGCATCGCTGCGATGATGCCATGCGTTGGCTATAAGCGCTTCGGATGATATACGCTTCCCGGCACGTTTGGTGTAATGGTAAAGCCACTCCTTTATGACAATAGAAGCTGCGCAGATTATGAGTGCCCATATACCGGGGCGAGGCAGGGAAGTGCCTTTTGAAAAGTCGATAATCTGCGTTATTCCGTTCCATAGGATTCCTAATGAAACGATGAAAAGCACTACGGCAAGAATTATCGTGGCAAGGGTCTCATATTTGCCATGTCCGTATTCGTGTCGGCGGTCAGGCTTTTTTCGGGCTATACCCACCATTACGATTACAATGACATCGCTCACAAAGTCGGAGATGGAGTGTATGCCATCGGCTATTAGCGCGCTACTGGCTGCAAGTATACCGGCGACGATCTTGGCAGTTGCGAGGACTGCGTTCCACCAAAATCCGACCCATGTGACATGCCGAGCGAATCTGACACTTTGTTCTGCTGATAGTTCTTTAGTCATATTGTGAGTAATTGTCGGCAAATTTATGACAAATAATGGTTAGTTTTGCCATGTTTTGTCTCAAAAGTGGGTACAAAGTGAAAATTTAACATATTATATTTGCATTTACCCCCAAATACTTAGTAACTTAGAGAAAAATTAGTAAAAATTAAACTGACACAGATTAGTAACAATTATCTATTGCCTAATTCGGCTTTCGCCGAATAAAATGGAAAGAGGAGGAACTAACATGATAGATTTCGAATCGTTGTTATTTAATATTGATATAAACTCGGAACGCATACCGCGTTGCGGGTCCCTATTGGTAGCTGAGCCTTTTCTTAGGGAGCAGTACTTTCACCATGCGGTGATATGTCTGGTCGATTATGAACCTCGTGGAAGTGCCATGGGAGTTGTTCTTAATAACCTTACAAGTTACACTTTGCAGGACCTCGTGTCATCGGTGAAAGTAAAGACTCCAATACCGATCTATTGTGGTGGACCCATGTCCTGTGACCGTTTGTATTTTGTCCATACTTTGGGCGATGTCGTGCCTGATGCCAGAAAGATAACCGATACATTGTCTATCGGCGGCGATTTTGATGTGCTGCTATCCATAATAAATGACGGATATGACACTGAGGGATCGGTCAGATTCTTTATTGGCTATAGCGGATGGAGCCCCGGTCAGCTTGACGAAGAGCTGTTGAAAAAGGTTTGGGCAGTGACCGACATACGAGACAGCCACTCGCTTCTGAAAGGGGCTGAGGATTCATATTGGCACAGGGTGGTGAGATCCATGGGACCGGAGTTCAGAGGATGGCTCTATCATCCACGTAATCCCCATTCAAATTAATTTACCATATATAACAATCTATGATTTCCTGAATTAGGGGCATGTCATAGGTAGCTGATTTAATTGTCGTACCCATAATGACGATTAATTAGAGACATGCAATAGTAGCACCTGAGATAGATGCACCGGTGAAGGTGATCTGTTCAACAATTAGTCGTCATGTTTGTTGACAGATATCACCTTCACCATTTTTTTATCCGAGCAAAGGTTAAATCGTGTTAAAAGCTATGCCGGGATGGAGAACAATGACGGTATATAATTGGTGGAATGGGTAAAAAGCAGTAACTTTGCGCCCGAATTAATCAAATACAAATCACTTAATTAATGGCAACAAAAATCAGACTGCAACGTCATGGTCGTAAGAACTATGCGTTCTATCCTATTGTTATCGCCGATAGCAGGGCACCACGTGATGGTAAATTTATTGAAAGGATAGGTTCATATAATCCGAACACTAATCCTGCTACAGTAACTTTAAATTTCGAGCGTGCTTTGTATTGGGTTAACGTTGGTGCTCAACCCACTGACACAGTTCGCACTATCCTCTCAAACGAAGGTGTGCTTCTCATGAAGCATCTTCAGGGTGGTGTTAAGAAAGGCGCTTTCGATGAAGCTGAAGCACAGCGTCGTTTCGATGCTTGGAAGGCTAAGAAAGAGCAATCAGTTGACAAACTTCGTGCCGCTATGGCAGACAAGAAAGAACTTGACGCTAAGGCTCGCATGGATGCCGAAGTAGCCAAGAACAAAGCTAAAGCAGAAGCAGTGGCTAAGAAGAAAGCCGAAGCTGCAGCTGCCGCTGCTGAAGCTGAAGCAGCTCCCGCAGAGGAAGCAACTGAAGCAGCTGCTGAATAAGCAGATATTCTTTCGAGTAAAGAGTTTAAGAGGAGACAACCTTAATGGTCGGTCTCCTCTTTTTTATTTATGCAATATGGGGATTAGCGACTAAGGCGTTTGGCTATCGAGCGATGATGATCGGCAGCGGCGGAGTCGCCTATCTGTTCATAAAGCTCGGCAAGGAGTGTATGCAACGAGCGTAGCAATGGTCGCGGATAGTCATTGTCCTCTGTGAGGTCAAGCGCAAGAAGACATCTGTCCATTGCGTTGTGTATATCGTCAAGGATATGATAGGATGTTGCCATACGTATGAGCACCTCTATATCCGTGGGGTCATTGCCGGCTACGATGGTGAAATCCTCCAATGCTTTCTTGTGCTCATCCATGGATTGATATGCGAGTGCTCGCCCATAAAGAGCAGGGATGTGAGTGGGTATGAGGGTAAGCGCTTTGTCATAGTTAGCTATCGCCGGGATAGGCATATCGTCCTGACGGCAATCGTCGCCTAATGATGTATACTCTTGTGCCATGTCAAGAAATCGGGCTTCATCAGCTGATATTTTCGCCTCAAGTTCCTTTATCCTTTCGTTGAGAGTATTGACAATAGATAACTTTTTGCGGGCATAACGCATAGCTACCGCATTGTCGGTTATATTGCGGAGCTTCAATCCCTCGATGAAATTGTCAAACGCTTCTGACAGATTCCCTTTATCAGCTTCCTTGACGGCATTGTTGAAACATGCATCGGCATGTGCCTTTTCAAGCGCATTGTTTATCAGCACCGGATCGTTGAACGAACGGCTGAAATTAATGATGGCAGGGTTGATGAATATGTCTCGGTCGGCAACGGTGGATTTGAGTGTCAAACCATCGAAGCTGCGGCAGCGTGACAGAGCTACGTAGGTCTGACCACCTGTAAAGGCTCCACGCCCCATGTCGATAATCACATTGTTGAATGTCAGCCCTTGGCTTTTATGCACAGTGAGCGCCCAAGCTAATTTGACGGGATACTGTGTGTAGCTTCCTAACTCCTCTTCTTCGATTTTCTTGGTCTTTGAGTCAAAAGTATACTTGATGTTTGACCATTTCTCCGGTTTTATGGTGTGAGTGTTGCCGTTTTCTAATTTCACTTCGAGAAGATCGTTGGCAAGTGCCGACACTCTGCCGATAGTGCCGTTGACCCATCTGTGGTCAGGGTCATTTTTGATAAATACAATCTGCGCACCTTCCTTAAGCGACAGTTCAAGGTCGGTAGGGAGTGAATTTTCCGGGAAATCACCCTTTATAGTTCCGACGAAGGTCACTAACGGCTTCTTGATGGCGCTAAGATGGTGTTCGTTGATATAATCCACCATATCCCTGCGGGTGGCGAGAGTCATGGTGAATTTCTTTGATTTATTTTCCGGCACGGGAGGAGCTAAAGGTGAGATGCAACGGGAATTCAGATGGCGCAGATCATCAGGACTCGTCACACCCATACGTATCCGGTCAAGCAGATTGACGAAATCACTGTCGGTCTGACGATATACCTTGCGCAATTCTATCGGGATTACCCTTATATCGCTGAACGCTTTCGCAGAGAAAAAGTAAAAATCGTGATAGTAGTTTCGCAGAATGTCCCGCATATCACCGGTAACTACCGGCTCAAGTTGAAACACATCGCCCACGAGTAATAATTGCTTCCCTCCGAACGGCTCACGCTGATTCCCTGAATATGTGCGCAGAAGTTTATCGATAAAATCGATGATATCAGCCCTGACCATTGAGATCTCATCAATGATTATCAGGTCGAGATTCTGGATGAGTTTCACAAGATGCCCCGGATACTTCATGCGTGACTTTATGCGGTCACGTGCAAAGTCGGGATCGTCAGGTGTTATAGGCTTAAAAGGTATCCTGAAAAAAGAGTGCAAGGTGACACCACCCACATTTACCGCCGCTATGCCTGTCGGGGCGAGCACCACATATTTTTTCTTGGTGTGGGCTGTTATATAGCGTAGAAATGTGGATTTTCCTGTCCCGGCTTTGCCGGTTAGGAATACAGACTGATTGGTATATTGCAACAATTCCCAAGCTTTGAGAAACTCGGGATTGTTGAGGTCTATGGTTTCTTCTTGCGCCTTTTTAGGGCGAGAAGCCTTTTTTGCCATTATATGTTTATAAACTTGTTATACTTACTTCCTTGCGGGGATTAGAAACGGAATCCAACGGTGAGAACAATTGAGTTGTCGTTTGAAGAGATTTCAGCCGAAGGTGCTTCTACAAAGAGATGCGGCTGCGCTCCTTCATTATAGTTGGTGAACGCCTGATACTTGCTCTTGCGTGTACGGTGTACAAATGCTGCATCAGCGTAGAAATTCTTATATCTGTAACCCAAACCACAGGTTATATATTGTGTGGTCTTGTCGAGAGTGAACGAAGGAAGAGTTTCTGTGTCATCAGGACCAGAGGTGTAAATGTAAGTAGCCTCGTTATTGCCTGATTGACCATCCATCGCTTCCTGAGTCACAGGTGAAGATTCGTAGCTGTAACCTGCACGTACGCTGAAGCCGGGAGTGACACGGTATTCAGCACCGAGACGGAGAATATTGGTAGCCTTGTAATATGTCTTGATATCACTGGTGATGTCGGGCCATTCGTTTCCGTCATAATCCTTAACTCGCATGTCCTGAGTGCCACGATATTCGTAATCGGCACTGAGGATTGCACGTCCACCTATCACACCTGCTGCGCCTACCATGAGTCGCCACGGGCTTTGGAGTTTCCAGTCAAATTCATCATAGTAACCTTCATCGGTAACAACAGAACCCTGATGGTTTTCTCCGGGAGGATATGTAGAGGAATGATATGCGAAATCAACAGATGCCAATCCCTGATAAGTGAGATTATACCAAGTGGGGGTGTGGACTGAAATACCGAGACGGAATTCGTTGATAGGTTTCAAAATCACACCTGCCTTTACGTTGAAGCCGCTACCATAAATTCTCTTATAATTCTGTAGCCCGAAGTTTGCCTCACCACCGGGGGTATAAGTAGCTCCGTCAGCGCTTGGCACATTGGCGTTCTGGATATATTCGGAATAATAGGTCATAGACTTGTAGTCAATGTCTGTTATGCCAAATCCGAGTCCCCAGAATACAGTGTTCTGGATATTGCCGCCAAAATTAATATTGTATTCGTCGATATGGCCCTTTTCTTCTACAGTGAAGTCACCGGTAGCTACCGATTTGTCATAATCGTATAGACCCATGTATGAGTTTGCACCGTCGGAGACAGGGTTTATGCCGTAACTGTTGAACAATAGGATACTTGACCACGGGGCATACGGATATGTCTGTCCGGTAGAAGGGCTTTTAAAAGCGTCCTGATAGGGATTGAAGTTATCGGTAGGGAGCATCTGACCCGGATAGACCCCATCGGTTGTCGTGTAATCAGCCACAAGGTTTGTGTAAGATGTGCCGAGATTACCGAGTGAGCCACCGTAGCGACGATCAAATGAAGCAACTCGTGAATAGCTTGCACCCCAGTTGAAGAACGGCATCACCGAACCTGACCCGAGGTTGATGGCTCCGACATAACCGAAGTTGTTGCAATTGACATGGGTCTTGTTGATGGTATTGCTCATGCCTGCGGCAGTGGTCTTGGATGACATCATGTCAATATCGAGAGTGACGGATATGTCACTGCTTCGATAGACACCGATACCTGCGGGGTTCTGGTTGAGAGTGGATATATCGCCGCCGAGAGCGGTGAATGCTCCACCCATTGACATGAAGCGAGCCGAGCCACGGAGGTCGGATTGCGATATGGAGTATGCGTCAACCGCCGTTTGGGCGAATAAAGCCGAGGGGAGAGCGGCTATGATTCCAGCCATTAGAGTTTTCTTCATAATCGTTCAAGTTGTTAGTGAGGTTTCTGTAGACAAAAAATATTAGATAAGAATGAGTTTAATGACGTCCTCTGCCGCCGCCCGACGATCTGCCGCCGCCGCTGAAACCGCCTCCGGAGTATCCGCCACGGCTGCCACCTGAATAGCTTCCGCCATAACGTCCGCCATTAGTGGTGCTCGGACGGGAGTAGCTGTTATTGTTGTTATTGTTCGGGCGAGTGTATCCGTTGTTACGGTTTGAATTATTGTTGCTCGGGCGTGAGTAGCCGTTATGACGGTTACCGTTGGTAGTGCCGTTGCCAAGACCGGGACGACCGGTTGCAGTACCATTATATCCGTTGTTGTAGTTGGGTCGTCCGTTGTTGTTAGGACGGTATCCTGCACCCTGATGGCGACCACCGTTGGTCAGACCCGGACGATAACCGGGAGTGTTTGACGGGCGACCTGCCATATTGTTGCCGGGACGGTAGCCATGAACGCCCGGATGACGGGGATTGTACGGACGTCCGTATGACGGACCCCAGCCCCATGACGGTCCCCAACCGGGACCCCAACCCCATGACCATGACGGACCCCAAGCCCAGCTTGGACCCCAGCCCCATGCCCAATAAGGATCATACCATGAATTCCAATACCAACCGGAATTCCAGCGCCAGTAATTATTGTAGTAGAACGGAGAACCCCATGCGATTGAAGGATAGAAATAGTCATATCCCCAATAGGCTGAGGGTGTGTTCACATACACATTCACCGTCTGCGGCTCCATGTAATATATCTGCGCAAGTTCCTCATCGCCTGAACCGCTTACAATTTCAGGATTGTAATACTGTTCGATTCGGCGGGTATACTGGAAATCGGTCGATGTGGTGTCGGCTGAAAGTGAATCAGTGGCAAAAATACCACGGCGGTTGTAGTCGTCCACGCTTATGGAACGTGTGCCGTTGACTGTGTAGGAGTCAGCCGAAGGGTAATCGGCTACAACTACACGGGCAGAATTATTGCCGTATGTGGCTGCCTTGCGGTAATTGCTGTTTTGGGTCGTTCCCGAAGACTTCTTGACGGTCTTAGCCGCCTTGTCCTTGGAAGCGTCATAGTAAATATCATCATCAAAATATGACTGAGCCGATGCCATTTGGAACGCGGCAAAAGCTGTTGCCATAAAAAGTGCGAAACGTTTGATTTTCATATTTTAAAATTGAGTAATGAGAGTTCTTTTTCTCAATTAGACACGTTTCTATGACAAAAGTTTAATCGAAACGAAGCCTATTTATATAATAACACAAAAATACTGCTTTTTCTCGAAATTTTTTGAGTTTTTCGAGAAAAAGCAGTGTTTTTTACCAAATGAACTGATTTAAACTTTTTATAAACTGTTAAACTCAGGCTGAAAATTACCATGTTTTCAATCTTTGAAGCTCTTTTCGGCTGAATTATCAGCCTCTCTTCGGTCACTTAGCTCGCTAAGCTCCCTCATCGAGCTGGTAATTCATCTCGAAAATAGCATCAAATCTTAAAAAATAAAAAGTTTAAATCAGTTCACTGTGTTACTTAAACAATGTTAAACAAACAGATGTTTGACAGTTATTTATATCGAGTCCAACGAATTACCTCTTTTATGGTCGGCTTTTTACCATACATGAATATACCCACACGGTAGATTTTGCCGGCAAGCCATACCATGAATATGAATCCGGCGATAAGCAATGCGAGTGAAAGGATTATTTCCCATGCCGGTATCCCGAATGGTATACGTGCCACCATCACCATAGGAGATGTGAGTGGGAACATAGACATCCAGAACGCTACACTACCTGTCGGGTCGGAGGCTGCCACCATTGCGAATATTATGCCGAAAATGATGGGGAACACAGCCACAGATGTAAGTTGGCTTGCATCTTGGATGTTATCTACAGCCGAGCCGATTGCTGCGAAGATTGACGAGTAGATAAGGAAGCCACCGATGAGGAACAAGGTCATGAGCCCAACAAGAGATATGATGCGTCCTACCTCTCCGAGCATTGCTACACCCTGAATCATTGATAGGGAAGAGGGGTCGCTTACAGCATCAATGTTTCCGCTCTGCACTGCTGCAATGTCAGCCATCGCATCAGCCGGCATAACAGCCGGAAGTACAAACGCCGACATGAGTGAGAGGAGTATGCCCCAAAGCACCATCTGTGTCACAGCCACAAGAGCCACACCTATGATTTTACCCATCATGAGTTGTGCCGGTTTGACTGACGACACTACTACTTCAAGCACTCGGTTACCTTTTTCCTCGATAATAGAGGTCATCACCATCTGTCCGTAGATGAGCAAGAACATGTAAAGGATGAAAGCCATGCCGATACCGATAGCGTAGCTGAAACCTGACGACATCGCTTCCTCGTCCTCTTTGTCGTTGCGCACAGTTGATAGGGCAACATTACTGCTGACTTCTGAAAGTATGGTGTCAAGATTTTCTATGTTATATTTCTTCAGACGCTCAGTCTCGATGATAGAGTTGACTTGATCGGTTATGGCGCTTTCAGTAGTTATGGAAGATGGTCCGTTGCTGTAGAGTTTAAGTGTGCTTCTTTGCGCATTTATAACGTTGGCAGGGATGACGAGCACTGAGCTGACATCCTCACGGTTGAGCGCTGAATCGAGAGTGATGTCATGAGCCAACTCAAATTTCACATCTTCTCTGTCCTTCAGCTTTTGGGCTATCATCTTGCTGTTGTCAACCACCAATACTTTCGATTCCGATGAATCCACGAAAAGCATTATCGCTGCGGGAGCCATCATCAATGCCAGCATGAGTATCGGCATCAATATGGTGGTGATTATGAAACTTTTTTTCTTGACGCGTTCCAGATATTCGCGTTCAATTACTATACCTATTTTTGACATGATGTTTCTTGATTAGGTTGGTTAATTATCCTCTTTGACGGCGCGAATGAATATGTCGTTCATCGATGCGATGCTTTCATGGAAGGCGGCAAGTTCGACTGCCTCATTTGAAAGCGCGATCACATCTCGCAGATTAGCTCCGTCATTGACATGAAGCGAAACACGGTTACGTCCTTGACCGTCGGGGTCATTTATGATGAATTCACCCGCAACCGGCTGTAATTTCTCCATAAGAGCACGTGTGTCGCCGGTGAAAGTGAGGTCGTAACGGTTGCCGAAGAATCTGCGGCGAAGCTCCTCGACATTCCCGCTCAGTATGTTGCGGCTCTTGTTGATAAGAGTGATGTTATCACACACTTCCTCTACGGAACTCATGTTGTGTGTGGAGAATATCACGGTTGCTCCCTCATCTTTGAGTTTCAATATTTCCTCTTTGAGAAGGTTGGCATTTATGGGGTCGAACCCTGAGAAAGGCTCGTCGAAAATCAATAGTTTTGGACGGTGAAGCACAGTTATTATAAATTGTATTTTCTGTGCCATACCTTTCGACAGTTCCTCTACTTTTTTGTCCCACCATGAAAGGATGTCGAATTTTTCGAACCATGAGCGTAACTCACGTGTGGCGTCAGCTTTTGAAAGTCCTTTAAGACGGGCGAAGAATACCGCCTGTTCTCCGACCTTCATCTTCTTATAGAGACCTCTTTCTTCGGGGAGGTATCCGATTTTCTCAACATCGTCCTGTGTGAGTGGATGCCCGTCGAGGTATACCATACCTTTGTCAGGAGCTGTAATGTGATTTATTATGCGGATCAACGTTGTCTTTCCGGCGCCGTTAGGTCCCAGCAATCCATATACTTTTCCTTCGGGCACCGAGATGGAAACATCGTCGAGTGCCAAATGTGAAGAATAGGCTTTGCTTACATTTTCTACTTTTAATATGTCCATATAACGTAATGTGATATTGTCGTTTCTATCATATTTGTCGCAAAATTATGGAAAAAGTTTCACGGTGGGTGAAACTTTTTTTATAAATCTGCGTCTAAGGGAGTAAAAACTATTTATAAAACCTATAACCGAATATGGCGTTACCTCAGAAAGAAGCAAGATTCGTGGCGATAGTCAATGACAATCGTCAGCTTATCTGTAAGGTATGCTATATGTATGCCACCGACAACGACCATTTCAAGGATCTGTATCAAGAGGTGCTCGCAAGTCTGTGGCAGGGACTTGATTCATTCCGTGGCGACTCTAAAATGTCTACATGGATATATCGCACGGCGATTAACACTTGTGTCACATTTTTCAGACGGCATAAAAGTCATAGTCAGGAAACTATGTCGCTTGACGTGGCTGCCGATATTGTGGGAGAAGATTCCTCACGGCAAGATATGCTGAAAGAAATGTATAGGCTCATATCCGGTTTGAACAAAATGGATAAAGCACTTATATTGATGTGGCTTGATGAACGTAGTTATGACGAGATAGCTGAAGTGACGGGACTGACACGTAATAATGTGGCAACACGTCTGCGTCGCATAAAGCAAAGGCTCGTGGATGAAAACCAAAAAGAGAATTGAACTTAGCATGAATATAGACGAACTGAAACAGAATTGGAATTCCATAGGAATACCCCCCGAAGCGCCTATGCCGGAAGTGAGAGAGCTTGAGAATAAAGTGGCTTCATGCCGAATAAGCACTCTGCGCGACCGCATCTACAGGTTGCATTTACGGCTGGGTATTGTGGGATGTCTCGCTATTCTTACATTAATACCTTTTGCCAAGGATAATCCATGGATGGTGGTATATGGCTCCTTATTCTTCATCCTCATGTCGGTGCTGCATTTTTCATTGGCATTCTGGGTTCATAAACTTGATTACTCAAGGATGACGGTGAAGGAGGCGTTGGAATCGGTATACAAGTTGGAGATGCGCAGGAACCAGAATAGGATTATCGGCATAACGCTGGCTGTACCGCTTATATGCTACATGTTCTATACATTCGCATACGGCTACGACATCGCATTCCTTGGCGGCTGTGTGGCTGGTGCGGTGATAGGTGCATGTATAGCTCTCACCATTAACCGCAGGGCAGTGATGATGCTCAGGGAGATGAAGAGGGAATTGACAATTGACAATTGACAATTGACAATTGAGAATTGACAATTGAGAATTGACAATTGAAAATTGAAAAATTTTGTCATTTGTCAATTGTTTATTACCTTTGCAGTGAACTCACGAAGCAATTCAACATTTCACTGCAATGAATACAAATAGCCTTGTGTCAATCAGCGATATAGGTCGCGACGAGATACTAAAGTTGCTTGAGACCGCACGCCAGTTTGAGGAAAATCCTAACAGGAGATTGCTTGAAGGAAAGGTGGTCGCCACTCTGTTTTTTGAACCTTCAACCCGCACACGTCTTAGCTTTGAGACTGCTGTAAACCGGCTCGGTGGACGTGTCATTGGTTTCTCTGATGCTAATACTACCAGTTCGTCAAAAGGGGAGACATTAAAGGACACCATAAAAATGGTGAGCAATTATGTCGATCTTATCATTATGCGTCACTATCTGGAAGGAGCTGCACGATATGCGTCCGAAGTCACCGATGTGCCTATTATAAATGCAGGCGACGGTGCCAACCAGCATCCTTCACAGACCATGCTTGATCTCTATTCCATCTATAAGACTCAAGGCACACTTGAGAACCTGACCATAACTTTGGTGGGCGATTTGAAATATGGACGTACGGTACATTCGCTCATTATGGCGATGAGGTATTTCAATCCCGAATTCAGATTTGTGGCATGTAAGGAATTGGGTATGCCTATTGAATACAAGATATTCTGTGAGGAGAATGGTATAAAATATACCGAACATACTGATTTCTCTCCGGAGGTAATCAATAGCAGCGATATCATATATATGACCCGTGTGCAGCGTGAACGTTTCGCTGACATAATGGAATATGAGAAGGTCAAGGATTTGTATAACCTCAATAATTCAATGCTTGGTGGTGCGAAGGAAAACATGAAGATACTCCACCCGTTACCCCGAGTAAACGAGATAGCCCAAGATGTGGACGATAATCCGCACGCCTATTATTTTGAGCAGGCACGTAATGGACTATATGCTCGTCAGGCATTGATATGCCGTGCGTTAGGTATAGAAGTTTAACAGTTAATATTCAACGATGACAATGACTGTTTCAAAACAAGAATTAGCAGTTGCCGCATTGAAAAACGGCACTGTGATAGATCATATTCCCTCCTCGGTCCTTTTTAAGGCTGTTAAGATTCTTGGCATAGCTAATCTTGACAAGGCAGTGACTATCGGAAATAACCTTGACAGCAAGAAGCTTGGCAAAAAGGGTATAATTAAGGTAGCTGACGTGTTTTTCCCCGAATCAACACTTAACCGTATTGCATTGATAGCCCCTTCGGCTGTGGTCAATATCATACGAGACTATGAGGTGGTTGAGAAATTCCCGGTGTCGCTTCCCGATACGATAATAGGCATAGTGAAATGCGGTAATCCGAAATGTATTACTAACAATGAGCCTATGCGCACTAAATTTCATGTCATTGACCATGACGATGTTACCATCGAGTGCCACTATTGCGGTCAGGCTGTGAAAAGCCGTGATGCGCAAATCTGTTGATTAATATATTCCAGCTTATAGCAGAATGAAAGTTTCTTGGAAACCCGGTACGATGATATACCCGTTGCCTGCGGTAATAGTGACTTGCGGCACGATGGAGCATAGCAATATGCTCACGGTGGCGTGGACAGGTACGCTATGCACCAATCCGCCGATGTGTTATATCTCCGTGCGTCCCGAACGATATTCTTATCCGCTTATAAAGGATAGAATGGAGTTCACCATCAATCTTACCACAAAGGCTATGGCTTACGCCACTGACTGGGCGGGTGTGAGATCGGGTAAGGATTTTGATAAATGGAAAGAGACCGGTCTTACTCCAGTGGAGGGCGAGAAGGTTTCCTGTCCTTACATATCCGAGTCACCGCTTAACATAGAATGTCGTGTTAAAGAGATAGTGCATCTCGGAAGCCACGATATGTTTGTGGCTGATGTGGTTAATGTGCTTGCCGATGATTCTTTGATTGACAAAGAGACAGGTGCATTTGACCTCGGAGCTGCCGGTTTGCTTAATTATTCCCATGGGCATTATTTCGAGCAGGGAGCTGAGATAGGCCGCTTCGGATGGAGTGTGAAAAAGAAATAATTGTATAATATATACATCTTCCAAATCCTATGAAAGAAGACAAAGTGATTTTTGAAATTATCGAGCGTGAACATCAGCGCCAGAAAAAAGGTATCGAGCTTATCGCTTCGGAGAATTTCGTCAGTGATGAGGTGATGCGTGCCATGGGGTCATGTCTCACCAACAAGTATGCCGAAGGTTATCCCGGTCATCGTTATTACGGCGGATGTGAAGTGGTGGATGAGGCTGAATCAATAGCTATCGAACGTCTGAAACAGCTTTTCGGTGCCGAATGGGCAAATGTGCAGCCCCACTCGGGTGCGCAAGCCAATATGGCTGTGTTTATGGCATGTTTGAACCCCGGTGACAAATTCCTCGGGCTAAATCTTTCACATGGCGGTCACCTTTCACACGGTAGCCCTGTGAATTTTTCAGGACTCATGTTCCATGCTCTTGAATATAATGTGGACGAAGAGACAGGTCTCGTAAATTATGACCAGATGGAGGAAGTGGCTCGCCGTGAGCGTCCCCGTCTTATCATTGGCGGTGCCAGCGCATACAGCAGGGAATGGGATTATGCCCGTATGCGTAAGCTTGCCGATGAGATTGGCGCTATTTTCATGGTTGACATGGCTCACCCCGCAGGTCTTATTGCCGCAGGTCTGCTTGACAATCCTGTCAAGTATGCTCATATCGTCACCACCACTACCCATAAGACTCTTCGCGGTCCTCGTGGAGGTGTGATAATGATGGGTAAGGATTTTGAAAACCCATGGGGTAAGAAGACACCTAAGGGGGTTGTGAAAATGATGTCTCAGTTGCTTGACTCCGCTGTGTTCCCCGGAGTGCAGGGCGGTCCACTTGAACATGTCATAGCTGCCAAGGCTGTGGCTTTCGGTGAAGCTTTGCAGCCTGAATTTAAGGAATATCAGCTTCAGGTGAAGAAAAACGCTGCCACTCTTGCCAACGCTCTTATAGAGAAGGGCTACAAGATTGTGTCAGGTGGAACCGATAACCACTGCATCCTTGTTGATCTCCGCACCAAGTTCCCTGACCTTACAGGTAAGGTTGCTGAGAAAGCTCTTGTTGAGGCTGACATAACAGCCAATAAGAACATGGTGCCGTTTGACTCTCGCAGTCCTTTCCAGACTTCCGGTATACGTCTTGGTACTCCCGCCATCACTACACGTGGCGCCAAGGAGGCTCTTATGGGTGATATCGCAGATATGATCGACACAGTGCTTCGTGCTCCGACCGATGCCGAGACCATTGCTGCTGTCCGTGCTAAGGTAAATGCCACTATGGCTGATTATCCTATGTTTGCATATTAATTTCTCCACACCGTCTACTGTAATCGGGTGGATAAATTTGATATAACCGGGGAAAGAGGCTGACCGATGCTTCTTTCCTCGGTTTTGTATAAATGATCTGTTATGGCGATTATTGAGATTACTACTTTAAATCATCCCGGAGTTGAGGTGTTCTGTTCACTTACCGAGGCTCAGTTGCGCAACCGTCTTGACCCGGAGAAGGGTGTGTTTATCGCTGAAAGCCCGAAGGTGATAAATGTCGCACTTGATGCCGGCTATGAGCCTTTGGCTTTGCTCTGCGAACGTAAGCATATAGACGGGGATGCCGCACGGATTGTTGAACGGTGCGGGGATATACCTGTCTATACCGGGAGCCGTGAGCTGTTGGCTGATTTGACCGGTTACACTCTTACCCGTGGAGTGCTGTGTGCTATGCGTCGTCCTCAGAGGAAACCTGTAAGGGATATTTGTGAAGGGGCAAGTCGTGTGGTGGTGATTGACGGCGTCGTTGACACAACTAATATCGGCGCGATATTTCGTTCGGCGGCAGCTTTGGGTATAGATGGTGTGCTGCTTACGCCAACATCTTGTGATCCGCTTAACCGCCGTGCGGTTCGAGTGTCGATGGGCTCGGTTTTCCTTGTGCCATGGACTTGGATTGAGGAACCTTTGACTTCATTGCATGATTATGGTTTTAAAACTGCGGCTATGGCGCTGACCGATGATTCGGTTTCCATTGATGATCCGTCACTGATGTCGGAACCTCGCCTTGCTATAATTATGGGTACGGAGGGTGACGGTCTCGCTAAAAAGATTATCGCTGCTGCCGATTATACGGTTAAAATACCGATGTCGCATTGTGTGGATTCACTCAATGTGGCTGCTGCCGCAGCAGTAGCCTTCTGGCAGTTGCGAAAATAAAGCGTAAGTTATAGTATAAACAGTTCCCATCTCTGCAATATAATATCAGAGATGGGAACTGTTTATACTATTTTAGCCTATAAGCCTATTTCAGCCAACTATCTCTTTCCCTTGTAGATATACACGGGAGATTAACGGTGTGGTATAGGCGTAGGGATAGAAATCAAGCGATGGCATTGGTTTCGTGATATAGAAATTGGCAACTTTTCCGGGAGCTATCGAACCATAATCACGGCTTTCGTCCATGGCGTAAGCTCCGTTGATGGTGGTGGCATTTATAGCTTGGGCAGGTGTCAATTTCATTTTTATACAGCCGAGCGACATGACCATACGCATGTTCCCTGAGGGGGAAGAGCCGGGATTATAGTCGGAAGCAAGAGCGACAATAGCCCCGTCGGCAATAGCTTTACGAGCCGGAGCGTAGGGCATTCCGAGGAAGAATGATGCTCCCGGAAGCATTGTCGCCACAGTCTGACTTTCGGCAAGTATCGCAATCTCATCTTCGCCGATTCTTTCAAGGTGGTCAACTGACAGAGCTTTGTGTGCCACGCCTACCTGCACACCGCCTGAGATGGCAAGCTCATTGGCATGAATTTTGGGGCGTAATCCGTAACGGGCTGCAGCTGTAAGTATTTTGTCGGTATCCTCAACGGTGAAGAATCCTTCATCGCAGAACACATCTACAAACTCGGCAAGACCTTCGGATGCGATAGCCGGCAGCATCTCCTTGCACACATGGTCAACGTAATCACCCTGTCTCCCTACGAACGCACGACCCACGGCATGTGCGCCAAGGAAGGTCGATTTGACTTTCATAGGTGTGCTTGAGGCAATGCGGGCTATGACTCGCAGCATCTTTAGTTCGTCGGCTACGGTCAGCCCGTAACCGCTCTTGATCTCTACGCAACCGGTACCCATGGCGATAATTTCGTTTACACGGGTTATTGCCTGTTCATAAAGCTCATCCTCAGAGGTTGCGTGGAGCAGATCGGCTGAATTCAGGATGCCTCCACCTCTCTTGGCAATCTCTTCGTAGCTCAGACCGTTTATTTTGTCGATAAACTCCTTCTCTCGGCTTCCCGCATAGACTAAATGGGTATGAGAGTCGCAAAATGAGGAAAATACATACCCTCCATGTGCATCTACAATTGCTTCTCCGGGATTTGTATGCGGGCACGAGTCTGAGTCCCCGGTAGGATCATCCATACTGCCCCACGAGTGGAATCGACCGCTTGCATCATCGACTCGCAGCCAGGCATTCGGGAGCAATCCGATGACATTCATATCTTTTCCACGCAGGAAAAGTTTTTCATGTCCCGTTGATTCTGCGCCTACGAGTAGCCCTATGTTAGTTATCAGCATATATCCCGATGTTTAGAGATTCTCACGTATGAAATCGACAGTTGCAGCGATATATGGTGACATTACAGTATCGTTGTCAATGAACGGAACGATACGGCGGTAAGCCTTGTGCCACTCTTCGAGTTCGGGTGAAGTTTTCAGCGGACGGCGTAGATCAAGTGCCTGGGCCGCATTGAAGAGTTCGATGGCGAGTACACGCTCTGTATTGTCAACTATACGGCAAAGTTTAGTGGCTGAGTTACCACCCATCGACACATGGTCCTCCTGTCCTTGCGATGAGGGGATTGAGTCGCAACTTGTGGGCCAGCAAAGACCTTTTGACTGATTGACGGTAGAGGCTGCCGCATACTGAGGAATCATGAAACCACTGTTGAGACCGGGATTTGCCACAAGGAAGGGTGGAAGCCCTCTCGCTCCGGATATAAGACGGTAGATGCGGCGTTCTGAAATGCTGCCTAATTCAGCTACTGCCAATGCCAGATAATCTATCGGTAGAGCTATCGGTTCGCCGTGGAAATTACCTGCGGAAACTATGATATCTTCCTCCGGGAATATGGTAGGATTGTCGGTGGGTGAGTTGATCTCTGTTTCGATAACATCGCCTACGTAGTTCAAGGCATCCTTTACCGCTCCGTGTACCTGTGGCATACAGCGGAACGAATATGGATCCTGCACATGCTTTTTAGACAATTTGATAAGCTCGCTTCCGTCAAGATGTCGGCGCACCGCACGGGCAGTGGCGAGCTGTCCGGGATGCGGACGCACAGCGTTTACTTCATCGTTAAACGGGTCTATGCGACCATCGAACACATCTAATGAGAGCGCACCGATCTTATCGGCGAGCGCACTGAGTTTACGTATGCGGAGTATTGCGTGAACGGCATGTGACGACATGAATTGTGTGCCGTTGAGCAATGCCAGACCCTCTTTGGATACAAGTTTCACCGGTTCCCATCCTTTTTCACGGAGCACTTCGGCTGCTGGACGTACTTTGCCTTTATAAAGCACTTCGCCAAGTCCTAACAGCGGCAGACACATGTTTGCTAATGGTGCGAGGTCGCCGGACGCTCCGAGTGAGCCGAGCTGATAGATGATAGGAAGTATGTCATTGTTGAAGAAATCAATCAGACGCTGCACTGTCTGTAGCTGCACCCCGGAATTACCGAACGAGAGCGACATAATTTTAGTCAGGAGCATTATCTTGACAATCTGCGGATCCACGGTGTCACCGCAGCCACATGCATGTGACTTCACCAAATTTTCCTGAAGTGTGGAGAGGTCGGCGGCATCGATTGAAATGTCGCAGAGCGAACCAAATCCGGTGGTGATGCCGTAAAGAGGGTGGTCACACTCTTTGATTTTGTCATCAAGATATTGACGGCAGCGTTCTATGCGGTGTATAGACTCCTCGCTCAGTTCGAGAGTCATCCCTTTGTCGATGATTTCTCCTACTCGCTCTATTGTGAGGCGGGCAGGGCTGATATGATGTACCATTGTCTGTTGTTTTTTGGAATTAGTCTTAAAGTTGTAATGTTGGAATAGGTTATTCTCCTACCACGGAGTTGATGAGTTCGTCATCTGCGATGTTTGGCAGAGTCACACGTAAGCCTGGTGTGCGTTCCATCTCGCGTCGTATGGCTGAGAGCGCCCCTTCGTTGCGTGCCCATGAGCGGCGGGCGATACCGTTGTTGACATCCCAGAGCAGCATCTCGTCAATGTGACGACGGGAGTCTTCCGAGCCGTCTATGACCATGCCGAAACCGCCGTTGATTACTTCACCCCAGCCGACACCGCCACCGTTATGGATTGACACCCATGTGGCACCTCGGAAAGAGTCGCCGATTACGTTCTGAACTGCCATATCTGCCGTGAATTGTGAACCGTCATATATATTGGATGTCTCACGGTAGGGGGAGTCTGTGCCGGAAACATCGTGATGGTCACGACCGAGCACAATAGGAGCAGTGATTTCTCCCCGGGCGATTGCGTCGTTGAAAGCACGGGCTATTTTTGTTCGTCCTTCGGAGTCAGCGTAAAGAATACGTGCTTGCGAACCTACCACGAGGTGATTGCGCCCTGCCTCACGTATCCAGTGGATGTTGTCACGTAGCTGACCCTTGATCTCTTCCGGTGCTTCGGCAAGTATCTCCTCAAGCACAGTTGCGGCGATAGAGTCGCTCTTTGCAAGGTCTTCTGGTGAGCCTGATGTGCATACCCATCTGAAAGGTCCAAAACCATAGTCGAAAAAGCCGGGACCCATGATGTCCTGAACGTATGACGGGTAACGGAATGTGCCGTCTTCTTTCATTATGTCGGCGCCCGCACGGGAAGATTCGAGCAGGAAGGCATTTCCATAGTCGAAGAAATACATTCCATTTGCAGTAAGCTTGTTGATGGCATCCACATGGCGACGCAATGATTCTTGCACTCTGCGGCGGAATTCCTCAGGGTTATCAGCCATCATCGCCTTGGATTCTTCAAATGAGAGTCCTGCGGGATAATAGCCGCCAGCCCATGGGTTATGGAGTGATGTTTGGTCAGAACCGAGGTCAACTTTCACACCGTCGGCGGCAAGACGTTCCCAAAGGTCAACAACGTTGCCCTGATATGCCAATGAGACTGCTTCTTTTTTCTCCCGTGCTTCTGCCGCACGAGCTATAAGGTCGTCAAGCGATGTGTAGACTTCATCAACCCAGCCTTGGTTATGGCGTGTCGCTACGGCTTTCGGATTTACTTCGGCGATGATGCTCACAACGCCGGCTATATTTCCTGCTTTCGGCTGAGCCCCTGACATACCTCCGAGTCCGGCTGAGACAAATAGCATACCGCCGAGGTCATGTTCATCTTTTTTCAGTCGCTTACGCCCAGCATTCAGTATTGTGATGGTGGTGCCATGGACGATTCCCTGCGGTCCGATATACATATATGAACCGGCGGTCATTTGTCCATATTGGGAGACACCGAGAGCATTGAATCGTTCCCAATCGTCAGGCTTGGAGTAATTCGGGATAACCATGCCGTTTGTGACAACCACTCTCGGAGCTTCGGGGTGTGACGGGAAGAGTCCGAGAGGATGTCCCGAGTACATTACCAATGTCTGAGAGTCGGTCATCTCGGATAGATACTTCATGGTCAGACGATACTGTGCCCAGTTTTGGAACACAGCGCCGTTTCCTCCGTAGGTTATGAGTTCATGCGGATGCTGAGCCACACGAGGATCAAGATTGTTCTGAATCATCATCATGATGGCGGCAGCTTGGCGTGAGCGAGCCGGATACTCATCTATGGGACGGGCATACATCTCATAGTCGGGGCGGAAACGATACATATATATACGTCCATACTCCTCAAGTTCATGCGCAAACTCGCCGGCAAGCTCCGAATGGAAGCGGGCGGGGAAATAACGCAATGCGTTCTTCAACGCAAGCTTTTTCTCGGCTTGTGTGAGAATCTGTTTGCGTTTTGGAGCATGGTTTACTGTTTTATCGTATGTCTTGGCGTTGGGCAGTCTTTCAGGTATGCCTTCGGCAACAGCTGAACGGAATTCTTCTTTAGTCATGGCTGTTTTATGATTCGTTGTTGGTTATAACGAGGTTTGGTTTTTATTTTTCAGAGAGGACTTGGTTGACAATCTTAAGCACTTCCGCTTCTGATTTTATGGCAGTCTCTGCGATTTCGGCAGCTTTTGCTATAAGGCGTTCAGCCTCGGCACGGTCGGAAAGTCCGGCTGCGTTTATGCGTACGTTTAACTGTGCTCCGAGTACTGCCGAGCGCGCTGCGAGCGCACCAACACCGGCATCGCTTACTGATGCAGGATTACCTGTGCGAGCCATTGATTCAAGGAGCGGGAATGTAGCCACAGCTGCTTCCATGGTTTGCAGAGGTACCTGAGTGGCATATAGAGTGGCTGCTTCCAATGCCTGCTTACGTGCTTCCTTTTCCTCGGGTGTTGATTTCGGGAGCTTTAATGCGTCCATAATGCGGTTGAATGATTCCGTATCCTCATCTACGAGGTAAAGTAGACGGCTCAGCAATTCCTGTCCACGGTCTGCCTGATCAGAAAATTCTTTCCAGCGTTCATCCCAACCGGCTTTATGAGCGGAGAGGTTTGATACCATTGTTCCGAGTGCGGCTGCGAGAGCGCCCATATATGCAGAGATGGAACCTCCGCCGGGTGCAGGCGATTCGGATGCTGTTTCTTCGGCGAAAGCGGCACAAGTCATCTGCGTGAGTTTCTGACCTTCTCCCTTTGGAGCGATCATATATTCTATTATCTTCTCTTCGGGTTTGAATGGCGCAAGTTCGTCAAGACCCATAGATTTTATGGCTATACGGATAATCTCATCATCGGGAAGTCCGGTGGAACGTTGCTGTTTGTGCAGGAAATATCGTCCGGCTTCTATCAGTGTACGTTTGGGGACGAGTCCGACAATTTCTGTTCCTGTCACTCTGACACCACGGGCGGCAGCCGCACGACATACCTCGTCGAAAGCCACATGGAGTGGGGTAGTGGAGATATCGGTAATGTTCATTGATACCTGTGCGATACCGTATTCATCGATATACCAGCCAATGGCTTTGGTGCCTTTGAGTGTGCCGGGCTTCATTAACGTATTTCCGTCGGCATCTTTGAGCACTTTACCGGTAACCTTTCCACCTTCACGCATCGGGCGACCTTTTTCCCGGACGTCGAACGCTATTGCGTTTGCTCGGCGCGTAGAGGTGGTGTTGAGATTATAATTCACAGCTATCAGGAAGTCGCGTGCTCCGACTGTTGTGGCTCCGGTTCGTGCGACTTTTTCGTCAAATGGTCTGTCACCGAAATCAGGACCCTTACCTTCATGGTTCATCTTTTCAGGCAGAGCTTCATACTCACCTTCACGGCAGACGGCAAGGTTCTTGCGTTCAGGTGTGAAAGCTGCCGCTTCATAGCAGTAGGTAGGGATTTCAAGTTCGTCGGAAATTCTTTTTGCAAGTTTTCGTGAAAGTTCAGCACATTCTTCAAGTGTCATTCCTGCAATCGGGATAAGCGGACACACATCTGTGGCACCCATTCTGGGATGAGCGCCGTGGTGATTACGCATGTCGATCAGTTCGGCTGCTCGCTTGACACCTCTGAAAGCAGCTTCAACCACAGCTTCCGGCTCTCCCACAAAAGTGACAACCGTGCGGTTGGTGGCTTCTCCGGGATCAACATCAAGCAATCTGATGCCTTTGACGCTTTCGATGGCATCTGTTATTGATTTAATCACATTTTTGTCACGTCCCTCACTGAAATTGGGGACGCATTCAATAATACGTGCTTTCATGGAAAAAAAATGGTATGAGATAAAAAAATATCAGTAATGCGCAAAAATATAAAAAATTCTCCAATTGACATCTATTTTCCCAAAAAGGTTTGAATCTGTATCGTTAATTCAAACATATCGGTTTAATATTATAACTTTTGTTGTCTGAAATAGGGAGAACCTTTTTCAATGATTGCTTGTTTTAAAGTAGAATTATTACTACCTTTGCTGCTAAATAAATCTTATGAACCGATACAAAGTAAAGGAGGTAATTCAGATGCTTGAGGCGGATGGATGGACTTTAGTCACTATTAAGGGCGACCATCGACAATTCAAGCATCCTGATAAAAAAGGAAAAGTTACAGTGAGAGGAAAGCCGAGTGACACTCTCGACCAATTCTTGCTTAACAGCATTTGGAAACAGGCTGGATGGTGATAGTCAGAGATCCGATAAATGAAAAGTAAATTATAGAGATATGGCAAATCATATATTAAAAGTAGAAGTTAGCTGGACGGGCAAAAATTTTTGTTGCTCATGGAGTGACGAAGATGCCGGCTCAGTGGTAGTCACCGCAAAGACTCTTATTCAACTTAAGCATGACTTTGAGCAGTCGCTTGGCTGGCATATAGAGGGTTGTGTAGAGGATGGTGATGTTATACCTGAATATCTTGTTTCGGGAGACTATGAAGTGGCATACGAACTTGACACTGCTGCACTTCTTCGTGACGCTGAAACATATACTACTATGGCGGCGATAAGCCGTGCTTCCGGAATAAATCAGAAGCAGTTGTCGCACTATGCTAATGGCATAAAACAACCTCGTCCGTTGCAACGTGAAAGAATTATTGCCGGTCTGCATACAATCGGCTCGCAGATATTGGCTTTGTGTTAAATTTGCATTATTTTATCGTAAAGGTGAGAGGAGATCAGTCATTATTAATTCTTGTCTGATGCAGGAGCTATTCCGATGCCCCGGAAATAAAATAAACACTGATAATCAAATATAAAATCTTGATTATCAGTGTTTTGCTTAGCGGAGTGAGCGAGATTCGAACTCGCGAAACGCTTTTGACGTTTACACGCTTTCCAGGCGTGCCTCTTCAGCCACTCGAGCATCACTCCATTTAGCTGATTACCAGCGATATAAATTCGTTATAACAACGCTACAAGCGAAGAGCATTTTTAATAACGGGTGCAAATTTAGGGATTATTTGTGGAATGTGCAAATTTTTTCTATTCTGACTGAACCGGATTAAATGGATTATTGCTAAATTTGCGGTGTAAATAGCAATTCGGAAATGGAATTCAGAACTGAGATAAAACCGCTATATGGTGTCGCTGGAACGATACGACATGGAGACCCGATAATGATGTTGGGCTCATGTTTCACTGACAATATAGGGAGGTGTCTGAGAGATGAATTGTTTGAGGTGGAAGTTAATCCTTTCGGTCCCATTTACAATCCGTTATCGCTATTAAGGGGTGTTGAAACCCTTGTGAACAAGCGTCATATTACTGCGGAAGAACTGATAGAGAATGAAGGTCGTTATCATAGTTTCATTTTTCATTCCCGCTACTCAGCTTCCGGAAATCCGCAAGATGTATGTGCTGGCATGAATTCACAGATCGATCGTGCTGCCGATGTGCTGGAAAAATGCAGTGTGCTAATCCTCACGTTGGGTACTAATAAAGTTTATACCCTCAAGTCAACCGGTGAGACTGTGGCTAATTGCCATAAGCTTCCGGCTTCGGTATTTGAGTCGTACCCTTTGACTATCGACGAGACTATTGACGCACTCGAAAAACTTTATTTAACATTCCGCACGGTTAATCATTCAGGCAGATTGATTTTTACCGTTAGCCCTTTGCGTTATCTCGGCGACGGAGCACATGCCGGACAGGTGGCTAAAGCGACATTGCTGTTGGCAGTCGATGCGCTTATCGCTGCTCATCCGGATGAAGTAGGCTATTTTCCGTCATACGAAATCATGATGGACGATTTGCGTGACTACAGGTTTTATGCCGAAGATATGCGTCATCCCTCAGATGTGGCTGTAAAGTATATCTACGAGATTTTTAAGGCATCATATTTCGATGAAGAAACCAAACGCATCGCTGCGGAAGCATCCCGTCTAACCAGAAGATTAGCCCATCGCTCTTTTTCCGGATTTTCACCGGAAGAGGAGGCAGCCAAACGTGAAATGGCTGAAAAATTTATATTAACATATCCAAAACTCCAATCAGCGTATAAACGTTATACTATAAATGGAATATAATATCTCAGGCATAGCTAATATATTGGGAGTTAGTAATCTGAATCATCCCGAACTGTCGATTACACAATTGCTTACCGACAGCCGAGACCTCACATACCCCAAAGAGTCATTATTTTTTGCAATAACTACCCCCACAGGCGACGGTCACAAGTATATATCCGACCTTCATTCTAAAGGTGTTAGAAACTTTGTTGTGACCCATATACCTTATGGGTGTGACTCGTTTGGCGACAGCAATTTTATTGTGGTTGATGATGTTATGGCAGCGTTGCAGAAAGTAAGCGCCCATCATAGGAAGCTGTTTGAGATACCTGTAATAGCTATCACGGGTAGCAGGGGAAAAACCTCGGTTAAGGAATGGCTCAATCAGCTGTTGCGTCATGACTATGCAATAGCACGCAGTCCCCGCAGTTACAATTCCCAGATTGGAGTGCCATTGTCGGTATGGCAGATTGACACTGATTCTTCCCTCGCCATTTTTGAAGCCGGCATATCACGCCATGATGAAATGGGGCGTCTGCAGAAGATAATATTACCTACCATCGGCATATTTACCAATATCGGCACCGCCCATAGCGACGGATTCGAGTCGATCGCAGACAAGGTTATGGAAAAAGCATCTCTTCTGCGTGATTGCGAATGTGTGATTTACAATGGTGACGATCCGTTGCTTTCAGAGTATATCACCACCACCGGTGTCGAGATAGCATGGTCAACCAAGGATAGCGATCGTCCGCTATACATAAGTCAGATAGAAAAAGATATTGAAAAGGGTATTACACGTATCCGGTATTCCTATCTCCATGCGCCGATGACCGAGATTGTCATACCGTTCACTTCACATGCCGACATAGAGAATGCCATACATTGTCTTGCGGTAATGCTCTATCTGCGCATTCCGGCTGAACTGATAGCTGAAAGGATGAAATCGCTGTCCCGTGTGGGTACACGCTTGGAGGTGATAGAAGGTGTGGGTAAGTGTATGCTCGTCCATGACAATTACACCAGCGATTACAATTCATTGTCTCCGGCACTTGATTTCATGAACAGGCGTCTGACTTCCGATCTGAATGCGACAGTGATTCTCAGCGATCTGATGCATGATACATCCGAACCGTCCAAGCTCTATCATGACGTGGCGGATCTATTGCGCTGCAAAGGCGTGAAGAGATTTATCGGCATAGGTCGGGAGATATCACGCCATAGCGGATTCTTTGATTCCGGTTCAAAATTCTATGCCGATACAAACGAATTTTTGGCAGCGGTCACACCTGCTGACTTCAATTCGGAACTTATACTGATAAAAGGCGCCCCGCAATTCCATTTCGAAAAGATAGGGGAGATGCTTGAAGCACGTCAGCATGAGACAGTGCTTGAAATCAATCTTGACGCGATGGTCGATAATTTCAATTCGTTCCGTTCACGTCTGAAGCCAACCACCGGCATTGTATGCATGATAAAAGCATCAGGTTATGGAGCCGGTGCTGATGAATTGGCAAAAACTCTCCAGCTGCAGGGTGCTTCTTACTTTGCGGTTGCCGTGCATGATGAGGGTGTGAGCCTGCGTCAGGCAGGCATTACTCTTCCCATCATTGTCCTGAATCCTACGGTCGAGAATTTCAAATCTCTCTTTTCCTATAAGCTCGAACCTGAGATATATAGCCTTGATTTCCTAAGGGAGCTTATAAAAGAAGCCGAGGTATATGGCGTGACAAATTATCCGGTTCATATAAAGATTGATTCCGGAATGCATCGCCTCGGATTCCGTAAGGAAAACATGAATGAACTCGTAGATCTTCTTTCCGGTCAGAATAGGGTGGTTCCGAAGTCGATATTTTCACATTTATGTGCGGCTGACGACCCTATGGAGGATGACTATACAATGGGACAGTTTGAATATTTCGGTGAGTGTTGCGATATGTTGCAGGCGGCTTTTCCTGAAAGGCGCATACTCAGACATATACTCAATTCCACTGGAATCACACGTTTCCCGGAGCATCAGCTTGACATGGTGCGTCTTGGAATCGGTCTATATGGAATAAAGACTATGCATGACGGATCGCAGGATGACCTTCGTCCTGTGTCATCATTGCATACAGTGATCATATCCCTGAAAAAATGGGAAGCCGGCACTACCATAGGCTATAACCGCCGTGGGGTGTTGAAACGTGAATCGGTCATAGCAACTATACCTATAGGATATGCCGACGGCATAAATCGCCATCTCGGATATGGTAATACCCGTATGATTGTGTGCGGGGTAGAATGTCCGACAGTAGGCAGTATATGTATGGACGCATGTATGATCGATGTCACAGATGTCCCTGATGTAAGAGTCGGTGACAGAGTTGAGGTTTTTGGCGAGAATATGCCGGTGGATACGCTGGCTGAAACTCTCCAGACCATACCTTACGAAGTGCTGACTTCAATATCTCAACGTGTAAAACGCATATATTACAGAGAATAACATTAACAATATTACCATCTTAACAATACACCACTATGAAATCGCCCAGTTTATATATCATTGCAGGCTGTAATGGGGCAGGTAAAACCACTGCTTCGTTTACGCTTCTCCCAGATGTGCTGAAATGCCAGCAGTTTGTCAATGCCGATGAGATTGCGAAAGGGCTTTCCCCTTTTAATCCTGAAAGTGTCTCGATGGAGGCAGGGCGTATTATGCTCAACCGGATTGAGGAGCTTCTTCACAAAGGTGCGACATTTGCCATCGAGACCACATTGGCGACACGTAGTTACCATGCGTTGATATCAAAGGCGCATAAATTAGGCTATCTTGTACATCTGTTGTACATTTGGCTGTCTTCACCGCAACTTGCCATAAAAAGGGTGGCGCAGCGAGTGAGCGAAGGGGGGCATAACATCCCTCAGGATGTTATAGTCCGTCGTTATCATCATGGCATCAGCAACCTTTTCAAGTTGTTTATGCCGATAGTTGATTCATGGATCATTATTGACAATACACGCTGCCATCCGCAGGTGGTAGCGAACGATACACATACCTTGGCACCGGAAATTTATGAAAAAATAAAAAATGATGAAGCAACAGAATGAAGAAAATGTGACAGAAATGATTGCCCGCGGCATGGAGATTGCCGTTGAGAAATGTTTATTGGATAAAATAGTGAAAGGTCAGACAGTGGTTTACGCCCACGATGACGGAAGTGTTTACACTATGTCAGCAAAGGATGCTCTTAATCACTTTTTGACTGAAGCTGCAGCAAACGTACAATATGCGGAATAAAACCAATGATTCCGGTGAAAGGTATGCTATTCCGATTTTGCCGCCGTCTTCCATTAACTGCCATTTAAATTCTATTGATGAACGTCTCCATCACTGCGGGCGATTAAAAACTATCAAACTTTACGCTTTCGGACCGACGATATCTTTCGCCGGTCCGATTGCGTTTGGTGATAACGAAAAAAAGAGGGACAGGCTGTTAGGTTTAGCCTGTCCCTTTTAAGGTATAGTTTGATTGAGTTTAGTAGTTGTCAGCCTTTCTTTCGAAATATCCCTGCTCTTTACCGCAAACCGGACATTTCTTCGGGGCTTCTTTCCCTTCATGCACATATCCGCAGTGCATACATTGCCATTCGGTTGGTTCGGGTGATGAGAACTCCATGCCGCTTGTGAGATGTTCGAGAGCCTGAATATAGCGTTTCTCATGTGCAACCTCTACCTTGGCAATGCGGCGCCACACACCGGCAATGGCGGGAAATCCCTCTTCTTCGGCTATTGAGGCAAAGTTGGTATAAAGGTCACTCCATTCCTCACGTTCGCCTGCGGCAGCTTCCCGAAGATTTGTTGCTGTATCGGCGACAACTCCGGCAGGATAACCTGCTTCGATGGTCACAGTTCCACCCTCAAGCAGACTGAAGAAAATCTCGGCATGTGAAAGTTCCTGTTCTGCAGTGGTCATGAAAATCTTTGCGATCTGCATGTAACCCTCCTCTTTCG
>CAJTMJ010000027.1 GCA_910577335.1 uncultured Duncaniella sp. | reverse complement strand
GCGTTCGAGACATACTTTATTGCGCTATTTGAGTTTTATCGGACAGCAATAAAATTAAATATTTGTTCCCGGATGCTCAGAGGAAGCGTCCGGGAACAATACTATTGCAATGAGTCCTGATTGAGGGCTGAGATGTTATTAGAATTTATTGGTCGGGGGCTTCTTAGTTACGGGCACGGCGGGAGCCGTAGATGACTATGACTATGAAGCAGATGAGCGGGAGGACAAATGAGAGGTTGACAGCGGGGTATCCGAAGATGGTGCCGCAGTCGATGATGCGTGCCTGAAGCGGGGGGAGGACTGACCCTCCGAGTATCGCCATGATGAGACCCGCAGCTCCGAATTTGGCATCGTCACCAAGTCCATTTAACGCTATACCGTAGATGGTGGGGAACATGAGCGACATACATGCCGACACGGCGACAAGGCAATACATCCCCGTGCGGTCCTGAAATGCCATTACACCGATGGTGAGCAGGGCGGCAGCGGTGGCGAGCGTGGCAAGGAGTTTGCCGGCATTTATGAAGCGGAGCAGGAATGTGCATACGAAGCGGCTGCAGCAGAATATTATCATGGCTATAATGTTGAATTTCTGCGACAGGACTTCGGCGGCTTTTTCGTCCATCCCTTCAGCCATGAATATGCGTGTGCCATACTGGATGATGAAGGTCCAGCACATAATCTGCGCACCGACATAGAAGAATTGGGCTACGACACCTTCTCGGTAGCGGACGAGGGAGAAGATGCGGCGTATTGAGGCGAGGAAGTGCACGTCGTGTGACTTGTCGCCGTTTTTCGGCATCTTCATCATCCATATCAGGGCAAGCATAAGTAGCACCACGGCACCTATGATAAGATAGGGGGTGATGAGTATCGAGAGGTCGGCATCGCGGACGGCTTCAAACTCGGCGTCGCTTAGCGAGGCGCGGGCGTCTGATTCAAGCGGATTAAGTCTTGCCTGAATGAATGTCATGGCTACCCACATGCCTAAAAGTGAGCCCACGGGGTTGAATGACTGGGCAAGGTTGAGGCGTTGCGTGGCGGTGTCCTCGGAACCCATCGAGAGGATGTAGGGGTTACAGCTTGTTTCGAGGAACGAGAGCCCGCAAGTGAGAATGAAGTATGCTATAAGGAATGGGTAGTAAGCGCCGGTGAGCATGGCGGGGTAGAAGAGGAACGCACCGACAGCATATAGTCCCAATCCCATCATCACGCCTGCTTTATAGGAGAATCGGCGAATGAACATGGCAGCCGGGAATGCCATGGCGAAATAGCCGCCATAGAATGCCACCTGCACCAGTGTGCCGTCGGTCACGCTCATGCGGAAGATTTTTGAGAAGGCTTTCACCATCGGGTTGGTGATGTCGTTGGCGAATCCCCACAGGGCGAAGCATGAAGTGATAAGGATGAAGGGGAGTATGTAGTTTACGCCGTTGGAATGGAGGATGGATTTTTTTTCGGTCATAATAATTGGTTCTGATAGTGAAGTGAGCCTAATCGTATATGTGGAACACACGCTCCATCGGCTGCCATTTTTCGGCAGATGATGCCCCGGGGGCTGATTGCTGGAACACGGACATGAAGTCTTCCCACTCTTGCTGGCGCGGAAGGGTGGCGAGACGTGCCATTGCAGCATCAAGGTCGAGGTCGGCGGGGACTTCAAGTATCATCATCAGACGTGTGCCACGGATGTATATATCCATTTCAAGGATTCCCACCTCCTTTATGCCGTCGAGCACCTCTTTCCAGATGTTTTCTTTGGCGTGGCGACGGCGGTATTCGGCTATCAGCTCGGGATCGTCACGGAGATCAAGTGTGCGGCAATAGCGTTTTACCGGGACTTTGTAATCCTTTATGGGGTAACCGGTCTCTTTATTTTCCATTGTGTAGTCGAGAAAAGGGCATTGGGGGGTGCCGGGTTTGTCGGATGGCACTCCCCAATGCGGATTAGATTGGTATGTTTACTTGTAGATGGGACCGTAAGTGGTACAAGCACGGTAGTCGGCACCCTCTTTGTCCATGCCGAATGCGTTCCAAGCGGCAGGACGGAAGATCTTGTCGTTTTCAATGTTGTGCATACATACGGGGATGCGCAGTATTGAAGCGAGGGTTATAAGGTCTTCGCCGATGTGTCCGTAAGAGATTGCGCCGTGGTTGGCTCCCCAGTTGTTCATAACTGAGTACACATCCTTGAATGCGTCACGGTCAGGGCAGAGACGGGGCACAAACCATGTGGTGGGCCAAGTGGGGTCGGTGCGCATGTCGAGGGTCTTGTTGATTTCAGGATCAACATCCACTGTCCAGCCTTCGGCGAGCTGCAACACCGGACCGAGACCTTTCACAAGGTTAAGGCGCATCATTGTGACAGGCATACCACCCTTGGTGAGGAAATTGGAAGAGAAACCACCGCCACGGAAGTAGTCACGGTCGGCGGGGTACCATGTGGTTGCGGCAAGGCATTTTTCAACATCTTCTTCGGTCATTTCCCAGTGGTGTTTCATTATCGGTGCGCCGTTGGCGTCTGTGGCTTGTCCGGTGCCGTCAAGAGTTGTGGCTCCGGAGTTGATAAGGTGGATCATACCTCCGGAAGCACGTCCGGTAAGCTGTTTGCCGGTGACACGGTATACGGCTTCGGGGCTCCAGTAGGTGCGCACGTCGCTGAATATCTGCGCGCGACCGGTGAGCAGGTGACCGAACAGCATGGCGATACCATTGCATGCGTCGTTCTCGGTGGCGAGCACGAATGCCTCACGTATGCCGTTCCAGTCAAAAGATGTGTTCATCAGTGCTTCGGGGAAGTCGCCGTTGGGGTAGAAGTCAGTCCACTGGCGCTGACCTTGGAATCCGGCTGCTATGGCATTGTGACCGAGAGCTTCCTCTTTGAAGCCCATTTCACGAAGTTTCGGATTGCCCTTCATCAGGTCGCGCATTATGATCATCATTTTGACGATAAATTCCCAGTCGGCATCCTTCTCCTCACGGGTCTTGCGCTTTTCAGGACGGTTTTTGAAGTCCTCGCCTTCGTGTGACTTGCAGTATTTCTCGGTCCAAGCCATTGCTTTGGCATATTCCTCTTGGTCGAATATTCCGAGGGTCATGCGGCGCATTATCTCTGTCATATCCACGGATTCTGTGCGCATTCCGAGATATTCTTGGAAGAAGTCGGGGTTGACTATAGAGCCGGCGATACCCATTGACACGGAGCCGAAGGAGAGGTATGATTTTCCACGCATCAGAGCTACGGCGAGTGCCGCACGGGTGAAGCGGAGCAGCTTATCAGCCACGTCGGCGGGGATGGTGTTGTCGTCGAGATCCTGCACGTCATGTCCGTAAATGCCGAATGCCGGAAGTCCCTTTTGGGCATGAGCGGCGAGCACTGCGGCGAGGTATACCGCACCGGGGCGTTCTGTGCCGTTGAAGCCCCACACGGCTTTGGGCCAATGAGGGTTCATATCCATGGTCTCGGAGCCATAACACCAGCAGGAGGTCACGGTGATGGTGGCACCGACACCTTCACGCTCGAATTTCTCGGCGCAGGCAGCGGATTCGGGCACACGTCCGATGGTGCCGTCGGCAATCACACATTGCACGGGGGTGCCGTCGGGGTAACGGAGGTTGGATGATATGAGGTCGGCAACAGCTTTTGCAAGGCTCATAGTCTTGTCTTCAAGACTTTCACGCACACCACCCTGACGACCGTCAATGGTGGGGCGAATTCCAATTTTCGGATAATTATTCATGATATTTATTATAAGTGTTTAAGTAAATAAATGCAAGAGTATCAAATACCTGTTGCAAATCTACTCAAAAAAATCCACACAGACTTTAGATATTGTTCAAAAATTATTAAATAATATGCCACCCGCATAAACCTCATTTGCATATCTCACAGAAAATGGCTTAATTTGTGACCGGATTCCTACATTTTGACTGATAATTGTCGCCATTCACAATTATATCGCATTAATCTGCTGCTAATCCCATGAGCTAAAATTCTCTTATTTATGAGTCAAACCATGTCAGCCAACAATCGCCGTATCGCCAAAAATACCATCTTTTTATACGTAAGGATGTTGTTTACTATGGGGATAGGGTTGGTTACGTCACGAGTGGTGCTGCAAGTGCTTGGTGTGGATGACTTCGGAGTGTATAATGTAGTGGGTGGTGTCGTTGCGATGTTTGGGTTTATCAACTCTTCAATGAGCGGAGCTACTTCACGTTTTCTGACGTACGGATTGGGTAAGAGTGACGAAGTATATTTGAAGAAAATTTTTAGCCTGTCGTTAGAGATACATATTGCAATTTCTATCGTAATTTTAATACTGTCGGAAACAATCGGACTATGGTTTCTTAACAATAAGCTCGATATACCGCCTGAAAGTATGTATGCGGCAAATTGGGTTTACCAATGCTCCGTGATTTCCGCTGTGATTTCAATAACGCAAGTTCCATACAATGCGGCAATTATTGCACATGAAAATATGAATGTGTTTGCTTATGTGGAAATCCTTAATTCGATATTAAAGTTAGTGATATTGTTTGTGTTATATGCAGTTGCCGGTAACAAGCTGATGATATATGGATTTTTAGTGCTTGGAGTTTCATTCGTTGTTGCGTTCATCTATAGGTTTTACTGCCTTAAGCACTATCGGGAGTGTAGGTTTACATTCACTAAGGATAGAGCTTTAATAAAACCGATATTTTCATTCTTCGGCTGGGATCTATATGGGAATCTTAGCACGATAATGAGAACCCAAGGGGTCAATATGCTCATCAATATTTTCTTTGGGGTCATTGCCAATACTGCATACGGTATCGCCATGCAGGTTCAGGGTGCGGTAGGCGCATTTTCATCAAATATTATTACGGCAGTGCGTCCTCAGATTATAAAGAATTACGCTTCAGGTGACTATAATGCTATGAAGCATCTCATTTACGCATCATCAAAATACATATTTATGTTGCTCGTGGCAATCTCAATACCTGTTATCATAGAGATGGATTTTCTTCTTAAGATTTGGCTTGGGGAAGTCCCGTTGTATTCAGTGTGGCTATGTAGATTGTCAATTTTCTTTTTGTACTTTTCCACTCTTTCTTTTATCATGGTGACAGGAGCACATGCTACCGGTAAAATAAAGATTCCAAGTCTTATTAATGGTTCTATATATTTAAGTGTCGTCCCTATAAGCTATATAGCATTCAAGCATGGGGGAAGCATATATATACCTTTTATATGTAATGCGATATTTGTTTTCTTTGGATGTTGCATGAATTTGTATGCAATAAAAAGACAGATAGCTCAATTTGCATTTTGGAGTTATTTCTCGGAGGTTATTTTACGATGTGCATTAGCCACTTTTTGTGCGGCTATAGTACCTGCTGTTATTTATTTCTCAGTATCCTATGGATGGGTGAGGTTAGGATTGGAGATAATGGCGAGTGTTGTGGGGGTGTCAGTCGCAACCCTCTATATTGTCTCAGAAAATAATGAAAGAGAGATAATCTTCGCCAAAATCAAAGATATGTTTATAAAATGGAAAATAATGAGGAGATAAAGAAAGGTTTGGTATCAGTTATAACACCATGTTATAACACCGGTAAGTATGTCGGGCGGTTGCTTGACTCCATATTGAGACAGACATATTCTCGAATTGAGATGTTTCTTGTTGATGATGGGTCAACCGACAATACTAAAACTGTTGTGGAAGGTTATATCCCACTTTTCGCCAAGCGTGGTTATGAGCTGACATACATATACCAACCTAATTCGGGACAATCGGCGGCTATAAACAACGGACTTAAATTAGTGACCGGCGAATATCTCGTATGGCCCGATAGTGACGATTTTTATGCTTCGGATGATGCAATAAGTAGAATGGTTAATGAATTTGTCATCTCAGCCAATAATGTCGGGACGGTTAGAACCCAAGAATTAGTGATTGAGGACAGGTTCGATACAATAAATGTTATAAGAATACTTGGAAAGGATGCGCCAAGAACTAAAGATAGAATTTTGCTCTTTGAAGATTGCCTTTTCGGCTCGAATGACTTTTATTTTGGCGCCGGTGCGTATATGATTAAATTTGAGTACTTCTCAAAATTAACAAATCGTGAGATTTACGTTCAAAAAGATGCCGGACAGAATTGGCAAATGCTGCTTCCGATGCTATATTCTTATGATTGTGTCACAATCCAAGAACCTCTATATTATATAACCGAAAGAAAAAACTCTCATTCAAGAGGCGCATATAAGGGCTGCGAAAATGAGACTCAATTGAAACAGAGATATCTTGAAACTACTTTCAGAGTTATAAATTCTCTGAGCGAAATGAGTGAACAAGAACAAATGGAGTATACTTTTAAGAGGCGTAAGCAAATAATATGTGAATGCATTGATGTGGCATTAAGATATGGTGATAAAAAAGAGGTCCGTAGGTATTCTCAGATGCTTCATGATAAAAAATCTCTCGGAGGAAAGAGAAGATTGAAAATTTTGCTGATGAATATGGGACTTCTAAATTTAATTTTAAAGCTATGTAAATAGAAAATATATGTGGTTGCTGTCAGTATATCAAAATATTATATCGAACAAATCTCTAAGATGGGTTGAATCAAAAAATGAGATATTGAAATAAGAGTCAACATAGTAGTGAATTAGAAAGAACAGCTAAGATCTTTTATCTAAAGAATGATTAAAATAATAAGAAAGGAAGATTGTGTAGGTTGCAATGCATGTGTGCAACGTTGCCCCAAGTCATGCATCGAGATGCATGAGGACGAACATGGCTTTCTTTATCCTCTTGTAGATTTGAATAAATGTATCGACTGCCATCTTTGTGAGAAAGTTTGCCCGGTGATTAATCAGAATGAGCCTAAGAAGCCGGTGAATACTTATGCTGCCAAAAACAATGATAGGAATGAAAGGCTTGCATCTTCTTCGGGTGGATTGTTCTTTGCGTTGGCTCGGGATGTGATAAACAATGGTGGGGTAGTGTTTGGTGCTCGGTTCAATGACAAATGGGAGGTAGTTCACGGGTATGCTGAAATTCTTGAAGATGTCAAGTCGTTTAGGGGGGCAAAATATGTACAGAGCCGGATAGGTGATAGCTTTAGTAAGGTAGAAAAATTTTTGGACTCCGGGCGTCGGGTTATGTTCGCCGGTACACCATGTCAGATAGCCGGGTTGCGTCTATTTTTGAGAAGAGATTATGGTAGAAAGCTTCTAATTGTGGATATGGTATGCCACGGTGTTCCGAGCCCCCTTGTATGGGGCGAGTACATGAAATCAATAGTGAATGGTAGTTGTGAGCCTTCGTGCAACACCATCACCCTTAAATCTCAGAACAAAAATTTCGTAATCACGGAAGTTTCATTTAGAGATAAGCGGCTTGGCTGGGAAAATTTTGGTTTTTCGGTTCGAGCATCCGTCCCCGTTGGCTCAGGCATAAATAAGACTTTTCAGGTTGGTGTAAACAACGGACTGGAATTGCTTTTTGAACGCTTTGACAAAAATCTTTTTATGCTTGGATTTCTTAACAACATGTATCTGCGTCCGTCATGTTATGATTGCCCGGCAAAATGCGGTAAATCGCATAGCGATATTACTCTTGCTGATTTTTGGGGCATATCATCTCATTATCCGGATCTTCATGATGACTCCGGGGTGTCGCTTATCCTTGTCAATACCGTAACAGGTAATGAAGTATTGAGCCGATTGTCTATTGAGCTTCATAAAGTGGACTATAATCTTGCTCTTGCTGGCAATCCATCAATAGAGCGGAGTGCTGTAAACTTAGAGGATACTGTTCTGTTCTGGAATCTTTGGGCTGCTCATGGATTAGACTCTGTTAGGATTATATTGAAAAAGAAACAAGGATCATTTTTGCATAGAGCCTTGCGCTTTGTTAAGAGGAAGCTAAGGAACTGTTTAAATTTATGATGGTATAGGTATATACAAAAAAATTGATTGTCTCCCGACAATCAATCTTAGTTAACCTTAAATCTAATACCATGAAAAACACGTTACAAAGGTAGGACCTTTATTTTATCTGTGCAACTATTTTAATGGAAAATATATGTGTTTTTAACATAATTTTTATCATAATGCGAAGTTTTGGTGGTTAAATATGGATTTTTGGTGGTTTAAGCTCTATTTTGTGGCAAATTGCTATCGACTGATAATTTAAAACTAATATTGAAGAATTAGCCCTATTAACAAATTTATACAATTCTATTTAATGAATTGATTATTAGAAGATTCGCTCCAAAAGTTGCGAAAGCGGGATATTTTTTGTATCTTTGCATGAGGTAGTTTCAAATAATTACTTATAAAGCAAAGGAATCTTAAATCAATGAGCGAGGATATTACCACAGACGATATACAGGAGGAAGATATGAACTTTGAGGAGGAAGCTCCGGTTGCTCATCCCGAAAAGTTTGACCCGAAAATCATTGTTGACACCACTAACGATGTGGTCCGCCATCAGCTTAGGGGTATGTTTCAGAGCTGGTTCTTGGATTATGCCAGCTATGTCATATTGGAACGAGCTGTGCCTCATATTGAGGACGGTTTGAAGCCTGTGCAGCGTCGTATCCTCCATTCAATGAAACTCCTTGATGACGGGCGTTTCAACAAGGTGGCGAATATAGTGGGTAATACCATGCAGTTCCATCCGCATGGCGATGCCTCGATCTATGAAGCTCTTGTGCAACTGGGGCAAAAGGAACTGCTCGTTGAGACTCAAGGTAACTGGGGAAATATCCTTACAGGTGCCGGGGCTGCTGCCGGACGTTATATCGAAGCGCGTCTGTCGCAGTTTGCCCTTGATGTGGTCTATAACCCCAAAGTTACCGACTGGACGCTCAGCTATGACGGTCGTAAAAAAGAACCTGTTACCCTCCCTGTCAAATTCCCGTTGTTGCTTTCGCAAGGTGTTGAAGGTATTGCCGTAGGTCTGTCGTCGAAAATCCTGCCACATAATTTCAATGAGATTATAGATGCCGCCATCGCTTATCTGAAAGGGGAAGAATTTACCCTCTATCCCGACTTTTTTACCGGCGGTGCCATTGATGTGTCACGTTACAATGACGGGGAACGTGGCGGATCGGTGAAAATACGAGCCAAGATAGAGAAAGTGGATAATCGCACTCTTGCTATCACCGAAATTCCTTATGGCAAAACTACTGCCACGCTCATTGATTCAATACTTAAAGCTTTTGAGACCGGTAAGATAAAGATACGTCAGGTGGTGGATAACACTGCCGAACATGCCAATATCCTCGTGCATCTTCTTCCGGGAACATCGAGCGACAGGACAATCGACGCATTGTATGCCTTTACCGATTGTGAAATATCAGTGTCGCCAAACTGCTGTGTGATCTCTGACAATAAGCCGCATTTTGTGGGCGTGAGCGATGTGCTTCGCCATAATACCGAGGGCACACGTGAAATTCTCGGTAAAGAATTGCGCATACAGCTTGATGAAGTGCGTGAGCAGCTGCATTTCGCATCTCTTGAACGAATATTTATTGAGAAACGAATATACAAAGATAAGGGATACGAAGAGAGTGAAAACCGCCAGCAGGCTATCGACCATATCCGAGGTCGCCTTGAAAAATATGTGAAGCAATTCACCCGTGAAGTGACCGATGATGATATTATCCGTCTGTTTGAAATCAAGATGGGGCGTATCCTCAAATTCAATGCTGATAAATGCGACGAGCAGATAGCAGCTTATAAGGCACGGATTGAAGAGCTGAACAATGATATAGAGCATATTACCGAATATACTATCAGGTGGTATGAACGTTTGAAAGCTAAATACGGAGATGCTTTCCCGCGACGCACTGTGATACGAAACTTTGACAATATTCAGGCTACTTCTGTGGCTGAGGCTAACGAAAAGCTGTACTTCAACAAGGCTGAGGGCTTCATTGGCACAGGACTGAAGAAGGATGAGAACACGGAAATCATAGGCAACTGTTCTTCTATCGATGATGTCATCATTTTCTATAAGGATGGCAGATACAAGGTGGTTAAAGTTCAGGAAAAGCTATCGATAGGCAAAAACGTGGAATATGTGTCAGTGTTTAAGCGCAATGACACCCGCACCATCTACAATGTCATATACCAGAACGGTAAGGGTGGTACTTACTACATGAAGCGTTTCTCAGTCACCGGTATAACCCGTGACAAGGAATACAATCTGACTCCCGGAGAACCCGGCACAAAGATATGCTGGTTCACGGCTAATCCTAACGGAGAGGCAGAGGTAGTTAAAGTGACGCTGAAACCAAAATTGCGTCTTAAGACCTTGCAGTTTGACGTCGATTTCTCAGAGCTTGCCATCAAAGGCAGAGGAGCTATGGGTAACATAGTGACCCGTAACGAGGTTCATCGTTTTTCCCTCAAGGAGAAAGGTGTCTCCACTCTCGGGGGCAGGGAAGTATGGTTTGACCCGGATGTCAATCGTCTTAACTATGACGGCAGAGGTGAATATCTCGGAGAATTTAACAGCACCGACCGTGTGCTTGTGATTAGTGACAATGGCGAGTATTATACCTCCACATTTGAAGCGTCAAATCACTATCCCGATAATATATTGCGTATCGAAAAATTCAATTCTCACAAGGTATGGACTGCGGTTCTAAACGATGCTGACCAAAAATATCCTTACCTCAAACGCTTCACATTTGAGGCGAGTGCGAAACCGCAGCGTTTCCTTGGTGAGAATGAAAAATCGACTCTTCTTTTGCTTAGCGATGTGCCGGGATTGCGCTTGGAAGTGACATTCGGAGGGGCTGATGCTGTGCGTCCTCCCTTGGAGATTGTGGCATCGGAGTTTGTCGCCGTAAAGTCATTCAAGGCAAAGGGAAAACGTCTCACAACATTTGTAATAGATCACATTACAGAGCTTGAACCCATAGCTGTGCAGCAGATAGATGATTCTGATGTGGCTGAAGAATCTGATGGCGATTTCAAGGAAGAGACAACCCCGGAAAGTGTAGAGGATGAGAAGAGCGATGATGAAATTCGTGACGAGCTTACAGGACAACAGCGTTTGTTCTGATAAATAACCTCTCCTCAAAATCCAGACTATAACATGAGACCACGTTTGATAATTATAATTCTTCTCCTATCCATTTCAGGACTGCTGAAAGCGGAGGAAAAACCGGATTCAACGGTTGCGACCGTGCGCCCGGTCTTTGCCGCTTACACAGCTGAGTTTGGGTCGGCGCATCTTACTGACACATATCTTACGCCATTGAAATATATCGGATGGCATACCGGGCTTGATTACTCACGCTATCAGGCAATGAAATTCTCACCTGAAAAGTGGACTATGCGGCTTCATGCAAATATAGGTGTTGACAAGACCGATAATCCGGCTCGTAACGCATCCATGTGGAGCGTGATGCTATCACTTGACTGGGGTATGATGCGTAAGTTTCATCCTCTCCCCGGACTCACCCTTGCGGCTGGCGGTTCCACCGGAATTGATGCCGGCTGTCTGTATAATGCACGCAATGGCAATAATCCGGCTTCGGCAAAGGCTGCTTGGACTGTTAATCTTACCGGTTATGCGGCTTACAAGTTTAATATATGCAAGTTGCCTGTCACTCTGATGTATCACCCGACAATCCCTGTTACCGGAGTGTTTTTCTCTCCCGATTATGGGGAATTATATTATGAAATATATCTCGGAGATACATTCGGGCTTGTGCATGGCGCATGGTGGGGCAATTATTTCTCACTTGATAATCTCCTTACTGCCGACCTGCATTTGGGCGATACCAATTTACGGATTGGATACAGGGGTAAGATATTCTCTTCGGAAGTAAACCATATAACCACCAATATATTTACACATTCACTTGTGTTAGGTATAAGTGGCGACTGGATTTCAGTAAATCCTCGTAAGGGCGTGCCGTCAAAGGTTTCGATGATCCAAGCTATTTATTAAACGTCCTCTAAAAAACAATTATGCTATGAAAAAATTGCATAGATTATCATATCTCTTCCTATTATTTACTCTTCAACTGCTTATTGCTTCATGTCATAGTGTCGAGGAGCATACCAATAATCCCCGTGGAAATTTTGAGGCTTTATGGACCGTCTTGGATGAGCATTATTGCTTTTTCAAGGAGAAAGGTGTGGACTGGGATGCGGTTCATGACAAATATGTCCGCCGGGTAGGTCCCGAAATGACCCGTGAAGAACTGTTTAAGGTTTGTTCCGATATGCTTGACGAGCTGCGTGACGGTCATGTGAACCTGACGTCACCTTTTAACACTTCATATTATCGTAGATGGTGGAGTGATTACCCTCAGAATTTTTCAAAACGCCTTATAGAGGAATCATATTTTAATTTTAATTATCGTCAGACAGGCGGGTTGATGTACGGGCTGCTGAATGAAAATATAGGATATATCTACTATGGCTCATTCTCATCGCCTGTCGGAGAAGGTAATCTTGACAATATATTGTATTTCCTTTCGGCTGCGCAAGGTCTTATAATAGACGTGCGGGATAACGGAGGTGGTAATCTCACGAATGTGGAAAAATTAGTGGCTCGTTTCATAACCGAGCCTACCATAGTGGGATATATCTCACATAAGACCGGACCGGGACATGACGAATTTTCAGAGCCGAGAGCCATAATCTATAATCCGGCGGATCTCGGACGTATCAGATGGGCGAAACCGATAATAGTGCTTGCCAACCGTTCAACTTTTTCCGCTGCCAATAATTTTGTGTCAGTGATGAAACTGCTTCCGGGTGTTCGTGTCGTTGGCGCAACCACCGGCGGAGGGAGCGGTGTGCCATTTTCATCGGAGATTCCATGCGGATGGTCGGTGAGATTCTCCGCTTGCTCAATGCTTGATGCGGAACGTGTAAGCACCGAACAGGGTGTTGCCCCAACCGAAGGGTGTGCTGTTGACATGAATCCTATGGATGCGCTTGCCGGGAAGGATACAATACTTGAATTTGCTATAAACCTTATGCAGGAATAAAATAGAAGACCAAATATCTTAATAAACAGACACTATGTATTACATCTCAGAACTTTATAATTTCTTTGCTGAGCTCTCCGCAAACAATAATCGGGAATGGTTTGCTGCTAACCGTGCCCGTTACGACAGTCTGCGCAGTTATTGGATGGATGATATCGACCGGATGATCGACCGGATGAAGGTGTGGGAACCGGGATTGGAAAATCAGAATGCCAAGAGCTGTGCTTACCGCATAAATAGAAATCTTCGTTTTTCGCAGGACAAGACACCGTATAAGACTCATTTTGGAGCTTCGATACATGTCGGCGGAAGGCGATGCGGGAATGCTGGATATTATTTAGATATCGGTTATCCCGGCGAATATGAGTCAGGACTGTATGGCGGACTTTGGGAAGTGGAACCGCTAATGTTGCGCAAATTGCGTCATGCAATAGTCGATAATATAGAGGAATTTGAGGATATAGTAAATGCTCCTGATATGTTGCGTGATTTTCCGGGGTGGTGCAGCTCCACTCTTAAGACTATACCTAAGGGATGGGACCGCAACCATCCTCAGGCTGAATATCTACGCATGACAAATTATGGCAAAATGCGTTTATGCCCTGAGGAATATTATCTCAATCCCGACTGGCCTATGCGGTCGGCAGACCTATTCCATACACTCAAGCCGTTCATCGACTTTCTGAACTATTCAATGACTGAGGAAATTTTCAGTATCTGATTATAGCCCTTTCTTGAGCCATGCTCCGGAGATGAGTCGCCATAGGAATATGGAGCCGCGGAAGCAAAGCTCTATACACATGGCAAGCCATACGCCCGCAAGTCCCATGGTCGGAGCAAGCAATGCCGCTATCGGAAGTCGTACCAACCATATACTTCCGAAGTTCATCGCTGCCGGGATTATGGTGTCGCCGACGCCTATCATCACACCGTATGCCACTATGGAGGCGGCAAACATTGGTTCTGCAAAAGCTTCTATTCGCAAAGACTCAACTCCAAGCTCACGAATTGCCTCCACAGGGGTCATCATTTCCATCACATACGGAGCGAATATGTATAGTACCACACCCATTAAAGTCATTGTAAGCATACCAAGTCCTACGGTTATATATCCGAATCTCTTGGCGAGGTCAAATCGCTTTGCACCGTAACTTTGTCCTACAAGTGTTGTGGCAGCGTCACCTATGCCGTATCCCGGCATATAACAGATGCTTTCCGCTGTCACCGCAAAGGCGTTTGCGGCAATAGCCATGACACCGAGGGGCGCCACAATAACTGTCACAGCTATCTGAGCACCGCATATCACGGCATGTTCAAGTGTCATAGGTGCTGATACCTTTAAGGCTTTTCGTAGCACTGTGGGTGTCGGTCGGAAGCTCCCTGTGGTCCCTCGCAGCGATATCGTTTTCTCCTTTGCGCACAGAAACCACATCATCGCTCCGGCTGTGATAATCTCTGCCGATACTGTTCCCAAGGCTGCACCGAGCACTCCGAGATTGGCGCCCGGGAGAGTGATGTGTATCCCCATTATGTCAAAATGGTGGGTAGGGAATATTAGGAAGAAGTTGAACACTACATCCAGCACGCACATCATCACATTAAGCCCTCCCGGCACTTTCATATTACCCACGCATCGCAGCATACCTCCAGCCAAGTAGTTCATGGTAAGGAGTGGAAGTGCAAGCACGAATACAAGGAAGTAGGTGGTGGCTTTACCGCACACAGCCTCTGTCCCACCAAGCCAATGTGGCAAGGGCACACAGATGGCAGCTCCGATAGCTGTGACGACTATGCTGAAAATAATACATGCGGTGATTGCCTGCCGAAGAATTTCACGGGCTTGATTGTATTCCGAAGCTCCGATGCGGTGTGCCACTTGAACTGAAAATCCTACGGTGACTGCTGAACATATTCCCCAAAACAGCCATAGGCTTGTTGACACTAATCCTACGGCTGCTGAATCGTCCGCTCCAAGTTGACCGACCATTGATGCGTCAATATACTGCATCATGATGCTTGACAGTTGTGCCATCATTGCGGGCCACGACAATTGTGCGGTCAGCTTTAGTTGCTGCCCGAATGTGACTTTTCCTCCGGATTGTATGATGGATATATCTGCCATGATTCAATAGACAATTGACAGTTGACAATGGACAATTGACAATTTACAATTTACAGGTTATAATTTATAACTTAAGATTTGCAATTTAGAATTGTCGATTGGATTTTTTGTAGGGCTTCTTCGAGGATTGAGCGGGGACAGGCTATGTTTAGGCGGATATATCCGTCTTTGCCATACATCACGCCGGAATTGACCCATACTCCGGCTTCATCAAGCAATTTTTCCTCTAACTTGTCAGCAGATAGTCCTAACGATGAAATATCTACCCATGGGAGATAGGTTGCCTCGAGCCGGGTTATTGGTAAGTGTAGTTTTCCGGTGACAAAATCACGGGTAAATATATAATTATTATAAAGGTATTCCCTCAGTTCCTCCAGCCATGCATTACCTTGTGGTGAGTAAGCGGCTATCAATGCTTCCACGCCAAATGGGTTTACATCGCAGACTTCATTGATATTAATCGCTCGGTCTATCTTGGCTCTACGGTCGGGATCGGAGCAAATTATATTAGCAATCTGCAGTCCTGCAATATTAAATGCTTTGGAGGGTGACAGGCATACGATGGCATCACGGTCGATGGTTCCGTAAGGCACGTAGCGTATCCCGGGCATTGTCAGCTCGCAGTGGATCTCGTCACTTACCACTGTCACTCCATGACGGGAGCATATATCGTGCACCCTTCTCAGTTCTTCCACACTCCATGCTCTTCCAGCCGGATTGTGCGGATTGCAGAGTAGAAGCATACGGTTTGAAGGGTCGGCAGCAAGTTGTTCAAGCCCGTCAAAATCCATGCGATAGGTGAATTCGGTGTCGCTGATATTCTCTCGGATGAGGTTGTTTTCCACTATACGGCAACCGTTGTTGCGTATTGAAGAGAAGAAACAATTGTAGACAGGGGTCTGAACAATCACACCCTCTCCGGGAGCTACGAGTGCTTTGATTATGGCAGAGATAGCCGGTACGACACCTGATGTGTATATCACGTCCGAACGGTTGAATATGTATAGATGGCGTGTGCTGAACCAGTCAATAAGTGCGTCATAATAATCCTCACGTACTAAGGTGTATCCGAAAATACCATGACGTACACGATTTTCCAACGCCTCTATAATACATGGTGCGGTTTGGAAATCCATATCCGCAACCCAGAGCGGTATCACATCGTGGCGTGAATCCCACTTGTAGGATCCCGTGCCACGCCTGTTAACTATTTTATCAAATTCACTCATTCGGATATTGCAAATAACTCTTTTATGTTAAAGGCTTTAGCAGCCTCTTATTACTATTTTAAATCTCTGTTTCAATTTTGCAGTCGGCGGGAGCGAGGATGTTGGCATCGAGGATTGTTTCGCCGATTGCGAGGGCTTTGATAGAGCCTGTGCGGGGATTCTTGACGCTTATAATGTTAGATTTTATTGTTGCGTTCACTTCAGAATCCTCAAATGCGAGGTCTGCGTCATCACCGAAGATACAATCTTCCATGATAAGACCCTTGCAGTAGCATAGAGGTTGTGTGCCGGAAATTTTACAGCGAACAAGCTTGAGATTTTTTGAATGCCAACCGAGGTATTCACCGGTAAGTTCTGAGTCGTAGACTGTGACATTTTCCGTGTTCCAAAAAGCATCCTTTGAGTCGATATGTGCATTATGTATCTCCACATTTTTGCAATATTGGAAAGAATAGTTCCCCTGCTGACGGTAATTTTCAATCTTTATGTCGGATGAGTGCATGAAAAGGTAATCGGCATTCTTCACCTCCACGTCATTCAGTGACACATTATGGCAGTGCCAAAGTGTCTCCTGCGCATCGGGAATACGCACGTTGGTCAGCGCGAGATTTGTCATCTCGCGGAACATTTTAGGCGCTTCCACTAAAGTATTGGTCATAACAAGGTCAGAGGAATACCATAAAGCGGCACGTGCTCCGGGTGTGAACACGCAATCGTTGACACGGAATCCCTTAGTGTGCCAGAAAGGGTATTTACCTTCGAAGCGGCAGTTGTTGGCAGTGATTTCAGAACAGCACTTCAACGCCGATTCGCCGGCATGGATAGTTACATTTTCAAGAATGAGGTCGTGAGTGGCAAAAAGCGGACGTTCGCCGCCAAACTCTGCATCAGATACTATTTTCATGATTCTGAATATATACTTTTGGTTTTACAAGCTTTGTGTTTAATTCGGAATATTTATCCGTTATTTCTCGGATGCAAAATTACTCGCTTTCGCAGTAACAGATTAATCATAATTCACGAATTACCTACCATAATTCAAGTCGGAAAAAGCTTGTCATGAAAAGTGTGGAGACGAGAGATGTGCCCCTCGCAGGAATTCAGAGGTTGAAATGCGTCGTTTGCCGGGAACCTGAAGGCTCAATATTTCTATGTCACCATCGCCTGTGGCGACTATCAGACGAGAGTCTTTAACTGTCACAGTGCCGGTAGTGGGTGCAGGGATGGCTTTAGTCTGTTGAACAGGGTTTGTCTCAAAAATTTTAACCGCACCGATCTCTTTGTCGCCGTCATACAGAGTTGACCAAGCGGCTGGGTATGGTGATAGACCTCTTACAAGATTGTGTATGGAGGTTGCATCTTTTGTCCAGTCAATGCAGCATGTCTCTTTGAAAATTTTTGGCGCGGGGGTAGGCTCAGTATCACCTATGAGCTTGTCTTGCGGTATGGGCGACAGTTTGCCGTCTATGATATCGTTGATGGTTTGTATGGTGAGCTTTGCTCCAAGTTCCATCAGTCGGTCATGCACATCACCCACATTATCGGTAGGAAGTATGGCAACCTTTTCTTGTGCTATAATGTCGCCGGTGTCAATCTCATGTTTGAGGAAGAAAGTTGTCACACCTGTCTCAGTATCACCGTTAATGACAGCCCAGTTTATTGGGGCAGCACCTCGGTAGCGTGGAAGCAGAGATGCGTGAAGGTTGAAGGTACCGAGGCGTGGCATAGTCCATACCACTTCAGGCAACATCCTGAAAGCTATCACCACGAACAGGTCGGCGTTAAGCGAGCGAAGCTCTTCAACAAATTCCGGGTCTTTCAGCTTAACCGGTTGCATGACGTGCAGGTTATGCTCTAAGGCGAAAAGTTTCACCGGTGACTGATACATTTTGTGCCCTCTGCCCGCCGGTTTGTCAGGCATAGTGACTACTCCGACAACATTGAACCCATTGTCAACAATTTGACGGAGACTTTCAACTGCGAAATCAGGAGTGCCGAGAAATACTATTTTGAGATCTTGTTTTGTCATATTTTAAACTGCCGGTTATTCAGGAATTATAAATATGGAAAAATTGACAGACCCATACGCTCTGTGCTGATAGAAATTTGGAAGAGAGGAAAAATCGAAAGCTTTGGAATGTTCTATTATGAAGATGCTGCCCGGATGCAGAAGCTGGGATTCGAGCACCATTGAGGGTATTTCACCGAAACCGTCAAGATCATAAGGAGGGTCAGCAAATACGAAACCAAATGAGCCTGTGGCTTCACGTATGTATCGTAGAGCATCGGTGCGTAGTAGACGTAGGTTCTTATCGCCGAGTTCACGTGCTACTTTTTCTATAAAACGTCCCTGCACAGGCGACTTTTCCACGGCGGTCACCGAAGCTGCTCCCCGTGACAATAGTTCGAAAGATATAGCCCCTGTTCCGGCAAAAAGGTCGAGACATTTGGCATCCTCAAGGTCGATTAGGTTGTCGATTACATTAAAGATATTTTCTCTGGCGAAATCTGTTGTCGGTCTTGCAGTTATGTTTGTCGGGACTGTAAAGCGTCGCCGTCCGTATTTTCCTCGTATTATTCGCATATATGTTATTCGCAAATAGGTGTCACAATTAGATCGAAAGGAGCTATCATCGCATCTTTCCCGGATTTGAACATTTGTGGCGGGAAGATCATCGGCATTACTCTCGCAAGATAAGTGCGAAGCATGGGTAATATCTTTTCCCTTACCGATGCGTCTCCCGATAATAGAAGCTCATCGTTGTGCGGATCAAGTCCTATGCGGTTGCGGCAGGCAAGTATATAGTAAACCGCATCCATCGGGTCAGAGAAAGAAAATGTGTTGGCAAGCATAAGGTTGCCCCCTTGCATTATGATTATATCAAGCGATGATTCCCGAAGATTGACGAGAGTTTTTATATTGTTGCTCTTTCCGGCTTTTGCCGAAAAGAAGCGGCAAAGAGGTGAGAGGTGTGAGCTGATTGCAACATTGTGGAATGTGCGATGGAGAAACGCTGATAAGTCATTCTCTATCCCAGCTATGATGACGGCATTCCGGCAACCGGTGATGTCGGTGAAGATGCTACCTTTGAAGTCGGGATGTGACGTTGTTAAAAGAGTTTCCCTGTCATTATCCGATGTATACTCAGCGGGGACAACGATATGGGTCGATGTCTGAATCACGCAATACACACGGCGGAAATCGCCAAGGAGCATCGGATTGTCGTAAATTGTCTCCTCAAGTGAGCGTAGATATGAATCGGGATTGTTTTCCAGCGGGAATCGACGGTAGATAAGGGAGTTGTCCTCAATTATGGAATATGCTACGACATGGAGTTCCGAAGGACTCAGGCGTAAAAGCAGATTCCACATATCGGGATTAGAGATTAAATCTTTATCAAGTGTTCCGTTAGTCATCAGTTATATATTATATCGCAAAAGTACATAAAAATCGGGATATTTTATCTCCCTTCCCTGTTAAAATCGAAATATAAGCATACCAAGATTTTGCCAACTGCAAGTATGCTTAAATGAAAAACCGCTTCAGCCGGAAATGACTGAAGCGGTGGTATAAATGTGGTAATTTATTAACGATTAGCCTTGAACAAGGTTGGGGACGGGACCGTACTGGTTGGGAACAGGATCACTTTCTTTTACTACCCATACGATGTATATGATCCATCCTACCACGGGAATCAAGTTGATGAGCACCCACCAGCCGGATTTGTTTACGTCATGGAGACGACGAACGGCAAGACCGAGACCCGGAAGAAGTAGAGCGAGATTAATGATTCCGCTTACAACCTGCAAGGTTGAACCGCTGAAAATAAGGCTGATGATAGAGCTTAGAATGAATGTGAATAATGCGTACCACCAAAATTCGGAACGTGATGAACGACCGTTAAAATTGCAATAGTTAGTGGTAAGAGCCAATTTTACAGCTTCACCAAATGTGAGTTGTCTTTGATACATAACGGTTTAGAGATTTAAGTTTGATATATTGGTTTATTAGTGATTTCGATGTTTGATGTCGTAATCGTTATGCAAAGATAAGTAAAAACATCGGATAAAGTGTTGTGGAAACGCTTAATTGTTACGAAAAAATTTTTTATAAGCAATCGGGGCAAAATTTTTTGTAACTTTGTATCGAAAATAAACAGATTAATATAACAAAACATACTACAGATATGGCACAATGGTTTGAGACTAAGGTCCGCTACGATAAAACAATGGAAAATGGCTCGATTAAAAAAGTAACCGAGGCATATATGGTTGATGCTCTTTCATTTACCGAGGCAGAAGCCCGTATTTCGGAAGAGATTTCACATTTCACAAGTGATTTTTCTGTTTCAGCAGTTAAACGCACAAAGATCGCAGAGATTTTCCGTGAAAAGATGGGTGACAAATGGTATCTTGTGAAGGTGGCATTTATTACTCTTGATGAGAAAACAGCGGTAGAGAAAAAATCTATTTCCCAAATACTTGTGTCTGCCGATAATTTCAAGGAAGCATACGATAACTTCATGGATGGCATGAAAGGCACAATGGCTGATTTTGAAATCAATACCATTCAGGAAACACTGATAATGGATGTGTATGATGCCAATCTAGGTGGTGAGGAAAAGGTAGAAGCTTGAAACTAATCAACCATTCATTTTGAAATGTCGGTAAAAGAGAATCTGAAGCAATTGCGTAGTGCCATCCCGGCAGGGGTGGAGCTTGTGGCAGTGTCTAAGTTTCATCCTGTAGAGGCGTTGACCGAAGCTTACGATGAGGGACAGCGTGTTTTCGGCGAAAGTCGTGCCAATGAACTTGTGTCGAAAGCCAAGGTTATGCCTGAGGATATTAAATGGCATTTCATAGGTCATTTGCAGACCAATAAAGTGCGTCAGATTCTCCCGTATGTGTCTTTGATACATAGTGTTGATTCCGAACGACTTCTCAGACTCATTGACTCCGAGTCGTTAAGATTGGGGCGCAGGACAGATGTCCTCATACAGCTACATGTGGCTAAGGAAGAGACAAAGTTTGGGTTTACTCCTGATGAAATGCTCGAAGTTATAACTCCTGAATCGGTAGCCGAATTAAAAGGTGTGAATATCGTCGGAGTTATGGGAATGGCTTCAAATGTGGATGACGAAGTGCGTATTCGTGAGGATTTTCGTGAGATACGCAAGGCGTTTGACATGTTGAAATCCGCAGTATTTCCCGGAAAAGAGGAATTCCATATTATAAGTATGGGTATGAGTCACGATTGGGAAATAGCTGTCAATGAGGGTGGCAATATGGTGAGAGTCGGTACAAGCATATTTGGAGAAAGGGAATACTAATCATGAGGAAAATTGCCATAGCGACAGGTACACGCGCTGACTGGGGGTTGCTCAGCGGCATAGCGAAAGCTCTTGCTGCGAGAGCTGACTGCGAGGTGGAGATTTTGGCTACTAACATGCATCTCTTCCCTCGTTATGGCAATACTATAAATGAGATAACAGCTGACGGATTCGATCCTGTGAAAGTGCCTGTAAGCGATGCCACCGACAGTCCGCTTGGTGCGGTGAAATCGATGTCGGAATGTATGTCAGGCATGGCTGAGGCATTTGAAAGGATTAAACCTGATATATTGGTGATACTTGGCGACCGTTTCGAGATGCTTGCTACGGCTTCGGCTGCGCTTATGATGCGTGTGCCGATAGTCCATATCGCAGGTGGTGAAATCTCGGAGGGTGCGATAGATGATTCCATCCGTCATGCCATCACCAAAATGTCATCTCTCCATCTCACAGCCACTGAATTGTATCGCCGAAGGGTGATAGCTATGGGTGAAGAGCCCGAAAGGGTAATCAACACCGGAGCTATAGGCGTATATAATATAATGTGTGAGCCTATACTCTCCCGGAAAGAGCTGGAGGAGTCTATTGGCATGGAATTGCCGGAGGGGTCATTGCTGGTAACATATCATCCGGCTACTCTTGACGATGGCGATGTGGCATCGAGATGTAAAGAACTGCTTAACGCTCTCGACCGGTTCCCCGAATCAAAAGTTATCATCACCTATCCGAACAACGATTCAAGAGGCCGGGTGATAATTGATATGATAGAGGCTTATGGTGCGACAAGGGAAGGGAGAGTAAAGGTTATCCCTTCGCTTGGCAAGCGTCGTTATTTGTCGGCTTTGAGATATGTAAGCTCTGTGGTTGGTAATTCATCAAGCGGTATTGTTGAGGTGCCTTCAATGAAAATACCGACTGTTGACATAGGTATAAGGCAACGAGGCAGATTGTGCGGTGACAGTGTGATTCATTGTGGTGACACTGCACAGGAAATTGCAGATGCCATAAGTTTTGCTCTTAGCGCCGAAGGTAAACGTCAGGCTGCCGAGAGTGAGAATCCGTATTATCAACCTGACACTCTCGACAAGATAGTCAGAGCAATAGCCGAAACGCCGTTGGAAACCCTTCATTCAAAGAAATTTTATGACAGATAACGACACATTATATATAATCCCTGCCCGTGGTGGTAGTAAGGGGATACCTCACAAGAATATAAAGGAATTGTGTGGTCGTCCGCTGATACACTACTCCATAGATGTGGCTCGTGCGCTTGCCGATGATATTCATGTCATAGTATCTACCGATGACGATGAAATACGTGAGGTGGCAGAGCAGACAGGGTTGAAGGTTGATTACCGCCGTCCGGAATCGCTCGGTGGTGATACCGTTGGTTCTCGGGAGGTTATACTTGATGTCATGGACTATGCCGACCGTAAGGGCACCAGATATGATAAGGTCGTGTTGTTGCAGCCCACATCTCCAATGAGGAATGTGGATGATGTGAGGGGCTGTCTGGCTCTGTATAAACCGGGTGTGGATATGGTAGTGTCTGTCACAGAGGCGGCATGTAACCCATATTACGATTGTTTTGAGACTGCGGAGGATGGCACACTGCATGTGTCGAAGGGTGATGGTAAATATACCCGTCGTCAGGATGTGCCTAAAGCATGGCAATATAACGGTGCGGTATATGTGATTAATCCCGATTCAATACGCCGTATGGGATTGGGGGAATTTCCCGTGAGGATACCATACGAGATGCCACGCTCAAGATCGGTGGATCTCGACACCCCTCTTGACTGGCATATTACCGAGATGTTAATGAACGGAATAAAAAGCTGACATTATGGACAGGCATCTGATCAATGAAAGTGCATCACTACTTGACGCATTGAAACAACTTAACACCTTGTCCGGGCAGGTGATGACACTGCTTGTCACCAACGATGACGGGGTGATGACCGGCACGTTGACTGACGGGGATGTGCGAAGGGGATTGCTGAATGGCGTTTCCTTGGAGTCGCCGATCACCAATGCGATGCATCGTGAGTTCCGTTGGCTGAGGGAAAACAGCTGTGATGTCGCTGCTCTGCGGGAGATGCGAAATCAAGGTATAAGGCTGGTCCCGATGCTGGATGCGGATGGTAGAGTGTGCCGAATCATAGACACTTGTGTCACTAAGACCATACTTCCTGTCAGCGCAATACTCATGGCTGGCGGCAAGGGGGAGCGTTTGCGACCCATGACTCTCACCACGCCGAAGCCGTTGCTTAAAGTGGGCGATAAAGCTATCATTGACTATAATATAGAGTCTCTTGCGAGGGTAGGGGTGGAGCGCATAACTGTGACCACTAACTATCTTGCTGAGCAGCTTGACGAGCATTTTGCATCGCCTGTAGCGGATGTGAAAGTTGAATGTGTGCGCGAGACCAAGCCGTTAGGTACTATTGGATCTGTGGCGCTTGTCAATCTACCTGAGGACGGTGACACTATAGTGATGAATTCAGACCTTCTCACTACTATTTCGTTTGAGGATATGTATCTGCGACATGAGGAGGAGAAGGCTGATATAACCATAGCCGCAGTACCCTATAATGTGTCTGTCCCATACGCAATTCTTGGAACTGAGGGGGCATTGGTGAAGAGCTTGGAGGAAAAACCTTCATATTCATACTATGCCAACGCCGGTATATATATCATTTCCAATAAGCTGTTGAGGGGGCTGAAGCCTGATGAGCGAGTTGATGCTACCGATCTGATCGAGAGTGCGATCGCCGATGGGAAGAAGGTGACTTATTTCCCGATTAATGGCACTTGGATAGATATAGGTTCGCCCACTGATTTCCGCCATGCGCAGGAGCTTATGAAACATATTCAATTGACAAGGGACAATTGACAAGGGACAATTGACAATTGAGAATTGACAATTATTTTGCCTTGCAATTAATTCAATTGACAATTATTGTGGTTTGCAATTAATTCAATTGACAATTTGGGCGGATGTTTGTTAGTAAGGTAAGGACTTGTGTCTGCGTGGAGGAAATTTTCATGTGTGACACATCACTATAGCTGTCATTATAGCTATCATTATAACTATCATTATAGTCATAATTATAATTATTATTATAATCATCAAAAAAATTCAGTCATGGCTGATTCCAACTTCATAGATTATGTAAAGGTTCTTTGTCGTTCAGGCAAAGGTGGTGCCGGGTCAAGGCATTTTTATCGTGCAAAATATGTCCCGAAAGGTGGACCCGACGGTGGAGATGGAGGCCGTGGCGGTCACATTATATTAAAAGGCAACAGCCACATGTGGACTCTACTGCCTTTGCGCTATCGCCGTCACATATTTGCCGGCAACGGACAGAGTGGTTCCGGCGGTCGTTCATTCGGTAAGGATGGCGAGGATGTGGTAGTTGAAGTACCCTGTGGAACGGTGGTATTTGACGCAGAGACCGGTGAGTTTTTGTGTGAGGTCACTTATGATGGTGAGGAGGTAAAGCTTCTTCGTGGCGGTCGCGGCGGTCTTGGCAACTGGCATTTCAAGAGTGCCACTAACCGTACACCTCGATATGCTCAGCCGGGTGAACCGGGCATAGAAAAGAGCATTATAATGGAGTTGAAGTTGCTTGCCGACGTGGGGCTTGTTGGATTTCCGAATGCCGGTAAATCCACACTTTTGTCAGCCATATCAGCTGCCCGTCCTAAAATTGCCGACTACCCCTTTACCACTATGGAGCCGCAGCTCGGCATCGTCTCATATCGTGGCGATAAGTCATTTGTCATGGCTGATATTCCCGGTATCATAGAGGGCGCAAGTGAAGGAAAGGGTTTAGGACTCCGTTTCCTGCGCCATATAGAGCGAAATGCGGTGCTGCTGTTCATGGTGCCTGCCGATGCCGATGACATCAAGGCTCAATATGACATACTTGTCTCGGAACTTGAGCAATTTAATCCGCAGCTTGCCGACAAACCGAGAGTGCTTGCCATCTCTAAGAGCGATATGCTTGACGAGGAATTAATGGAGGAAATTGAAAAGACACTCCCAGAGGGAGTTCCTCATATATTCATATCAGCTGTCACCGGAATGGGGATAACTGAGCTTAAGGATATACTTTGGGGTGAGATAACCGATGAGCGTAATCGTATCGAGGTCAATCCTATAACCCATCGTCCGCTTGACGGGCATCACCGTGTGCGTGAGGAGGATGAGTTCATATTTGAAAATGCTCCCGCTCCTGACGATGACGAGGAGGAAGAATATTATGATGACGATGAGGATTTCGAAGGGGAAGACTATGGCGGAGAGATGCTTGACGAGGACGATTACACAATCGACAATTAAAGCATGGCAGAGCACAACGATGTAGGAAAGTGGGGCGAGAAAGTAGCGCAGGACTACTTCTTGACTCACGGTTATGCCATAGCCGGGACAAATGTGCGCATCGGTAAAGTAGAGATTGACCTTATAGTTATAAAAGATAATCGCATCTGCTTTGTCGAGGTCAAGACACGTTCCACCGATTTCAAGGATCCCGCTGAGGCTATAGATACCCGCAAACGTGCCCGCATGACAAAAGCAGCCGACCTATATGTTCATACATACAACGTGCCGCATGACCCTCAGTTCGATATATTTATAGTGATAGGGAACCCCTTGCACTACACTGTTGAGCATATCCCGGACGCATTCTATCCGATATTAAATAACGGCTATTGAAAGCTATTCCGGTAGGGGGATGGTGTGCGAATTTTTTACTTCACCAAGCACGAATGAGCTGCTGAGTGAACCTATACAGTCGAGGTCGCCGAGTATTCGTAGTATAAACCTCTGATATGACTTCATGTCAGCCACATATATTTTTAAAAGAAAATCGTAATCGCCGGATATGTTATAACATTCGGCGATTTCGTTTATGCTTTGCACTGCTTCCATGATGCGCATACCGTTTTCGTAGGTGTGTTGTTTCATCTTTATATAGCAGAACGCCACAAAGCCGCAGTTGAGTTTCTCTGCGTCAAGCACAGCCATATATTTTTTGATGTAACCCTCCCGTTCGAGCCGTTTCATGCGTTCGAATGTGGGAGTGGTTGACAGATGTATTGCAGCAGCAAGTTCCTTTGTGGTCAGCCTTGAATTATCCTGAAGCTGCCGCAATATTTTCAAATCGGTGTTGTCTATATCGTTTGCCATGAGTGGTGATAGGAATAATATTCTGTTGAGGAATAATTAGAATAATGGTTTTAGAATAGATGTAATTGATATATTCGCAAATATAGTGTTATTTTCTAAATTTATCAATGTTATTGGAATAAAATTAGGAGCGCAGTAATTTTGTGATGTAAAAATTATTGAATATAAACAATTAAAACATTATAAGATTATGGCAAACGAAAATCTCCATTTTGAAACTCTCCAGCTTCATGTCGGACAGGAAAATCCCGATTCTGCAACAGATGCACGTGCAGTCCCCATATATCAGACTACATCATACGTCTTCCATAATTCTCGCCATGCCGCCGACAGATTTGGGCTGCGTGATGCCGGAAACATCTACGGACGTCTCACAAATTCCACTCAGGATGTGCTTGAATCACGCATCGCTGCGCTTGAGGGCGGAGTGGCTGGGCTTGCGGTAGCAAGCGGGGCGGCTGCAATAGCCTATTCGTTGGAAAATCTACTCCAAACAGGTGATCATCTGGTGGCTGCCGATAACCTTTATGGCGGTTCATATAATCTTATTTCCCACACTTTCGCTTCGAGGGGAATTGAATCCACATTTGTGGATGTCCGTGACTTTGAGGCAGTCGAGGCGGCTATCCGTCCGAATACAAAAGCGATTTTCGTGGAAACATTCGGTAACCCTAACTCTGATGTGACCGATATTGACGCCATAGCTGAGATAGCACACAGGCATAACATCCCTCTGATAGTTGACAACACATTTGCCACTCCCTATCTCATACGTCCGCTTGAACATGGAGCCGATATAGTAGTACATTCAGCCACAAAATTCATCGGCGGCCATGGCACAAGCCTTGGTGGAGTGATTGTCGATGGTGGAAGTTTCGACTGGAAAGCTAACCCTGACAAATTCCCGACTTTGGCTAAGCCTGATCCAAGTTATCATGGGGCTGTGTTTGCCGATGTTGCCGGCAAAGCGGCATTTGTGACACGTATACGTGCGGTGCTGTTGCGTGATACCGGTGCCACTATCTCACCTTTTAATGCATTTATACTTCTACAGGGTGTTGAAACTCTCTCATTGAGAATTGAGAGACATGTTGAAAACGCCTTGAAGGTGGTTGATTTCTTGGCAAAACACCCGAAAGTCGCAAAGGTGAACCATCCGTCACTTATAGATCATCCTGACCATGAATTATACGCTAAATTGTTCCCGAACGGGGCAGGAAGCATTTTCACATTTGAGATCAAAGGTGGACAGGATGAAGCTTGGCGATTTATTGACTCGTTACGCATATTCTCGCTGTTGGCAAATGTGGCTGATGTCAAGAGCCTTGTTATTCATCCCTATACTACGACTCACTCTCAGTTGTCGCCCGAGGAGCTTGAGGAGCAACATATTAAGCCGTCAACCATCAGATTGAGCATCGGTACCGAACATATCGACGACATTATAGCGGATATAAGTCAGGCGTTGGAAAATGTTTAGGACAGGTAATATCTACGCTTGTAAAAAAGATTAATTTAGGATTGGAAACGTTATCCGGATGAAGCAAAATTCATTCGGATAACGTTTTTTTTAATAAGGTGTGCCTTTTTACGCAAATTTCTGTGTAACTTTGTGGCTCTAAAAACATATATAATCAAAATATGGACTTATTTGACAAAATCTCGGCTGACATCAAAGCCGCAATGCTGTCTCGTGATAAAGTGAGACTCGAAACTTTGCGTGGCATTAAAAAAGAGTTTATAGAAGCAAAGACTGCCAAAGGTGGCGACGGCTCCCTTTCAGATGACGCCGCTCTAAAGATTTTGGCTAAGATGGTAAAGCAGCGTCGTGAGACCGCTCAGATTTACGACGAGCAGAACCGTATTGATTTGCGTGACAATGAGCTTGCAGAAGCCGCTGTGATAGAAGAATATCTCCCTAAACAGTTGACAGACGAGGAACTTACCGAGGAATTGAAGAAAATAATAGCTCAGGTAGGCGCAACTTCTCCCAAGGAGATGGGCAAAGTGATGGGTGTGGCTTCAAAAGCCCTTTCAGGCAGATCTGACGGCAAAGCCATCTCAGCAAAAGTAAAGGAATTGTTAAATAATTAATCAGAAAATAAGATGCTTACGCTACAACAGATAAAGGAAGATCCCGAACGTATCATAGCGCGTCTTGCCATAAAAGGTTTTGATGGCAAGCAAGGGGTCAACGATGTGATTGATTTTGATGATGAGCGACGCAGCCTTCAGTATCAGAATGATAACTTGGCAGCTGAGCTTAAGAAATATGCCGATTCAATCGGACGCCTTATGAAAGAGGGGCGTGCCGATGAGGCAGCCGAAGCAAAGAAGAAGGTGGCTGAGATAAAGGCTCAGCAGAAAGAGATTGCCGATCGTCTGAATGTGACTGAAAACGCAATACGTGACATACTTCTCGGTATTCCTAACGTGCCTTGCGATGCTGTTCCTGAAGGAAAGAGCGCAGAGGACAACGTGGTGGAAAAGACCGGTGGCGAGATGCCTAATCTTCCGGCTGACGCTCTTCCACACTGGGAGCTCGCCAAGAAATACAATCTGATTAACTTTGATCTTGGTGTTAAGATTACAGGTCCCGGTTTCCCGGTATACATAGGCAAGGGAGCACGTCTTCAGCGTGCATTGATTCAGTTCTTCCTTGATGAGGCAGGTAAAGCCGGTTATCTTGAAGTGCAGCCGCCTTACGTGGTTAACGAGGCTTCAGGTTACGGCACAGGACAGCTCCCCGACAAGGAAGGTCAGATGTATTTTATCAATGAAGATAAACTGTATCTCATTCCTACTGCCGAGGTTCCTGTCACCAACCTTTACCGAGATGTTATAATTCCAGCCGACCAGCTTCCTATAAAGAACTGTGCTTATTCTGCATGTTTCCGTCGCGAGGCAGGTTCTTATGGCAAGGATGTGAGAGGTCTTAACCGTCTGCATCAGTTTGACAAGGTTGAGATAGTACGTATCGAAAAACCTGAAAATTCATACGCTGCTCTTGAGGAAATGAAGGATCATGTTCAAGGATTGCTCGAAAAACTTGGTCTCCCTTGGCATATTCTCCGTCTTTGTGGTGGTGACATGAGCTTCACTTCATCTATAACCTTCGATTTCGAAGTTTATTCCGCAGCACAAGGTCGTTGGCTTGAAGTTTCGTCAGTGTCTAACTTTGAAACTTATCAGGCTAATCGTCTCAAATGCCGCTATCGTGCCGAAGATAAAAAAACACGTCTGTGCCACACCCTCAATGGTTCGGCACTCGCACTTCCACGCATCGTAGCAGCTCTTCTTGAGAACAATCAGACACCCGAGGGAATCGTGATACCCGAATGTCTGCGTAAATATACCGGATTTGATATAATCGACTAATCGAATCTACGTTTCACGTATAAAAGGGACTTGGTTAGGAACTGCTTGCTGCGTCCTAAGCATGTCCCTTTTGTCATATAATGTCAGCGAGAACTTTGTAAGGCTGGCGGCGTTTTAATTTTAAACTGTGGACTTGTCGTTTTAAGACGGGTCCCGAATAAATTATAATTATGGAAACAACAAGACAAGCCAAGATATCCCGTCTCCTCCAGAAGGAGCTGAGTGAAATATTCCGTCAGCAGACCGCTAAAACTCATGGCACACTTGTGTCGGTGAGCATAGTGAGAGTTTCGCCCGATTTGAGCGTGGCAAAGGTATATCTGTCCATATTCCCGCCGGAGAAATCACAAGAGCTTCTGGAGAGCATCCGTGCAAGTGCCAAAACTGTGCGCTATGAATTGGCACAGAAAGTGCGTTTTCAGCTCCGCAAATGCCCAGAGTTGACGTTCTATCTCGATGACTCGCTTGACTATATTGAGAATATAGACAAGCTTTTGGAAAAGTAATCACGTAAAATATTTTATACTCCGACCAATCAGACATGTTAGCGCTACGCATTGCATTACGCTATCTGCTTGCAAAAAAAAGTCATACAGCTGTTAATGTGATCTCGCTTATATCAATGGCGGGAATCGCAGTGGCTGCTATGGCTATGGTATGCGTGTTGTCAGTGTTTAACGGCTTTTCCGATTTGGCATTTGAACGGCTCTCTATGGTTGACCCTGATATAAAGGTGACGCCGGTGAGCGGTAAGGTTATTAATAATGCCGATTCGTTGGCTGAACGATTGTCGGAAGTGCCCGGTGTCGGTGTGGCTGTCGTTACGGTCGAGGATCAGGCGTTGGCTATATTTAACGGTGCGCAATCACCGTTGATGATCAAGGGTGTGCCTGCCAACTATTCCGATGTGTCCGAAATCGCTTCGCTGGTTATTGACGGTGAGTTTGTCAACGAGGCGGCAGGCAAGGGATGTGTGTCGCTAAGCGTAGGCTCTGCTATAAATTTAGGTGCCCGTCCATCTATGGAAAAGCCTTTTGTGCTTACTGTGCCTCGCAGGATGGGACGTATAAACCCTGCTTTTCCGCTTGCCGCATTTACTACTGACACTTTGCTTGTAAGTTCTGTGTATCAGACAAATCAGGCAGAGTTTGACAACGATAGGCTTTATATGCCGCTCGAATCGGCACGTAAACTCCTTGACTATACCTCGGAAGGCTCGGCAATAGAAATCTCCGTGCTTGACAATAGTTCGGTTGATGCTGTAATCGGACGTTTGGAAGCGATCTTGGGTGACGGATATATAATTGCCGACAGGTTGCGTCAGCAGTCCGATTCATTCAGGATGATTTCTATCGAAAAATGGATCACATTCCTCATGTTGGTGTTTGTGCTTGTCATGGCTTCATTCAACATACTTTCCACCATGTCTATGCTGATAATAGAGAAAGAGGACAATCTACGGATACTGCGTTCGTTGGGAGCGTCGGAATCAATGCTCAGGCGAATATTTCTTGAGGAGGGATTGCTGATAGCTCTTATCGGCGGTGCGATAGGTATTTTGTTAGGCGTGGGGCTTTCTCTTGCACAGCAGCATTTCGGACTGATTTCGCTTGGAGGTGATCATTCGCAAATGTCGATTGACGCATATCCTTGCAGGCTTGCGCTCTCCGATGTATGTATAGTCGTCTGCGTGGTGGGAGTGATAGGACTGCTCTCCGGGTTCATATCTTCCCGCAGTCTGCCTTCTGACTCTGTTAAGTGAAAAAAATCGCTTCAACTATTGACATTAGGCGCTAAATTTTGTATCTTAGCACCAGATATCTGACTGGACTCTTGACCGGCTCATGTTTGGTATCATATAAAAAATTAAAACAAATCTTTAATCCCAATCCTAATCTTGATATGGCATCTCATAGATATTGTGTCATCATGTGTGGTGGTGTAGGAAGCCGCTTCTGGCCCTATTCTCGCGAAAACCGTCCAAAACAGTTTATTGACTTTTTGGGCACAGGTCGTTCGTTGCTTCAGATGTCCTATGACCGTATTCTTCCTATAGTTCCGAAAGAGAACATAGTGGTGGTTACTAATGAAAAATACGCACATCTTATTCGTGAGCAACTCCCGGATATATCCCCCTCTAACATTTTGCTTGAACCTGCCCGGCGTAACACTGCGCCGTGTATAGCTTGGGCTGCATATCACATAGCTGCCCTCGATCCTGAAGCGTCAATGATAGTTACCCCCAGTGACCATCTTATAACCAATGAAAATGTGTTTACTGAATGTGTAGTAAGAGGTTTTGACTTTGTGGAGAGTCATGACGCTTTGTTGACATTGGGGATCACACCCGTTCGTCCCGAGACCGGATATGGTTATATTCAGATAGGTCAGGAGGTAGAACCGGGTATACTTAAAGTCAAGACCTTCACTGAAAAGCCTAATCTTGAATTGGCTAAGGTCTTTCTGGAGTCAGGTGAATTCTTTTGGAATTCAGGGATATTCCTTTGGAAGGCTTCTTCAATCATAGAAGCCCTTCATCGGTATGATTCAGATTTGACCGCTCTATTCGATAAAGGGAAGGGCTGTTTCGGCACACCTGCGGAGACTGATTTCATTGAAAATAATTTCCCCTCTTGTCCTGCCAACTCCATTGATTATGCCGTGATGGAAAAAGCTGACAATGTATATGTGGAATGTGTTAGCTTTGGGTGGAACGATCTTGGCACATGGAGTGCGCTATATGATAACTCTCCAAAAAACCGTGATGCAAATGTGACCCAGAATTGCCAGATACTTACTTATGAGTCTACCGGAAATATTTTTGCCGTAAGAGAGGATAAGCTGGTGGTTGTGCATGGGTTAAAGGATTATATCGTGGCGGATGCCGGCGATGTGTTGCTCGTGTGCCCGAAAAGCGAGGAACAGCGTATAAAGCAGATGGTTAATGATGTGAAACTTGCGTACGAAGACAAATATCTTTAATGAGGGGAACCCGTGTCCGGGAAGGAATAGAAAAATAATCTTAAATCATATTGGAGAATAGCGATGGAACAATATAATAAGACACCTGAGGAAGAGGAACGATTTGTGGAAGCGCAGTTTCGCGAACTTCTCGATGGCTACCTTGCCAGCAATCACCGTAAAAAGGTGGAGATTATAGAAAAGGCATTCCGATTTGCAAAGGAAGCGCATAAAGGTGTGCGCCGGCGCTCGGGTGAACCTTATATATTGCATCCGATTGCTGTGGCTAAGATTGCGTCACAGGAGATAGGACTCGGTTCTACCTCCATCTGTGCCGCTCTGCTCCATGATGTGGTTGAGGATACTGAATATACCGTAGAGGATATCGAACAGCATTTCGGGAAGAAGATTGCTCAGATTGTCGAGGGCTTGACTAAGATTTCGGGAGGAATATTTGGTGATAAAGCATCGGCTCAGGCTGAGAATTTCCGTAAGCTGCTTCTCACTATGAGCGAGGATATACGTGTTGTGCTTATTAAGATGGCTGACCGTCTGCACAACATGCGTACTCTCGGGTCGATGGCGCCCAATAAGCAGTATAAGATTGCCGGGGAGACACTCTACATATATGCCCCACTGGCTCACCGTCTCGGGCTTTTTGCCATTAAGACAGAGCTTGAGGATTTGAGTTTCAAATATGAGCATCCCACGGAATATGAACGTATATCCAATCTTATAAGACAGAGCGAGGAAAGACGCGAGATTGTCTATAACGACTTTGCAGAACCGATCCTTAAACGTCTTGACTCCATAGGTGTTGAGTATGAGGCTAAGGCGAGGCTTAAGTCGGTCTATTCGATATGGCGTAAGATGGAGACAAAGCATGTGCCGTTTGAGGAGGTATATGACTTGTATGCCATGCGTATCATCTTTGAGCAGCCGAAGAATTTGTCGGAGAAGGAGATGTGCTATAAGATATATTCGTCGTTGACCGACTTATATCGCCCACATCCTGACCGCACCCGTGACTGGATAACCAACCCGAAAGCTAATGGCTATCAGGCTTTGCATGTGACCCTGATGGGACCGGATGGAAATTGGGTGGAAGTGCAGATCCGCAGCCGGCGCATGGACGAGATTGCGGAAAAAGGCTTTGCCGCCCACTGGAAATATAAGATAGGGGAGAGTGATGAGGAGAAGGAGCTAAACGTTTGGTTGAAGACCATTAAAGATATTCTTGATGATCCGACACCTAATGCTATCGACTTTCTTGACACACTTAAATTGAATTTGTTTGCATCGGAGATTGTTGTGTTCACGCCTAAAGGTGAATTGTTGACCCTCCCGGCTGGTGCGACTGTCCTTGATGTGGCGTTCACCTTGCACTCCGAGATAGGTGTGCATTGCATTGCCGGAAAGGTCAATCATAAGCTTGTGCCATTGTCCCAAAAGCTTAATTCCGGCGATCAGGTTGAGGTGCTCACCTCCCAGTCGCAGAAGCCTAAGCCTGAGTGGATGAATTTCCTTGCCACAGCTAAGGCTAAGACCCGTTTACGCAAAGAGTTGAGGCGTGAGCAGATTCCGGTGATGGAGAAAGGTAAGAAGATATTCGATGAATTTTTGGTCCAGAATGACATCATCCTTAATAACAAGGTGATGACTAAGATTCTCGGTACTTATCAGGTCGCAAGCCGAGAAGAACTGTTCCAGAAATTAGGTACGGGCGAAGCATCTATCGATGATTATCTGAATGTCAATACCTCCAAGGGCGCGCGTTCGCTGGTGTCACGCCTGTTCCGTCTCGGTTTTGGCGGGGATAAGAGCGCCAGAAAGAAGAAGGATTCCGCAGAACTCCCTCAGCTTCCAAAAGCGGCAAACATAAATACGAAAGAGACTTACGTGCTGAAATTCAACGAAAATGAACGTAATTTCAGTTTTGCCGATTGCTGTCGTCCTATTCCCGGCGATGAGGTGATGGGATTTATAAACGACCGTAACGAAGTTGAGGTTCATGCTTTGACATGTCCTCGTGCGCAGGTGCTTAAGGCGAGCTACGGACCTCGTATTCTTGCCACACGTTGGGATGAAGTGGCAGGGAAATTCATGGCAAGCATACGCATAGAGGGTATCGACCGTCATGGTATTCTTTCGGAGCTTACCCGCATGATTTCCACAGCACTTAACATTGACATACGACGTCTGAACATTGAAGCCGAAAAAGAAGTGTTTACTTGCGATCTCGGAGTGCTTGTCGGAAGTACGGCTGACGTTGATGAGCTATGCAAGAAAGTGTTTAAGATAAATGGTGTGAAGCGAGCCGACCGAGTGAAACAAAATTCATAGGCAGTCCGATTGTCACGTGGCATCCTATTTCTGCGTATCGAGTAACTGATGACCCCTTCGTAAAGCTCTTAAACTATAAAATTGTTCTGCTCGGAATATATTAGAGCAATTTGAGTATGTCAGATATTTCGGTTAGAAAATCTGTGGAGTTGTGATGTTGCATATCCATATTTCATTGATTAAGACGAAATATCGGATAAAAATTCACCTAGAATGCGTTAATGGCTAAAAAAGTCGATGAAAAATTTGGAAAGTTCAACGGAACTTTCTACCTTTGCAACGCAAAACACGAAAGGCAACTTCTTAATAAATTAAGAACCTTTCAAAAATAAAAATGATGGTGCCATAGCTCAGTTGGTAGAGCAAAGGACTGAAAATCCTTGTGTCCCCGGTTCGATTCCTGGTGGCACCACCTTCAATAAAGTTAAATCGCTAATTCCAAAAGAGTTGGCGATTTTTCTTTTAGCCTTTATTGCCCTTAGTCACTATAATAGTCACTATCTAAACCGCTCTAAATCACGTTAAAGTGTATTGATTAAATGCTCTTAAACGGTTCCATTTAATTCTAACGTCGATTGAATGACTCGCTCAATCTCACGAAAAAAGATAGTGACTATCCGTGTGGTGGGCAGGAATAGTCACTATAATTTTACATTGAGGGCTTGGTGCCGGACTGATGGTTGTCGATGTCGTCGTAACGGGTTTGCTTGCCGACCTCGTGCTCGCGCTTGTGGCCCGATGCGGTGGAATTGACATTGAGGGAAGAAAGTCTGGAAGAAAGATTGAGCGCGAAGACTTTTGATTGTTCCGGTGTGTAGTCCTGCGGACGTGAAGGCAGAACACGGCTTGCGGTTTGAGAGAGGGTGCGCTGTTTTATGCTGTCCTTCACCATGAGGGCATCCGTCCGTGTCAGATGGTGGACGGCAAGAGCCATTAGGAAGTCTTGCTTCACTTTGTCATCAGATTGAATCGTCAGGAAATGTTCCCTCTCATCCTTGTTCATCTCTATGATTGGTGTGTATCCATCGGCCAGTAAAATTCGGATGCCGTAGTTGCCGTTGCGGAGCTTGATAGCCGAGACATCCTTTATCCTGTCAAGGGGATTATGAATCGTGTACCGTTTCAGATATTCGGTTAGGATTTTCTCGGAGAATATTGTAGCGGCTATTGTCAGACCCACGTCCTCGCGTTCTCTGTCTTTCACTCCCAAATACCATGCCGATTGTCTCGGCGATATTGACTTTTGGTAAGCGGAACCGTTCTTGAAGTCGATAAGCATATAATCTCCCTGGCTGTCTTTTCCGACCTCGACGGTAAATAGGTCGCGGTATATGTCAAGCGGTGACGGTTTCCGCTCCGGCTTGATGGCGGAGTCTATAAGATCTGACAGCTTCATCACCTTGCTGCCGTCAAAGGCTATCTTCCCGGCATGGTCAACAATTCCATAACCCCGTACTTGACCGTTCGTGTCTTTTTGGAAATAGATGTCGATTCCGAAGCGAATTTTCAGCGTATCGAGCAGCCGTTGTATCTTCTCCTGCGTCTCCTTATCCAATGGCTGACCGTTGCTGTCAAGAATTTTCATTATATCAGAATTGACTTTTATGCGAATCGGCTTTTTCTTTCCACCTTCTGACACTTTGACATTTTCGACATTCTGACATTTTTCTTCGGCTATCTCTGCCTTGTATTTCCAGATAATGGCGCGAAGTTGTTTTGTACGCTCCTTGCGCCGGGCACTGTTCTTAGTGAGTCGGTTGAGAATGTCACCGATTGCGATATTCCCGGCATCGCCTCCGCATTTAAAGAGACGGTATCCGTCAGTGGATTTCTCTATCTTGTATCCGTGAGCTATGACGATATTCGCAAACTGCCCCTCGGTCTCATAATCATAACTGAAGATATGGTCGATGTCTTTCCTGATGTCGGATGCGAGAATCCGGTTGACACACTCATTCAGTCTCCGCCTGTCCTGATGGTCGGAAATCGGGTAGCCGTTAGGTTTTATCCGGGTCGAAAGTATATGGACATGGTTGTTGTCCGTGTCATGATGCGCGTAAACGAAATACGGCTGCCGGGCATAGCCCATGCCGTTCATCAGCTCACGGGCGAAGTCGGTCAGTTCCTCCGGAGACATCATCCGCCCTTTGACCGATGCAGACACATGGAATTGGAAACGGGTGGTCTTGGTGTTTCCATAAGTCTGTGAACGCTCTTTCAAGTAACGCTCAATTTCCGACGAGGCATCGAGACCGAAGTGGTGAAGAATTTCCACATTGTGACGCAATGCCTCACTCACGTTCTCCATCGCCATTAGCTGAGCCATACCCGCCGCCACTTTCATCTCGTTATATCTGGCACCGGGAAATGCGCCGCCGGACACGTCGCTGAGTTTCTTTACTATCATCTGGCGGTGGTTATGAGATTATGCAGATACTTCAACATATCCTGCACAGTGAGCCAGTCATCGTGAAATCGGTTGAAGGGAATAAGATCCGACGCTCTAAATGATAAGGGGAACATCTTCTGCTGCTCGTTGATATGCCTAATGACCTGATTGGAGTTTGTTCCTATCCTACCGATAAGTTTGAGCGCGGAGTTCAACAGCGCAATCATCTGAGGATTCTCGCGGTCAGCACCTTGTCTCTCATTGTATTTTAGAGTGGCACATCGAATCAACGCGCTAAGATTGCCGCTGAAATATTCATCGGCCTTGGTCTGCATTTCTTTGTGAATCCTCTCATCCACGCGGAAACGTATTATGATAGTCTTTTTATCAGACATAGTGTATATGTTATTATGATTGAATGTAGTGTTCGTTTGATGTCTTGAAGTCTTGGCGTCATAGCATCTTTATGTCATGATTGGATAAAGACATAATCTTTCTATCTCATAATGTCAGGTTGGTGTCAAAATATCATGACATTATCTGTAACCCAGGTATAGAAGACTGCGAGTTTCGAGCGGTATTGACCCTCCCCTCCGGGGAGGCGGTATTGCCGTTGTGGACACAAGCGGCATATCTTGCAAAGCAAGGTCGATACTCCAAAACAGACATTAGAAACCTTGTTCTTCCTATCAATCCGGCTCCGGTCGAAAATGTCATAATGTCAAAATTTCAAAGTGTCACCGTACATCTCAAATTTTGCGATAGCGACCGTGAGACTCCTTCGTGATGAATCCCCGACCGCCGTCTCTAAGGAATCTCTTTACCGAGGATTCTGAGATACCGAGTTTAAGAGATTCACGGACAGCTTCGGATGTGGTGAACGAATCCCTGAGATTCCCAAGTAATTCTGTAAATCGGTTATCGAGCATCCCGGTATCAATCTCAGGGGTTATGCGGCTCTCCATGATTCTGAAATACTCGGTCAGCCGGATTGCGAGTTCGACAGTTTTCAGTTCGATTTCATTCATGCCGACCTCTCCGCAGATACCGTGCATGATCTGTATAATCAGACAGAAGCGTATTAGGTAGGTCTCCAGTTTGCCACATAACGCCCTTACTGCGTCCGATTCGGTTTCCGAGTATGCCTTGTTGTTCACCTCATCCTTCCATTGAATCATACGAAGTTTAGCCTCACGGGAAAACGGAAGCTCGATAGAGTCTGCTTTTCCCTCTTGGTAGGTTGGAGGATTGATACAGGCCGCTTTTCGGATTATGCGTTCCCATTCCTTAAGAATCTCATGGGGCATGGTTGCATCGTTCCATGACGGCATCTCATTGATTTCGGGATAGACTTTCAGGAATCGGGACGAAAATCCGTTCACAAGGCGTTTGCCTCCGAATTGTTCAGCTAGTCTCCCCGGTTGTGTAGAGCCTATTATCGAGCAGTACGGATTCGTGATAAAGATATGCTCGTTGTTTGATTTCCGGCTGTATTTGAACGGCGTGCCACTGAACAGGCTGAGAAAATAGCTCTCGTCGGAGCCGTTGTATCGGTTGAAGTTGGATAGCAGGCTGTCGATTTCATCCTTATAGATAAGCACTCCACGCGGATTGTCACGCATGGCGGCAATCATGGCCTCGACGGTGGAATCCACCACCACATGACATTTCCGCTGTGGCATCTTCATCTCTTCGGGGAGGGAATGTTTCTCACGCTGCTTCGCTGATATTCGTTCCCATCTGCGATAGGCCTCCATTTCCCTGCAGTAAACCCGGTCATATTCTTCGTCGAGCTTGAGCAATGGGGCGATCGCCTGTTGCAGCGGAGGTGTCTTGCCGCAACTTGGTGAACCGACAAGCACCATGTAGATTATAGGACGGCTTACCCATCCGGTCATGAAGCGGACAGACCATGTGTTTCCCATAGCCGCCGCAAACACGGTGAGGAATGACGCGGCAGTGAAATCCGGGTTGAAGTTCTCATACTCATGAAGCGATTCGATTATGTGCCGGATTGACGTCGGAAAAATATCCAAAGGGAAAGAGGGCACTGATTCGATGCCTAACGCAAAGGAAACAGACCGCTCTTCCTCATATAGGCCACACGCGGGCACAATCGGACGATGGTTCCGGTTATTGTAGCTCATATCCGTCAGATATTGATATTGCGTTGTCCAAGGGCCTTGCGTACCTCATATTCGGGATAGAGCACCTTGTTCCCGGTCTTCACAGGTTTGAGGATTCCCTTATTGGCCCAATGCCAAAGTGTGGCATCGCATACTCCGAACAGTTCCTTTACCTCTGCCTTGGTAAGCATACGTTCTTTCTTCGCGGCCTCGACCATTGAACCGAGTTCGTCTTTGGCCCGGCGGATAAGGTCGTCAGAAAAGGCTTTGAGGTCTTCGGCACTCATCTCCACCTTGACATGAGCGCGGCCTTCATTCAGCATATCTAAAAAGTCTTGCATATTTATTTCGTTTGCCGTCTGGATTATGGCGGTTCCTCTGACGGCATAAAGTGAAAACGCCACCGCTCCGAAATGGAACGGTGACGCAAAAGTATAGCGTAATTTACTGGATTGAAAAGAAATAACGGTTCGTTAAGTTCGCGAACACAGAAACGAATCAAACGAATCGAAAGGAGATTATTTCAGTCAACTTCATCGGTATTTATCAGCAGTATTTCGGTCTTTAACTTGTCGATTGCAAAGAGGTGTTCCGGTTCATCCTTGACATATCGTTTGCGATTGGGTGAAAGGCTTTGGAGAGCGTTTACGCTTTTCTGTACCTGTCGCTCGCCAACGATTTTGCTTTCAGGAAAAGTAGCGGCCAATATCCCGGCAAACTGTTTTACGGGTTGGCCGGCATCCAGTTCACCGGATTCCACCAGTGCTATATACAGATGTGCAATATCAATTCCACTGATATGTGTCTGCGTCCATTGACCGATGCGTCTGACTGTCTCACTGTCGTGAGAAGACAAAAGGGAAGTAAGGTCATGCACAAACTCCTTTCCTTCTGAAACTTTGGGAGTTGGCTTTGATTCATCAATGCCGTCCAACACCCAGTCAGCCAAGTCTCCGTTATCAACACTTTTCCGGAAGTCCAGAAACTCCTTCAACTCCTTTTTGGTTCGATGATTGTTTTCAATCTCACGGGTCATAAATGCCTTCAAGAACTTTGTGATCTGCCATTGGTATTGCCGATTGTCAACCATCTGCACGGCATCTTCGATATTCTCAATCAGCATTTCCGATGAGCGTCCATATTTCAGCCATGCGACAAAGGGCATCCGATATTTTTCCCATTCGCTATCCTCCGGCTGCTCATGTAGCACAATCTCGGTATAGCCCGATTCTCGAAGAATCTTCAAAAGTTCCTCCAAGTCCAGATTGTCGAGGTCGATCATATCCTCCAACCGCTTTTGGAATTCATGCGAGACGGAAAAAGCCGACTGCCCCATAAGAAACACCTCCCACAAGTCAGCCTCGCCCATATCCGCCGCAAACTCACCATACTCACGCGGATGTTTTTCCATCCACGCTTTTATATCGTCATTACTCTGTTCGGGAGCCGTATTATTCTGATTGTTATCCATACCTCATCTGTTTTGTGGCTACAAAGGTCACACAATCCAATTGCTAAATCACAATCATTAGACACAATTCCAATAATATATTATCCAAATTAACAAACTCATGTTACCCATAGCCGAATTTATGAAGAATTAGCAACAATATCTGCACACAATGTCATCAGATAGAAGTCACAAAATGATGGTGACACTTATATCCAATCAACAAGTATGGTTTCTTTAATGCCAATTTCTGTGGAATATAAGACCTTAATCTCACAGAAATTGATTAACTTTGCAATCTAAGCGTCTAATGATGAGACAACCAAGAATACTAACGGTATAACGGCTTAATTGCCGAAATAATCTTTGGAAACTCCAATGCAGTCGCTTAGGGCTTTGGTTGGCCTCATTTGCTGCGTTGGAGTTTTTTGATTTTGATGACAACTTCCGATAATAATCCGTTATCGGAACATGAAAGGAGTGACTATATGAATCTGAGTGAAGAAGACACCAAACGCCTCTATATAACCCCCTCTATCGAGAAGGAGTGGGACAAGCATCATGTACGCATGGAACACTACTTCACGAAAGGTCGTATCGTGGTGAGAGGCAGTTTGAAGAAACGGGAGCAGGGCAAAAAGGCCGATTATCTCCTCTTCACTCAGGAAAACTATCCTATCGCCGTGGTCGAAGCGAAATCGTGGAGTCATCTGCCATCCGATGGCATACAGCAGGCTATTGATTACGCTGAGATACTTGACATTCCGTTTGCATACAGCACCAATGGACGTAAATATGTGGAACATGATCTGACGACAGGGATTCAGCGAACATTTGGAATGGACGAGTTTCCCACCCCTCTTGCATTGCGAGAGCGTCTGAAACATAGCAAAGCATTGACAGTCGAGGCGGAAGATATTATCAATATCCCGTATTATTCAAGCTCCGAATCGTTCCCACCAAGATATTATCAGCGGATAGCCATAAACCGCACTATCGAGGCGGTAGCCCGTGGTGACAAACGTGTGCTGCTCGTCATGGCGACGGGCACGGGAAAGACCTACACTGCGTTCCAGATTATCCACCGTCTGCATCAGTCAGGCGCAAAGAAGCGAATTCTCTATCTTGCCGATCGCAATATTCTCATAGACCAGACGATGCAGCAGGATTTCAAGCCGTTCCGAAAAATCATGCACAAGGTGCAGGGCAAAAGCATTGAAAACGGATACGAAATATACATGTCGCTCTACGGCCAGTGGGTCAAGCATGATTTGAAAGAAGGTGAGAAGCAACCTTACGAGACCCTCTCGCCGGAATTTTTCGACCTCATTGTTGTGGACGAGTGCCACCGTTCGAGCGTTCGAGAGGATTCTGAATGGCGAGCTATTCTCAATTATTTCAGCTCAGCCACTCAGATAGGCTTGACTGCAACACCCAAAGCTGTGGAGGGTGCCAACAATATTGAGTATTTCGGTAGTCCGTTATATACCTATTCGTTGCGTCAAGGCATCGAAGATGGCTTCCTCGCTCCCTACCGAGTGACTAAATCATACATCAATGTCGATTTGGATGGCTACATTCCCCGGAAAGACGAGGTGGATTTACATGAACGGCCTATCGGAGAGGATGTTTTCACCCGCAATCTCATTGGGCGCAATATCCATATCACCAAGCGTCAGCGTATTGTCGCCAAACGTATCACAGATATGCTGAAACAAATCGGGAGAATGACAAAGACCATCGTGTTCTGTCCCGACCAGGAGGAAGCCGACATTATGCGCACTCTCCTTATCGAGATGAACCAGCCGATGGTGAAGAAAAACTCCAAGTACGTTGTCCGCATAACGAGCGATGACCGCGTGGGTAAGAATCTTCTATATGATTTCATCGACACGGAATCTGACTATCCTGTGATAGCTACCACGAGCGAACTTCTCACCACAGGTGTTGATTGCAAGACATGTGGCCTTATCGTAATCGACAAGGAGGTCAACAGTATGACTACATTTAAGCAAATGGTCGGTCGTGGCACCCGTATCTATGAACCCGGAGGGAAAATGAGTTTTGATATTCTTGATTTCCGCAATGCAACCGACAATTTCAATGATCCCGAATTTGACGGTGTGCCTGAACCGCCTTTTATTGACGGAGGAGAAGGCGACGACGCAAATGATAATCCCTCCGGCGGTGGGAACACGCCCCCGCCATATCCTCCTATCGACATTGACCCTCCGGTTGTTAACGAGCCTCATAAATTTTATGTCACCGGTCGTAACATCCAGATAGTCCATGAGCATGTGCAATATCTCGGTGAGGACGGCAAGACGCTCTGTACTGAGAGCGTGACCGATTACACCCGTAAGGCTATCAAGCGGCATTATCCCACACTCGACTCTTTCAACGGCGCATGGCGAAAGGCCCGGCGTAAAAAAGAGTTCTTGCAAGGGATGGACGATATAACCGCACTGATTGCCGCTGTCAGGGAAGAGAATCCCAACCTTACCGACAAGGATGAGTTTGATATTATTTGCCATGTCGCATTTGATGGCAAACCGCTTACCCGGCGAGAACGTATAGACGGGGTGAAAAAACGGGGCTATCTCAACAAGTACAAGGGAGATGCCCTCCAGATAATAGAGGCTCTGATGGAGAAATATGCCGAAACGGGAATAGTTGATATTGAGGACAATTCAATTCTCAATCTTCCTGATTTCACGAGATTCGGCAAAATACCTCGCATCATGAAGGTGTTTGGTGGCCCCGAAGCCTACCGCAAGATGCTTGCCGAGCTTGAAGAACAGCTTTATCTCCAATCAGCTTAACGAACTACGATTATGGCAGTAAACAATCTTGTCAAACGACTACAAAATATAATGCGTCAGGATGCCGGGGTAAACGGCGACGCCCAGCGTATCGAACAGATGGTATGGATATTCTTCCTTAAAGTCTATGACGCACAGGAAGAGATTTGGGAATGCTCCGATTCCGCCGAGCTGTTCCAAAGTATTATCCCCGAAGAATTGCGTTGGCGCAACTGGGCGCACTCCAAAGATGAGGAGGGACGCTTGATTAAAGATGCAATAACAGGCGACGAATTGCTTTCGTTCATCAACGGCAGGCTGTTCCCGGTTCTGAAAGGTCAGAATTCCATTGACGGCTCAATCCCCGGAATCAGAGTCTCAGCCGACACTCCGAGAGGTAAAGCTATCGTTCAGGAGGTGTTTCAGGAGGTGAACCAATATATGAAGAACGGCACTCTGCTACGTCAGATGATTGACGTGGTGGACGAGATAGACTTCAACGACACCACCGAGACGCATACTTTCGGAGATATTTACGAAAGCCTCCTGAAAGACCTGCAGGGAGCGGGTCGTGCCGGAGAGTTCTACACGCCTCGCGCACTCACCGATTTCATCATTCAGATGCTTGATCCGAAAATTGGTGAACGTGTCGGCGATTTTGCAATGGGCACAGGCGGCTTCCTTGTCTCGGCTCTCGAACACCTCCGTCCTCAGCTCAAAACCGCCGCAGATTCGCAGGCTTTCCAGAATGCTGTCTTGGGTCAGGAATGGAAGCCGTTTCCATATTTGCTTGCCGTTACCAATCTGCTTCTACACGGTGTTGAACACCCGGATCTGCATCACACCGATTCGCTCGGCAAACCAATGGCTACCTATCACGACAAATCGCAAAAAGTCGATGTCATTGCCATGAACCCGCCATACGGTGGAAGTACAGAAGCAAGCGTAAAACAGAATTTCAGAACAGAATTCCGCTCTTCCGAGACGGCAGACCTCTTTATGGTCTTGATAATGGAACGTCTTGCAAAATACGGCCGTGCCGGGGTAATTGTTCCCGATGGCTTCCTGTTTGGAACTGACGGAACGAAGCTCGCCATAAAGCAACATCTGCTCCGCAATTTCAATCTGCACACAATCATCCGTCTGCCCGGCAGTATATTTGCGCCCTATACCTCCATTGCAACCAATATCTTGTTCTTCGACAATGACCGTGCCGATGACGCGCCTGAAGAATACGCTACAAAGGAAATATGGTTTTACCGCATGGATATGCCCAACGGCTACAAGCATTTCTCAAAGACAAAACCGATGCTCCTCTCCCATGCCGAACCTATACGTGAGTGGTGGAATAACCGCAGGGAAATTGTCAACGAAGAATCCGGCGATGAAAAGAGCCGTTGCTTCTCCGTTGAAGAAATCATGCAGTCAGACTGCGATTTCGACCGCTGCAAGTTCCCCAAAGACGAGGAGGAAGTCTTGCCGCCTAAAGAACTGCTTGAAAACTATTACGCCAAACGCCGCCAACTTGAACATCAGATAGACAAAACTCTCCAAGAGATTCAAGACATTCTCGGCTTCAAAATCGACATCGACGCAAAATGAATGATACTTTACAAAGAATAGGTTTTATAATTTCAGTGCTGTTTGTTTGTGCCGTATCTATGGCCCAGACCGTTGGGTATTCGCACAAACCACTTGCAGCCGAAGGGTGCAGTATGAAGTATTCTGTTGCAAAGCAAGATACATCATATTATATAATTGCAACAGTATCATCCGATAGGTTGAGATTTCTCGGTGAACCTCAAATGAAAATAAGGACATTCAATGATGAGGTAATCACCCTAAATGGAGTAAATATTGGTAATGGTAGTCAATCAGCCGGTATTGTAATTGGCAATATGGTTTATCCTATCACTGAAATTAATTCCACAGCCCAATTCCTCACCACTCCGCAACAATTTGAACAGCTTAAGGAGGGAATAGCAAAAATTCGTATATCAATGACCCCAATGAATCACGAAAAATCTTTTAAGAAAGACAAAATTGGCAAAAAACTATACGATTTTTTCATCAAACAGCAGTCGAAATCTGACGATTTTTAGTTATGACAGGCAAGCAACTACGCAACAGCATACTCCAATGGGCGATACAGGGCAAACTTGTACCGCAAGACCCCAACGATGAACCCGCGTCCGTTCTTCTTGAACGCATCCGGGCAGAAAAGGCTCGCCTCATAAAAGAAAAGAAAATCAAGCGAGACAAGAACGAATCAGTAATCTACCGTGGTGAGGACAATTCCTATTAT